>NZ_JAHZOW010000009.1:0-5915 GCF_019929145.1 Streptococcus sanguinis | reverse complement strand
TGACAACCGTCTTGATATTCTCAGACAGCGAGCTCATCACATCCTGCACGAAGATCAGTGAGCAGCCCAGGTCAGTCATTTTATTTATTTTTTGGGAAATAGCAGAGCGGATAAACCATTCAAAAAATATAGAGTTTTCAAAGTACTAGAAGGAAAATGTCCTTGTTCCATTATACCATACGAGAGATAGGAGAAAAGAAGAGAAAAAGAAAACTACTTGAAAATGAAATCAAGTAGTTTAAAACAAATTCTAAAGCTAGATTATTAAGGTAGTATTTTATAGGTTGTCGAAGTTTTAGCTTGCTGCTTCTTTTGTGCAGCTTGCTGCTTAGAGCTAGGGACTGCACGAACAGTTACCGATGAAATCTCCTTAGCTAATGTACTGTCCTTAGATTTAAAATATTCCGCAACACTATTGATATAGTCATTAAAATTTTTTATTGACTCTCCCAAATTCTCCGTACTTTTTTGAATAGTATCAGATGCTGCCTCTAAATATTGCGTAGATGAATCCTGCACATATCCTGCAAAAGCTGCAGTATAAGGAGTTGCTAATTGGACATTAAAATTCGCATTAGAACTTTGGATAGTCCTATGGTTGACTTGTATTTGACTCATTCTTTATTTTCCTCCTTTTTAGAATGCAACTCCTGCCAAACTAGAAAGTCTTGGTAGGAGTTAATGGAAGTGACTTCCCCAGTAGTCTCATCTGTAATAGTAAGAGAAAGTTTTTCTTCTCCTGTAGGCGCAAACCAGCGCATGAGAATATTAAACCATTCCTCCTGGCTATTCTCATCTTGACGCACGAAAAGTCTGGTCTTCCCCTGATTCAGTTTTTGAACGAGTTTCGGATAGGTTTGATAGATATTGAGATTTTCGTGTATTTTCATGTTTTTTGTCACAGAAACCTCCAAAATTGCATCACTAATATCTACATTATATGTATCCCAAACACGCTTAGATAAGCCAGTTGCACTAATAGCCAAATCAAACTCTCTTTGTTGATTAAGGATATCCTTTGGACAATCTATGACCTCCTCTGTATCTGTATTAACCAAAACGTCTTTGTAATGAACCGGAGCACCTTTATTCTCTTTCGACAAACCTATATACAAATAATCTGCTCCCCGGTAAAACACAATCTTGATTGACACCGATAAATCAATACCCAACTTAGAATCGTATTTGCGTATAATCTCATACAGATCCAGCTTCTTTTCTTCTTTTTTGCTATTCAAATCATAGCAATGAAGATAATAGTATTCTCCATCCTTCTGTTGGTCATCACGTGGGAGTCTGTTTGTATTGTTACGCCGCCACTCTGTTAAATAAAAATTCTTCTTCCCTACCATAAAATATGGATAATAAGGAGTGTTAGAGGTAATAGCGACAACCCGTCCATTTTCTAGCTGCTCAATCTGTATATCCTTGTCCACGTTTACTTTAACAGATTCTTCAAAACGTGGTGTCACCCGCAGAAAAAAGTACCAGACGGCAACTCCGAGTAAGAAAAATACTGCTAATAGAATAGAAAAGAGTTTAGTTTTCTTAATTTGAAGTTGTCTCATGGTTGGTCTCCAGTCTTGTTCCCCTCTAGTAGCTTATCATAGAATTCGTTGCGGTCAGTAATATAATCTCCTGCACTAAAGACCTTTCTTTCAAGACCAAAGGGATTTTTCCCATTATCTTTTTCTTCCTGTATAATCTCCATACTCTTAAAGAAATTTACCATATTTTGATTCTCCATTCCACCTTTTCCTGTCAGAAAATCCCTCATGTCACTGGTAATGGGTGCCAATTTATCATCACTGTCCTTGATTCCAAAAAATTTAGACACATCATTTCTATAGGGACTGCCCGGCTTATACTGGCTCATAGCCTGATCAAATTTTTCTAAAGCCTCGGCTCCATTATTTCCATTCGTATGATATACATAAGTCCGCACGCCATTCTTCTCTAGGTCATCCATCTCCAGAATTGCCTGCAGATCATACTGTGGACGGAACAGTACGGTTTTATTCTCCTTTTTACTTCCCAAATCACCGAAACCGTGATTATAATCGCTAATGGTATACCCGCCTATATTAAACAACTTTTGATTGGTCTTCTTCTTAATTTCATCAGCGTTCTTTTGAATCTCATTTAATTTCGATACGATAACTCCCGTATTAGAAATACCACGTGGCCACTTCCCAAGCAAATCACTATAGCTGGAACCGAACTGGCCTTTATTAACCGCATCCTGTTTGATAATTGATGAAAAACGCTGTTCCATTGTAGATTTTTCTCCGAAAAGGACATCCGAATTGCGAATTGTGTTAATCATGAAAGCATATTGAGAACCGGCTCCTAAGGTCGCCATATCCAATGCAAAGTCAACACCAGCCTTTAAGCGTTTCTCATCCAATTTTCTGTATTCTTCACTAAGTTCAGAAAGTTCTAGTGGAGTTGCATTTTCCTGACGGTTGGAAATAACAGATAATTCTTTTTGTAAGTTCCCACCTTTAACCGAAAGCGTAAAACGATAGATGTCATCTTTGTTTTCGTTGACCAAACTGAGGCTGCCCTGCTTGATGGTTCTGGTTTCATAGATTGGATTCTTTTTATCGGCTGGATTGATATTACGGTCTCGTCCAACATGATTAACATGCATCGCCTCAAATAAATGTACCAAGCGTCCGGCTGATTTTAAATCTTTATCCAGCGCTGCAAGTAAGGGGGCGTTTTCATCTAGCTGATGTTCATAAGTCGCGGTATCATTTCCTTGCAGCTTGGGATTCAGAGCCCGTGCTCTGTTACCAATAAGTTCTGCATATCTGTCTCCAGCAATAGTCATTTTCTCTGTATAAGCTTGAGCTTTATCATGATGTTGATTAGATATAGCAATCGCCATCGCTTCAATATTAGTAAAGTCATTCTCATCTTCTGCCCGCACCTCTTCTGCATGTGTCCTTAAATAGATTTTATACATCATAACAGAGCTAACATTACTAGTATCTACGCTTCCTAGGTCAGTGAAGAACTGCTTCTTGTCTGTTCCTTCTCCTAAGAGAACTTTGAGCGCAGCTCCGTCTCCTCTATCTTGAATGGCATCCAATTCATCAATATTATTCGCTCTCAGTTGGCCAGAAATAATCATAGCCTCGACATCACTAGCAGGTAGGCCAGACATAAACCGAGCATTATTTAAAGCTTGTGACACAATAGATAATTCTGATGTAAAACTTTTTAAATCAGCCTTGAAAGTCTGCAGGGCATTCTCCAGCTTCATATGAGTATCCATTCGAGCCTGCCCTAAAGTCTGTAGTTCTCCCTTCGCAGAAGCCAATTCACTACGAGTATTAATCTCACCCTCGTCGACACTCTCCGGTTCCGGATCCATTTTTAAAGCATCTCTAGCTGCCTCTAACTGAGGATCTAATGCTTTATGCAATTTTTCAAATCGATCGACAGTAGTCTCATCAAGCCATTTTTTAACATGCTTTATGGGAGTTTTTTGTGTTCGCAAAATATCAGATGTAAAACCTGCGCCTTCCACAGCTTTTACATATGTGTCAATGATAGTTCCATATTTAGTTAACAGTTCCGGATATCTTACAAAAATCTTTTGAGCAATAGTATTCATTTTATTTTCAAATGCCTTGATTGCCTCTGAATGCGATCCATTCGTCTTAATCGTAAGAGTATGGTGAGCTCCCTCAATTCCATCTTTATAATTAGCAGATGACGTGATTGCACTTTCTCCATGAGTGGACAATCCTGATTTAGTTAAAAACTTTACAATAGCCATACTTTCCCTCCTTGTTTTATTTATTTGTTATAGCATCCCAAATTTCAGAAAATCTAAGTTGAGTATTCAGAGAATTTAATTTGTAAGCTAATACCCTTTCCTGACTGTGAATTTTGTCCATCATAGCGCTTTTCTTATCATCAAATTTTGACTTGAACCCCTTGATAGCTTTTGACTCATCATCCTTCATCTCATCATATTTATTCCCATATAAATCCGCAACATCTCCGCCTTCGTAGGTTTCTTTAATTTCGTTTTTTACACTGCCTAATCCCTTTCCAGCTGCTTGAAGCGCTTTAAGTTTTTTTTCGACTTGAGCAATTTCCGCTCTAAGTGCAATAGTATTCTGTGAATCTGCCATTTTTTCTCCTTCATATTACTCTATAAAAACTTTGACTTTCCTAGCCATATTATCCTGAACCAAGTAATGTTCTTGTACTTCAAGAACCGGCTCCCTAGTATTTGGTCTATTATTTACATTAAGCACCTGTTGGTCGTTAATCCGAGTCGCAATTAAACCTTGTTTGAAGTTTCTAACTACTTTAGTCGCAGTATCATAATGCTTCGTCAGACTAACATCTGTAATAACAATTGGCATATAACCAAGTTTAGGACCTTTCTCAAGAATTCGTGCCAACTCTTTTTGAGTATCTATGCTCAATTCTTCAATAAAATCTGAGAAATCATAGAACAGTACGGTTGCGACATAATCAAATTGTCGATTCGCCATTCGTTCATCTAACTTAGCAGAGATAGATAAAATTGTCTCTTCCAAAGCCTCTTTATCAAAAGCAGTCAGCACCTCATCATCCATTTCTGGCAACATATTGTACAAAGGTGCCAACAAAACAACTTTTTTATCCATTTGTTTCGACATCTCAATAATATGCTCAGTTATTGCTAGTTTCTGTTCTTCTTTTTCACCAGCTACATATACAAACGGCCCTTGATGAGTCTGCCATCCTACTGGTTGTACATTCTCCATATCCAATCCCATTGGGATAACTTCCTGCTGCAAGAGTTCTTGAATACCATAAGCTTGGTAAAAGACATCTTTGCTCAACTCCTCTGGTACCATCGGAATGGCACTTGGGCGTTGTCCGGTCCAAGCTTCTTGGAGAGAAGCGACTTCTTGACGCAAGTTGTTGAGGACTTGCGCATCATTGGCACCCGCTACTGGCAAAGCTAGCTGGATAACATCAACCTCGTCACGCTTCATAAGCGCCCGACCCTTGATGTCTTCCATGGTTTTCGCAAGAGGGGTAGAGCCCACGATAGAGCGGACTTCTCCGAAATCATTCTGCGGCAGACTCAGCTGGTGCTTGAAGTTGGCGTAGAACTGCGCCCGAAGGTTGGACTGACGGCCCGCTGTCACCAAGAGGTGAACACCGATGCTGAGACCTTCACGGGAGATCCGCACCAAGAGCTTGAAGAGCTCCGCTTCATAGGCCTCTTCTTTCATGGACTCATAGCTGTCCAGTAAGATGACAATCGCCGGCTCTTGCTGACCGCTAGCCTGACGGTAAAGCTCCAAGGTACCAACACCGTAGTCCGACAAGAGCTTCTTACGCCGGTTGAGCTCCCGCTCCATGATGCGCACAAACTTGGCAATCTTCTCCGTCTGATCCAAAAGCAGGGTATCGGCTACCTGCGGTAATTGGCCCAGCGGCGCCAGACCATTGGTACCGAAGTCCATCAGGTAGAGCGTGACATCTTTGGGACTGAACTTGCGAGCCAAGTCCATGGCCGCACTTTGCAGGAAGGTTGTCTTCCCCGTACCTGGACTTCCGTAGAGCAGGATATGCCCATCCTTAGACAGATTGACAGAGACGGGCTCTTGCTTCTGCGCCTGCGGGATATCCGCCATTCCCAGAAGGACAGAGACAGGCTTCTTTTGCTCCCAGGCTTCCTGCGGCTGGATCGGCTCCAGCTCCTGCAGGGTCATCCGCTCTTTAAGCGGTGGCAGCCATGGCTGTGGCACTGGTGGGATCTGCTGACTCTCTGTCAGTAGTTGGATCTGACTGACAATAGCTTCCAGCTCCGTCGGTACTTCCTTGATATCCTCGGCTAAGTCAAGTCCTGACAGGTCTTGATTGAGCACTTCGTATTGGCCTAGGTCGTTGAT
>NZ_JAHZOW010000008.1:0-7412 GCF_019929145.1 Streptococcus sanguinis | reverse complement strand
CCTGTACCCATGCCGAACACAGCAGTTAAGCCCTAGAACGCCGGAAGTAGTTGGGGGTTGCCCCCTGTGAGATATGGTAGTCGCTTAGCGAAGGGAGTTTAGCTCAGCTGGGAGAGCATCTGCCTTACAAGCAGAGGGTCAGCGGTTCGATCCCGTTAACTCCCATATTCTGAAAAGAATAGGTCCCGTAGTGTAGCGGTTATCACGTCGCCCTGTCACGGCGAAGATCGCGGGT
Organism: Streptococcus sanguinis; assembly: GCF_019929145.1. Classification (GTDB taxonomy): domain Bacteria; phylum Bacillota; class Bacilli; order Lactobacillales; family Streptococcaceae; genus Streptococcus; species Streptococcus sanguinis_U. The sequence continues at coordinate 7,177 of NZ_JAHZOW010000008.1, read as the reverse complement.
TCGATTCCCGTCGGGACCGTTGAAGTCGAGACGATTTCAAAAGTAAGAGACTCGTTAGCTCAGTTGGTAGAGCATTTGACTTTTAATCAAAGGGTCACTGGTTCGAGCCCAGTACGGGTCATAAGAGCGGGTTTGGCGGAATTGGCAGACGCACCAGATTTAGGATCTGGCGCTTTAGGGCGTGGGGGTTCAAGTCCCTTAACCCGCATATAAGATAATAATGAGCCGGCTTAGCTCAGTTGGTAGAGCATCTGATTTGTAATCAGAGGGTCGCGTGTTCAAGTCATGTAGCCGGCATTTTTGAATAGGATGCGAACGTAGTTCAGTGGTAGAACATCACCTTGCCAAGGTGGGGGTCGCGGGTTCGAATCCCGTCGTTCGCTTGAGGCGGCCGGGGTGGCGGAACTGGCAGACGCACAGGACTTAAAATCCTGCGATTGGTAACGATCGTACCGGTTCGATTCCGGTCCTCGGCATAGACTTGTAAGAGGCAGTAGAAGAAGATGAGCACCCTTAGCTCAACTGGATAGAGTACCTGACTACGAATCAGGCGGTTAGAGGTTCGACTCCTCTAGGGTGCATTAAGTGAATAACTTAAGTTCGGGAAGTAGCTCAGCTTGGTAGAGTACTTGGTTTGGGACCAAGGTGTCGCAGGTTCGAATCCTGTCTTCCCGATAGATGGCGGTGTAGCTCAGCTGGCTAGAGCGTCCGGTTCATACCCGGGAGGTCGGGGGTTCGATCCCCTTCGCCGCTATAATGATCTTGTCGGACCTTTAGCTCAGCTGGTTAGAGCTCTCGGCTCATAACCGAGTGGTCGTAGGTTCAAGTCCTACAAGGTCCATAGTGTTATCTTGGAGGATTACCCAAGTCCGGCTGAAGGGAACGGTCTTGAAAACCGTCAGGCGTGTAAAAGCGTGCGTGGGTTCGAATCCCACATCCTCCTTAGGGACAAATAGTATTGACGCGGGATGGAGCAGCTAGGTAGCTCGTCGGGCTCATAACCCGAAGGTCGTAGGTTCAAATCCTGCTCCCGCAATAATTGGCTCGGTAGCTCAGTTGGTAGAGCAATGGATTGAAGCTCCATGTGTCGGCGGTTCGATTCCGTCTCGCGCCATACATTATCATAGTGGTGATGCGGGTGTAGTTTAGTGGTAAAACTACAGCCTTCCAAGCTGTTGTCGCGAGTTCGATTCTCGTCACCCGCTTTGAACGAAAGTTCATACCAAGTTTTCAAACTTGGGCGCGTAGCTCAGGTGGTTAGAGCGCACGCCTGATAAGCGTGAGGTCGGTGGTTCGAGTCCACTCGTGCCCATAAAATATTGGAGAATTACTCAAGAGGCTGAAGAGGACGGTTTGCTAAATCGTTAGGTCGGGTAACCGGCGCGGGGGTTCGAATCCCCCATTCTCCGTATAATGAGGAGTTTAGCATTTGCTATCTCCTTTTCTTATACTTTCTCGTCCTTTTTTGTGAGGTTTTTCTGATGAATCGATTTAAAAAGTCTAAGTTTTTGATTTCTTTTTTTGTATTAGTTGTTGCAATGACGATACTCATCCTATCTACCTCTTCTAGTTGGTTTGTATCAACTACTTCAAATATTATTTCATTGGTAGATAGACTTGTTGGCTCTCCTTTTGCTTTTGTAGCTGATAAAAAAGAAGAAATGTCAGATTTGATGTCTACTTATAGAGAGAATCAGCAGCTCAAGAAAAATCTTTATGAGCTTGAGGAAAAGGCTGGGAAGGTAGATTCCTTAGAAGATGAGAATGAGCAGTTGCGAAAACTTCTGGAATTTAAAGAGGCTGATAAAAATCAAATACAAATTGCCAGCGAAGTGATTGCCCGTACGCCAGCATCCTGGAAAAATGAGCTGACTATTGACAAGGGGACATCTGATAATGTGACAGATGCTATGCTAGTAGTCGCTAATGGTGGTCTGGTCGGAAGTGTTTCTGAAACTAGTAGTCAGTCTAGCTTGGTTTCTCTACTGACTAACGAGGAAAACTCAACTAAAATTTCTGTTAGAATTCAAACGAAGTCTGGTCCAGTTTATGGGATTATTACGGGTTATGATGCAAAAAACTCTGCTTATAGCATCAGTCAGTTAAATAGTGCTGAAGATATAAAAGAGGGAGATGAGGTGGCAACCAGTGGCTTGGGTGCTTATAATGCAGAAAATATTCCTGTCGGTAAGGTACTTTCCGTGTCTGAGGCTAAGGATCAGTTAAACAAGATTGTTCTGGTTAAGCCGGCTGCGGATTTGTCGGATATCCGTGCTGTAATGTTGGTAGGGAACTGATATGAGAGATATTAAAGAACATCTTTTGACTCCTATTATTTTATTTTTTGTTTTACTGATTGATGGGCAGATTTCGACTTTTCTGGCTAATATTCTGCCTTTGCAATGGCACCTAGTAAGTCATTTTATCTTTATTTTCATGCTTTTTGTTTCCATCAACCTCTCTAAAAACTATAATATTCTCTTATTTTGCTGTCTGGGGCTGATTTACGATGTTTATTATTTTCATACCATCGGTATTGCTCTTATTCTTTTTCCTCTTTTAAGTCTCTTGGTTTGTCAGTCTAGTTCGACTATGCTTTTAAATAAATTTACTCGCTTTTTATCTGTTCTGATTCTTGTATTTTTATTTGAATTAACCAGTTTTGCTTTTGCAGTATTTTTGAATCTTTCTAGTCTGAATTTGCAGGATTTTGTCCTTAGCAGTTTAGTACCGACTATCCTTCTCAATGGCTTGATATTCCTCATTTTTCAGCCTATTTTCGAAAAAATGTATTTATGATAAACAAGAAATAAAAATGTAATAAAGGCGTAACATATGATACAGCATTTTCTGGTATACTAGTTAATGTCTTATAAGAAGGAGTGTATTATTTTTATGAAGAAAAAACTACTCACATCAATTTTATTGAGTACAGTTATCCTTTCACAAGGAGCTGCACTTGTGAGCGTTAAAGCGGAGACAACTGATGAAAAGATTGCTGCACAAGACAGCAAGATTAACAGTTTGACAGAGCAACAACAATCAGCTCAGGCACAAGTTAACGAGATTCAAGGACAAGTATCTGCTATTCAAAAGCAACAAGAAGAGCTTAAAGCAGAAAATGAAAAATTGTCTGCTGAATCTGCAAAACTTTCTGCAGAGATTGACGAGCTGTCTAAAAATATTGTAGCTCGTAATGAGTCACTTGCAAATCAAGCACGCAGTACCCAAACAAATGGAACTGCTACTAGCTACATCAATACAGTTGTAAATTCTAGCTCTATTACAGAAGCTATCTCTCGTGTAGCAGCTATGAGCGAAATTGTTTCAGCAAATAATAAAATGCTGGAACAACAAAAGAAAGATAAAGAAGTAATTGCTGAAAAGCAAGTTGCGAATAACGAAGCTATCAATACTGTAATTGCTAACCAAGAGAAGTTAGCTGATGATGAGCAAGCTTTGGCAACAAAACAAGCTGAACTGAAAGCAGCTCAGGCCAGTCTTGCGGCTGAAAAAGCAACTGCTGAAAACGAAAAGAATTCTCTTCTTGAAGAAAAAGCAGCAGCTGAAAAAGCAGCAGCTGAAGCAGCAGCTCGTGAAGCAGCTTATAAAGCAGAGCAAGAATCAAAACGCCAAGCAATTGAAGCTTCAGGAAATACTACCCTGCAAGCTCAAGTTCAAGCAGTTGTTAATTCAGCTCCAGCAGCTGAAGCAGCGGCTCCAGCAGCACCTGCAGTAACTCAATCTGTTGCCCGTGCAAATAGACCAGTTTATAGCTCATCTGCCTCTTCTTATCCAGTAGGTCAATGTACATGGGGTGCTAAGACATTAGCTCCTTGGGCTGGCGATTACTGGGGTAATGGTGGACAATGGTCTGCAAGTGCAGCAGCAGCAGGCTTCCGTGTTGGTTCACAGCCAGAAGTTGGAGCGATTGCATGTTGGACTGACGGTGGATACGGACACGTTGCAGTAGTAACAGCTGTTCAATCTACTACAAGCATCCAAGTATCAGAAGCAAACTACCTTGGACAACAATCAATCGGTAACTACCGTGGATGGTTTAATCCAACAACTGCACAAGGTACAGTTTCATATATCTATCCGAACTAATCAGTAAAAAGCGCCTCTGGCGTTTTTTATTTTTAATTGAAAAATCAACTGAAAAAAGTTACAATGGTAGTTGGGAAAAGTTGTAATTGGACAATGAAAGACGATTTAGAATCTGGAGGGAATCATGTCTTTTTCTGATTTAAAACTCTTTGCTCTTTCTTCTAATCAAGAATTAGCGCAGCGTGTTGCTCAAGAGATTGGATTGCCACTTGGAAAATCAACTGTCCGTCAGTTCTCTGATGGTGAGATTCAAGTGAATATTGAAGAATCTATTCGCGGGAAACACGTCTTTATTTTGCAGTCTACCAGCTCGCCAGTCAATGATAATTTGATGGAAATCTTAATTATGGTAGATGCTTTGAAACGGGCTAGTGCTGAATCCATTAATGTTGTCATGCCTTACTATGGCTATGCTCGGCAGGATCGCAAGGCTAGAGCTCGTGAGCCAATTACATCTAAATTAGTTGCTAATATGTTGGAAATTGCTGGTGTGGATCGGATGCTGACTATTGACTTGCACGCAGCGCAAATTCAGGGCTTCTTTGACATTCCAGTGGATCATTTGATGGGTGCACCTTTGATTGCAGATTACTTTGAGCGCCGTAATATGACAGGGGGCGACTATGTGGTAGTCAGTCCTGACCATGGTGGTGTGAGTCGTGCCCGTAAGTTAGCAGAGTTTCTGAAAACACCGATTGCGATTATTGATAAGCGACGCAGTGTGGACAAGATGAACAGCAGTGAAGTCATGAATATCATTGGTAAGGTGGAAGGAAAAACTTGTATCCTAATTGATGATATGATTGATACAGCGGGAACTATCTGCCATGCAGCTGATGCTCTCGCTGAAGCAGGGGCTGTAGAAGTCTATGCTAGCTGCACTCATCCAGTCTTGTCTGGTCCTGCTATGGATAATATTCAAAAATCGGCGATTAAAAAATTGGTTGTGCTGGATACGATTTATCTGCCTCAAGAGCGCTTGATTGATAAGATTGAGCATATTTCAATTGCGCATCTTTTAGGGGAAGCCATTGTCCGTATTCATGAAAAACGGCCGCTGTCACCCTTGTTTGAAATAGGTAAAAAATAATCTGTGATATATGGCTGGGATACATAATTTCTGGCCTCTTCTTTATTTTATTCCTACTATCTTTTTTAAAAAAAGTCCAACATTCACTTTAAAAGAAAATTCAAATTACTTGATGTTTCAAATATAAATAAATGACCATTTAAATAGTTGGTAAATTGACAATTTGTCTCATCCCTTGGTATTATTTGGTTTTAAAAATTTTTATGTAGTAAAATTCTTGACTTTTTTAAGAGTTCGAACTATACTTAGTAGTAGGTAATATTAGGTAACGGGGAGTTACAATTATTTTTGAAAAGTAACGAGGAGATGAGATAATGAAAAAGGTTTTGCTTTCAAGTGCTGTGGCCCTTTCACTTTTCGCGGCTGCTGCACCAGTATTTGCTGAGGGTACAGCCAGTCTTTGGGTTAATGACATTGATAATAATGAAGTTCCCCAAGGCAGTACGGACTCAGAATCTAATAAAGTTATGGATGAATTGCAGGCCTATAGAGATGCACAATCAGCTCTGGATCAGCAAGTTGCTGAAGCTAAGAAAGCTCCGGTTGGCAAAAGTGCTGTGATGGAGGATCAAGCTGGTAACAAAGTTCTTGTTATTGGTGAGGGAGAGTCGGCTAATGCGGATCAGCCTTCAGTGGCACCATCTACTACAGATCCATCTACACCGGCTTATTCGGCAGCACCTTACTCCACAGCCTCTTCATCAGTTCCAACTTTTCCAGCACCGTCTCAATCTTCGGCGGCATCCTCTTCAACAGCAGGTAAAAAGAAGGCTAAAAAATCAGAAAATAAAGCAAAAAAAGCTCCGGAAGCAAAAGAAGAGAACAAGGAAAATGAGGAAAATTCTGAAGAAAAGTCACTTCCTAAGACAAGTGCAGTCAAATAATTTTGTCTTTAATTTGTGCTAACGCCTAAATATCACTGAGCCTTCGTTCGGTGATATTTTTTGTAAAAAATGAAAAATAAAGGATTTTTAGATTATGCAAGAAAAAGATAGGAGTCAAGCTTCGAATAAAAAACAGCTCCTTGTTGTTGGCCTCTGCCTCCTGCTGATTGTTCTGGTTATTTTTTCTGTTTTTTATTCTTTCCGTTCATCAGCATCAGGCAGTAAGCTTCGAGTTTCGCATCCTAGTAGGATTGAAACGTCAAGCTCATCTGCATCTTCAAGTCAGACAGAAAAGGAATATTTAGCAGAGCGTTTTGCTAAACTGAAGACTGTGAATTCAGAAACGATAGGCTATGTCTATGCTCCTGGTACACAGTTGGATGAGCCAGTGGTGCAAACGAAAGATAATGCGACTTATCTGCTGAAGACTTTTGAAGGAAAGCAAGAGCCCTATATGGGAGCGGTCTTTATGGATAAGGACAATCATAAAGATTTCAGTGATCGTCTGACTTGGCTTTTCGGGCATGCTCGGGGTAGCAAGGCAGGAGATCATCGCATGTTTAATGATGTCAACTACTATGATCGTCAGGATTATTTTGACAAACATAGATATGTCGTGATTGAGACTCCTGAGCGTAAGTATTATTATCAAGCTATGGGACTGGTCATCGTGCCGGAAGAGACTGCTTTTTATCGGACGGAGTTTAAGGATGACGAGGACTTTACGACTCAGCTTAGAAATATCTATGAGGCTGCTCGGACAAAGGATCCTAAGATCCAGATTAAGGCGAGTGACCGGTATTTGGTTCTCTCAACCTGCCGTGAAGAAGACGATACGATTCGTTCTAACCTTTATTTGCGGCAGATTCCTGATTCGGAATTGGCAGATTTTCTGACCAAGCATGGCAAGGAATTGACCTATACTCCGACTCGTTGATTGGCCAGTCACATGAGATGTGGCTATATCCATTATCTAGCAATAAAGAATTTTAAGGCAAGGAAAAAAGGGACTAAGTGTGTACTGACCCCAAAAAGTTAGACAAATAATTTAAGTGAAGGATTTAGTTCTGTATTGTACAGGACTAAGTCCTTT
>NZ_JAHZOW010000007.1:0-38849 GCF_019929145.1 Streptococcus sanguinis | reverse complement strand
TTTCAAAGGGCTTTGTCTTTCGCGACAACTATATTAGTATATCACCTATACCACCCAACTGTCAATACCTTTTTTGAAAAAAATTAAAAGTTTTCTAGAATTTTTTATTCATCAGAGGCTAGCCTCTATTAAAGAGAGGGAAGATAAGCTTCCTCACCTAGTTGACGTGCTATTAAACCAGCTCTCGCCAGCTGAAGCAAAGTTTTTGTGAATTCATAAATATGCTCTCTTTCACTTGAAGACAACTCTTTTTTGGAAAACTTTCTTCTTAAAGCTCTGTAATCCCGACCTTCCTCCTGAAAGAAGGGAGCGTTTTGTAAATAGGCTTTCACATTTTCCAAGTTTTCTAAAATACCAAGATGAAAAGCGGCAGAAGCAAAAGTTTTATCAAAAGGCTGGGTGCAGACGCTCCGAAACTCTACTGTCCCCCGTGTCGTCAAATCTTGATACTGGTAACTTCTGTGATTCTTGAAGTCCGCTTCCCTTGGAGTCAAGTTTACTTTTTCACCTGAAAGGCTATAAGCCTCAATAGTTTTCTGACTCATGTATTCATTAGCAGCTATCGGATAGAAATAGTAGGATTTACCTTCCCGTTCAGCAGTGAAAAGCGCTGATTTACTAAGATACGCAAAAAAATCATCTTCAGTTTGAAAATCTTTCGAATTCACACCCGCATTTTCCTGTAAAATGCCATGCATTGATTGCTCCCAGAAAATATCCCGAGCTATTTTTGTATCCCAAGAAGAATCAGAAAACTCTGAATTGGCAAAGAGGTATGCCTTGGCAGCTTCAATTTGATTGAAGACATTGATAACAGTTAAATAATTTTCTCTTGAAACATCTAACTGCACCTGACTCCCACAAATAAAAGCACCATATTCTGGATAATTGTGCAGACCATCCATGTTCTTTCCCATAGCTAAATACTGCATCAGCATTTCATATCTTGGATACTTAACTGGACTATTATCATTTTCTGCCCAGAAAGGATGAATTCCTTTACCTTGAATTTCATGGTTCTCTTTGCGTAGAATTGCCTGAATAATGCTCAGATAGTTCTTAAAACGCTCTTCAACTTCTTGAATTCTGCTAGCCTTGGCAAAAGCAAATTCCAAAGTATTGTAAGAGACCTCAAAAAGAATTCTGTCTTCATTTTTAGTAGATTTCAGTTGGATGGGGTTCCCGTCTCTATCAAATCGTTCTGCCTCAAAATCATACTCTTCCAACAGACGCTTCAAGAGATTCTTGGCAACATTTGGATCCGTTGCTCCGCCCTGGCTATTGACAATAGGAAATTCTAACTCAATGCCAATGTAGACAGTTGGATTTTCTTTGATATTCTTTAAATAGCGTTCTTTTAAAATTTGGATTGAATCAGTCATTTTCATTTCCTATAAATTTTTGATAGTGTTAGAGTATTATAACAAAATTTCAGGTATTTTCCTAGCCTCATACAAAAACGCCTGCTTACGAAATTGTTTTTGTCTTAAAAGCAATTTCGTAAACAAGCGTCTACCTATTATCAACTATATGATGAGTGTTCCCGCTAGGAAAGAATCCTAGCGGTAGACCAGAGCTAGACTAAGAATAGAAATTCTATTCCATCATCATAACACTCAACAAAGATTGATGATCTTATACTAATTCGATGATTGCCATTGGCGCAGCATCTCCGCGGCGCGGTTCAGTTTTCAGGATACGAGTATATCCACCATTGCGCTCTGCATAGCGTGGTGCAATCTCAGAGAACAATTTTTGAAGAGCAGTAGTTGTAGTATACTTTTCTGTTGTTTCATCATAGTTTTCTGATGCGATTTCATTGCGAACAAAAGCTGCTGCTTGACGGCGAGCGTGCAAGTCTCCACGTTTGCCCAATGTAATCATTTTTTCTACTGTTTTACGGATTTCTTTAGCACGAGCTTCAGTTGTCACAATTGATTCGTTGATCAGCAAATCAGTAGTCAAATCGCGAAGCATTGCTTTACGTTGTGAGCTAGTGCGTCCTAGTTTACGGTAAGCCATGTATTCCTCCTTTATTTATCGTTTTTTAACCCCAGACCGAGATCAGCAAGTTTAACTTTTACTTCTTCCAGACTCTTGCGTCCCAAGTTACGAACTTTCATCATTTCAGGCTCAGATTTCTCTGTCAAATCAAATACAGTATTGATACCTGCACGTTTCAAACAGTTGTATGAGCGAACTGACAAATCTAATTCTTCGATGGTCCGTTCCAAAATGCGGTCATCAGAAGTCTTTTCTGCTTCCTTCATAACGTCTGCAGCGATAGCTACTTCTGTCAGATTAGTGAAGAGATTCAAATGTTCCGTAAGGATGCGGGCTGAAAGTCCCAAAGCATCTTCTGGAATAATTGTTCCATTCGTTAAAATTTCAAGGGTTAGTTTGTCAAAACCATCGTTGCTACCAACACGAGCTGGCTCAACTTGGTAATTAACTTTTGTCACTGGCGTATAGATAGAGTCCACCGCAAGTGTTCCCACTGGTGCATCATCTTTCTTATTCTCATCAGCAGGCACATAACCACGACCACTGTTGACAGTCATCGTTGCCTTAAAGCTTGCGCCTTCTCCGATTGTAAAGAGATAATGATCAGGGTTTATAATTTCAATATCACTGTCTGTCAAAATGTCTCCGGCAGTTACTTCTGCTGGTCCTTCAACATCCAGTTCAATAATCTTTTCGTCTTGGACGTAAGATTTTACAGCAATCCCTTTGACGTTCAGAATAATTTGCATCACGTCTTCGCGGACACCGGAAATTGTATCAAACTCGTGCAAAACACCTTCAATATTAATTGAAGTAACAGCAGCACCTGGAAGTGAAGCCAAAAGCACACGGCGAAGAGAATTTCCCAGTGTTGTACCATAGCCACGCTCAAGCGGCTCTACTACAAACTTGCCATAATCTTTATTTTCATCAATTTTTGTTATATTTGGTTTTTCAAACTCAATCATTTGCTATACTCCCTCTTAAACGAAAAGCAGTGTAACGGTTGGTGATTATACACGGCGACGTTTTGGAGGACGAGCACCATTGTGTGGTACAGGAGTCACATCACGAATAGCTGTTACTTCAAGACCAGCGGCAGCAAGAGCACGAATAGCAGACTCACGACCAGAACCTGGACCTTTTACAGTAACTTCAACTGATTTCAGACCGTGTTCCTGTGCAGATTTAGCAGCTGCTTCAGATGCCATTTGGGCAGCAAATGGTGTAGATTTACGAGAACCTTTAAATCCAAGAGCTCCAGCAGATGACCAAGCAATCGCGTTACCATGCACATCAGTAATCATAACAATAGTGTTATTAAATGTAGCGTGAATATGAGCAATACCGGATTCGATATTTTTCTTCACACGACGTTTACGTGTTGGTTTAGCCAAGACTTTTTACCTCCTTATATTATTTTTTCTTACCTGCAATCGCAACAGCTTTACCTTTACGAGTGCGGGCGTTATTTTTAGTGTTTTGTCCACGGACAGGAAGTCCACGACGGTGACGGATTCCACGGTATGAACCGATTTCCATCAAACGCTTGATGTTCAAGTTTACTTCACGACGAAGGTCACCTTCAACTTTAATCGCATCTACTTCACGACGGATAGCGTCTTCTTGTTCGATTGTAAGATCTTTTACACGGATGTCTTCTGAAACTCCAGCAGCTGCCAAGATTTTCTTAGAAGTTGGAAGTCCGATACCGTACACATAAGTCAGTGAAACGACTACACGTTTGTCATTTGGAATGTCAACTCCAGCAATACGAGCCATTTTTTCTCCTTTCTATCTTATCCTTGACGTTGTTTGTGTTTTGGATTTGCTGGGCAAATTACCATAACACGACCATTACGACGAATAACTTTACAGTATTCGCAAATTGGTTTGACCGATGGTCTTACTTTCATTTTTTCCCTCCAAGTTTTTCGATTATTTAAAGCGGTATGTGATCCGTCCACGTGTCAAATCATAAGGACTCATTTCTACAGTCACACGGTCTCCCGCTAAAATACGAATATAGTTTTTACGAATTTTACCAGAAACTGTTGCTAAAATCTGATGTCCATTTTCAAGTTCAACCGTAAACATTGCATTAGGCATTGTATCAACTACCTTGCCTTCAACCTCAATCACATCGTCTTTTGCCACGCAAAAGTACCTCCATAAATTTCGATTTGATCCCTCTGAGCACAGAGGTAACAATTATAAGTCAGACTAATTCATTGTATCACTACTTGTCAAATATTGCAAGCAGGAAAAACGCTTTTATTTCAAATTTGTCAAGACTTTTTCGATAGCTGAGAAGACATCATTAATATCTTGATTTCCTTGAATATCATGGACCAGACCTTTGCTGCGATAGTGATCAATAATCGGCTGACCCTGAGCGATATTGACATCCAAACGACGTTTAACTGTCTCAGGCTTGTCATCTTCGCGCTGGTAATAATCCTCTTCCTTGTAGTCTGCTGGCGGATTGAAGACCTTATGGAAGGTTTCGCCTGTTTCACGATGGATAATCCGACCGCTCAAACGCTCCAGTAAACAATTAGGATCTACTTCGATATTGATAACGCCATCCAAAGCCAAATCAAGCTCTGTCAGAGTTTGGTCCAAGGCATGTGCTTGTTCAATCGTACGTGGGTAACCATCCAACAAGAAACCTGTTTCTTTGATGTCGTCCTGTGAAAGGCGTTCTTTAACGATTCCGTTTGTGACTTCATCTGGCACCAACTCGCCCTTGTCAATATAGGACTTGGCTAAAACGCCCATCTCTGTTTGGTTAGCAATCGCCGCACGGAACATATCTCCAGTTGAAATATGTGCAACATTGAAGCGCTCAACGATTTTAGCAGCTTGAGTTCCTTTACCAGCACCTGGTAAGCCCATAATCAAAAGATTCATGATTGGTCTCCTTTTTTGTTTTTAAAGCAATCTATTAAACCGATTAATAAACTCGTTTAAAAACAAAATAGAAGGGGGTGAGTCTACTCTGTCCCCTTTTATTTTGTTTATTTTCGGTTCAAGAAAGGTTATCTGAACAAGCTTCTCATTAGACAAGCAATTCAAAAGTTCCCTTACTCTGATGTATCCATAAAGCCGACATACTTTCTCTTCAGCAGGTAGCCTTCTAGCTGTTTCATTCCCTCAATACCGGTTGAGATGATGATCAAGAGACTGGTTCCTCCAAGAGCAACGGCATCTGTCAATCCAAATACATCTTTAGCCAAGATAGGCAGGATAGAAATGAAACCTAGGAAGAGAGATCCCACTGTTGCCAAACGGCGCAGCAGTTTAGACATGTAGTCTTCTGTTCCTTTACCTGGACGAACACCTGGAATATAGGCTCCGCTCTTTTGCAGATTTTCTGCTGTCTTCTCTGGATTAATCTGTACAAAAGTATAGAAGAATGTAAAGAGGACAATCAGGAAGGCGTACATGAACATGCCACTAATGGTCGTTGTTGCCAAAAGTGACTGAGCTGTCTTAACCCAATCTGCGTCATAGCCCAAGGCACTGACAACTTGGAAAATCGCTGCCGGTGCAGCTGTAATCGAGCTGGCAAAGATTACTGGAATAACCCCAGCCGGATTGACTTTCAGTGGCAGATAGGAGCTAGAAGGTGCACCCTTAGCTACTTTCGTATATTGAACTGGAATTTTATATTCAGCCTGCTGTACAAAGGTTGTAAAGTAAATGATAAGCAGGACTGCCACAATCAGAATTCCTACAAAAATGAAAGATGAGGTCAAGCGTTCACTAGGAATATTTACAAAGTAATCTTCATAGATACCTTTAATCATATCAGGGATAGCTGAAACGATACCAGCGAAGATAATCATGGAGACGCCATTCCCGTAACCCTTGTCTGTAATCTGCTCACCCAGCCAAGTTACAATCATTGAACCAGTTGCTAGAAGAACGCAAATCAAAGCGTAGGTCTGAACATTAGGATTGGCAACCAGATTAGCTCTTGAGAGAGTATCAAAACCAGCGGTAATCCCAATTGCCTGCACAAAGGCCAAAACTAGGGCGATATAACGAGTCGCTTGATTCAGCTTCCTCCGTCCCACTTCCCCTTGCTTGCCCCACTCTACAAACTTCGGAAGCAAGTCCATTTGCAGCAACTGAACAACGATCGAAGCTGTAATGTAAGGACTGACTCCAAGTGCAAAGACAGAGAAGTTGCGCATGGCGTTACCAGAGACCAAGCTTAGCATATTCAAGAATGGCAAATCATTCAAATTGCTTAAGGCTTTGGCATTAATCCCCGGAACCGTTATGGTTGTACCGATACGGAAAACTAAGATGATAAAAATAGTGAACAGAATCTTAGATCGTACCTGTTTGATTTTAAATGCGTCTTTTAATAGTTTGAAAAACATAGGTCACCTCGCTTAGATGACTTCCACTGAACCACCTTTAGCAGTGATAGCTTCTTCAGCTGATTTAGAGAATTTAGCTGCCTTAACAGTCAATTTCTTTGTCAATTCTCCGTTACCAAGAATCTTGATACCTGATTTTTCAGCTTTTACAATACCTGCTTCGATGAGAACAACTGGTGTTACTTCAGCGCCATCTTCAAAGGCGTTCAGTTGGTCAAGGTTAACAATCGCATATTCTTTGCGGTTGATGTTCAAGAAACCACGTTTTGGAAGACGACGGAACAATGGAGTTTGTCCACCTTCAAAACCAAGGCGAACGCCGCCACCGCTACGAGCTTTTTGACCTTTTTGACCACGGCCAGATGTTTTACCGTTACCAGATGATGTACCACGACCAACACGGTTGCGGACTTTACGAGAACCTGCAGCAGGTTGTAATTCATGAAGTTTCATTATATTATTTCTCCTCTTTTGTAAAATGCTAGCGCTCATATAGGAGAAAAGGTGTCTCCTATATAAACTCGCCTATACATATATTTAGTTTTAGGGGCTGAGAAAATCCCATCCCCTAACGTATTTTAATTTAAAGTTGTTAAACCAGCAAAGCTTATTTAACGTCTTCAACAGTTACCAAGTGTGATACTGCAGTAATCATACCACGTACTGCTGGATTATCTTCTTTGATAACTGAGCTGTTCAATTTGCCAAGTCCAAGTGCTACAACAGTTTTACGTTGTGACGGGATGCGTCCGATTGGAGACTTAGTCAAAGTAATTTTAATTTGAGCCATGTTATCCCCTTTCTTATGCCAAGTCAGAAACTGAAATACCACGAAGGGCAGCAACTTCTTCAGCGCGTTTTAATTGTTTCAAACCTTCAACAGTTGCGCGAACGATGTTGATTGGAGTGTTAGAGCCAAGAGATTTAGATGTAACATCTGCTACACCTGCCAATTCGATGACGGCACGAACCGCACCACCGGCAGCAACTCCAGAACCCTCAACAGCTGGCTTAAGCAATACTTTAGCTCCGCCAAATTCTGAAAGAACTTCGTGAGGAATTGTTGTGCCAACCATTGGTACTTCAATCAAATTCTTCTTCGCATCTTCAACTGCTTTGCGGATTGCTTCTGGTACTTCTTGAGCTTTACCAGTACCGAAGCCAACACGACCATTGCGATCACCAACAACTACAAGAGCTGCAAAGCGAAGACGACGTCCACCTTTAACAACTTTTGTAACACGGTTGATGGCAACTAAACGTTCTTCAAGTTCAACTGCGTTGTCTTTAAATGCCATTTTCTAGTGTCCTCCTCTTAGAATTTCAATCCGTTTTCACGAGCTGCATCAGCCAAAGCTTTTACACGTCCGTGATAGAGATATCCACCGCGGTCGAAGACGACTTCAGAAATACCTTTAGCAACTGCACGTTCAGCAACGAGCTTACCAACAACAACGGCTTGTTCTGTTTTAGTTCCTTTTGAAACTTCTTTGTCAAGAGTTGAAGCGCTTGCGAGCGTTACACCCGCTACGTCATCAATCACTTGAGCGTAGATGCCTGTATTAGAACGGAATACGTTCAAACGTGGGCGATCAGCAGTTCCAGAGAGTTTTCCGCGAACGCGACGGTGGCGTTTCTGGCGGATTTTATTTTTATCTGGTTTCGTAATCACAATTTTCACCTCTTAATTTTAATCTTGTGCTTATGCACAACCTTGGAAAACAGCTTGTTTGGCTGAAAAAATCAGCCAGACAAGATTATTTACCAGTTTTACCTTCTTTACGGCGAACGAATTCACCAACGTAGCGGATACCTTTACCTTTGTATGGCTCAGGAGCACGCAGGCTACGTACGTAAGCTGCAGTTTGTCCAACTACTTCTTTTGAAATTCCGCTGACAACGATAGTTGTTGGGTTTGGAAGTTCAAAAGTGATGCCTTCTGGTGCTTCTACTTCGTCTGGATGAGATTTACCAACTGAAAGTACAAGCTTTTTGCCTTGAAGTTGAGCACGGTAACCAACCCCACGCATTTCAAGTTCTTTCTTGAATCCTTCTGATACACCAACAACCATGTTGTTCAAAAGGGCACGAGTTGTTCCGTGGATTGTTTTCATTTCTTTTGAATCGTTTGGACGGTGAAGAGTTACTTCAGTTCCTTCCACACGGATTTCAATATCTTTTGAGAACTCACGAGTCAGTTCTCCTTTAGGTCCTTTTACAGTTACAACGTTGTCTTTGTTGCTGATCTCAACACCAGCAGGCAACACGATAACTTTATTACCAATACGTGACATGTATATATTCTCCTGTTAGATTGTCAGGCCGCAAGCGACCAGTTTTCACGGGGCTTAAATCGATTTCTCGATTTAAAGGAACATTTAGGTTTCAATTTCAAAGTGAATCTAGGCATCGTCTCGCAGGCATAACTTTGGGTTAGGCAAGAGACGATAACGAAGAGTCACAAAGAAATTGGGAGCCAAATATTACCAAACGTAAGCGATAACCTCACCACCAACATTCTTTTGGCGTGCTTCTTTATCAGTCAGCAAGCCTTCAGATGTTGAAAGGATAGCAATTCCAAGTCCGTTCAGAACTTTTGGAAGATCTTCGCGTTTTTTGTAAACACGCAGACCTGGTTTTGAAACGCGTTTCAAACCAGTGATAACTTTTTCGCCATTTTGTCCGTATTTAAGGAATACACGGATGATGTCTTGTTTGTCATCTTCGATGATTTCAACGTTTTTTACAAAACCTTCACGCTTCAGGATTTCAGCAATCCCTTTTTTGATGTTTGATGCAGGCACTTCAAGCACTTCGTGGTTTGCTTGGTTAGCATTACGGATACGTGTCAGGAAGTCTGCAATTGGGTCAGTCATAACCATTTTATATTTCTCCTCTTACTAGTAGTTTGCAAGCTGCACTTGCTAGTTAATGATTGAGCTATGCTCAGATTGTATTGACACATTCGAATAAGATAACTCTTATTTGAACACGAGCTACAACCTGAGCAAAAAAGATAAATTTGTTTTGGAGCATCGCTCCTTCACCAAATTTCCTATTTTTGCTGTGGTTGTTACGCTCTTTGTATCATGATATTACCAAGATGCTTTGGTAACGCCAGGGATTTGTCCTTTGTATGCTAATTCACGGAAGCAAACACGGCAAAGTTTAAACTTGCGGTAAACGGAATGTGGACGGCCACATTTTTCACAACGAGTATAAGCTTGCGTAGAGAACTTAGCTGGGCGTTTGTTCTTAGCAATCATTGATTTTTTAGCCATTTGTTTTACCTCCTATATTATTTTGCAAAAGGCATTCCAAGGCCTGTAAGCAATTCGCGTGACTCTTCGTCAGTGTTAGCAGTTGTTACGATAACGATGTCAAGACCGCGAGTCTTATCAACGTCATCAAAGTTGATTTCTGGGAAGATCAATTGTTCTTTCACACCAAGTGTGTAGTTTCCGCGTCCATCAAAAGATTTTGTTGGAACACCGTGGAAGTCACGAACACGTGGAAGAGAAACTGAAACCAATTTATCCAAGAATTCATACATACGTTCGCCACGAAGGGTTACTTTAGCACCGATCGCTACACCTTCACGAAGACGGAAGCCGGCGATTGATTTTTTAGCTTTAGTGATAAGTGGTTTTTGACCTGAGATAAGAGCCAATTCTTCAGCAGCTTTTTCAAGGTTTTTAGCGTTTGATACAGCGTCACCGACACCCATGTTCAAAACGATTTTATCCACTTTTGGCACAGCCATAACAGATGAGTAGTTGAACTTTTCAGTCAAAGCTGGAACTACTTCTTTAAGATATTTTTCTTTTAAACGATTTGCCATTATACTTCTCCTTTCCTTCGTGATTAGTCAAGCACTTCGCCTGATTTTTTATTGTAACGAACTTTTTTGCCGTCTACAAACTTGTAGCCAACACGTCCTGCAACACCATTTTTGTCAAGAACTTGAACGTTTGACACATGGATTGGTGCTTCTTTTTCCACGATAGCACCTTGAGGGTTTTCGTTATTTGGCTTTTGGTGTTTCTTAACGATGTTTACACCTTCAACAACAACTTTGTTTACTTTTGGAAGAGCTGTAACAACAAGTGCTTCAACACCCTTGTCTTTACCAGCAATTACGCGAACTTTGTCGCCTTTTTTTACAAACATTTATTTCTCCTCTTAATTCTTACGCCCATAGGGGCACCCTGACTTTTGCCAGGGGACTGTGTTTGTTAATTTTGATTAAAGTACTTCTGGAGCCAATGATACGATCTTCATGAAGCCGCCGTCACGCAATTCACGAGCAACTGGGCCGAAGATACGAGTTCCGCGAGGAGTTTTGTCTTCACGGATGATGACTGCAGCGTTTTCGTCAAATTTGATGTATGAACCATCTTTACGACGAGCACCTGATTTAGTACGAACGATAACAGCTTTTACAACGTCACCTTTCTTAACCGCACCACCAGGAGTAGCTTGTTTTACAGACGCAACGATTACATCACCGATGTTAGCGAACTTACGTCCTGAGCCACCAAGAACTTTGATTGTCAAGATTTCGCGAGCGCCGCTGTTGTCGGCAACTTTCAAACGAGTTTCTGTTTGAATCATTTAAGTTTTCTCCTTTCTGGTTTGATTAGATGATAACCGCTTCTTCAACGACTTCTACAAGACGGAAGCGTTTTGTAGCTGAAAGCGGACGAGTTTCCATGATACGAACGATATCGCCTTCTTTGGCAACATTGTTTTCATCATGCGCTTTGTACTTCTTAGAGTAGTTAATACGTTTACCATAGACTGGGTGGTTACGTTTAGTTTCAACTACAACTGTGATTGTTTTGTCCATTTTGTCAGAAACAACGCGTCCGACAAGAACTTTACGATTATTGCGTTCCATTGAAATTCTCCTTCCCTAGTCTATTATTTAACTTCTGATTGAACAGTTTTGATACGAGCGATTTGTTTTTTCACTTCTTTCAGGCGAGCTGTCTGCTCCAATTGGCCAGCAGCTGCTTGGAAACGAAGATCAAACAATTCTTTCTTCAATTCATTTTCACGCTTCGCGAGTTCTTCTTGAGAAAGACCACGAAGTTCTTTAACAAATTCTTTTACTTCATTAAGTTTCATGCCTTCTCCTTATTCTGCTTCACGTTTTACGAATTTACATTTAACTGGAAGTTTGTGGCTTGCAAGGCGAAGCGCTTCGCGAGCGATTTCTTCTGAAACGCCAGCAACTTCAAACATTACTTTGCCACGCTTAACTGGTGCAACCCAACCTTCTGGAGCACCTTTACCAGATCCCATCCGTACACCGATAGCTTTTGCAGTGTATGATTTGTGTGGGAAGATTTTAATCCAAACTTTACCACCACGCTTCATGTAACGAGTCATAGCGATACGGGCAGCTTCGATTTGGCGGTTAGTGATCCAGTGGCTAGTAGTTGCTTGAAGACCGTATTCTCCAAATGCTACTTCTTTTCCGCCTTTAGCTTCACCGCGCATTTTTCCACGGAATTCGCGACGGTGTTTAACACGTTTAGGTACTAACATTGGTTATTTACCTCCTTTAGTGTTTTTACGAGCTGGAAGGACTTCTCCACGGTAGATCCAGACTTTAACACCCAGTTTACCGTAAGTAGTGTCAGCTTCTTCCCAAGCGTAATCGATATCCGCACGAAGAGTGTGAAGCGGAACAGTTCCCTCAGAGTAACCTTCGCTGCGGGCAATATCTGCACCATTCAAACGACCTGATACTTGAGTTTTGATTCCTTTAGCTCCTGCACGCATTGTACGTTGGATAGCTTGTTTTTGAGCACGACGGAAAGCAACACGCTGCTCAAGCTGGCGAGCAATTCCTTCACCAACCAGATGCGCATCCAAGTCAGGACGCTTGATTTCGATGATGTTGATGTGGACTTGTTTTCCAGTCAATTTGTTGAGTTTTGCACGAAGTGCATCAACGTTTGCTCCGCCTTTACCGATAACCATACCTGGCTTAGCAGTGTGAAGAGAAACGTTTACTTTGTTTACTGCGCGTTCAATTTCAATAGTTGAAATCGCTGCGTCAGCCAATTCTTTTTGAACGAATTTACGGATTGCAAGATCTTCATGAAGGTAATCCGCGTATTCTTTTTCAGCATACCATTTGGCATCCCAATCACGGATGATGCCGACACGCATACCAATTGGATGTACTTTTTGACCCACGATGTTACCTCCTTATTTTTCTGCAACAACCACAGTAATGTGGCTTGTGCGTTTGTTGATTGGTGAAGCTGAACCTTTAGCGCGCGGACGGAAACGTTTCATAGTTGGTCCTTCGTTTGCGAAAGCTTCAGATACTACCAAGTTTGCTTTTTCCAAACCAAAGTTGTTTTCAGCATTAGCGATTGCAGAGTTCAACACTTTTTCGATAATGCCAGCAGCTTTGTTTGGAGTGAATTTCAAGATTGCGATTGCGTCAGCGACGTTTTTACCACGAATATTGTCAAGAACCAGACGAGATTTACGAGGTGAAACACGCACTGTACGAGCCATTGCTTTAGCTGAAGTAATTTCTGCCATTTATGTTCTCCTTATTTTCTACGTGTTTTCTTGTCGTCTGCAGCGTGACCCTTGTAAGTACGAGTTGGCGCAAATTCACCAAGCTTGTGACCTACCATGTCTTCCTGGATGTAAACAGGTACGTGTTTACGTCCGTCATAAACTGCGATTGTGTAACCAATGAAACTTGGGAAGATCGTTGAACGACGTGACCAAGTTTTGATGACTTTTTTCTTTTCGTCGTTAGCTTGAGCTTCAACTTTCTTCATCAGATGCTCATCGACGAAAGGTCCTTTTTTAAGACTGCGTCCCATTTTATATTTTCTCCTTTAAATAAGTACCACAGCGGCCTGCGCTGACTAAGCAGCGCTACCGAGCTGGCGGATAGATTGTTTTAAATTATTTCTCGTTGCGACGACGAACGATAAGTTTGTCAGATTTCGCTTTTTTGTTACGAGTTTTAAGTCCAAGAGCAGGTTTGCCCCATGGAGTAGATGGCGCTTTACGACCAACTGGTGCTTTACCTTCACCACCACCGTGTGGGTGATCGTTAGGGTTCATTACAGAACCGCGAACTGTTGGGCGGATGCCTTTCCAACGGCTACGTCCTGCTTTACCAAGATTTACAAGTCCATGTTGTTCGTTTCCGACAACACCAACTGTAGCGCGGCAAGTACCAAGAATCATACGAACTTCGCCTGATTGAAGACGAACAAGAGTGTACTTACCTTCTTGACCCAATACTTGAGCAGAAGCTCCAGCAGCACGAACCAATTCTCCACCGCGGCCTGGTTTCAACTCAATATTGTGAACCAAAGTACCAACTGGGATGTTAGCAAGCGGAAGAGCGTTTCCGACTTTGATATCTGCTTCAGGACCTGAAACGATGCGTTGACCAACTTCAAGACCTTTAGGAGCGATGATATAAGCCTTCACACCGTCAGTGTAGTGAACCAAAGCGATGTTTGCTGAACGATTTGGATCATACTCAATTGTTTTTACAACTGCTTCAACAGCGTCTTTGTTACGCTTGAAGTCAATCAAACGGTAGTGACGCTTGTGGCCGCCACCTTGGTGACGAACAGTGATGCGACCGTTGTTATTACGACCAGCCTTGCTCTTCAAAGAAACAAGCAAAGATTTTTCTGGAGTGCTGGTAGTGATTTCAGCGAAATCCAAAGAAGTCATATTACGGCGACCGTTTGTTGTTGGTTTATAAACACGAATTCCCACGATATTTCCTCCTTAGATTATTCTTCTTCTGCACCGAACAACTCGATTGCTTTAGAATCAGCTGTCAGTGTTACGATAGCTTTTTTAGTTTTGTTTGTAAAACCAGTGTAGCGTCCAACGCGTTTTGCTTTTGGTTTTACATTGATAGTGTTAACGTTAGCAACCTTAACTCCTTCAAAAGCAGCTTCAATAGCTTGCTTGATCAAGAGCTTGTGAGCGCGAGTGTCCACTTCAAATACGTATTTGCCTGCTTCGTACTGAGCCATTGAGCCTTCAGTGATAACAGGTTTTTTGATTACGTCGTACAAATTCATTATGCAAGAACCTCCTCGATTTTAGAGATAGCTGCCTGAGTAACCAGAAGTTTATCGCTGTTTACGATGTCCAGAACGCTTGCAGTTGTTGCAGTTGCAACTTTCACGTTTGGAAGGTTGCGAGCTGAAAGTGCAGCGAATTCATTTCCTTCTTCAAGGATAACAAGAACTTTCGTATCGATGCTCAGTGCAGCAAGCACTTTTGCAAACTCAGCAGTTTTTGGAGCTGTAAATGAAAGGCTGTCTACAGCTACGAATTTGTTTTCAGCAACTTTTTCAGAGTAAACTGATTTCAATGCCAATCTACGAACTTTACGTGGAAGTTTGTAAGCATATGAACGAGGAGTTGGACCGAATACGATACCACCGCCACGCCATTGTGGAGAGCGGATAGAACCTTGACGAGCACGTCCAGTTCCTTTTTGACGCCATGGTTTGCGTCCGCCGCCTGATACTGCAGAACGGTTTTTAACAGCGTGAGTTCCTTGACGAAGGCTAGCGCGTTGGCTGATGATAACATCAAAGACAACTGATTCATTTGGCTCAATACCAAAGACCGCATCGTTCAGAACTACTTCACCAGCTTCTTTACCAGTTTGGTCAAATAATTTTACGTTTGCCATTGTGACTGATTTCCCCTTTCTTTATTATTTACCAGCTTTAACTGCTGACTTGATAGTGATAAGAGATTTCTTAGCACCTGGTACGTTACCTTTAATCAGGATAACGTTCTTCTCTGGAACAACCTGTACGATTTCAAGGTTTTGAATCGTTACACGGTTGCCACCCATACGTCCAGCCAAGCGTTTGTTTTTGAACACGCGGTTTGGCGCAACTGGTCCCATTGAACCAGGACGACGGTGGTAACGTGAACCGTGAGCCATTGGACCACGAGATTGACCGTGGCGTTTAATAACACCTTGGAAACCTTTACCTTTTGAAGTTCCTGTTACATCAACAACATCACCAGCTTCGAATCTATCGACAGTGATTTCTGCTCCTACTTCCAAGCCTTCAATGTTTTTGAATTCACGAATGAAGCGCTTAGGAGCTGTGTTAGCTTTCGCTACATGGCCTTTGGCAGGTTTGTTGCTCAATACGTCACGAAGGTCATCAAAACCAACTTGAACTGCGTTGTAACCATCTGTTTCAACTGTTTTAACTTGAAGAACAACGTTTGGAGCTGCTTCAACAACAGTTACAGGGATTAATTCGCCAGCTTCAGTGAAGATTTGAGTCATTCCCACTTTTTTCCCTAAGATTCCTTTTGTCATGAGAAAATGTTTCCTTTTCTATAATTTTTTTCAAAAAGTTTTTAACGAGCGTTTTTCATGCTCTGGTTTAGATCAAGCTTTAGATTAAAGTTTAATCTCTACGTTCACACCACTTGGAAGATCCAATTTCATCAAAGCGTCAACTGTTTTTTGAGTTGGGTTGATGATATCGATCAAGCGTTTGTGAGTACGCATTTCAAATTGTTCGCGAGAGTCTTTATATTTGTGAGTCGCACGAATGATTGTGTAGAGGCTGCGCTCAGTTGGAAGTGGGATTGGACCCGCAACTTCAGCACCAGTACGAGTAGCAGTTTCTACGATTTTTGCAGCCGCTGTGTCAAGTGTACGATGTTCGTAAGCTTTCAAACGGATGCGGATTTTTTTGTTTGCCATCTTTTTCTCCTTTTCGTCTATTTAAGATAATAGGCTAGCTCCACAAGAAAACCGACAGGTGATTGCGTGGCAATGCAACCGAGCGTGTCGCAACCTCTTGCATCAAAGCTACACACTGTATTTTTACAGCACCATAGTATCTTAACACAAAGAACCAGTCATTGCAAGGGATTTGAGTAATTTTTTAAAGATTTTTAGGATAATTTTTTATGAAAGAGTTTTCTAAACAATTTATAAGTCTTGTAAATCATTATAGAGAAGAAAATTTAGACTTTTAACCTATTTATTCGAGTTTGTATTCAGAAAATACAAAATCCCACTGACGCACATCAGTGAGATTAAAAATAAAAATTTACCCTTGGCTACTTTATTTTATAGTAAGGGGCTGTCCTTTTCGATGCGAAAGCTGTTGCCCGACTGGCAGATGACAAGGTCTGCAGCTGCTAGATAGGGTTGATAAAAGTGCCTATATTGCTCTCGTCGAGCCAGATGCATCTGCTCTATCCACTCTGGCCTGCGCTCTCGCACAGCCACATCCCGTGCCAAGCGTCGTTCTAACTCAGTCTGATCGTCCGTGTAAAAGCAAAGCGACAAATCAAACAAGCTTTCAGGCAAAAAGGCAGCCGACATACCTTCTACTATCAGAATAGGCTTTTGGGCTGATAATCGCAAGCTAGGCGACCAAGCTGTGCCAATGGTCAGAATATCCAGACCAGACTGCAAGGCACAAATATCTCGTTCCAGACTCCCGAGCTCATGAACAGCTGGGAGGCAGGCTGTGACTTTTTGATGAGGAAAATCTTTGGAACTGAGCAAATCTCGATACTCTCCAGTAATTACATAAGGATCTGTTTCCAACAGATTGGCTCGGTCCTCACCCAAGGCTAGCTGGAGTCTTCGAGCAAAAGTTGACTTGCCCGAAGCACCATGACCATATATACGTATAGTATGTTTCTGGTCGTCTGACAGATACGCTATCAATCTTTTCAGCAATGTTTCTTCATCAGAAATGGCTTCCCCTTTCAAATGGAACTTCTTAGAAATTTCGGCTGGATTTATTGTAGCCGTAGCGCTCAATAAAGTCTTCACGGAATTCCAGCAGGTTGTCATCCATGATGGCTTGGCGGACTTTCTTCATAAGGTTTACCAAGAAGTAGAGGTTGTGATAACTGGTCAGGCGGATGCCAAAGGTTTCATCCGCTTTAAGCAAGTGGCGGATATAGGCCCTCGTATAGTTGCTGCAAGTGTAGCAGTCACAGTCATGGTCCAGCGGCGTGAAATCTTCCTCAAACTGAGCATTTTTAACAACCATACGCCCTTCGCTGGTCATACAGGTACCGTTTCGGGCAATCCGAGTCGGCAGGACGCAGTCAAACATATCAACGCCACGGATAACCCCATCAATCAAGCTATCTGGCGCCCCAACTCCCATAAGATAGCGAGGCTTGTTTTCAGGCAGCATAGGCGTTGTGAAGTCCAGCACAGCATTCATCTCTTCGTGGGACTCACCAACAGCCAGTCCTCCAATAGAGTAGCCCGGGAAATCCATGCTGACCAAGTCTTGAGCAGACTGACGACGTAAATCTTCAAACCCAGCCCCTTGAACAATCCCAAAGAGACCTTGGTCGTTCGGACGGCTGTGGGCCTTGAGTCCACGTTCTGCCCAACGGCTGGTCCGCTCAATAGACTTCTTGACATAGTCATAAGGCTGGTAGAACTGCGGGCACTCATCAAAAGACATCATAATGTCACTGCCCAGATTGTTCTGGATGGAGATAGCCTTTTCTGGTGACAGGAACATCTTAGAACCATTGAGGTGGTTCTTGAAGGTTACTCCTTCTTCTGTGATGTTGCGGCTATCAGCTAGAGAATAGACCTGAAAACCACCGCTATCCGTCAGAATAGGCTGGTCCCAGTTCATGAACTTGTGCAAGCCACCTGCACGAGCAATCAGCTCATCGCCTGGCCGCAGCCAGAGGTGGTAAGTATTGGACAGGATGATACCAGAACCCATTTGCTTGAGCTCTTCTGGTGACTGGGTCTTGACCGTCGCCTGGGTCCCAACCGGCATAAACATAGGCGTCGGAAAAGTCCCGTGAGGCGTGATAATTTCCCCCAAACGAGCACCTGTATGCTTTTCTTTTTTTATCAAACGATACTGAATCGGTGATGTTGACATGTTTCCTCCTGCTGGGAAAAACAGTCCCAGCGATTTTTCTTCTATATAATGAGCAGCAATGGCTCACAAGATACCGTATGATTTTACCAAAAAAACTTCTATCTGTCACGGGGTATGATATAATGTAACAGACAAATCCAAATGGAGGAATTATGAATCTAAGTCACATCAGAGCTCAGGCTCGTACCGTCCGCAGCCAAACGAGAGGGATTTTTCTTTTGTTTGCGGCCCCAACTCTTGTCAGTATCCTCAGCATCTTACTTTCCCTTAATGACAATCTAAGAGACTCCATTCCCAGCCTAACTTTTAGCCAGTCCATCTATCTTCTCATTAGCAAAAATCTTTTCCCGACAACAATTCAGTTTATCTTGACTTTGCTACTGCTTTCTGCCAGCTACACCATGATAAAGGTTCTTCGTAAGACAAAGGATGATGTCAACTTTTCAGATATAGGACATCTTTTTACGAGCAAGACTTTCACACCTGTCTTCAAGACGGTTTTACTCAAGCAGCTGCTGATTTTTCTTTGGAATATTCCTATGTTCTGCGGGAGTCTTCTAGCAATCTTTAACGCTTATAAAATCCTCTCTATTTCGGAAAAAATCCCAGCCCATACTGTAGTGATGGCTCAAAGTGCTGCAGGCCAGCAGATTCTTCAATACACCCCTGGTATGTTACTGGGAACCCTCTTGATATTCACTGGCTTAGGTATTGCCATCCCTCAGTACTATGCTTATGCTCAAGCAGAGTTCATCCTCTATGACCAGCTTGAGGCTGGGAGTTACCAGGGAGCTTTCTATGCTATCCGTCAAAGTCGGAAGCTAATGAAAGGCTATAAAGGAAAGCTTTTTATGCTTAATCTGAGCTTCATCGGCTGGAATTTATTGGCCAGATTAACTTACGGCTTGCTGAATGTTATAGTTCTCCCTTATACAGCGACTGCTTACATTCTCTTTTATGAAGAATTGAAAAAAGAAAACGCAATCTCACATAAAAACAACCCACAGGAACAGGACTCCTTGTCCTAAGCTTGTGAGTTGTTTTTTTATTTACTATTATATTCTGTCTTGTCCAGGGCAGAGCAGATTTTGTCAAAGGCTGCCTCTAGTGAATCCTCATCTGTGAAAAAGGCTTCCTCTTCCCAGCCCAAGAAGTCTCTGTCTTTCCCCCAGCGCTTCATGTCGGCTGGGGTAAATTCTTCTTGTTTAGCTCTGGTCTGATGGCGACGGACTGTTTCTTCAAAGGATAGGTCATAGTAGTAAGCAAAGACCCGCGGAGCGAAGATTTTTTTCAACCGTTCTAGCATCTGTCCATAAATGTCTGTCTCATAAAATCCTTCTACCAGAACCAGCAAATCATGTTCGTAGCCGAAGCGTGCCAATGTCTCTGTCAGGTCAATAGACAAATTCCCTGGCTCAACCTTTTCCTTGAGCATGTCCCGTCTAACCGTATCCTGCGATATCAGAAGAGTCCCTCGGCCGTAGTGAGTCTGCAGTTTCCCAGCGAGACTAGACTTGCCAGAGCCGAAATTTCCACGAATGATAACTAACTTGGCCATCTTATTCGCCCAAAATCAAGCGGGTATGCTCACGTTTAATACAGCGGTCCATGACAATGTCATCCCGACCAGCTGCCCGCAAAATCTGCTCAGCTTCTTCATTCTCCAAGCCCAACTGAGCCCAGAAAACCTTGGCATCCGACTGCAGAAAATCAAGTGCCACATCCGGCAAAAACTCACTGCGGCGATATACATCGACAATATCCACTGGAAAAGGAATGTCTTTGAGACTGGCATAAACAGTCTCACCAAAAATCTGACTGCCCGCTGCCCGAGGATTGACTGGGATAATGCGATAGCCCCGCTCCTGCATCTCCTTGGACACACGGTTGCTGGTCGTTTCTTCGCGGTCAGACAGTCCGACAACAGCAATCACTTTGCTGTTTTTCAAATAATGCTCGACGATGGCGTCGCTGGGATTTTGAAAATGATAAGTCATAGGCTTCCTCCTCATTCATAATAAAGCTGGATAGTTTTGTAGTATTTGCGTCTTAGCTGAATCCGGGCTAAACACCGTGTGAAAAAGACAAGCTTCCTTGCATTCATCGAATACTGTGTCAGCTTTCTATTTTCACTTTGTATTTCACGCCCTTGATATCTTAAACTGAACATGAGCTAAAACCTTGGAAAATAGATAATCCATTCTAGGAGCATCGCTCCTTCGTCCGAATTGCTAATTTTCAGTCGGTTTTGACGCTCTTTGTATCTTATCTTACTTCGCCTCGTACCAAGTTTGGCCGGCATTTTCATCAGCCACTAGTGGAACGGCCAGCTCAATCGCAGCCTCCATGGTTTCTTTCACTAGCTGGCGGACGGCTGTTAGCTCGTCAGCTGGCACTTCTAGCACGATTTCATCGTGAACCTGCAAGAGCATGCGAGACTTGAAATTTTTCTCTGTCAGAGCTCGATCCAGATTAATCATAGCGACTTTGAGAATGTCTGCGGCCGATCCTTGGATCGGGCTGTTAATGGCTGTGCGCTCCGCAAAATTTCGGATGTTAAAGTTGCGGGAATTGATGTCCGGCAAGGAGCGACGGCGATGGTAAATGGTCTCTACATAGCCCTTATCACGCGCTTCACGGACGATGGTTTCCATATAATTTTTGATTCCTGGGAAACGCTCAAAATAAGTCTGAATATAATCTTTGGCAGCCTTGCGAGAAATGCCCAGATTATTGGCCAGACCGAAGTCGGAAATGCCATAGACCACTCCGAAGTTGACAGCCTTGGCATTACGACGGTCATTAGGTGTCACATCCTCTGCCTTTTCAATACCAAAGACCCGCATGGCGGTAGCCGTATGAATATCTTCTCCATGCTGAAAGGCAGCAATCAAATGCTCGTCCTTAGAAATGTGAGCCAGCACCCTCAGCTCAATCTGGGAATAATCCGAGCTGAGAAGCACACTGTCTGCCCACTCCGGTACAAAGGCCTTGCGAATAAGACGCCCCTGCTCCAAACGAACGGGGATATTCTGCAGGTTCGGGTCAACCGAGGACAGGCGACCCGTCTGGGTCAAATCCTGAACATAGCGAGTGTGAATCTTGCCGTCAGCCGCAATCGCCTCCTGCAGTCCGATGATATAAGTGGACTGGAGCTTGCTGATTTGACGGTATTCCAGAATCTTAGACACAATCGGTGCTATCGGTGCTAAACGCTCTAACACATCCACCGCTGTCGAGTAGCCCGTCTTGGTCTTTTTGGTGTACTCCAGTGGCAGCCCCATATCCTCAAAGAGAATGGTTCCCAGCTGTTTCGGTGAGTTGATATTAAACTCCTGACCAGCCAGATCATAAATCTCCTGCGTTAGACTTTCCAGCGTCTTTTCATTTTCTGCCTGCATGCCCTGCAGGGTTTCCCGCTCAACCTTGATCCCCGCAATCTCCATCTTGGCTAAGACAAAGGCCAGCGGCTGCTCCATTTCAAGCAACAAATCCAGCTGATTGTGGGCGCGGAGCTGCTCTTGCATCGGTTCTTCTGTTTCCAACAGTACTTGAACCTTACGAGCCAGATGCTCAAAGAGCTGCTCTTGCTCCGGCAGAGCGCGCTTGGCTCCCTTGCCATAAACCTCATCATCCGTCGGCAGGATTGTTTGGCCGTAGAGGCGAGCAATAGTCGCCAGCTCATTATCCTCGACCGTCGAAAGCAGATACTTAGCTAGGCGCGCATCAAAGGATGCTGCTGGCAGTTCAATGCCGTAATGACTGAGCAGTACCTTGGTCCGCTTGAGGTCGTAGGTTTTCAGAGCTGTTTTTGTCAAAAACTCCTGAAAGAGAGGTTGCTGTAGTAAATCGCTGGAGCCGACATAAATCTGACGACTATCTCCCCAGGCAAGGCCGACAATCTCTTCCTTGTGGTAGTTGTCACCCAAGATTTCAAAATAGAAAAACTGCTCTGGTGCCAACATATCTGCTGTCACTTCAGTCACTTTGGTAAATTCAATTGGTTTGACTTCTACCGGCTCTTGACTAGTCCCTAGCTGAGCCTTTAGCTGCTTGAAGCCCATCTCGTCATAGAACTTGCTCAGGGTCTCTATCTGAGGACCCTTATAAACCAAATCATCCAGCCCGATTTCAATTGGAGCCTGAGTATTGATGGTGGCTAGGGTTTTAGATAAGAAAGCCTTGTCCTTGTCATTAATCAGATTTTCCTTCATCTTGGAAGCCTTGAGCTGGTCAATGTTTTCATAGAGATTTTCCAAAGAGCCATACTCCAAGAGGAGCTTGAGACCAGTCTTCTCACCGATCTTGGTCACTCCGGGGATATTATCCGACTGATCGCCCATCAGCGCCTTAAGGTCAATGAATTGCTCTGGCGTGATGCCCATCTTTTCCATGAGGTAGGCTGGGGTAAATTCCTCGAACTCGGCCACGCCTTTCTTAGAAATCTCCACTACGGTATTATCATCCGTCAGCTGAATCAAATCTTTATCGCCACTGACAATGGTCACATCGTAAGGCACAGCTGTCTTTTCAGCCATCTTGTCCAAGGTTCCGATGATGTCATCCGCCTCGTATTGAGGCAAATCATAGAAGTGAATGCCTAGGTGCTGCAGCATTTCACGGATAAAAGGCAGCTGCTCACGAAATTCATCCGGTGTCTTGGCCCGACCAGCCTTATAGTCGGCGTACATCTCGGTCCGGAAGGTCGTCTTGCCAGCATCAAAAGCTACCAGGACATGAGTCGGCTGCACGCGCTCCAAGAGATGATTGAGCATGAGGTGGAAGCCATAAATGGCATTGGTATGCAGGCCCGATGGACTCTTGAAACGGTCGATTTGATTATAAAGCGCAAAAAAAGCGCGAAAAGCAACGGACGAACCGTCGATTAATAATAATTTGTTCTTTTTTTCCATAGGTTTATTATCAACTACTAAACAATCGTATCTAGAGCATTCGCTATAATGAATGTCAATTTTATTAACAATAGAAGCAAAATCTAAATCACCAACCAAATTAAATTCATCTGTCTCTAAACCAGTATTTAAAACAAATCGATAATCATTGAAGTCATAAAAATCAGGTTCCGTCGAAGAAGTTAAATTCACCATAATTCGAGATGCTTTCGCTAACAAACAAATATACTGAAAATCTCTATCAATATAGATTGTTTGGTTATTTGGATGTGCCATGCTAAAGTGCTGATTAGGTGTAATCATAATAAGGTTCTCTAAATAATCGGCAATTTCAGGAAATTCTGATTGTGGAAAGATATGGTGTGCCTGGGTTGCTTTAACCTGTTCCGTAGTCTGACTAATTTCAGAGGTCCCATTAAGCCATTTATCATTAAATCGTCTAACTTGACGTTTCGCCTTATCGACTGCATATTTTGCAAAAGCTTTGGCTTGATGTTGCTCAGCAGTCAATTTATGCTCTGCTCTCGTTTCGGTCTTCTCTTTACCAGATAATTCGTCTCGCCAATTTATTCTATTATATTGCAGATCATTTAGTGTAATTCGATTTTTAGAAATCATCCCTTGAATAGTCCCCTGTTTCTTTAACTTGAAAGCAAGTGGATTCAAGATTTTTGTGAAAATTCGTCCACATTCTATATCGCCATTTATTGGAGTATTAGCGATAGTAAATTGAATAAATACATCACGCAATCGCTTGTAAGAATCCTTAGTTTGCTGTTCAAAGAACTGCTCAAATTCAGAATAAAGTCCACTATCTGATAACACTTTTTGAATATATAAGAAAAGAAAATTCAGGGCATTTGTTGGACGAAGTGCAATATACTCCAATAATTCGAAATTATTGACCTGATAAAAATAGCGAGCTCCTGTTTTTCGTACAGTTAGGATATGGCTATACCCAAATAGCTTAATTGGCTGACCAAAATACTTATCGTATTCATTGCTTGCCTTTTTAGACTCAGTATCAGGTTTGGTAAAAATTTCTAAAACATTATCTCTCGTATAGTCATTATGCCAAATATCGGAAACAGTAAATTCTTTGGATACATCGTCTTCGACATACTCTAATATACAGTCTGCAATAATTGAAAGGACATCGTAGGTACATTTCTGGTCTATCCATCGAGCATCATTAGTTTTTCGAATATCATAGTCAGATTGTGCTAAAAATTGTTCAATAGTCATAGATCAAAGCCTTCGTTAAATAGCATTATAAATTTACCAGCATTCCGTCCCTCATTTAACAACAAATTTTCTAAAATTTCGTGGACAAGTTCTTTTGAGGGAGGAATGACAAAATCACTATAACCACCTGTTTGTAAAACACCAAAATTATAGTCCGAAATTAAGTGGTTAATAAACTCATTTGAATTTATCCTAGCTATAATTCCATGAGTGGGACGGCCAGCAGAACTGGCATCACTTAAAGATTGAGACAGATTTCTTAAGCTTAACTCATCTTTAAGATAATGAATGCGACACTCTTTCGCCCATGCCCCGTCAACATAGTTACCTTCTATTTGTATTTCTATAGATTTATCATAATTCGAAAAAGGCGAACCATCATAATTCTGATAATGACGAGCATTAGTCAAAAATCCTAATACATAAACATACTCCTCCAGAGTTGCAAAAGAAATCCCAGAAATTCCCCACCGTGGATTGTTTGTGCTAAAATCAATTCTCATTTAATTCCTCCTTTATTTCAAAGCTCCGAACCAATAACTACTGGTCTTGTCAATATTCAATGAACGTGTTTGATAATTTCTAGCAATTTGGTAAAATTCCCTATACTCATTTGTCGAAAAATATGACCGCTGTCGTTCTGTTAACGAAATATTTTTCTTAGGAATAAGAATTGCCAACGATCCATTTGTTACGACACCAGTTGGTTTTTTCATAACCCTAGGTTTATAACTCATATTGGGAGTCAGATACACTGTTTCATCATTCAGATACTTAAATGTGGCCATTTTGCTTGCATTTTTTCGAGAAATATAAGCATCATAGTTTGGTATATCGATAATCTTTTTGCCATCATCACTAATATTTCGAGATTTCAAAACTCGAATATCATCATTATCATTTGACTGCAACTCAGAATTTGAATTTGTGATTTGCCTATCTCTAAAAACATCAAAAATTCCAAAATTCATCTTAGAAAATACTTCGTCAAATTGAGCATTACGATAAATTACCCAATACGGAAGGTCTTTTGAAAAGATGTAGCTCTTTTTCTGATGATAAGTTATATTTTTAGCCAGTGACCTAATCTTTACACTATTAGCCTTATCCTCAATAGTCTTAATTGCTAAGTTTATCGTTTCAATCAAAACACCTTTAAATCCTTTTTCTCCAAAATCTACTATGCTATAAACATCGTATTCCTCTAAAAATAACCGAGTTTTATAGTATTCAGGGGTATTTAGTATATTTTTGGGCATAATCATAGAAACATAATCAGCGGAACGAACAGCTTTTTCGAGGATAAATTCCGCAAGATTGGTTGATTCATCATTGAAATTGTATTTTTTATGGAGTAAGGATTCTTTAGCATTTAGTTTCGTAAAAGGAGGATTGCCAATAATTAAATCAACCCTATCATGTTCAAAAACCATATAGTCTGAATGAACATATTTAATATGAACGTTTGATGGAGTATTATTATCGTAAAGCAGTTTTAATAATTCAAGTACCTCTTTATCTACATCAACAACGGTCAAATCAATTTGTTTGTCTGCATATTTGTGAAAGATAAAGGGTAAAAAGTTACCTGAACCTACCGACGGTTCTATTATTGAAATGTTATTTTTTTCAAAATTAGGTAAATCTTCTAAAATTTCTTGAATAATGAATTTATTTGTAAAGTACGCTGAATTGTTTTGACGTTTGGAATTAGCCAATTCGATAATAGATGATAATGTTGAGAGTGAGAATTTATTTCTATTTTCCAATATGAATGACTTCAAAGACTCAAAATTATCTAACCTCTCATCGATAATTAACTTTTCTACATCAAATTCTGAAAGAGAGACTTTGCTCAGAAAGTCATTTATTTTTTTAGCGATATTTTGAAAAATTGCTGTTGGAACAGCTTCGCCAATACTTTGACGAATATTCATTTCCTCTTTTTTAGATAATTTCCTCTTCTCCTCATAGGTTAGATTATTTAACTCCTCCAAATCTCTATCAATCCATCTAAATTGGTCAGGAATTGTCATTAACCTCATTAACTCTCGAATAGAAAATACACGGTCTTGGGTAGGATGTACAGTGTTTTGACTAGCCATTTGGTCATTCCGAGTATGGATACAAGCAGCAACCTTGTCATAAACTTGGCGAGTATATTTATCTGAGTTTTTAGCCTGATTGATAACTAACTTACCATCAATAATTTTGTGAGGCTTCTTGGTATCATCTTCATTATCAAAAGCACTCTTCCCCTGTTCAACATCATGAATCCAAGAACGCATGTGTTCAGGATATGTCCTAAAACTATGGTAAAAGTCATAAGGACTGTACTGCCCCCATTCTAATTCCTCCATATCCCCAATAATCTCAAAGAGTGATTTTTCTTCTACATACTCTGGGAAGAGCTCACTTGGGACAATTTGATTAGCTAATTTTTTGTCAACACCAATAACTAGCGTCCGTGGTCGTGAAGAATTAGAACCATAGTTTTTAAAGTTGAGAATACGATGCTCGAAGATATAGTCATTCCCCAACTCCTCAGCAATCATATCTCCAATCGCCATAACCTCTCCATTTTTTGAAAGACATCCCGTTTTCCAAAATGCTGCAACATTCTCAAAAATAAAAAATCTCGGTTTGATAGTTTTTACAATTTCAACACTCTCGTTTACCAAACTATTTCGATTGATTTCATCAATTTTCTTCTTATGGTTAGCAACGCTCATACCCTGACATGGTGGAGTAGCAACAACAACATCTACTCGGTCATTACCCAACTTTTTCCATCTTTTAATTTCATTGTAAATTTTTTGTTTTGTGTCGTTTTCCTTAATATCACCGGAGATATACCCTGTCTCAAATTGACATTTTCGGTTATTTTTTTGAATAGCTAATCGGCGCTCCACGATTTCATTGGTAGCAATACATTCAAAATTCTCTAACTTAAAACCATAACATCCTACTCCAGCAGATGAAAATAAACTAATATATGTTGGTTTGTTTTTTATCATTATTCTTCCTCTCTCACGAACTCAACTACGTCTTCAATTTTACAATCTAATTCCTTACAAATCTTATCAATCATTCTCAAGCTAACAAATTTATTTTTTCCCATATTCGCAAGCGTTGCTGAATTCATTCCCGTTATATTTTTCAAGTCAGTCTTTGTCATACTTCTGTCTATAAGTAATTTCCAGAGCTTATTGTAAGTTATCGGCATAATCTTAATGTTTACTTTCTTAAAGGTTGTCTTTATTTTATTATAACACATTCGGTATACATTCCCTAAAATAAGACTAAACCAATAACCTCTTGACTCTTTCCCTCAATCGAGTTATCCTCTGAGAGCATCAACCTAACTCGAAAGGAGATTTTTATGGAAAAGTTAAAACAAGCACGATTCACTGGGTTAAAAAGTGCTGAACGACTTCAAGATATTTACCGTCAAACATACCTTGAACTGGAAGTTGGAGACAGGATTAAATTGTCTCATTTCAATAATTTCGAGGTGGACTGGAGACAAGTTGAGGAGGAAAAAAACATCGAAGCCTTTCACGATTTAGATGACGATAAAGTCCTACGACACACCTGCCAGCTTGAAGCTCCAGATGAAGTTAAAGCCCTACTGGACAAAATTGAACAAACCGAGTTCTCTTCAAATTACACTCAGGAGTTAATGGAACAGACTATTGAAATTTTGGCGACAGATATTCTTGGAAAGTAGGCAGAATACACTAAAACGACTGAGACTATCAGCCGTTTCTTTGCTTGCTTTAGGTGTTCCCATCGCTATTCGCTTCGAGTGAAATTTTATTGGCGGAGAACCGCCGTTTCTGGGATATTTCGTCAGGCGACTTATTATCTATTCTGGGTTATTTTTCAGGTCGGTTGGGTGGTATATTGGTAGATGAATAGATACTATAAATTCCAGCACTCAAACGGTTAGGCTGAGCCATAGACCAACAACTGAGCCAAAGCGAACCCTACCAGCCTTTCAGTGTTTACTAAGTTTTAATTCAAAATACTCAATTATATTAGAAAACAACCAACCAATACACCTTGATAAAAACTGGAGGTAAAAAATGTTTCCAATCCATATTACAACTCTTATGACTGAAGAAGTTTATAAAAGATTTTCATGGGCTATTCTCGTGCGACGAAAAGGATTTGTATTATACATAATCATACTGATAATCGGGCTGTTCACCTACGTAATGCTCGGCCCATTAGAGGAAAAGATAATATCTATCATATTGGCTCCCCCTATTTGCGCCTCTATGTACTATTTTGGCATGAATTATCAGATAAAGAGAGCCTATCAAAAAAATCCTTTATTTCAGAACATGGAGGTCACTCTGATATTTGACAGAGAGTCTTTTGTAGCTCAGAATAAACGTGGAGAATTTCACTATACCTATGATGATATTGTCAAAGTCATTATGACAAAGCAAGATTTTTATATCTTGATAGGAGAGAACACTGGTTTCGCAATTGAAAAAGAAAACTGTTCTCCCGAGGCTCTTGAGTTCTTGCTGGAACTTCACATTGAGCATATGTAAAAGAAAAAGCAGGCTAGACTGACAGTAGATTAGTTCTAGTCTGCTTTTTATCTTGTGAATAATCGCTTGATATCCACTAACTTCTCGATTTTCTGATTGATTTCTGGTCGGTAGTCACAGAAGTTAATGCTCTGGATGCCACTGTTGACTGCGACATCCACATCCAGGGTTCGGTCGCCGATATAGTAGGTTTCCTGCTTATCCAGGCCATATTTCGCGAGCAGATAGTCGACACCTTCTGGGTGGGGCTTGCGCTCAAAGCCGTTGGCTGTTGTGATGATTTCTATAAAATAATCATGAATTCCCAAGTCTTTTAAGATTTGATGGGCATTGAGTCCTTTGTGGGTATAGACGAACTGGGCAATGCCCTGCTCCTCAGCCCAGGCTAGTATCTCCGCAGCTCCTTCCATCAGATGGACCTGAGCATTCTTTTCCTTTAGACTTGCTCCACGGAAGGCATTCATCTCAGCAGCATCCAGCCCCTTCTCAGACGCTACTTTTTCCAAGAGCTTCTGGACAGAGTGCTTTAGGATATAGCTGTGAATACTCGCCCTGTCGAAGTCCAGACCATAGTGAGCATAGGTTTCCTCAATCCCTGCCAAAATAGCATCGTAGGAGTCCAGCAAGGTGCCGTCCAAATCCCAAATAAACGCTTTTGTCATGTGATTTCCCTCATTTTTCTGTCAAATAAAACCTTTAAAAATAGCCAGCGGAAGCCATTGTCCAAGAGCATCCCAGTCCAGACTCCCGGCAGACCCAAACCAAAGGTCACACCCAGCAAGTAACCGGCAATAATGCGAATCAGCCACATGCCAACAGTCGTGGCATAAAAGGGCAGTCTGGCATTCCCCAGCCCCTGCCAGATAGCTGTGTAAATCACGGTTCCCACTGCCATGGGAGTTCCCAGCAGGGAGAAAAGCATGACCGAAAGACTGGCTGTGATAGCTCCGCTATTGTCCGTATAGAGCAAGGTCAGCGGCCGACCAAAAGCAAAAATTCCTAGAGCCACGGGCAGCATGCAAGCAAAAGACAGCCAGAAGGTCCGCTGACGAATTAGACTGACCTCTTTCATATCTCCCTCACCTACTGCATGGCCTACCAGCATGACTGTTGCTGTTGCGACCCCAAAGATTGGCATATAATTAAACTGCGTCAGGACTTCACCGATGGCATTCCCCGCTACTGCGTCTGTCCCAAAGACGACCACAATGGCGATAATAACTACATCACCTGCCCGCATCATGAGCCGCTCTCCAGCAGCTGGCAGAGACAGGCGCAAGAGCTCTCCATCTAAGCCCCAGTGCCAGCGGATTGTGGACAAATCCAGCTCCCGCCAAAGAATCAGCACACCCACCAAACGAGCCAGAACCGTCCCCAACGCTACACCGATAATACCAAGCC
Source organism: Streptococcus sanguinis (assembly GCF_019929145.1). GTDB lineage: Bacteria > Bacillota > Bacilli > Lactobacillales > Streptococcaceae > Streptococcus > Streptococcus sanguinis_U. Next base: position 8,388 of record NZ_JAHZOW010000007.1, on the reverse strand, counting down.
GAAAGATGTAAATCCCCAGACCGGAAAAGAGGGCATTGAGGACATTGGTCAGAAGACTGACATACATGGGAAATCTAGGATTGCGCGTGACCCGCACTAAAGCTCCAAAAGAAGTCATCAAGCCTAGCAGAACAATAGTCCCACCAACCAGAGACAGATAAAGACCGCCTGCTTCAGCAACCGCCGTTTCTGTCCCCAGAAGATCCAGCATCTGCCTGCCAAAGAGCAGGGAAACGAGGCCTAGCAGAAGACTCAGAAGTAGCGTCAGCTTGATAGCCTCGGCTGTATGATAGGCCAAACGCTCCTTGTCTCCTTGAGCCAGAGTTTTGGAAATGAGACTGGAAATAGCAGCCCCCAGCGCGATAAAGATTGCCTGATAAATCGTAATGATGTTGCCGGCCACCGAGACACCAGAGATTGCAATCAGCCCAAGACTGGCCACCAGATAGCTGTCGACCATTCCCATGAGCATCTGCAAAAAGTTCTCCGCCATAGCCGGCAAAGCGATATTCATGATTTTTTTATAAGTCGTCATTGTCTGAAAATCTCCTGCATTTGTATATCCTTTCTTACTTGAGATTTCCATCCTCCATCATAGAGAATAGAAAGCGGTGGGACTATTGTCCTACCGCATATGAATCTCCTATCACAAAACCTCGTTTTAAGCACAAACTCCCACACTATACCGCTTCGCATTCCCAAACTCAATGAATATCTTCACTCCTCCACAAAGAGCCCCAAGATATGGACATTGTCTGCAACGGAGACAAAGGCAGCTGGATCTGTATGCTTCATGATTTGCTTAAATTCATTAAACTCAGCTCGGGTGATAACCGTCACCAGAACAGCTTTTTTCTCATGATTATAAGTTCCCTCGGCGCCATGGATTACTGTCGCCCCGCGATGCAGCTTATTGTGAATCTTATCAATCACCCTATCTGGATGGCTGGTGATAATCATAGCCTGCATGCGCTTCTGCTTGGTGAAGACAGCATCCGTAACTCGACTAGACACAAAAATAGTAATCATGGAGTATAGCGCATATTCCCAGCCGAAGGTCAGACCCGCAATCAGCATAATAATCCCATTGACAATCAAAGAAATATGGCCAACATTCCGACCTGTTTTCTTGCGAATGGTCAGACTGACAATATCAGTCCCACCGCTGGAAATACTGGACTTAAGGGCAAAGCCAATCCCCGCTCCCATGACTACACCGCCAAAAAGGGCGTTGATAATAGGATTATCAGTCAAGGTCACTTCCGGCACAAACTGGATAAAGAGCGAGCTCATCGTAACCGTGATAAAGGTAAAAATGGTAAACTTATGCCCAATCTGGTACCAGGCCAGGATCATCAGCGGAATATTGATGGCGTAAAAAGTCACAGAAACCGGAATGGTGAAACCTAAGAAACGAGTACTGAGGGCTGTAATAACCTGCGCCAGACCAGTCGCCCCGCTGGAATAAACATGCCCCGGCTGAAAGAAGAAATTGACTGCGACAGCCGACAAAAAGCCATAGACAAGAGAGGCAGAAATCTTCTCATCGTACTTCTCACGCGAGATACTCTTTAAAGACCGCAAAATCTTAAAATTATAAGCAAACCTGCGGACATAATAGCGAAAGAGTTTGTAAAAATTAGTCTTCTTCATGTGCTTCCACTTGTAAACTTAATTCCTCTAGTTGAGCTACCGACACTGGACTAGGTGCCTGTGTCATTGGATCAGAAGCCTTATTGTTTTTCGGAAAGGCGATGACTTCGCGGATATTTTCTTCACCAGCCAAGAGCATCACAAAGCGGTCCAAGCCCAAAGCCAAACCACCATGCGGTGGAAAACCATAGTCCATAGCCTCCAGAAGGAAGCCAAACTGCTCGGCAGCTTCTTGAGCCGAGAAGCCAAGCGCCTTGAACATCCGCTCCTGCAAGTCTTTCTGGTTGATCCGAAGACTGCCGCCACCTAACTCATAACCATTGAGGACGATATCATAGGCCACAGCCCTTACCTTGCTGAGGTCGCCTTCCAGCTCTTGCTCAGAATCTTTCTGAGGCAGGGTGAAAGGATGATGGGCACTCATGTAGCGGCCCTCTTCTTCTGACCATTCAAACATGGGCCAGTCCACTACCCAAAGGTAGTTAAATGTATCAGGGTCAATCAGGTCCAGCTCTTTGGCCAAGCGTACACGAAGAGCTCCCAAAGCAGCATTTGCCACTTCCAAAGTATCAGCCACAAAGAGAACTAGGTCATTATTTTCAAGCTGTAAAGCTTCTGTCAACGGACTTGTCAAGTTTGTCAAGAACTTAGCAATGGGACCAGCCAGCTCACTATCAGCCACTTTCACCCAAGCAAGACCTTTAGCACCATGCTGTTTTGCTTGCTCTGTCAGCTTGTCTATATCCTTGCGAGAGTATTTATCTGCAGCATTTTTCACCACGATAGCTTTGACAGCTGGAGCTTCTGAAAAGACCTTGAAGTCAACTCCCTTGACAAGCTCTGTCAAGTCCTGCAACAACATCTCAAAACGAGTATCAGGCTTATCAACCCCATAAAGAGCCATGGCATCATCATACTTCATACGAGGGAAAGGCAGAGAAACATCAATACCTTTGGTCTCTTTCATGACACGAGCAATCAAGCCTTCTGTAATGTCCTGAATCTCCTGATCAGACAAGAAAGAAGTCTCCAAGTCCACCTGAGTAAACTCTGGCTGACGGTCACCACGCAAGTCCTCGTCACGGAAGCATTTAACAATCTGGTAATAACGGTCAAAACCAGCGTTCATCAAGAGCTGCTTGGTAATCTGCGGACTTTGTGGCAGAGCGTAAAAATGCCCCTGATGAACCCGACTAGGCACCAAGTAATCACGCGCTCCTTCTGGCGTTGACTTGGACAAAAATGGTGTCTCTACATCAAGGAACTCCAGCTCATCTAGATAGTTGCGGATAGAGTGAGTCACCTTGGCACGGAGCTTGAAGTTCTCCAGCATCTCTGGCCGGCGCAAGTCCAGATAACGGTAGCGCAAACGCGTATCGTCATTCACCTCGATGCCGTCTTTGATTTCAAAAGGCGTCGTCTTGGCTGTATTTAAGACAGTCAGGCTTTCCACATGTAGCTCCACGCTTCCTGTCGCCAGCTTGTCATTGGCCTGCTCACGCGCAGCTACCTTACCTGTCACCTCCAGAACATACTCACTGCGCAAACTTTCTGCGGTCGCCATGACCTCAGCAGCCACAGTCTCAGGATTGATGACCAGCTGCATAATGCCTTCGCGGTCGCGCAAATCAATGAAAATCAGACCGCCCAAATCCCGACGGCGGGCTACCCAGCCCTTCAAAGTGACTTCCTGACCAACATGCTCCTTGCGAACACGCCCAGCATACATAGAACGTTTCATCTTTACTCTCCAAATTTTTAATTCTGTTACTATTTTACCACAAAGCGCCTAAGAAAGCCCTTCTGTCCGTTCTTTTTCTGAAAAATATTAAAGCTCCGCATGACTAAGGCTGACAGTTATGACAAAAGGCCTGAGTCAAAGACCCCAGACCTACTGTCAGCTCTATAGATTATTCCTTTTTCTTGCTATCCTCATAGAGACTGGGCGCAAATGCTTTTGTCACCATGGCCGTCAAAAAGCGAAAACCTCCCGCTGCCAGACCAAAAATCGGCGCCAAAGCACGGAAGAAAAAATCCCCCCGCATAAAATAACAAAGCAGACCAGTAATCACAAAGATAGCCAAGCCCTGTACCACAACCACTAATAGTATTTTCTTCATCATTCCCTCGACTTTCTATAGACTATTATAGCATAAGGGAGAGGAGAAACTATCCTAAGGAGTAATAAATGCAGAATGATTAAGAAGGAAAGTCATTATATAGGTCTATTTGTTTTTGAGTATAATGTTTCTTTGTGTTCATATCTGCATCGGTTAGACCATTGGAGTATTCCTGCAGTGCTCCTCCATCTATCACACGCCCCATCTCAGTATCTATTCTAGTAAATTCATCAGCCACCGCATTCAAATATTCATCGAATGATTCAACGACCGGAACTAAATCTTTCGTTAGTGCTTTCACCTCATTTGTAGCTGAGGAAAAATTAGCAGTTGCAGAAGATTCAATTAAGCTAGAGCTTTTGTCCTCAAGTCGACCACTCATATCTTCAAAGCTATGCTCAATCCCTTTAATATGTTCTGGTAATATCCGTTTTCGTCCCATTATTTTATTTTCCTTTCTTGTACAAATTTCAAAAATCTTTGATTATTTTAGCTTTATAATAGCGTAAAAACTCTTCTTCATTCTGAATCACATAGACATTTCAACTCAATCAAAAACAGGGAAAGGATATTTTTGCTCAAGGTATTGTATAAATGCTTCTCCATCACTTCCCCTTTTTAGAGGAACATCCGTAGCTCTTATAGCTTCCCATAATTCTATGACTTGCTCTTTACTCATATCTTCTAGTTTGAGCTTAGAATTTTCATCACCGGTTACATATTGTACTATCTCGTTACTAAAGCGAGATTGAATTCGCTCTTTATACGTTTTCATTTGTTCTTCGTTTAGCATTCCTGACACACCTTTATCATTCAATTCTGCCAATCTCAAAGTTGTTTCAAGGCGATAGAATCCAGAACCTGATAATTTATCTGACTTACGATCATTAAGAACTGTTCCTCCTTCACCAATCAGAGTGTTTTTGAGTCTTTGAATTTCTTTTGCTTCGTTTTTATCAATCTTATTAAACGTAGTGGCAATTTTCGCTACCGAGCCAACTCCCAGTTTGTATCCTTTGTTACCTTCAGGTGATGATGCTATCATACCACCTGTATCACCTGATGTCACCGACCTCAGCAATCCTAGCCCCACTGACACCGAACTATTAGGAGTAGAAACCATCATAGTACCTATCGTTAAATCTCTCAAAAGTTCAACAACCGCTTGCTTTTTATTGCTGTCAATTTCTTGTATATTTGTTTCAGCCTCTTGTGCTCTAGCGCTATTGTTACCTGGAGCAATTGAAATTACTCGTTTTCTATAACCAACTCCATCTTCAGGTTTTTTTCCAATTGTATCCCAACCTGGATAATCCACGGCTTCTATACCCGAAACTAATCCTTTTGTATAATATACTAAATCTTTATCTTGAAAACCAAACTTAATTATCTGAGGATCATCTATCTTTTCATTTGTACCAGGCGGAGTATAAAGTTTCCTACTGAATTTTGTTTTATATAAATCATCTGTCAGTCTTATTAATATGTTAATGCTGTCTTCTTTCTTGAATAATGCAAAATCCATTTTTTTATAATCACTATCATTTGCATAATATGCATTCAACATTTCATTTTGATGAGTTTCACCTAAAGCAATTGCAGCTGTATTTATATCATCAAGCCATCTCTGACTATCACCGTATGACATCTCCCCAAAAGGACCGAAAAAGTCATCTAATTTTTTTGTGTCCTCATTTGAAATCCAAAGAGCTATTCCTGTTGCCATAATATACTTGATTTCCATACGTACATTTTCAACGTTTGCTTTTGCAATCTGTTTTTGATTATCACCATAAACAGAGTCTAAGGCGATAGCTTCGTCTGAATTTTGAAGACCGGTGACTGGATTTACATAAACACCTTGAGCTATCATATTAAACACAGCCTTTGGTGAAAAATTCAGCGTGATTTGCGCCTGACTAACAGTCCCCTTTAAAGCTGAAATGGTTCCAATTACTTGCTGTAAATTTGTGTTAAAGGTATCATGTGCTGCTTGAAAAGGTGTGTGAGTATTAAGACGAGCAGTAGCTGCATCTTCTAATCCATTTGTAGCATCATTTGTGATATTAGAAATATCTATAGCTCCCTCACCTAAAACTTTGGCAGCAGTATCCAATGCTGTTTGTAAATTCTTATCAACAGTTAGAACGTTTTCCTTTTGGTCACCTGTTAATTTTGTCCGAACATCACTATTACCTGATTCGCTAGTCCAAGCTTCTTTACCAAAACCTATACCACTAATAGACGATGAAAAACCTTCAACAATTTTCGCATAATTCCCTAAAGCTTCCGGAATTTGATCAAATATCTGACTTTGTAAATCATTCAAGCTTTGTAAAAAAGAACTAATTGCTATACCCTCTGATCCTTCAATTTTATTATTGAACGCTCGAGCAGTATCATTTGTTGCGGTATCTAAAGCTTTTGAAAACTGACTAATAGATTCACTATATTGTTCTATTCCTGGTAGGTTATGTACCTTAATAACGTCATCACTCATTAGTTAATCCTCCTTTGTATTAGCAATCTCTCTACTCAAGGCATTCATGCCTGAACGTAATCCTGCTGCATCTAATTTTAAACTATCAATTTTCGTTTGCAATTTTGTCATCATATCTGTTTTTTGTGTTTCATATTTCGTTGATGTATCAGTTAACAGTTTTTGCTCATTAGTTGCTTCTTCACCATACGGTTTCCCTGCCAAATTATAGGTTGCTTTAATTGACTCTTCATCATTTAATAGATAAGTGATTTTTGTAGAAGTAGCTGAAAGTCCTTCTAAGGCACTTTGTAATTCAATAATTTTCCCAGTTATTGTTTCGAAATCTCCTGATAATTTATTTAACTGAGCCAGTAGTAACGCTTTCCCCATTTTATTCCCTTTCTATATCATTAATGCTTTCATTTTACTTGCTAATCCGTCTGCTACATAGTAGTGCTCTTGCTCTTCTAACTGTGGTTCGCGGATAGGTTTGTTTGTGACAGTTAGAATATTCTGATCCGTCAATCTCATTGAGACAATAGCTTGTTTATAGTTTCTAATTGTCTTAGAAACAACATCTATTTGCTTATACAGCTGGCTGCCACTCATCGAAACAGAAGCATAGCCAGCTCGCAGTCCTTTTTCCAGAATGTAATTGAGAGAGGTCTGGTCATCAAGACTCAACTCACCCATTAATTCCAGTTGATTAAATAGAATGACAGTTGCTTCATGCTGATTGTTGCGCTTTTCCAAGCGCGCCTTGACATTTTCTTCCATTGCAACAATTCCAGTCTGATATTCTTCTGGACTAGCAAGAATCGTCACACCTTCCATCTCAGGCAAATTATGATACTTCGGTGCCAATACAATCACCTTCTGCTTGCCTCGCGCAATCTGCTCAGTCAAAGCACTCATCTGCTCTTCCTTATCTGTTAAGTAGAGAAGATTGCCCTTAGAGAGGTTCCAAGTAATTGGTTCAACCGTCTCCATGTCCAATCCTAGTGGTACCAAGCCCTGCTTATAAGCTGCTTGGACACTAGCCCGGCTATAGAAGTCCGCCTCCGTCAACTCCTCTGGCACCATCGGAATGGCACTTGGTCGCTGTCCGGTCCAAGCTTCTTGGAGAGAAGCGACTTCTTGACGAAGGTTGTTGAGGACTTGCGCATCATTAGCACCCTCTACTGGCAAAGCCAGCTGGATAACATCAACCTCGTCACGCTTCATGAGTGCCCGACCCTTGATGTCTTCCATGGTTTTCGCAAGCGGGGTAGAGCCCACGATAGAGCGTACTTCTCCCACATCATTCTGCGGAAGACTCAGCTGGTGCTTGAAGTTGGCATAGAACTGCGCCCGAAGGTTGGACTGACGGCCCGCTGTTACCAAGAGGTGAACACCGATGCTAAGACCTTCGCGAGAGATCCGCACCAAGAGCTTGAAGAGCTCCGCTTCATAGGCCTCTTCTTTCATGGACTCATAGCTGTCCAGTAAGATGACAATCGCCGGCTCTTGCTGACCGCTAGCCTGACGGTAGAGCTCCAAGGTCCCAACACCGTAGTCAGACAAGAGCTTCTTACGCCGGTTGAGCTCCCGCTCCATGATGCGGACAAACTTGGCAATCTTCTCCGTCTGATCCAAAAGCAGGGTATCGGCTACCTGCGGTAATTGGCCCAGCGGTGCCAGACCATTGGTCCCGAAGTCCATCAAGTAGAGCGTGACATCTTTGGGACTGAACTTGCGAGCCAAATCCATCGTCAAAGTTTGAATAAAAGTAGACTTACCTGTTAAAGGACCGCCGAAAAGAGCAATGTTCCCATCTTCATTAAAATCATGTTCTAATGTGTATTGAGCTTGTTGACTTGGTATATCCACATAACCAATTACTGCTTTTAAAGGTCGGTTCTTATGTGACCAAAATTCTTTGAAATCTCCCCTACGTAAATCTGTTGAATAGATTCTATCTTTAAGCGGCGGCAGCCATGGCTGTGGTACTGGCGGGATCTGCTGGCTCTCTGTCAGTAGTTGGATCTGACTAACAATGGCCTCCAGCTCTGTCGGCACTTCCTTGATATCCTCGGCTAAGTCAAGTCCTGACAGGTCTTGATTGAGCACTTCGTATTGGCCTAGGTCGTTGAT
>NZ_JAHZOW010000006.1:0-116461 GCF_019929145.1 Streptococcus sanguinis | reverse complement strand
TGACAACCGTCTTGATATTCTCAGACAGCGAGCTCATCACATCCTGCACGAAGATCAGTGAGCAGCCCAGGTCAGTCGGATCCTCTGTGAAGAACTCCATGATGATATGGTCGAGAATCAGCTTTTCATCTGTGACCAAGACCACATAGTGAGGACTATAGAGTGTCGTCTCCTGCCGGGTCGCTTCTTCCTTCTGAGCCTTGCGTAGTTTCAGGATTTGGTTGAGACTGTTTAGAACCTGATCGTGCGTCCGCTGGTTATAGACAAAGCCACGGACGTTCAGCTCTTGTAGAGTCGCATGCGGCAGCCAGCGCAGCCAATCCCACTGATCGCGCTCCTCCTCTGGCATGATGGTAATCACCTGCACATCGTGGTAGGAGTGAAAGACCGCTAACTGCATGACCAAGAGCTGGAGCTGTTCTAGGACCAGATTGCGCGGACCGATATAGCCGACCGGTCCATGGCTGAGATTAGCCACGATAGGAAGATCAGGAATTTTCTTATGCCGAGTATAGAGAGCATAGCCCTCCTCTTCCAACGCATCTTTCTTTCCGCTCCGCTCCTCTTGACCATAGGTCAGCTTATAGGAGGTTGGCACCTGGCCAAGTCCCAAGCGATAGTAAAGAAAGTCAAAGTGAAGCGGTGTCTTCTCGTAGATGCGGTGGCTGTAGTCTGCCACCAGACCTGTCAATTCATTAATGTTTGGGAAATGGTAAAGCATCCCATCACGCTGCTCACGTTCCAGCTTATTCAGCTCAATAGCCTTGTCTTTTAGATAGAGGTGATAAAGATCGATGCGCTCCTTCTTATCTTCCTTGAACTTCTTGCGGTTTTTGAAGAAACCGCGCACCGAAAAGATAGCACTGGCAATCGACATAGTCACCGTAACGAGGATATAAATCCCCCGCGGCTGAACCAGTGTAATCAACACCGTCACCCCAACCATGAGAAGTGGCGGCACAATCAGTCTCAAGAGCTCATCATTGGGCTTTTGAGGCTCCTTGCTTGGCGGAGCAATCTGAATCTTGTCCTCTGAACTCCGATAGATAATCCGCGGTGAACGGTGATAGTCTGGATAGTCTGGGTAAAAACCATGGCGAGAAGCGCCCCGCAAGGTCAGGTTAGAACTGACCGTAGCTGGACCCGTCACCCAGATTTCTTCTGGATAGACCTTGAGGCAGATGCCTTCCAAGCTTAGCTCGTCACCGGCTTCCAGCTGGATTTGATCTCCCGTCCACTCAACGTGATTGAGGTAGACTTGACCTCGCATCTTGGTCAAAAGCCAAGAATCATTTGTTCGCTTCAAGAGCAACTCCAAAGGCGCTTCCAGACTGATAGCTGCCCCCTTCTGGTCGCTAATGAGTAACTCTTTTCTGTCCAGCAGGTCATAAACAGCCGGTTCTGAATCAGATTGATACAAGGTGAGATTACCCAAGGTCAGACCATCAGTTACGACACCCGTTTCTTCCCCCATCTGATAAAAGACTTGCCCTTTAGCTAGCTGAAGCTGGATAGGAGTCTCCTGATGGGGCAGGTAAAGCTGAGCCTTCTCGCTCGCTGCCAAGAGAACTTTCTTGTCCTCTGTCAGCTGTAGCTCATAGCGCAGATGGTCTGTATAGATGATGATTGTCTTGCTCATACTTACTCCTTCGCGCTACTGCTAGACGACGCTTCACTGCTGGAGGAAGAGCTTGCTCCTGAAGAACCTTCCTCGCCAGAAGCGCTTGAGCTAGAATCACCAGTTAGAAGCTCCTTGCGGCTATCCCAGTATTTCTTATACTCGCCTTCCAAGGACTCAAGCTTAGTCTCCCGATCCTTACCAGACAAACTATCGTCCTCACGTACCTTTTTCATCTCCTGCGTCAAGGCATAGATAATCAGATCTGAGTCATTAATCCGTTTGGCTGTGTCCAAAGCATCTTCAAAATCATTACGTCCAACTTGAATCCAGTAATTGAGATACAAATCATCTGATTTTAGTGTGACATTGTTCAGGATGACCTTGCGCTGATCATCGGAAAATTCCAGCCCCTGGATATAAGAATAGGCGAGTTCATATTTCTGTGTATTCGGCAGACTCTTAGGAGAGATTCCCTCCAGCTCATCGATGACCTTGCTATAGTCCACTTTGATAAAGGCAGTATCCGCCTGTAACAGCTTTTCCTTGAAAGGATTCTGTATGAAAATCAGATAAATCAAAGGAATGGTCAAAATCACAACAGCTGCTGTCAGCCAGATGGTTGCCAGTTTGAAAATCTTATGCTGGCGCTTGGAGACCAGTGTCTGCTTCTCTGCTTCTTCTGCAGCCTTTTCCTGATAGGATTTCTCCAAAACAGCAACCGCATCTTCCAGAGTCTCAGCCTCACGCAGTTCCACTAAGAAATCTGGCAGAGTTTCTAGCTCTAGCGAGCCCTTGTAAAGCTCCATAAAGTCCAGATCTGCAAAGAGCGTCACCGCAAAGCACTTAGCCTGACGCAAAAAGTCCTCCCGAGAAATAGCCTGAGGTGTCATGATGCCCGGAACTCCGCGGTAGGCAATCTTCGCCTGAGCATCCTTGGTAATAAATAGATTGCTAGGATGCAGCAAAAAAGTAACCGGCAATTCCAATGCCGCTTCCAAAGCAAACACATTGAGAGCCAGACGAATCCGCTCAGAAATCGTGCGCTTTTCAATATCTTCTTTAGAAAGCCCTAAAGGCTCAATCTGATAGATGAAGTAGACACTATCGTGATCAGCCTTAGTCTCCTGCTCCAAGAAAAGCGGATGATGCAGGTCCAAAAGCAAGAGCTCCCGCAAATCCTGCGTTGCCACATCCGAGCGCTTCAGCGTTAGGCTCCAATTCTTATCATTTTTTTCATAGATAAACTCTTGTTCAGCAAATACAAATTTTTCCTCAGTCACCTTAAATCTCCTCAATCTCTACTAAATCTCCTGTTGTGACTGGATAATCAGCCAAAACCTTGCCCTCATCCAGTATCAACCCCTTGTTAATAATCCGCAGCTGATACTTATGACGCTTTCCTTCGATATTGAAAATCTGATCAATCTCCCGAATGAAACGACGAACCTCAATCCGCTTAGGAATACGAATATCCACGTCCTTATCCCGCAAACGGAGGGTGATATTGATATGTCCTTCCATGTTATACTTCTCCCTTACTGATACGATAGCTGACAAAGACAGTCATACTGACCAAGAGTACGGCTGCTACAAAGTAGACTACTCCTGGCAGAAAATCATCCCAGCTGCTTTCATCATCACTTTTCAAACTCGTCTGCAACTTGGACAATTTTTCCGTTCCCGGCTGAAAAAGCTCCTTGGAATGGTAAATATCCGTCGGCCCCTGTATAGCAGAAAACAGTTGTCCCGCTTCTGTGGCCAACTGTTTGTTTTGATACTTCTTCATCTCCTGAATTTTTTCCTGATTTTCAGCAACGAAAAGAGACTTGGTGCCTTCCGATTGTGCACCAAAGTTCAGTTCTTGCTCTTTTTCAATCCGCGAATTATCTATCTGCAGACGATTATCCTTAAGCTCATCTGCGGCAACAGCCGTCACCGCAAACGAACTTAGGAGTAGGAATAAAAACAGAATTCTTTTCATACTCTTTTAAACTTCCTCAGTTTTTAATGTTCTAGTCTTGATAAAGATATTAGCTGCAACCAGCAGAGCCAGCAAGACAATCAGACCAAAGATGGCAAAGAAACCAGCTGTCTTGCCGTCAAAGTAACCTGACAGCATACCTTCTAGCACAGACAAGGCATTCAAGCTCTTGATAAAGGCTGGGAAGCCAGTCAAGCTAGCTGTCGTACCAATGGCACTAGACAGGTAGACAAAGCTGATAATCATGAAGAAAGCTAAGCCCATACCTATCACGCGCAAATGCTTGAGGAACAAATACTGCCCCTGAATCAAGACAAAGCTAGCAACCACAATCAACAAGACCCAAGATGGTACATATTCCTTTCCAATATGAAGCTGCATGCTGGAGACAATCCCAATGACCAGACCAATCGTCAGAGACAGAAAGCCTAGAATGCCCACAGTCGTAATATCTGTATCTTGTAGTTTATTAAGCTTAAAGCGGTCTTTAACCTTGCGCACAATATTTTGCGTTGCAAAGAGATAGGCCGTAAAGAGACTGACAATCTCCAACAAGAGAATCCAAGTAAACGGACGGTAAACATTGACAGTCGCTTTGACAGATGAAGAAGACTGAGCAACTGGATTAGATAGGAAGTCCAACAATACTTCATTAGGAACACCGTTCTCATAGGCATTGTTAAGAACCTTGACAAAGGACTCCACAAAGTTGCCATTATCTTCCAATTCCTTATTGAATTGTCCCATCAAGCTTTCAGCATTCGCAGACAATTTCTCTGTCGTTCCTTGTGCATTTTCCAGCTCACGATTGAAGCTGCTGAAGATCTGGTTGACACTATCAGCTGCTTGCACATTGGTCTGTGAAGAAGACTTAACGCCAGAAGTTGAAGACAGCAAGGATGAGAATTCTGAATTCAGAGATGACAAATCGGTGTCTGTCTTTTTCAGTGCATCAGTAGAAGTTTCCCGAGAAGTTGAGATGCCTTTCAATTTCTCTCGTACATCTTTGTAAAGATTGAGCTGTTTATCAATCTCAGTTGCGAGTTCTGAATTGATCCCTTTGACGTCTTCTATCTTGTTTTTCAAGTTATTAATCGTTTCATCCAAGGTTTCTTTAACCCCTTGACTCTTACCATCGTTACTTTTAGACAAGCTATTTTGATAGCTATCTAGATTCGAATTAATAGCATTTATCAAAAGGGTAGATAAAGATTCAGACATATCTTTATTTTTTAACTCATCAAAAGAATTATAAGCTTGGATTAAAGACATAACGTGTTGATAGGCAGAAGAAATCTCTTGTACTTTAGCTCCATATGCCGCTGCCGCTTTTTGTGCATCCTCTACATTCACCGGCGCACTTGCAACCTTAATACCATTCAGAGAAATATCAATTGAGCTGTCAACTGAAGTGGCTGCAGCATCATTAGCTACACTGAACTGCACATTAAAATTAGCCCCCTCAGCTAAATTAATTTCTTGCCCATTTGCTACTGTTTCGCCATTGTATGTAATAGTTTTAATTGTTACACCTGTTGGTGGAGTGACTGACAAAGTAGCCTTTCCAACCTGGCTATTAACTGGGCTGGCTGTAGAGCTAGCCGCTTTCTCTGCAGCTGCTGCCAGATTGTCTAACTCAGCACTTCCATTTCCTTGTGGTGTTCCAAATTGCGAAATGGTTGAATAGTCAAGAGCAGGAACAGACAATCCGAATTTCACCTCTGTTGGTTGAGAAGCTGGCAAAGCTTTTACTGCTTCAGCTATTTGTGCCTTCAAAGAAGCATCGTAGCTTGTTATAGCATCTCCTAACACTGCGCTAAGAGCAATAGGCTTACCTTCTTCAACACCATAGTAGACCCTTAGTTTATTATCAACAAAGCCCTGAATCTGCTTTTTATGAACATCTAGTTGCCCACGCTCTGTCTCCAAGGCAGTTTCCAACTGTTTTAGTTGCGTGCTGACATTATCAGATTGATTTTGATCTGGCTGATTACTATCATCGTCTGAAGTATCATCTGATTGTTTTTTCGTTTGTCCAAGCAGCGCGGTCAATTTTTTTTGCGATTCATTCAAACTCGTATAAAGATTTTCCGTTTCTTCTTTTAAAAGCTGGCTATCCATAGCAATCAACTCGTCCATGAAAGCTTCATAACTAGTTTGGTCGCTGACCCGCTGTTTGAGAAGACTATCAAAATTCTTCCCATAAGTCGCCTGAGAGTTATCCAAGTCATCGAAAGCCTTAGCATAAGTTTCCAGAGTCGTCTTCAGAGAGTTATTGGCTTCGACAGATGAGGCAGACATACTAACCAATGTTGGGAAGATATTCTTAGAGCCAATAGCTGAGTCCAGCAAGTTAGTTCTGTAATTGCCAATATTAGTGATTTGGACCTCTGAACTAGCCTGCACATTCTGCTGAGCTGTATATAGATTGCTCAAGATGCTTGCCATATACATATCAACCAATTGGCTATTCAGATCCGCGATAATATCCTTAGCTAGATTATTAGCTTCATTTTCAATCTGCTGATTTCCCGCAGCATTGACCTTATAAGTAACGATTGTCCGATCTGCGCTGATAGCATTAACATCTAGCACCTTCTCTGAAAAGTCACTTGGAATCGTCACGACCAGTTGATATTTACCATTTTCCAGACCAGTATCCGCAGCTCCACGCGTCACGATATACCAGTTTTGAGAGTCATCTCGTTCCAGATTCTTGACATAGCTAGCACCAAGATTGTACTCTTTCTTGTCAACCTTGACAGCCCGATCCTCATTGACAACCGCAACATTTAGTTTAGTCTTTTGGTCAGTGCGAATCTTGCTGTCCCTAGCAGTGCTTGTATTCTTTTGCACTGCGACATTCAGCGTCACTACAGCAGCCAGCAAGGCAATAACCAAAACAACGTTTCCTATATACTTAAGTAATTTTTTATTTCCCATGGATGTAAATTTCTTTTTCTTTTTAAATTTTTTTAGTTTATTGTTACATAAAAAAGCACACAGAAAGACACAAACAGCTCTAACAGTCTAATTCAGATATTGATTCAGATTGTCAGAGCTTGCCTTTACATTGCAGCGATTTTCTTATCAAACATGAAAGAAACTGCCATTTTTTCATTTTTAATCTTTACAAAAATAGGAAGGCTCTTGCCTTCCTAAAGCCGTTATAACAAAATTAGTGAATTTGTGCAGCGATATCTTGGTCAGTTTGCTCAACGATGTCAGCAACTTTAATCAACTGAGCATTGATATCTTGGAGCAATTGTGCAAATTCTTTGATTTTTGGAGACAATTCGTTGAATTGTGCTTCAAAGCTATCAAATGCAGAACCATCCCAGTTATCAGCAATAATTGCTTGTTCATTAGTCAATGTAGTCAAAACTTGAGTTACATTTTCAGAACCTTCAGTGTATCTGTTTGCAGATTGACGAAGTTCTTCTGGAGTCAATTTAATTTGTGCCATAGTTGTTTCTCCTTTAGCAAATTTATATAACGAGTACATTGTATCAATAATCACTTTATGTTTCAAGTTTTTAAAGATATTTTTTTAGAAAATATATTGACATTGTGTCAACTAAACCCGTTCAAATATCTGATACTATAGCGTTTCTGACTGTTAGGTTAAAACCTTTAAAACCCCAATTTTTCAAAAATAAGCTGATAGTTTTCTTGGATTTGGTCTAGGCTAACAGTAATCTCTTCACGATTATGGTTGTTCTTAACAGTTACCTGACCATTTTCCACTTCGCTTTCGCCCAAGGTGATAAGAGTTTTGGATTTAAAGATATCAGCCGACTTAAACTGAGCCTTGAGCTTGCGGTCGAGATAATCCCTCTCTGCCGCAAATCCTTGTGCGCGGAGAGCCTGCACTAACTCCAAAGCTCTGCTATTGGCACCAGCTCCTAAAACAGCTACATAAACATCCAGAGCGGTTTCAATCGGCAGATCTACTCCTTGCTTGTCAAGAACGAGAAGTAGGCGTTCTAAGCCCATACCAAAGCCAACACCTGGGGTTTCAGGGCCACCAAAGTAAGCAACCAGACCATCATAACGGCCGCCAGCACAAATGGTCAGTTGACTGCCAGCCACCTCTGTTGTAAATTCGAAAATCGTATGATTATAATAATCCAAGCCACGGACCATGTTGGTATTGATGACATAAGGAATCTGTAAGGTCTCTAGCATGGAGCGAACAGCCGCAAAGTAGATACTGCTCTCCTCATCCAGATAGTCCAGAACAGACGGAGCGCCTTCTACAGCCGCCTTGTCCTCGGGCTCTTTAGAATCCAGCACGCGCAGCGGATTCTCCTCCAAGCGACGTTGGCTATCTGCTGAAAGGCTAGCCTTCAGTGGAGTCAGATAATCAATCAAGGCCTGACGGTAAGCAGCTCTGCTCTCAGGATTACCCAGCGAGTTGAGCTCCAAGCTGACATTGGTAATCCCAATATCCTTGAAAAATTGAGCTGCCATAGTAATCATTTCTACATCTGTAGCAGGATTACTAGAGCCAAAACACTCTGCTCCAATCTGGTGAAACTCCCGCAAACGGCCGGCCTGAGGCCGCTCATAGCGGAACATAGAGCCCATATAGTAGACTTTGACAGGCTTTTGAACTTCAGGAGCAAAAAGCTTATTCTCTACATAAGAACGTACCACGGGCGCTGTCCCCTCTGGACGTAGCGTGATATGGCGGTCGCCCTTGTCATAGAAGTCATACATTTCCTTAGTTACGATGTCTGTCGTATCCCCGACCGAGCGGCTAATGACTTCATAGTGCTCAAAAATCGGTGTGCGGATTTCGCCGTAATTGTATTTTCTAAATGTCTTGCGGGCAAAGTCTTCTACATACTGCCACTTGGCTGATTCTTGAGGAAGAATGTCCTGAGTTCCTTTAGGTTTTTGTAATTTCATCTTCTGACCTCCGCCTTCTTTAGTACTTATATTCTATCATAAGTCCGCCATTTTGAGGAGTCTGAAAGGGATTTTTCATTTGGAAGAACTAAATACGTTTTCATGTTCCAAAATAACTTGAAAATAAGTCTGAATTGTGAGAAAATAAAAACAATTCAACTCAGATAGAAGGGGATAGCCATGAGAGACGATATCAAAATCAATGACCGAGCAGCTGCAATTCAGGATAAATTGGTGGAGAAGCTCGAGCGCATTTACGATCCGGACGTAGAGCTAGACGTCTATAACTTAGGGTTGATTTATGAAATTAACTTAGACGAGAATGGCCACTGCAAGGTTGTCATGACCTTTACCGATACAGCCTGTGATTGTGCTGAGAGTCTGCCCATCGCCATCATGGACTCTCTTAAAAAAATCGATGAGATTGAAAGTGCCTCTGTTGAGGTTACTTGGTCTCCTGCTTGGAAAATCACCCGTATCAGCCGTTTCGGCCGCATTGCTCTGGGAATCAGTCCTAGATAAGAAGATGACTAGTTCATCTACATTTAAAGTAAAAATATCAAACCCGCTAGAAAAACTAGCGGGTTCTTTTATCATATATAAGCTATTTTTTACCAGTTTCTTCTGGTTTCCAGAAGTCTGTAACAGCACCTTTAGCGGCAGAGGATACCATGTGAGCATATTTACCAAGTACCCCGCGACTATAAAGCGGTGGGATGGTCGTTTCTGCCTTGCGTTTCGCCAACTCTTCGTCAGATACTGCCATGGAAATTTCCTTGGTATCTTGGTCAACCGTGACCATATCGCCTGTACGAAGATAGGCAATCGGGCCACCATCCTGAGCTTCCGGAGCAATGTGTCCGACAACCAGGCCGTAAGTACCACCTGAGAAGCGACCATCTGTTAGAAGAGCCACCTTGTCTCCTTGCCCCTTCCCTACGATAATAGACGAAAGTGACAGCATCTCTGGCATACCAGGGCCACCCTTTGGTCCAACGTAGCGAACTACAACCACATCGCCATCGACCACTTCATCGGCCAGTACCGCATCAATAGCGGCTTCTTCTGAGTCAAAGACCTTGGCCGGTCCGACGTGACGGCGTACTTTAACACCAGAAACCTTAGCAACAGCGCCGTCTGGAGCTAGATTACCATGCAAGATGATAAGCGGACCGTCTGCACGTTTTGGATTTTCAAGCGGCATAATGACCTTTTGACCTGGTGTCAGATCAGCAAATTCTGCTAGATTCTCTGCCACCGTCTTACCTGTACAAGTGATGCGATCACCATGCAGGAAGCCGTTCGCCAAGAGATATTTCATCACAGCCGGTACTCCACCAACCTCGTAAAGGTCTTGGAAGACATACTGACCGGATGGTTTCAAGTCAGCCAAATGTGGCACCTTCTCTTGAATGACATTAAAGTCATCTAGCGTCAGCTCAACATTGGCCGCATGAGCCATGGCTAGCAAGTGCAGAGTAGCATTTGTAGAACCACCCAGAGCCATAGTCACTGTGATTGCATCTTCAAAGGCTTCACGTGTCAAAATATCAGACGGCTTCAGCCCCATCTTCAGCATTTTCACGACGGCACGGCCAGCTGCTTCGATATCCTCTTGCTTATCTTTGGACTCAGCAGGGTGAGAAGAGGAACCTGGCAAACTCATGCCTAGAACTTCAATTGCCGTCGCCATAGTATTGGCTGTATACATACCACCACAGCCACCAGGGCCAGGGCAGGCATTACACTCAATGCGTCGTACTTCCTCAGCCGTCAAGTCACCATGGTTCCATTTCCCGATTCCTTCAAAGACAGAAACCAAGTCAATGTCCTTGCCGTCCAGATTCCCCGGTGCAATCGTTCCGCCGTAGGCAAAGACAGCAGGAATATCCATGTTAGCAATGGCAATCATGGAGCCTGGCATATTTTTATCACAGCCCCCGATAGCTACAAAAGCATCCACATTATGCCCGCCCATGGCAGCCTCGATGGAGTCTGCGATAATGTCGCGTGAGGTCAGAGAGAAGCGCATGCCCGGCGTCCCCATGGCAATCCCGTCCGCAACCGTAATAGTCCCGTACTGAACAGGCCAAGCGCCCTCTGCTTTGATGCCTTCCTTGGCCAGCTTGCCCAAGTCATGCAAATGGATGTTACAAGGTGTATTTTCCGCCCAAGTGGAAATCACCCCAACAATAGGCGTTTCAAAATCTTTATCAGTCATCCCCGTCGCGCGAAGCATGGCACGGTTAGGAGATTTAACCATACTGTCATAAATCTTACTTCTGTGACGAATGTCCTTATCTGTCATATCTTTCCCTTTCATTACAGTAATCTTTGTGCTTTATTATACCACACTTAGGCTGTATTTTACAGAAGAAAATTTTTAAATTTTCAGAAGATTGGGAAAATATAGAGGCGGATTTGAAACTTTTTCCTATCAAGCAAAAAGAAGAAAAAAATCTGTCAAGTAACTTTACTTTACAAAAAAGTTTTGTTATACTGTTAAAGTTGATGAAAATCATCAAATTGAATCGAATTCACAATCTAAAAGGAGAAACAAACAATGGCAGTACCTGCACGTCGCACTTCCAAAGCGAAGAAAAACAAACGCCGCACTCACTACAAAGTGACAGCTCCAACTGTAACTTTTGACGAAACTACTGGTGATTACTCACGCTCTCACCGTGTATCCCTTAAAGGATACTACAAGGGCCGTAAGATTGCCAAAGCTGCTGCAGAAGAATAATAGAAGGGAGCTACCATGCGCGTAAATATCACACTTGAACACAAAGAATCTGGTGAACGCTTGTACCTTACTTCTAAAAACAAACGCAACACACCAGACCGTCTTCAATTGAAGAAATACTCACCAAAACTTCGCAAGCACGTTGTGTTTACAGAAGTGAAGTAAGCATTCAATACGAATCAATACAGAAGAAAAACGCTGATTTCAAGCGTTTTTTCTTTTTGCCAAATGCGATATATTGCACTGTATTTCAATTCAAACTCTACCTTTTTCTCTACCTTTTTTAGATAAATATATCATCTGGATATTGAAGTTAAGCCCTGCTATAATTTCGATGGCAGGGCTTTTTAATATTTGGTACACTACCTTCTTATCTATATTTTGATGGAGCTGAAGTTGACATCTACAAAGGTTAATGTTAAAATACATTCAAAAATATATTTGAATGAGGTGCTTTATGGTTCAAAATGTTGTTACTTCAATAATCCTGTATTCTGGGACAGCCGTAGACTTACTTATTATCCTAATGTTATTTTTTGCCAAAAGAAAAAGCAGAAAAGACATCATTAACATCTATTTAGGACAATTTCTAGGCTCTGTTAGTCTAATATTGCTAAGTTTACTTTTTGCATTTGTCTTAAATTATATTCCTAGTAAAGAGATTTTAGGTTTGCTCGGTTTGATTCCAATTTTCCTAGGACTCAAAGTTTTGCTTTTAGGAGATTCTGATGGAGAAGCTATTGCAAAAGATGGTTTGCGCAAAGATAATAAAAACTTGATTTTTCTAGTCGCTATGATTACTTTTGCAAGTTGTGGCGCTGACAATATTGGTGTTTTTGTCCCATATTTTATTACCTTAAATTTAGCGAATTTGATAGTGGCTTTACTTACCTTTCTAGTCATGATTTATCTCTTGGTTTTTTCTGCCCAAAAATTGGCACAAGTCCCTTCTGTTGGAGAAACTTTGGAAAAATATAGCAGATGGTTTATTGCCGTTGTCTATTTAGGATTGGGGATGTATATCCTGATTGAAAACAACAGCTTTGACATGCTATGGGCTGTGTAAGGCTAGGAGAAAAAATTATGAAAAAAGATAGTATCTGTCAAGTGGATGTTATAAATCAACAAAATGTTACAACCGCATCGAACTACCTTGAAAAGGAAAAAGTCCAAAAATCACTTCGCATTTTATCAAAATTTACCGATAATAAACAGATAAATATCATCTTTTATCTCCTTGCCGTCGAAGAACTCTGTGTCTGCGATATAGCCTGTTTATTAAATCTCAGTATGGCATCTGCCTCCCACCATCTTCGTAAACTAGCCAATCAAAACATCTTGGATACTAGAAGAGAGGGGAAAATTATATATTATTTTATAAAAGATGAGGAAATCAGAGATTTTTTTAATCAACTAGGATAACAACTATTTTTACTACTTTTCCATGATTATATATAGGACTTATCTATGAAATTTTTTGATGAAAATTACTCACAAGAAAGACCTACTCGTAGCAAATGTTTAAGAAAAAAGTATAATTTAAAGCAAACCGACTTGGACTATAAAGAAATTATTTTCTAAGATATTACCAAGTTTGTTGATGATTTGTTTTACCACTGCTTCAGCTCTATTATATTTAGAGATTTAGAAACTGTAGATAGAAGTGAAATAATTGAGATAAAGAAAAGCCTTTGAAATCAGTATTTCAAAGGCTTTTTTTCTTTTATTCGTTCTTAAACAAAAAATCGATCTTCTGTTTTTATGAGATTCACAGTTTCTCTGATATCTAACTGATCCGTATAAAGGAAATGCTCCTGAGTAATATTTTTAGCTAGAAACTCTTTTCTAGATTTGATTGATAAGTCACCCGTTCTTTCTATTTCATTTCTGGATAGGTCCCTTTCTTTAAGCTTTTCTTCTTCTGCCAGCAATACACAGTATTTTAATCTTGTTTGTCTGGCCTTTAAAAAATCTGTAATTTTTTTGATTTGTTCCTCGAATATGACATAGTCTATGATGATAGTCATGCTTCTATTAAGTAAATTGCTGGTAAGACTAATGATATTGTCCCAGAATAAATCCATGTAGTAGCCATCGTCTTCCCAAGGTGCTACTAAGCCGCTTTTAACCATTAAATAAATCATGTCGCCTTCTATCACAGCACTCTTGTCAAAAGAATAGGCTAATTCTTTACTGACACTGCTTTTTCCAACACCTGGAGGACCCGAAATGATATAAACACAATTTTCCAACCTAATACCTCTATACTCTACATACTTGCTCATATTATAGCATTTTTTGGAAAAAGATAAAAACGATGATTCATATACAAATTGAATACTCTAAGCAGCAAACTGCCTAGAGTATTCTGGTTTATGTCACTAGCAGGTCTCGAAAAGAATTATGCCTCCTCTTTCTGTCTGAGTTCAAAGAGATCTTCCACTTTAAGGTTAAAAACTTGAGCAATTTTGAGAGCCATTTCCAGCGAAGGGTTGTAGCGGTTATTTTCCAAGTGCAGAATTGTCTCGCGCCGCATGCCGATGCGGTCGGCTAGCTCCTGCTGGGTCATGCCCATGGATTCGCGAACGGATTTGAGATTAGTGATAATCTTGCTTTCCTTGGCCATGGTTATCCTCTCCGCTCCAAGATAAGATAGACAACTGCAAAGATGCAAATCAAGGCAGCTATGCTAATAAAGATCTGGCCCATGTAGAGAGTGAGAGAACCCATGTACCCAATGATAACTGCTAGGATCATCAGTGCGCCTAGTATAAAGACAAACATCAAGCTAGCTGCCTTAGCTAAATTAGCATAAAAGCGTTCGTCTGGAGTTTCCTTGACATTTTTCAAAGAGAAAAAACCAAATACAATCGCTTCAATAACGAGGCCAACTCCCAAAATCCATTCCTTAATACTGGATCCTTCGCTTGGGGTTGCAACCCAAATTCCTACTGTATAAAAAATGGTTGCTGCAAACAAAAGCATCGTGTATAGCTTAGCAGACAAGTCAAAAATAGTCTTTCCCTTACCTTTCTGACTCTTATGAGGCCATGGTTTCATATGTAGCCAGCCCCAAATAGCTACAATCTGACCTAACACTGAAATACCGAGAATAATCAACTTGGGTCCCCAACTAAGATTGGAACCAAATAAAACAGTAAAATCAATAAAGAGAGCTGCGGCAATCATCGCAATGAGACCACCCGTTTTTTGACTTTTTTTCATGACAGACTCCTTTCCTTGTGTTAGAAATATTTAACATTCTTTATGTTATAAATATATCACACTTCAATTTGGAAAGCAAGAATTTATGTGCCAAGGTGGCAATTATTTGAAAAAATTATAAAATAAAAGCCCTCGCCAGATAAATAATTAGCAAGAGCTTGTGTTTCTATTGACTATTCATAGAGTAGTAAAGTCTCTTATTCCATCTCTCTGAGGTAGTTCAAAGCTTCGTTGAAGGTTTTGACAGGGACGATTTTCATTTTACTCTTGATTTTGATAGAAGCACGAAGTGCCTCATGGTAGTTAGAGCGCAGCTTGGGATTGTACTGGGCAATATCGGCGTCAATTGTATCATCAGGAACAAAGAAAATCTCGGCGCCTGCCTTATCTGCAGCCATGACCTTCATCTCTATCCCGCCAATCCGGCCAACATTTCCCTTGTGGTCAATCGTTCCAGTACCAGCAATAGTTTTTCCTTTGGTAATGTCTTCAGACACGAGCTGATTGTAAAGCTCCAGACTGAACATGAGTCCACCAGAAGGACCTGCTACACCGTTGCTCTTAAACTCGGTCAGAGGATTCATGGCAACACTGGCTTTAGATCCCAATTCGATTCCCAAACCAGGCTTACCAGTCGTCTCATCCACAATCACAGGACCGCTAGCCAAACCGATTACACCATTACGACTGTACTCAATTGATACCACATCGCCGACTGGCCGCTGTTCCATCTGATCAACGATGTCGTATGGGCTAGTGTAAGTCTGATTGTCAATCTTTAAAATCACATCGCCTCGCTGTAACTCCTTTGATAGAGGCGTCTCGCTGCTGATACCACCTACGTAAATCTCTTTATGCCTAATCTCAACTGTACGACCAGCAGCCTGATAAGCCACCTGCAAAGCATTGAGATGGGAAGAGCCCATAGTGCTGTTCTCTCGCTCTTCCCGTCCCTTCTCCTTATCGAAATAGTTTTCAGGAACAGAGACATACTCTGTTTCCAGCCTGTAATTAGGCAGCAGAGTTAAAAAGAGACTGAACACTCGGGCCTTGGAAACACCAACAGCCATGACATAGATTTTACCTTTTCCTTTATCAGTTCCTCCTTGAACTTGGACAAAGTCTTTGGCATTCAAAGCCGGCCTCACGGTCTCTAATTCATAAGGGAGAGGAATAAAGCCTATCCCAGTTAGCACCAAAGCTGTTATTAAGATTCTTGTTACTGATTTCATACCCTTCCTCTTGTTTCTATCAAGTTACTGTCTGGTCTTGCAACTTCCTAAATTAATCACCAAAATCCACCACTTCTGTATCATTTTCCATCAGAGTATCGGCAAAAACTGTCCGAACAACCAGAACAAATACACCGTAAAAGCTACTGAAAACCAGAACAGGAATCATCTGGATCAAGCCAAGTAAATCAGCCAGTTCACCCAGCAAGGGACCAATATACTGCCTTATCAGATCCATCAGGAGATGAGTGCCCAAGCCAATCAGCCCGCCAAAAGAAGCTAGAAAAAAGCTGAGCAGAACATAACGACCCCTGCGCTCCTTCATCAGCAGGACTGACTTTCTCAAACAGCCATAAAAAGAAAGCGGCTTGGCCAGATTGTCTCTTGAGCTAGTATCCTGAATGATATAAGACAGCAAAAAGAAGTGCGAATCAACCAGATAAGTGAAGAGCAGGTAAAAAACCATGAACAAGAAAGGAAAAAGAAACTGGAAAATTACAATGGCCTCTGGACTTACTGCTCTCCGATAAAAGGCAAAGAGACTAGCCACCCCAAGATTGATGCCGATTGCCGACCAACCCATGTACAAAATCAGAACCTGGACTGCACTGACAATGAAGGAATAAAAGAGGCGAGTAAGCAAGCCATCTGAGATACTGTACCAAACTGCATAGCCAAAATAGAGCTTAACCATCTGCGGATTTCGTATCACTGTCAAGGCAAATTTATTGACGTAAGCAAAACCGAAGGCAATTATAAAAGCCAAACAGGTCAAGACTAAAATGGACCGGTAAGACCAACTCGAAACCAGCGGAAAAAGAAACCAGCCCAGCACTGCAAGCGGAATTCCGACCAGCAAAAGGCCTTTCATCCAGACAAAAGAATATTCTGTAACAAAAATCCAAGCTTCTCTGAAAACCCTTGTTACTTTTACATCATTCATCGTTCATTATCCTAAATCCTAAAACCCTTTCTAATTTTTTTCATAAATATTAATCCCCAAAATTAACTATTTCCCGATCATAAGACATCAGGATGTCAGCCATAACCGAACGGGCTGCCAAGGCATAAATCAGCAAAAAGCCATTTATCATACTAACAATCATTCCCACAATATTAGACACACCAGCACCAAAAAGCAAACTCAAAACTTCTATTAGACCCAATACTACAGGAATAAGCTTTAAGACAAGCTCTACCAGTAAGTAACGCCCCCTCTGACCATTCATACGAGAAAAGGACTTGCCCAAGCTGCCAAAGGCTGACAGAGGACGCAAGAGGTTATCAGAGGAGTTGGTATCCTGAATAATATAGGGCAACAAGAAGAAGTGAGAAACGATAAAATAACTGTAAAACAAATGGAATACCAAGTTAAACATTGGTGCTATCAAAAAAAGCAGGAAGAGCATACTAGCCATCTTCTCTTGATTATTTGCAACCCAAATCATCCAAGTTCCCATATTCTCTTGAAAATTTGCATCTGTCATCAAGAGATTATAGAAGTATACAATAAGAAGTAATATAGCCAAGAAAGATATAAAGACGTAAATAGACATAGAAAGCAAACGTCCAAAAAAGCCATCAGAAATACTGTAGCCAACTGCCCTCCAGAAGTTTCTTCGCACCATCTGCGGATTACGAACCATGGTCAAGGAAAACTTATGGATATAAGCAATTACAAAAGAACTTAGAAATCCCAGCAGAATTATTCTTGGAAGAAATGTAGAAGTCAATGGAGAAAAAAATAGAATTAACAGCCCCAGAATAAAAAATGGCAGTTGAATGATAGCAAGCCCTGCTATCCATACAAAAAAGTAATCAACAGTCAGTCCCCAGGCTTCCTTTAAAACATCGCTTACATCAAACTTTCTTTTCATAAATCCCCTAATTAAGTCATTTTTCGCCATAAAAGACGATGTCGCAGAAGCAAGTTTTTATTTTTTAGTCCTGAGAGGATGATTAGGAATTTTTAGAGCCCCATAGAACAAGAAAAACCCCGTCAATCACCTCACCAAAAGAAATTCTTTCTATAATAAAGCAAGCTGAGACACGATTGTCCCAGCCTCCTTAACCTTTTTTCAAAAAATTTCGAATACGAATCATAATCTTGCTTGACCAAGTTTTGTCAGATGCGTATCTTACATTGATAGCAGCCATGCTCTTACCATTGTAGAACTGACCGCCAGGCTTGAGATAGTGCTCGCTGAGATAGCGGGCAACGGTATCTATACCATCGTCAAATGTTGCGAAATTTCCTGCACTGGAAAAAGGACTGGAGTCATAAGCCATGAAACCAAACAGGTTGTGCTTGGCCTGAGCAATCTGACTGCGG
This sequence comes from Streptococcus sanguinis, assembly GCF_019929145.1. Lineage (GTDB taxonomy): Bacteria > Bacillota > Bacilli > Lactobacillales > Streptococcaceae > Streptococcus > Streptococcus sanguinis_U. The sequence continues at coordinate 98,410 of NZ_JAHZOW010000006.1, read as the reverse complement.
CCGTAATCCGATTCGTGAATAGCCAGCCCTACGAGAAAAATTGCATTAACTCCATGATCTTTCTCTGCTTTTTTGAAAGCTTTTCCCAATCCAGCCATCGGCGTGCCAGCCAGACGACTATCAATGAAATCGGCTGACACTGTGCTTGGCACTGTTACATCTTCTGAAAAGACGACTGCTCCTGTTTTCTTGGCCTGAAACTGATCTGATACCTGCACTAAAGAAGGATCCAGACTGGCCTTTTCATTTGCCGCTGGGCGGCTGACAGGCAACACACTGCCTGAAAGGACAGTAGCTGTCGCTAATGCTATGATAACTTTTTTCTTCCTAAACATTTTTTCTATCCATTTCTATTGTCGCTTTTGGTTTCCTAAATTCCTCCCCAGAAATATAGGATGACCGCCATGATACTCATAGCAGGACCAAAAGGGACTTCTTCTTTCAACTTAAATTTGAATTTCTTAAAGATGGTTGCGATTAAGAGAATCGCTCCAGCCACAAAGAAAGAACCATATCCCAAAATCAGCGTATTCAAGGGGCTAAACCAACTGCTCAGGGCAGCCAAGTAAAGAATGTCTCCCATTCCGAAAGCTTCTTTCTTGTAATAAGCCTTGGCTCCAAAATAAATGAGAGAGTAGAGACCAGCGCCGACTAGCAGCGAAAGGAGTAGTTCCCAATTGAATTCATTGATAAAAAACGTAACAGCCATGCGGCCCAGCCAGAAAACCAGCAGAACCGAGTCCGAGATGTACTGAGTATCAAAATCGATATAACCGATAATGAGACAAAGCGATACCAAAAGACAGGCTGAAACAACCATCCATGGCCCCTGATCTTGAAAGATCAGATAAGAGGCCAACCAGAGCAGACCCGTCAGGAGCTCCACAATGAGATAGCGCGGTGAAATCGGCTCCTTGCAGTGCTTGCATTTAAAGCCCTGCATGATAATCGACACAACCGGAATCAGTTCCACCGAAGTCAAGACATGACCGCAGGACGGGCACATGGACCGACCTTTGGCAATGCTCTTTTCCAGTGGCACACGGTAGATGACGACATTGAAAAAGCTCCCAAATACGACACCTAATATAAATACTAAACTTGCAATCATAATTTTTCCCTTTTTATACTCTTTGAAAGCCTCAGGTGACGGTGTCAAACTTAGACTTCCCTTGAGTATCACTTAGATGCCAGAATGATGGATACTTGCCCCTCCTCCAAACTTAATGAAAACACCATATCTGTTTCTGTATTGTTTTGAATGGTCAATTCGGTCAAACCTTCAGCCGGCGTTCCGACGTTGAAATACTGTCCTCGATAGGAAATAACATTGGTCCGTGAAAAGGCGAGCTGCTGAATGGCATCTACAATCTGCTCAGCACCCTGACCGTAAACTTCTTTATTATCCTTGCCCTTGACTGGCAGATAGCCAGACTCTGCATTCAAAGCGCCTAGCAACTCTGAGATAGACTTGGTCTCACCAGGAGCCAAGTAAACATTCTGCAGCTTGTAAAAGGCTGTCTTCATGTTTTGAGCTTGGGCAGCGTTAGTCGGCATTGGTACTTCCTTACGCTCTATAAAGTGCGTATATTGGCTCAGAAGCTCACTTTGATCTTCTGCTTCAACAGGCGTACTCTCAACCTTGACATCATCAAATTTACCAGTCTTGGCAATCTCCTCAGATGCTTGGATAAAAGCAGCAGGATCAATCTTATAGCCATTAGACTTGTCTCCCACCTTTACATTAGACTCACCATCCATGACCAGATGATTGGTCGTTGGAAGCTGACTGAGAACATCAGGATGGGCAGCCAAGACATCGTTTAAAGGTCTAAGCCAAAAAAGACGGTTAGGATAGATGGAAATCTGTAGATTTTCCTTGGTATCAAAAAACGGTGTAAACTTATCCCAAACTGTCTTGGCTGAGATATTATCCAGCCGCTTGAGCTCTTCTTCTGTGAAATAGCTCAGTCCTAAAAAGCGCATATCTACAGAGAAGTGTTGCCCTGTAGACAGCTGAAATGTAGCCTTATAGGGCAGTTCTCTGTAAACTTCAATCTCAGCTTCGCTCCGAGAGCGAACCTTCATAGAGGGGCGGCCATTGATACTCAGGTCAATCGTTGGATTAAAGACAAAAATGACATAAAATAAACTACCCAGCAGAAAGGCAGCAAGTGTCGCTGCTGGAAGTAGTTTTTGATATTTTGATGAAACCTTTCTTTTTCTTCTTGACATGAATCTCATCCCAACCTTATACTACGCATTCAGCTAAGCGGATAAGGAATTTACGGTCGATACGGCGAAGAAAATCAATGATGTCATCTGAAACAGTATCTCCGGCATTCAGGATAACTCCTCCATCTGCATTAACAAGATCTTTTTGCAGTGTTTTGCCTACTAGAAGACGTTTTTGCCGATCGATAAAGTCGTTAACAGCTTTCTTTGCTGCTGACTCTTCTTCAGCAACTGGAGCTGTGCTGATAGTTGTTTCTACTTCCTCAGCAGGGGCCGCCAATACTTCTTCCAAAGCAGCATCCAGACTCAGCGCTGCATCTGTTTCTTCAACTTCTTCTTCAGCTGGAGCTGTTGTTTCTTGTACCAAGTCTTGAACTTCTGGTTCTTCTGCTGTCTCTACGACTGCTTCAGAAAACTCCAACTCAGGAGCAGCAGCTCCCAGACCTACAGCAGCCAAGGCCTCTGTCAAATCTGTTGCAGCTTCTTCTTTTACATCTACTTTTTCATCTACAACTGGCTCAAATACAGGCGCTTCAGCAACTACTTCCTCAATTTTTTCGGCAGGTTTTGCAGCTTCAGTCTCATGGAGCAAATCTGCTGCAGCCAGACGGCCCATCTCTACATCTGCTTCAAGATGAGGAGCTGTCTTTTTTTCATCATTGAGGATGATATACTCTTTACCAATCATCAAGATGCGTGATTTAGGAATCTGAATTTCCTCGCTGGCATCTTCAGAATTAACCACCAAGTAACCAATTTCATTCTTTTCGTCAATATGATAGTCAACAACAGTTCCCACCTTGTTTCCATCAATTGTGATGACAATTTCGTCAAAGACGCTACCCTGCTTGTCGTTCAAGACCTTCAGATCTGCCTCTTCCAGCTCTTGAAAGACTGAGCTGTTTTCTACCATGACCGCAAAGTCACCAATTCCTTGGATGTTCTTGCTAGACAGCAAGGCAAAAGGCTGTTCAGACTGCTTTGACTTAATGACAAAAGTCAGATTGACCCCCTCGTCAACAAAGACTTCATGGACTTCACCCAGTCCCATCCCTTTTTCAATCTCAATGACAACGGTCCCTGTGATTGTTTTACAACTTTTCATAATTTCCCCTAAAACCCTTCTAATTGATTACAATCAATTGTATGTTTATATAGTATTAATTTTTCACGATTTTGTCCAGCATGTTGAACGCTTCTTGACGAAGATTTTGATCTGAGCTGCCTTGGACAATTTCTTTCAGATAGCTCTCAGCTTCTTGAACTGCATTAGAAGCCAATAATTCCTGACTTTCCAGTAGGAGGAATTGGAAATAGACTTCTTTATCTCCCGCAGTTGCTGCAGCTGGTCTTGCTTCTGCCGCTTCCTCAGCCTTGAGGATGTCAGTGATTTTCTGAAGCAAATCTTCTTCTGTTTCATCTACAGCCGGAACGACCGGAGCAGCTTTGACTTGTGCTTCCTCAACTTTGAGGATGTTAGCAATTCCCTTGATCAAGTCTTCTTCTGTTTCATCTGCAACTGCTTCTTGGATAGGCTCAGCCTGTGTCCAAAGAGCGTCTTCAGAAACTGATTGAACAACTGTTGGTTCAGCAGCTGCTTCAAACTCAAACGTTTCTGCTGCAGGTGCGAAGCTGCTTTCTTCCTCCCAAGTCTCTGCCACTTCAGCAGTCAAATCTTCCTCTTCAGCCCCAAGCAAATCATGCTGAATCTGACTGAGAATATCTTGATAGCCCTGAATATCAGCACGATCACGGCTAACCATAGACTCTTCAGTAGCAGAAAATTCTGGCTCTGCAGCTGCTTGACTGAAGGCGGAATCCATCTTAGCTTGTGGCTCGACATCTGAGTCAGCAAAGAAGAGAGATTCTAAGCTATTTGCTGCTCTCGACTCTTCTGCTCTAACTGGCTTGATATCTCCCGTAGCAGCAAAAACATCTTCTAGGCTGTTGCCTCCTACCTCTTCTGCCACTGGCTGCTGAGCATGTTCTTGCTCAGTGAAGAATTCTTCCTCATCTTGAGAAATAACACCTGTCACCTCAACCGCCTGCGGTCTGAAGTTGCCATAGCTAGACTCCGTATAGGACATCGGTCTGATCTTAGACAGAACAGCAGTCTCAAAGGCTGGATCATCTATATCTGTATAGCCTTGATTGCCGGCTGCATTTGCTTCCGTAGGCTGAATCAGAGAGTTGGCCACCTTAATCTTAGTAGAACCCTTGCGATGATGAAGCAGGGACTGCAAAAATTCATCATTGGCCTTTTGTGCGCTGTGGTCCATACCCACCATACCGACCTCAGCTGCCGCTAGCTGACTGTTTGGCTCGTATTCTCCAAAGGCAGGAGCTGTAGCCAAGTTATCAACAGGGTAGAGAGGTTTTGCTTTCTCAAATCTTGTCATATCCTTTTTGATAGAACGGTCTGCCAGGGTGCGACCAGAAGCAGATACTCTCTGCCTTGCCGGACTTTCCTCAGCCTGAACCCTTTCTTTACTTTCCTTTCTCATTCTACCGGCTGAAGCATTGGAAAAGTTCAAATCTCTAGCAGATGACAAGCTTGCGTCCTTAGCTTCCTTCCGCGAGCTCTTAGCATGCTTCTGGCTTCTGCTTCGCGCTGAAGCAGTTGCTCTCTTCTTGACTGGAGCTAGCTCCTGTGAAAAGAGCAGCACCATATAGACAGCCAAGGCCAAGGCACAGAGCCCAACAAAGGCTATGCCGGGAACTTGTTGAAAGAGGAATGGAGCACCAATCGCAAATAGCATGACCCATACTACGAGAAAAAGGCGCTTTATTAATGAAATCCTAGAAACAAATAAAATGCTAATCGTATGCAGCGCTATAAGCCCTGCTCCAAAAGGTAAAAAATATGCCATTTGAATATTTTCGACACCCCCCACTTTCTAAATGATATTAAACTTTTTCAATGCAAAACCAGTCTTGATTTTGTTTTTCCATAAACTCCATTAAAACCCAAAATAGACTCGGGCGTCTATTCTGAGTTTGCTTGTATTATACTTCAAATATCTCTATGTTTTAGTTTACTATAAATGCACCGTGAATACTAGTCTAATAACTTGGTTTTTAGCATTTTTTTAGAAAAATTTACACATGCTCTTGAAATTTTAAACCATAGACTTATTTGGTATTTTTTCAAAGTATTTTAGCTAACTACCAAGTTATTCACAGATAGGTTATCCAGCTTCATAGTCGTTTCAGGGCTTTCTCCGCTCGGAGTTTCGAAGTAGTAACCCACAATAGTCATTGGATAGCTGAATCCTGGAATATTTTCAGGATCGAAGCTAACTTCGCGCCAGCCAGTCCAGCTGTTAGGACGAATAACGTGAAGGTAAATCTTCTGCCCACTGGCATTCTTGACAATCAAGCCAATCTTGCCCTGCCATTGATTAGACAGAGATAGAGAGAAGCTGATAGCATCCGGCTTATTGTTCAAGGATACATACGGTGCTGCAAATTCCATTTCATACATAGTAGATGATTTTGTTGCTGGAATCTTAACCACGTTTGAACCTGAACCCTCTAGGAAGTCCGTATTGTCAACTGTCACATCATACTGATTGCTGCCGCCTGACTGAGTCAGCTTCAGTGGTGATTCGAAGCGGTAGATAGTTGATGAATTGTAATAAGCTGACAGACCATCATTTCGACTAGACTGAGTGCTAAGCTGCTCCAAATAAGACGGAGCCAGATTAGTACTGCTGTTAGCATTCGCGCTGCTAGTTGTATTGGTTGTTGCGGCCCCCAAACTGCCCTTATTGCCAGTTGCATCAGTGCCGCCACCAGCTGTCGTTACAGATATAGAGCCTGCCTGCCAAGTCGGAATGGCAAATGGAGACTCCCAGTTTGCAAACTGAATCGGTGTCTTATCGACATTGCTTTCCAGAGTCACATAGCGCTCAACGTCTTTAACCTGATAGAAGCGCAGCTTGATTTTACCGCTGGTTAGATCAGGGTTTTTGTTTTCCTCCGTGCTAGACAGGCTTTTCTTTCCGCCCAATTCCAGCTCGCTGGAAACGATTTTTTGTTGATTGCCATCAATCAATTCCAACAATTTCAGAACCTGTGTATAAGTTCCTTCGAACTCAATGTCCGCTGTCATCTGAGTGATGTTAGTATTATTGGTCGTTCCGTTCCCTGGTGTCGCTGTGTTAGCTGCAGTTGTTGTTGCGGTATTGGCATCTGATGAAGAGCTGCTGCTAGATGAAGATGAGGACGATGTACCAGACGAGCTAGAGGTCGTACTGGATGAAGAAGACGTCTCACTCGAGCTTGAACTGCCAGTCGTACCAGAAGAGTTGGAGTTTTGCCCCTTGGACGAAGTCGCAGCCAATCCCTCCTGCTGGAGTTCCAACTCTGTGCTCTCAGTGTAGTTGACAGACTTGAATTTAATACCGCTTTCGTTGACCAACTTATCAATCAAGAAAATGAACTCCCCTTGATTGGTCGTACCATAGTATTTCTTAGCCTGATCCAGAGTCTTAGCATTCAAAGTTTGGAGCTGCTTGGTAAGAGACTTCCTCTGACTAATCTTGGCATTCTTGCCTTCCAGCTCTGTCGATATAGTTGCATGCTCTTCAGCTAACTGCGCCATCCGTGTATAAGAATTTGTTACCAGATACCCTCCACCAGCAAGGACCGCTACTCCTCCGACACAGGCCAACAACTTCTTGTCACGCTCATTTAAATTACTCAGGATTTTTTTCTTTTCTTTCTCATTTTTGCTCTTCATTGAAATCTACATCCTTCGTCAAAATTTTAATGTTAAACTTGTACACTGTATTGTTATCCTTTTCCTCGCGAGTAATGTTATCCACAAAAATATGGTTAAACTTCTCAGACTTACGAAGCTCTTCCTCAAACTTAGCGATGGAAAGATGCTCTTGAGACGAACCATTGATTTCTACATTGTCGTTATTAATCTTGATATCGTCAAAGACCAGGTTCCGTGTCACGTTTTTATTAAGGAAGTCCATAAAGGCTTTGTTTACTCGGTGCAAGCGGCGGAAGTCGCCTTCCAGGCTGGTAAAGAGAAGTTCGTCATTCTTGACCGTAACAATCTTATCTTCAGTCTCAGAGACTGCCTTCAGCTCTTGAGCCATCTCTGGACTCTTAAGTGTCTGCTCCGCTCGGTCAATCTCGCCTTGGAGGTGCATAGCGCTAAACTGGAAGAAGCCAATCAGCACAATCATAATCGCTGCAATCCCAGCAAAAGCGGAAATAGCAGCAAGTTTCAGTGGACTGGTCTTAGCCGGTGCCACATGATATTTTGAAAAGTAGTTTAAATCTCTCCGCATTAGTTTGCTCTCCTAATCAACATGGCTGTAGCTGGAATGAACTCCGCATTAAACTCAGCAGAACCTTCCCACAGTACATTCTCATAATCTACATTATCAATTGAGATGAATTCCCGATTCATGCTCTGCTTCAGAATAGCTGCCAACTGCCAGCAGATGTCCTGGTCACCAAAGACGTAGAAACTGTCAATGTTGAGACCAGTTGATCCGCTGAAGAAGTTTTCAGTATTGAGAATGTGGTTCTTCGCATCAGCCACCCACTCATCCAAGGCCCTCTTCAAGAGACCTGTATCCAGATCATCTGAAGCCACTGCTGGAAGCTTCTGCAGCAGGCTAGCGTCGTCTGCATAGCTCAGGATATCCTTGTAGCCACGGTTGAGATAGTTGCTGGTCACAAACTTGCCTTCTGAGTAGAGATAGACACCAATGAAGCTCTTGCTCAGATGTACCATGCCGACATTTTCCTTGGTCAGCTTCTTGGCACGATTGTTAACCGCCTGAACGCGTTCCAGCCATTTTTCAAAGGTATTAGACTGAAGGTCAAAGACATAAGGTGTCAGCTTCAAATTCTCAGCCAAGCCCAAGTATTGCTCTACCACACCTTTTGGCACAGCATAGACCATGAGTGAGCGAGTATCTTCATCAAGCGGAAAAGCTGAATTGGACTCTTGCTCTTGGAACTGGATAACATAAGAAGTCGGATCAATATCCAGATATTGCTGGAGCTCGTAAGATACCAAGCCCTCAATATCCTCATCATTCTGCACACTAGCTGCCACATCAACTGAACGGGCGATAATATTGGTATTGCCCAGAGCAAAGAAAGCGTACTTAGCAGTGATAGCATGCTGCTCCATCAGGTCGCTGATAATATTTTTGAGAGTAATCGGGTCGATAATCTCACTGTTCAGCACAACACCTTCTGGCAGATTGGCAGATGCCATCTTGATAATCTCCAGTTCATTGCGCTTCTGTCTAGCAACAACCAGATAGACTGATTCGTCAGTGAAGTCAATGGCCATCAGATTGCCCTTGATTGGCTTGCCAAACATAGTGTAAGGTGCATGCATTCTAGTAACCGGTTGGCTCGCTGCACCACTGCCTTTCTTAGCAAAGAGTGAACGATTTCCAGACTTAGCAGGCATGTCATCACTGCCACTATTCTTAGAAAAGAGCGGCTTGTTGAGCTTGGTTAAGAAGCTCCCTTTTGCTGTTGACTTTTCCTCATCGTCAAAGTCTTCTTGACGATCTGACTTGATCTGAACTCCTTGAATAGATAAGTGTTCTTTATGTTTCCCTTTTGATGAGAAGAGCGGTTTATTTAATTTTCCTAAAAATGAGCCTTTTTTCTCATTATCTTCTTCGTCCAGAGCTCTTCTGCGCCCCTTGGACGAAAACATATTTTTTGCCATAATCTCCTAATCTCCCTTATTTTTCCTAAAAACTATTTCCCTAATTATTTCGCTCTGTATTTGTCGCTGAAATACTCAGCAAGAATATTAATCTCGCTGTCTGTCAACTTCTTGTTATAGACAGCAAACTCATTTATAAAAGTTTCTCCGCCAAATATAATCTGACTTCTCCTAATATCATGAGTCACACCATTACGCTCCATGAAGAGTTCGTGTGTGTGAGCTAAAGCACCATTGACGAAGACTTCAAGTTTTAAAATCTTGTTTGTCACAGAGGCGCGAACCTGAATCGAATTGTCCTTTGTATAATCTAGTACAACATTTGCATATTGTCGACCACCATTATTAGCATTAGTGTTATCAACTGTCTCGATAGCAATTTTACCATTAGCTTCCAAGCTAACTGTCCAGTTCAAGGAATTATCTAACTTATAAGTTAACAGCGAGCCTGTCTGCTGACGATTGCCAATTAAAATCGAGGTCGTATAACCCTTATTGAAATCGTGATTACTAAACTGAATTTTGGAGTCGTTAAGAGCGATTAGCTGTCTGGTCTGATTGATAGCTGGTTCTTTATAGTTGATAACAGGAATAACAGCTCCATAAACTCCATTCTTTTTAGTCTCCGCATAGTTTGCCACAACAGTATTACTATGCGCTACCCCATCAGCTGGTATCGCTGAAATTGTGTTATCAGAGTTCCGCATCAAGGCTAAATCAGCATCTGTATGAAGTACTAGATTTGGTCTCATTCCTTGATTGGGAAGCCCCATAACCCAAATTCTCTGTGGACCTTCTTGGTATTTTCCTACACGTCCAAATGAGTTAATTCCTCTCGCTGCAAAGGTTAGATAACGTCCGCGCATTTCATCTGTGATAGCAATCGGTTTCTCGTTACTGCTTATTTGTCGAAAATCATCTGGTAGCTTAGGTAATACTATACCAAAAGCAGTATTTTCTATATTAGTCCCCAACGTTCCTACTGGAACAATCTTACTATTATTAAAATTAATACTGGACTCGCTGAGAAACCAAGCAGAACTGGTATGAATCTTGGCCTTTGTAGACTGTTTATTGTCTTTGAATCCTGCTTGACCTGCCGGACCAGTCTCACCAGCATAATAATAATAACGACTTGTATCCTTTAACGAAACGACCAAATCCTCAGGAATATCCAAGGGGATTTCCTTTTTATTTGCGGCAAAGAGATGGATATTCTTGACTTTATTATCCTTATAAGACAGGGTCGTACCCTTGACGCTAACGCTGTTGCTCCGGCCGTTTTTACCTATACGATAGGTGAAAGTTTCAACATCGTTGCCACTTCCACCATCTTTTTTAATTTTTGCTAACCGGGTTTCAAAATCTTCCTGAATGTCAAAGTTCAAAGCATTTTGATTACGCTGGCCCAGAATATTCTGGTAACCAGTAGAAAAGAAAGTCAATAATCCTGCTGCAATGACACCTATCAAAATGAGGGCTATCAAAACCTCAACTAGAGTAAAACCTCTGGTTCTTCGCATTTTTTCCATCGCTCTTCCTTTCTACGGACCAGACACAAACCAAAGATCCTGTTGAATTTGCTTTTTAATGTCAGCAAACGTCTGTTCCAAAGCAGCTTCATTAGTCGCAATGACAAAGGTAGACTCTACCTTTCCGACTGTTTTGATTTGATCAGCTATTTTTTGTCCGTCTTTTATTTCTTTTACATTCCCTGAAAAGCCGATGACACTAATACGCTTAACACCAGAGCCGAAGGTCTTTGCCACTTGTCCCACATATTCCGTAGTCAATGAAACAGGTTGATCAGCTTTAATTTGCTTACCATTTGTTGGGAAATTTGCTGTCAGATCATACTTCCCAATCCCGTCAGGAGAGGCTGTATAGGCATTTGGAATACCGTCAGTCAGCAAGACAACATATTTTAGCTGGGCTGGATTTCTCTGAAGACTTACCAAGCCATAGCGAAGCCCATCTCCAGGGTTAGTAATCCAACTTGTAGGGAGGGCTTTAATCTTAGTTTTAATTGTATCTGTGTCCTTATCTAGCTCTACAAAATCTTCTTGAATATAACTTGCATCACCAGAAAACCGAACCAAATTAACACTAACGTTCCCTATTTCCTTGAGGTCATCAACCAAAAGATTTGCTTTGGTCTTCAAAATATTCATCCGGGTTCTACTATCTGTTGGTTCCAATTTCTGATTCCACAGGCCATAAGCCATAGAGCCTGATGTATCAAAAACGAAGGAAACAGCAGTATTTACCTGACCTTCAATAGGATCGTTCCGATAAGCAAGGGCAATTCCTTTCTTGCCCTTGGCTACTTTCGATATAACCTGCTTGGTATTAAGAGCTGAAATTGCTGTATCGATGGAGAGTTTATTCTTAGAGTTTTTATATTGGCCTGTCAGATTGTAGTTAATCAACCGATTATCCTGATAAGATTCATCTGCCTTAAACTCTAGATCAAGTTGCATATCATAGAGGGAATTAGTCCCTAACACTGACTCGTCCCATCTTTTAGTTGACTTATTCCAAATATAATTTATAACTTTCTTCCCATCAGGGGATAAGCCGATATAATTCCAACCCTCTGTTTTTCTGACATCCTTGCCATATTTGCTCTCGTCAAGAACGAAAACAGAGGTCGCCTTACCAATGGTACGATCCACATATTGCATAGAAGTTCGCATTTCTGATTGGATACTAGCTTCCCGCTCGATTATATTGCGGCCTGAAAACATTGTATTAAATACAAGACCTATCAGAAGTCCCACCATACTTGTAAGGATGATGGCAATAATGATTTCAGTCAGTGTAAAACCTTTTTGTATTTTTTTCATCATTCTTTCCTATTTAAATTTTTTTATCCATCTATTTAGCCGAGACTAAGTGGCCCTCTTCGGAACGGATACCTTGCGTTTCCCAGTTAAAGATTACAACATGCTCATAATAATCTTTACTATTAGCCAAGGTTGACTTTGATTTAATAGTTATAACATAATTTCTAGGGCTACGGTCATCACCTTCAAAGTCTCCATTCATCTCAATCTCAGCTTTACCTCCATCTTTGAAGGTATGGGTAGAGATAATAGGATCTTTAGGGATTCTTCCTTCCTTATCTTGCGCCCGCCTGCCAAACTCTGCATAGAGAGGAGAAGACGCTCCCTCACCTAAAGCCCCCCAAGCAAGCTGAGAGCCAGATGTCGCTATATATTTGGCTTTAAGGTAGCTATACATACGCTGGGTTTGCATCTGTCCCGTATCTACTATAGAAGCCATAATACCCAGCATGGCCACCAGCAGCACAATAGCCACAATGACCATAGGCAACGTTGACCCCTGTCTTTTTTTTCCTTTCATGGATAATATCTCCTAGTTTTCTCTTTTGATATTGCCAAAATAGTTGTCATCACCTGACAACTACTTTGGTAATATCCGACTGCCGTTGCAGTCGGAATAGAGATTTTCTCTAATTTTCTATTACTAGCTAGCGCTATTCAATCTCCAGTCAAATTCCCAAGTAACTGGCTTCCCGCCACTAGCCGGTGTATAAGTCGAAATCAGCTTATGACTCGTCTTATTAACCTCATGGGCAATCTTGCCATTATCTGCTGCAAGGGTCTTAGAAAGCTCTCCTGAACCTTGAGATTCTTTGGCTATATAAGGTTTTAGCGCATCAAGATCTGGTACATCAGCTGTTTCTGGATCTACTTGAGAACCTAGATAAGACTGTATAGCCTGGATCAGCTGACGATGTTCCGACTGGATACGTGCCTTGCGGGCAGTGTCCTGGAAAGAAACAAGAGAAGGAATAGCGACTGCTGCGAGAACTGCGATGATGATAATCACCACAATCAACTCAACCAAGGTAAATCCTTTACCTTTTTTCTTCAAGTCCTGACGGAACTCTTTAAGCCTATTCAGCATTCGTTGATGTTCTCCCTATTTTTAAATCTGAGCTTTTATAATTAATTAGTACTGTTCTCGCGCCAGTTGTAAACCCATGTTTTTGCTTCTCCACCACTCTTTGGAGTATATTTAGAAGTCAGAGTATGAGCTGTTTTATCAATTACGTGTGCGGCAGTACCGTTATCTTGTGCAAGAATCTTATCAAGAGCGCCTTCTTTTTGAGAGGTTTTAGAGATATATGGCTTCAAAGCATCAAGATCTGGTACATCAGCTGTTTCTGGATCTACTTGAGAACCTAGATAAGACTGTACAGCTGAAACCAACTGACGGTGTTCTGTTTCGATACGGCTCTTACGCGCGCTGTCTTGGAACCCTGTGATAGCTGGGATAGCTACCGCTGCAAGAACAGCGATGATGATGATTACGACAATCAACTCAACCAAGGTAAAACCTTTACCTTTTTTCTTCAAGTTCTGACGGAACTTTTGCAATTTGTTTAACATTTGAATAGTTCTCCTTAAGTAATTAAATTTTTGTTTTAATAATGAATAATCAATTTTGCCAAACACCTCAAAGGCAGGGTTTTACTAGACTTTGAGATATAATACGCAATTAATTAGTACTGTTCTCGCGCCAGTTATAAACCCATGTTTTTGCATCTCCGCCACTCTTTGGAGTATATTTAGAAGTCAGAGTATGAGTTTTTGGATCAATTACGTGTGCGGCAGTACCGTTATCTTGTGCAAGAATCTTATCAAGACCACCTTCTTTTTGAGAGGTTTTAGAGATATATGGCTTCAAAGCATCAAGATTTGGTACATCAGCTGTTTCTGGATCTACTTGAGAACCTAGATAAGACTGAACAGCTGAAACCAACTGACGGTGCTCTGTTTCGATACGGCTCTTACGCGCACTGTCTTGGAACCCTGTGATAGCTGGGATAGCGACCGCTGCCAAAACAGCAATGATAATGATTACGACAATCAACTCAACCAAGGTAAAACCTTTACCTTTTTTCTTCAAGTCCTGACGGAACTTTTGCAATTTGTTTAACATTTGAATAGTTCTCCTATTTCTTTTCCATATATTTTATTATATTCGCCCACAGAGGCATTTGTTTTGTTCCTAGCTGGGAGACCCCACAAACTCCCAGCATCAGAACGGTTTTCCTAACTTTTTGTGCAGAGCAAGTACTCTGCGAATCCTAACTTTTTTCTGTAAATAATCTTTTATTGATTTGCTTCACCACCCTGTTGAACAGCATTGGCAATTTCAAACATTGGTAACATAACAGAAGCAACAATACCTCCGATGATAACCCCCATGAAGATGATCATGGCTGGTTCCAAGAGTGAGAGCAATTGCTTGATAGCTGCCTCCAGCTCTTCTTCATAAAAATCTGATGTTTTATTGAGCATGGACTCCAGAGACCCAGACTCCTCACCGATCTTGACCATCGAGAGCATCATTGGAGGGAAGAGACCTGTCGAGGTCAGCATACCCGTTAGACGTTCCCCTTTTTGCAGACCTTCATTGGCGATTCTCAGCTTGTCAATAACAACAGCGTTATTGGTCGTTGCAGCAGCTGAATCAATAGCCTCTACCAGAGGGATACCCGCACTGGTAAGAGTAGCCAGGGTGCTGGCAAAACGAGCAGTAACAATCTTCTGCATTGGTCCTTTGACGACTGGCATCTTGAGCTTTAGCTGGTCCAGCTGGTAGCGTCCTGCCTCAGTACTGCGATAACGCAGGAATAGGAAGACTAGAAGCCCAACCCCTCCAAAGAGGATATACCAGTAAGACTGGACAAAATTACTAGCTGCCAAGACGATACGTGTCGGCAAAGGTAAAGCAACGCCACTCTGCTCAAAGATTCCCGAGAAGTTAGGGATAACGACATAGAGCAAGACCAAGGTGGCAGCTACTGCCAGAAAGGCAAGGACCGCTGGATAGATCATAGCTCCGCGAATCTGGCGACTGGTCTTGAGCTCCTTATTATAGTGCTCAGACATTCTTTCCAGTACCTCGTCTAGCTTACCAGTCTTTTCGCCGGCCTGTACCATACGGATTAAGAGGTCAGGAAAGAGACCATTTTGCTCGATTAGAGCCTTGGACAGCTGATTCCCTTCCTTCAGACCTTTGCTGATAACCTTCAGACTTGCCTTCAAGTTTTTGGCATCTGTCTGCTGCTCTAAGATATCCACTGCATTGTTGAGCGGGATACCCGAGTTTAGCATAACCGACATCTGCTTACAGAAAAGCGATATGTCCTTGAGCTTAATCTTCTTGCTTTGGAAAAGAACAATCTCCTTAGAACCCATGACCTTTTCTTCGACACTAATTGGTTTACCTTTGAGACGGATCCGATTGACGGCGTCTGTCCGGTTTGGAGCGTCCACCTCTAGTGTAACGACCCCTTGCCGAGTGTCTAAGTATTTACAAACATATACTGTCATGCTCTAGTACCCCACTATTCCTAGGGATTTTTCAACTTGAGCGCGGTCTACTGAGTAAGACAGCAGCGTTCTTTGGTCGATGACATTGCGACGGTAGAGTCCCATGAGCGAAGTGTCCATGGTAATCATGCCTAGCTGAGCCCCTGTTTGGATTGGGGTTAGCAGTTGGTGAGTCTTCCCTTCGCGAATGAGATTGCGAATAGCGGGTGTTCCCAGCATGATTTCAAAGGCAGCTACACGACCCTTACCGGTCGCTGTACGCATAAGCTGCTGCGATACAACTCCTTCCATAACGGCTGAAAGCTGTACGCGGATCTGCTCCTGCTGCTCGGCTGGAAATACGTCGATAATCCGGTCCATGGTGTTTACGGCACCGACCGTGTGGAGAGTTGACAGGACTAAGTGACCTGTTTCCGCCGCACGCAGGGCGATTTCAATCGTTTCCTTATCCCGCATCTCACCGACTAGGATGACATCCGGGTCCTGACGAAGGGCACCGCGGAGGGCATTGCCGAAGCTCTGCGTATCCGCTCCCAGCTCACGCTGGTTGACCAAGCACTTATTATGCGTGTGCATGTACTCGATCGGATCTTCAATCGTGATGATGTGCTCGTCCCGCAAGCTGTTCATGTAGTTGATCATGGTTGCCAGGGTCGTTGACTTTCCGCTTCCTGTTGGTCCGGTAACCAATATCAGACCCCGGCGTTTCTCAGCTAGCTTTTTGATAACTGGTGGCAATCCCAGAGATTCCATAGATGGAATATCCTTGGGAATAACCCGCAAGGCAATCCCGCAGTTGTTTTTCTGCTTAAAGATATTGACCCGCAAGCGATAGCCATTATCGACCTCGTAGGCACAGTCCACTTCACCGACTTCTAAAAGATGAGCAATCTGCTTCTCATTTAAAATATGCTTGGTGAAGCGAACCGTGTCTTCGTTGGTCAAAATTGTATTGTTGAGTTGTGTTAACCTCCCGTGCAGACGCATGGTTGGCTCAGCGCCAACCGTGAAGTGGATATCTGATGCACCCGCTTCAATCGCCTGCTTAATTAACTCATCCAAATTCATCCTAAACTTCCCCTTCTAGACTAAAGGCAATCTTCATTGCTTCTTCAATCGTTGTAGTCCCCTGTTTTGCGATATCAATGGCCTCCTCCGCCAAGTCTCGCATACCATTTTTCTTAGCTTCTGCTCGAAGCTGCGCCGTTGTTCCACCATCATTAATTAGTGACTTAATCTCCCGTGTCACCGCCATGATTTCGTGGATGGCAATACGTCCATAGTATCCCGTACCGCTGCAGTAGTTGCAGCCGCGTCCGCGATACAAGGTGTCTCCCTTGTGAATACCGATACCTGCATGTTCATTTGTTTCTACAGTATACTCAGTCTTACACTTAGGACAGATGCGCTTAATCAAGCGCTGTGCGATAATACCGACAGTCGCCGTTGAGACCAGATAAGGCTTAATGCCCATATCGACCAAACGGTTGACTGTACTAGCTGTGTCATTGGTGTGGATAGTCGAGAGAACGACGTGACCAGTGATAGCGGCACGAACCGCGATACTAGCTGTCTCTTCGTCCCGAATTTCCCCCAAGAGAACGATGTCCGGGTCCTGACGCAGGATACTTCTCAAACCACTCGCGAAGGTCAGTCCAGCTTTATTATTTACCTGAACTTGGTTGACCCCTTCCAATCGGTACTCAACCGGATCTTCAACGGTGATGATATTTTTTCCTACATCATTGAGCTCACGGAGCGCTGTGTAGAGAGTGGTTGTCTTTCCGCTTCCTGTAGGACCAGTCAGCAAGATAATGCCTTCTGGCGCCTTAAGAATATCTTCAAAGAGCTTCTGATTGGTTGGCGAGAATCCCAGCTCCTCTTTACTGAGGAGAGTTGCATTCCGGCTCAAAATCCGAATAACGATTTTTTCACCGAATACAGTAGGCAAGACTGAAACCCGCATGTCGACTTCTTTGCCGTCGATGGTTGTCTCAATCCGTCCATCCTGAGGAATCCGTCGCTCGGCGATGTCCAGACCACTCATGATCTTAATCCGTGTCGCAATGGCTGAGTGAGCATTGGCTTTCAACTGCATGTTTTCCACCAAAGTCCCGTCAACCCGGAAACGAACACGAACAACTTTTTCAAAGGGCTCAATATGGATATCGCTGGTCCGCGTCTTGATTGCCTGACTGATAATCGAGTCAATCAAACGTACAACCGGAGCGTTTTTGATTTCGAGATCCTCTTCGATGATCTCTTCATCCACATTAAAACCTTCGATTTCGGTCGCTGCCTGTTGGGCTTCTTCTCCTTTGGAATAGTATTGATCGATATACTTTTCAATATCATCCCGAAAAGTTACATAAGGTTCTACCGCCATCTTAGAGACGATTTTAACATCGTCTAGGGCGATATAGTTGCTTGGGTCTGCCATCGCAACTACTAACTTGGGTTCTTCTCCCTCTTCCCCATCTGTGAAAGAGATCGGAATCAATCCATGACGTTTAGCAACTTTCTCTGAAACCTTCTCGACAGCTTCCTTTTCTATCACAAACTGTGATAGATTGACATGAGGTACACGGTAATAGTAACTCATGACTTTCAGCATATCTTCTTCTGTCACATAGCCCTTGCTGATTAGATATCTCTCTAACTGCATGTTTGATTGTGGCATATCTTGAAGAATTTCTTCTTTTTGAGCTGCCGTTATCAGATTGAATTGAACCAATATAGCGATTAGTGCCATTTGTTTCTCCTGTCTGTGATTTTTTTGTAAAAATCCTTCAATTCTTTCTATGCGTTAATAGATAACAGCTTTCTTAAAAAAATCTCCCTCGCTTAAAGCTTCCTTTAAGGTTTCTTTAAGCTTTTTAAGTTAGGCTAGTACATGGAAAATTTACCAATAGAACCAAACTTAATGTTTTAAGTTAGATGCTTTGAGCAGTATCTCCATTTGATAAACCTAGTAAACAGTCCTTAAACCAATCCTAAGATTGATAAGGGACGTTTTAGATTTGTCAAAAGGGGCGCAAAAAAGCAGATGCCAAAAACATTTGTTCTTGCGTTCTTAAATACTATACAAAGCAAGTTCTCTTGCAAAATTTCTCATGCTTTTAGATGCAGGTTAAACCGTGTGTGTGTGAAGTTGGTTTAACCCGAATCATCAAGCAGCCAGTGCCATAAGATAAGAATTCTTATCTTATGGTTTTTCTTTTTACCGATATGCATATTTTGGTAGGAAATGCTAGGAACAAAAGCTTTATTTGCTTTAAAAAACATTTACCTATCACAGTATATGACATAATTGACATCTTGTCAACAGGTTTGCCTCGAAAAAAATGATTGCATTTAAAAAAATGTTTAATTTTGATAAAAGCTTGTTATATCAACGTTTCTAACGTTTTTTAAATAGCTTTTTTTCTTTCAAAGTTTAAAAACAGCAAAATTTTTTGAGGGAATTTCTCCCCTTTACTGCTTCTTTTTCAACCTTCAGATGGACAGTGTGACAGCATCTGTCTTCTTCTAATCGGTATTCGATATGCTTAGGAAAGGCGCTTCAGGACAAGGCTTAGCAAGCTTTGCCTGTTTCTTCCTACTCAATAGTATATGCTAAAGAAAATGCATTGTCAATACATTTGCATTTTCTAAGAGGTATAACCACCCTAAAAATGCACAGAGTGTTTAGCTTGTCTATTTTTTATAGAAAAACCACAAAATCAAAAAGCTAGAATTTTCAGACAGGGAAAAAAACATAATAAATAAGAGGAAAATCGTAAAAACAAAACCAGTTAAGTGATGGAAATTAGACTGTAAAACGAAAAAACAGCCCGAATATCGGACTGCAGAGATATAATTTACCGTAGTAATATTTAAATATGAGGTTTTAAATCGCCTTCTCCACCTATACACCACTCTTCATGCTCTTCCAAGCTACTATCTGTCTGGATAGTGATTTTGGTAATACCGTAAGCTTGCAGTTCTTGACGAAGAGTGGTCTGGGTATCGACCAGCAGGTCTGGATTTTCAAGACAAATATGGATCATAGCAAATTTTTCCATACCGTCTGTGGTCCAGACATTGAGCTGGGTAATAGTCTGAACGTTTTCAACTGCCAGAATTTCCTGATAAAGCTGACTCAAATCAATATCGCTAGGGATATGATCCAGAAAAATCTTGATGTTTTCCCAGAACTTAGGCAGGGCCTTGCTGAGGATGAAGCCCGCGATAAGCAGGGAGAGCAGCGGATCTAGAAAATACCAATCGGTAAAGCGCAAAACAATAGAGACCAGAATAACAGCCACCCAGCCCAAAATGTCCTCTAAGAAATGCAGACTGAGAATAGACTCATTATGACTGTGTCCATGACCATGGCCGACTACCTTGCTGGCTGCTAGATTGACTATAATGGCGAAAATACCCAGCACCAGCATGCCGTCATAATTGACCTTTTCAGGCGCAAAGACCTTGGGTACGTTTTCGATAATCACCAAGGTCGAGCCGACCAGCAAGATGACCGAGGTCAGCAAGGCTCCCAAAAGGCTGTAGCGCTTGTAGCCCAGAGTGTATTTCTTGTCTTCTTTTTTATTAGAAATTTTTTCAAAAAGGGTAGAAAGTCCGATGGCCATCGCATCTCCCGTGTCATGTACGGCATCAGCTAGTACAGCGCTGGAATTGAACATAAAGCCAAAGATAAACTCAAGAATGGCAAAGGAAAAGTTTAACAGAAAGGCAATGGTCATATTTTTACTAGATTTCACGGCAGCCTCCTTTCAGTTTAGCAAAATTTATAGTATAATGTAATCAAAACGGAACACCTTGTTCAGTTTTCTTCATCTTTATTATCCCTTATTCTCAGAAAGGAAACAAGAAGCAATTGAGGGGCTTTGTCCGTTACTGAACAATCCTGCTCTTTTGTTCCGAAACGCTATGGACAGACGAGTCAAGAAATCACGCGCAGCTATTTACCAAGCTTTTATCAGCCTGCTGCATCAAAAAAGCTATGAAAGCATCACCGTGCAAGAAATCATCGACCTGGCAGACGTTGGCCGGTCGACTTTTTATGCCCATTTCGATACCAAGGAAGCCTTGCTAGAGGAGGTTTGCCAAGACCTCTTTCAGCATACCTTTCTTGAACGCGACGACGGCAAGGATCTCTTTGAAGCAACCGCCCATATTTTCAAGCATTTCCAAAAGAATCAGGACAAGATTGCAACCTTGCTGCTTTCGAAAAATATCTATTTCACCAATCGCTTAAAGATTGAGCTGGAAAACTATCTCTTTCCGATGATTCAGGAACAGCTCCTGCGAAAAAAATCTCAGCTACCCGAGCCCTTTCTAAGAAATTATGTGACTTCTACCTTTGTGGAGACGGTCAGTTGGTGGCTCCAGCAGAAGAAAACATTGCCAGAAACAGTTATCAGCCAGTATTTTCTGGATTTGATGGACTGATTTTATTTTGATATTTATATAGGAGGAAACTCAACTTTATGAAAAAGCAACATTCGAAATTTTTGCTCCCAGGTATTCTGATGGTGGGGGTTATCCTACGGGCGCCTTTTGCAGTGCTACCTGTTGTTTTGGGCGATATTGCTAAGGGGCTGCAAGTTCCCGTCAACTCTCTGGGGCTGCTGACTAGCCTGCCCTTGATCATGTTTGCCCTCTGCTCAGCCTTTTCCCCACGCCTAGCTCAAAAGGTCGGCCTGGAAAAGCTCTTTACCATAGCCATAATTGTGCTGACTCTGGGCTCTTTTATTCGTATTTTTAACCTGCCTCTACTCTATGCAGGTACAATCATGCTAGGGGCTGCCATCGCCGTCTTAAATGTGCTCTTGCCCAATGTCATTCAGGCTAATCAGCCAGAGAAAATTGGATTTCTAACCACACTCTATATCACTTCTATGGGACTGGCCATCTCAATCATGTCTCCCTTGGCTGCACCTATTGTCCGCTTAGCCGGCTGGAAAGGACTGATTCTCGTCCTGACCCTCATCTGCTTACTGGCTTGCTTGGTGTGGATTCCCAACAGCCGCCACAATCACAAACTGACTAGTAAAAATCGCGAGCAGCAAATGGGCTCCCTGCTAAAAAATCCTAGAGTATGGGCTCTGATTGTTTTCGGCGGCCTGCAGTCCTTACTCTTTTATACGGCTATCACTTGGCTGCCGACTCTTGGTCAGTTGGCAGGACTTTCCAATGATGCTACTGGTTTCTTGGCCTCTGTCTTTTCCTTTATCAGTCTTCCTCTGGCTATGACGATTCCTAGTCTGACAACGCGTCTATCCGCTAAAAAACGCTTAGGAATGATTGCTCTCTTTTCTGTAACTGGTATGGTTGGTCTAGGTATGCTGCTGGTCAAGACAGATTCCTTTGTCTACTGGTTCATCCTCAATCTGCTAATCGGTATATCCGTCAGCGCCCTCTTCCCCTACCTCATGGTCACTTTTTCGCTGAAAACCAGTACTCCTGAGCAAACCGCTCAGCTATCTGGCTTAGCCCAGACTGGCGGTTATATTCTGGCCGCCTTTGGACCTAGCCTCTTTGGATATAGCTTTGATTTATTCCATTCCTGGACCCCAGCTATCCTCATTCTCATTGGCTTGGCTGCCATTGTGACGCTAACACTCTTTTACATTGAGAAGTTTGACAAGATATAGTAAAGACGAAAAAACGCTTAGAAATCCTAAGCGTTTTTGCAATAGTTGAGGCACTCTTCCAGGTCGACATCCCGCTCTAAATGCTCTGGTGTCCAAGGAATCAGGATATCTGGTTCAACTCCCTTATCATTCATGCCCTTTCCTTGATCAATTCTAGTGTCACGTGAAGTGGGAAACAGGAGCTCATAGTCACCAAAATCCTTCACGCAGCAATTGGAATAATCTAAAATTCCCATAGTCGGACGCCCTAGGACCGTAACCTTGGGCATCTTTTTCATAGTATCAACAAAATTATCACCTGAAGACCCACAGGTAACATCTGCTAGTACAAAGACTTTTTCAGGTCGAGCTAGGCCTAGGACGTCTGGCAGAAAGTTTTGATTGCTATCCTCATCGCCATAAAGGACATAACCTTTCCCCCGATTTTCTTCTAGCTCTTTTAGAAATTCTTTGATGATTTGGTGAGTTTCTGCTGACAAGTTTGGATCTTCTAGGATATTTTGCATCAGTTGCTGGCGCAAATCAACATTTCTATCTGTATAGAGAATCTCCATCCCATCATCGCTTGGCAAATCTAAATCACTAAAGGCCTTCCCCTGAGGGAGAGTATATTTGAAAAGTGGATAATAAAGCGAGTCCGTCCCGCCATAATTGACCCGAACATCAATGATTAAATACTTGGCCTGCTCAATAGCTGCTTGACTGTCAGCATAAAGCTGAGTGATGGCTGCCTCATCCGTAAAATCTTCTAACTTAAGATAGACGATGTCCTCAGAAAGATTGCGCCATTCAAACTGCGGTGGCTTCTTTGGGTGGGCAGTTGGCTGAACATGCAGTTGCTCTTCCTTGCCATTGCGTACCACCGTAACTTTTTCGGCATACTCCACAAAGTAAGCCCACTCCTTATGCTGTCGCTCTGGTGTGGAACTGACAAAATAATTCTTGTGCTCTTGATAGACCTGGGGCAAAGGTTTTCCATCCAAGGCTAGAATCTGGTCTCCACGTTTCAGCCCCGTATCGCTATTTGCCTGCAGGACGTAGAGGCAGTCTTGGTAGTATCTCAGTTTAAAGCCGGGCGGTTGCGTTTCCTTCAGCCCAAACCAAACATGAGACAAAATCCCAAAACTGGCTATATAACAATGCATCTGATAGAGAAAGTCCTCTTGGCTCATCTGGTCTGTGATGCGCGCTCGATATTCTTCGGGATTTGCACCCATGATGTCTTTCTTTGTTGAGGAATCCTCTCGCATAATTTCTACGACTTGCTCAAAAATCTCTGTTTTCTTCATCTTTTACTCCTTCTTCCAAGTGTCCTCATCATCCAGCAGGCCTCGCTTGGGCACTTTTGAGACATGACGATTGCCAGCCACATAAAAGCCTAAGGGCTCCTCCCGCCAGGCATCTGTGCAGGTCACGCCAATCCGCGAACGGCTGGCAATCTGATTGGGAGTCAGGTCATGGGCTAATTGCAGACTGGAAGTCGCTAAACTCTGTCCATCAAAGCGCTTATCAATCCCAGCATACTTGGTTAGCTTGCCAGGGCCATTAGCTAAAAGTCGGCCATCCGGAAGCTCCAAGGCTCGAATCAGTACGGCTTCGGCAACATTTTCAGCCTTGGTAACCATATTCAGCATCTGATGACCATAAATCTGATAAACATACCAGTGACCTGCTGGCAGATACATGGATTCATTCTTAGGGGAGCGGCGCCCTCCAGCCGAATGGCAGGCACTGTCTTGACTTCCCAGGTAGGCTTCTGTTTCGACAATTCGGCCTAACTTCTGGCCATTTAGAATCAGCTGCATACCTAACAAAGCTCGCGCTGCTGCAACTGTGTCTGTCTCGATTAGTTTATAAAAATCTCTTGATAACATAGGTTGATTATAGCATGATTTCTCCATTTACAGAGGAAAAGAAATGTTGCAAAAATGTTAATTTTCTCCTTCTCCTGGACAAGAATTATGTTACAAAAAAATTACATACTAAATAAGCAGAAAATCGTGGAAAAGCTTATAAAATCTATGTATTATCTAATTATCGTACATATAATTTGTAACACTTTTATTAATACAGTATGTTATTTGTGTATCAATCCAGTTTTTCATTGCTTCAAATGAAATATTTGTTTAATATTATACTAGAAGGAGGGGTAAGATGAAAAAATTATCTAAAATTTCTTTATTTTTATTACCACTAATTGCACTTTTCTTTTTAGCAGCTTGCGGAAATTCTGCGGATAAGAAGACTGAAGAAAGCTCAAGTTCCAGCTCAAGCGTATCTTCTTCATCTAAAGCTAAGACAAGCTCTAGTAGCACATCTGAAGAAAGCGGTAGTGCCAAAGTCAACGTAAACGGCGGAGATGCTAGCGTTAATGTAAATGGCGGAGACGAAAGCGGAGATGCTTCTGTTGAAACTAACGGAGACGGTAGTGCTAATGTACAAACTGACAACGCTGGTGTTAGCGTAAATGAAGATGGCGTTCATGTTCAAGGCGGCGGTGTTGATGTTAAGGTCGGCAGCGATGGATCTGTCAATATACAAACACCTTAATTGAAAAACATATTTCGATTATTATAATTCATAAAAACCGAGTTCCGCTCGGTTTTTTGATTTTCTCCTGTGCATTTCAAAAGACTTGCAAAACATTAAAAAGACTTGTAAAAACTTATCCGTCGTGTTATACTCTATTCAGAAAAGCAAGGAGGGCCAAGTATGTACCAAGAACAACGCTTAGCTGAAATCTTAGAGCTCTTAGCTGAGAAAAAACAGCTGTCAGCTAAGGATATGATTGAGCATTTTCAGGTTTCTAAAGATACCATCCGGCGAGATTTTTCAATTTTAAGCGAGCGTAGGCTTGTGCAACGCACCCACGGAGGTATTATCTCGCTGGATACTAGCCGGCAAATCCCCTCCTTTAACGACCGCATCAACCAACTAAATCAAGAAAAAAAGGCTATTGCACAGAAGGCCCATGACTTTCTCAAGCCGGGGCAGATTGCTTTCTTTGATGTCTCAACCATCGTTCTCCATCTGGCCCAGCGCATCAAGGATCCTATGACAATCTATTCCCATTCTCTGGATAATGCAATCATGCTGAGCACTCAGGACAAAGTGGACTTTCACCTCTTAGGCGGAAAATTTTATCCCAAAAATCGATTCTACTACGCGCTCAATGAAGCAGAGCTGTTGCAGCAAATTTCCTTTGACATTGCCTTTATCGGAGCAGCTAGTGTCTCTGATGGTCTAGTCAGCTTTGAAGACGAGGCCGATGCTCACCTGAAAAAACTAGCTTTGAAACACGCTAAGGTTAAGATTCTGCTGGCCGAGCAAGACAAATGGCAGAAAGAATCTAAGTACATCCTGGGGCCTGTCAGCGACTTTGACTACTGGATTACGGACCAAGAGCCCAGTCCTGAAGTCCAAGAAAAGCTAGGAGACAAGGTTAAAATAATTTATTAAATCGATCCATTAGATACAAAGGAGGAAGAGCTATGACAAAACAAACGATTCGCCTGATTATCAGCGACATTGACGGTACCATTTTGGATGACCAGCATCAAGTAGATTCTAAACTCAAGGACATGATTCCCCTGCTAAGCCGAGAAAAAATCCCTTTCGTTCTCGCTTCTGCCCGATCTCCTCTAGGCATGGAGCCCATTGCCCGTGAGCTGGGACTGGGAGATAATCCGCTGGCTTGCTACAATGGCGCTCTGGTCATCAAGGGCGACCCGCAAGCTTATGAAACTATTATCGAGCATCCTCTCGACAAGAAAGAAATCCGCACTTTTATAGAGCTGGTCAAGGCTGAATTTCCTAGTGTGTCAATCAATCTCTATTCCGGTAAGGATTGGATCGCTGATCATCTAGATAAATGGGTGCAGATAGAGGCTGAGATTACAGGTGAGCAGCCGATAATTCAGAATGTACTAATGCCGGTGCTGGACGTGCTAATGCCTGCTCACAAGTTACTCCTCATTGATGAAGTGCCTGTCATCCAGAAACTTTACGGCTACCTACAGACCTTAGAATTTCCCAAGACAGCCTTCTACCTTTCTAAGGACAACTACATGGAAGTCACGGCCAAGCATGTCTCCAAGGAGCAAGCCTTGTACGAAATTGCCCAGCACTACCAAGTGCCTCTAGAGCAGGTCATGACAATCGGAGACAATTTCAATGACCTTCCTATGCTGCGCTTGACTGGACTTGGAGTCGCTATGGGCAATGCCCCCGAAGCAGTCAAAACCGAAGCAAAAGCCGTCACCAAAAGCAACAATGAGCACGGAGTTGCAGAAGCTGTAGAAAAGTATGTTTTGATATAACGCAAAAAATCTGCTCAAGGGCAGATTTTTTTATTGATGATAATCATAAGCCAGGCGAGGACTGCCGTCAGCTACATAAATAATGCCACACTCCCTAAAGCCGTAGTTCAGCACAGCTGCCTGCATAGGCTGATTGTCCGCATGGGTATCGATTCGCAAGTAGGGAAGCTGCTGGCAACAAAAATCAAAGACCTGACGGGACAGGCCTCTGACTTGGCCATTTGAAGCGATGCGGTGAATGGTGCCGTAAGGCTCCGCAAAATGCCAGCTACCCTTTTCGATGACCTGATAGGTCGGATCTTCTCCGATGATAAAGGCAAAGGTGCCGACCAGTCGCCCTTCTACCTCTATAACAAAAGAGTGGCCAGCCGCAATGTCATCCTCAATCAAGCTCGCGCTGGGATAGCCTCCATCCCACTGAGTCGGATTGCCCTGGTCTTTCATGAACTGACGGGCCACATCATAAATCGCCATAATGGCTGGGATATCTTCTGTTTGGGACAAACGAATCTTCATCTTTCCTCCTTATAAAAATAAGGCTGGAAAGTCCCAACCCTATTTGAATTCTTCTGGTTTGCCAGTATACTGAGACCATTCCTTGCTGAAGAAGCGGTCATTCATCTGGTAGTTTGGCGCCGGCTGTGGATTGGCTACAAAAGGATCAACAGCCTTGTCAAAGGCCAGCCAGCCATTCCAGCCCATGTGAATAGTGTCCTGCATGAAGTAAGGCTTGTCGCCGTCCTTAGAAAAGTCAGCAATGTTGGTAAAGCCCTGACTTTCCAGCTGGTAGCGAATCTTAGCTACCGTCCGCTGGTACATTTCTGGACTGAGTCCTGTATACTCCATCCACTTAGAATTGACCGGTGGAATGATGAAGATGACATTAGTCTTTGACTTGGCAAACTGGTCCAGAACCAGCTGCAAGTCGTTGTACTCAGGAGATTTTTCATAAGATTGCTTGGTTTGAAAACCTCTGAGCTTGGCAACCTTGCCGGCCAGACGGGTCTTGTAAAATTGATTGTCTATGCCGAATTGGTTGTTATTGGTCTTCTTCTTGGCTTCTGCTGTAGCAATCTCTTCCAAAGCCTGATAGGAGAAGGTATCAGGCAAATCAGCCATATAAGGTAAAATTCGCTGGTCATAATTTCCATTATTAAGGGCAGCAAAGTTGCTAAAAAAAGCATCTTGGCGCTCATTAAGATGGGCCATCATCTCAATATGACGCTCTTCAAAGCTGCTCAGCTTTTTACCTTCCGACAGCTTCTGCACGCTCTCTGCCATAGCGACATCTGGATAAAGCTGAAGGAGGCGCTGGGCTGCATATTGCGCCGCCGCATCTCCTTGCTGTTGAGACAGATAAGCCGTCAGCTGATCACTGTTGAAGTACTGCTGAAAGGCCGAAGCATCATAGCCAGTCTTGGTAAACCACTGGGGCGACACTACATAGACCGCCGTTTGCCCCTCCAACTCAGAGGACATCTGCTGCATACCAAAGTACTGATTAAATGATGCTGCCCCGCGCTGGCCTAGAAAATAAGGCCGATAGGAGCGGCCGTATTTCTCAGCCAGCACTGCCGGATGCATACTATCAAAGCGCAGCCATTCGCTAGAGCCAAAGAAGGGAACAAAGCGCATCTTCTTATCGGTCAAGGCTGTCACCTTCTTGCTACGGCTCTTGAAGTTTTCTGCTGTCAGGGTCACTGCCGAGCGCTTCTCTGCTTCTATATCATGCTTTTTATCAAGCGGATAGAAGAAAAAGAGCAGGGCAACCATGGCCATAGCGCAGAAAACCGGCCCCAGAATCAGCCAGAGTCGTTTAAGCATTGCGAAGCTCCGTTACGCCTTCAACGATTTTATTGGCTGTGTTCCAGTCATCGCGGCCAAACTCTGACACTGGCACGCGGATATCAAAACGGTTTTCCAGCTCAACAATCAGCTCGACCGTTCCCATACTGTCTAGGACACCAGCGTCAAACAAATCCTCGTCCATCATGTCTGACACATCTTCCATAAATAGTTCTTCAATAATTTCAATTACTTCTGCTTTTATATCCATTTTTCTTCCTCATTCATTTTTATTTTTTAAACCAAAGCTCATTTAAAAATCCCGAAAAGATCAAAAATGAGAACATGACTGCGTGAAAGGTCACCACAATCCCCAAAGCTTGGGTCCATTTATTGTCTGGCAGAGGCGGAAGCCCCTTAGCCTTGCGCTCTTTGTTTAAAGTTTTCTTCTTGCGCAGCCAGGCATCATTGACGACCAGACCAGCTCCATGAAAGAGACCGTAGGCGATATAGTACCAGGTCACACCATGCCAGAAGCCCATTATCAGCATGTTAATCAGATAGGCCACACTAGAGGTCGTATTGCGGTTTTTAAAGACCTTATTGCGCATCAGGACCATGACCAGCCGCATAAAGACAAAGTCACGGAACCAAAAGGACAGACTCATGTGCCAGCGATTCCAAAATTCTTTCAAATCTCGTGAGAGAAAAGGCTTATCAAAGTTGATAGGGCTCTTGATTCCCATGAGATTGGAAATAGCTAGCGCAAACATCGAATAACCGGCAAAGTCAAAGAAGAGATCCAGACCAAAGACATACATAACGCCCAGAGTTCCTAGATTAAAGAAACCGCCGGTATAGAGAGCGTAGGTCTTGACATGCCCCAGCAAGAGATGCCCAAAGATATGTGCCAGGATAAACTTATAAAGGAAGCCTAGCATGATATACTTAACAGACTGCTCCAGCATATCCAGCAGCTCATCGCGCTCAGGAATGTTCAAATAGTCTTCATTGAAACGTTTGAAACGATCAATGGGACCACTCGAAAAGGTCGGCATGAAGAGCAGGAAACGTAGGAACTCCCAGAGTGTGAATTCTGTCAGAACCCCATCCCGCATCTCAATCATCATTCCTACCGAACGAAAGGTCAGATAGGAAATTCCCAAAAAGCCAAAGAGAGACTGATGACCGCTGATTGCGGGCTCTACCTTGACAAGCACAAGCGGCAGAACCGCCAGCAAGGTATGCAGATAAAATATCCACTTGCTGTCCCGCGACTGGCGATAGAGCTTGTATGAATAAACCCAGACTATCTGCCAAATGACATAGCCTAACAAAGCACAAAGCTGCGCCAGACTGGGACCTGTCAACATCAGGACGATAAAGACCAAGCTGACCAAGGCTTCATAAAGGGGAAGGCGTTTCTTAAAGAAAAGTCCGACAAAGATTGGCAGAACTGCCAGAACGATATAGACAAAGTAAATTGGATTGCCGTAGGGTTCCAAGTGAGGCAGCTGTTTCAAGAAATCCATCATCGCTTATTGACCTCGCTAATCAGCCCCTTAATGTCAATCTTGCCATTCGGGGTCAAAGGCAGGGTTTCTCGATAGAGGAACTTGGACGGCATCATGTAGGACATCATAATATCCTGCAGATCTTCCTTGATTGCCTTGGTAATATCGATTTCCCGCTCAAACTGCTCAGCCACACCGTCTTTGAGAATGACATAGGCCAGCAGATTTTGGACCTTGTGGTCCTTATTGTAGCGGGGCACAGCCACTGCAGACTCAACGTATTTCGATTTGTTCAGGTTCTGAGATACATCCTCCAGCTCAATACGGAAACCATTAAACTTGATCTGGAAATCCATCCGGCCGCCGTAAAGCAGCAGGCCTTCATCTGTCATTGAGCCGACATCTCCTGTATGATAGGCTGGCAGACCTTCAAATTCAAAGAAGGCCTCCGCTGTCTTCTCAGGATTATTCAGATAGCCCTTGGATACGGCTGGACCGCAGACGATGATTTCTCCTTGCTGGCCATTCGGTACTTTCTGTCCTTCTTCGTCAATGACAAAGGTCGGAGAGTCCGCCTTGGTATAGCCAATCGGCAGGCGCTTGCAATTTTGCAGCATCTCGTCTGTCACTGCTACCGCAGACAGGGCCACTGTTGCCTCAGTCGGACCGTAAGCATTGATAATGCGAGCTTGAGGGAAGCGATCGCGAAGCTTCTGAGCTGTCTTGACCGTCAACTCCTCGCCGTCAAAGTAGAAATGCGTCAGCTGAGGCAGCTTCTGGCTGTTAAAGTCATCCGACAGCAAGGCCATATCCGCGAAGGAAGGCGTCGAAGTCCAGATAGCAATAGGCAGACTAAGAATCGTCTCAAACAGCTGCTTGAAATCCTGAGTCACAGCCGAAGGCAGGGCAAAAAGAGTCCCTCCCAAGGCCAAAGTCGGCGCCCAATACATGACTGACAAGTCAAAAGAATATGGAGGCTGAGCCAACATTTGAGGACGCTTCGGAGTCGCAAACTCCTTATCCGTAATCATCCAATTCGTAAAGCTGAGCAAATTATTGTGGGAAATCTGCACTCCCTTAGGTTTGCCAGTCGTTCCCGATGTGAAAATGATGTAATAGTTGTCATCTCCCTGCACCGGATGGCTAAGCTCATAGGACGCTCCCTCTCTGAAGGCTGTCTGAACTTGCTCCGCACTGAAAATAGGAGCAGCTACATCTGCCAGCGGAAAATCATTGATGGCAATAATCAAGCTTGGCTCAGCAACTTCCACAATCGCTGCCACGCGCTCCAAGGCTGAATGACTGTCGATAGGGATGTAGGCATGACCAGACTTGGTCAAGGCCACAAAAGTAGCCAGCATTTCGTATTCCTGACCGCCAAAGACCACAACCGGAGACTTGTCAGGAAGTCCCAGACGGTCAATCTGAGCCGCCAGTGAATCGGAATCCTTCTTTAAATCACCATAAGTATGAACTTGACCTAAAATATCATAGACCGGAAAATCCGGCTGCACCTGAGCAAAATGCTCAATCGCTTCAATCATATCATGTATCACTTTATTTGACATTGTTTCCTACTCTCTCACATTAAAATTCATTATAGATAAAGCCACCCTGACCCTGACCTAGATAGCTAAAGAAATAAAGCAAGGCCAGAAAGATAACAAAATATAGTAGGGTTTGGCCCAAAAATTTATATAGGGTTTGATGTTTTTTCATTGATCTCTCTTATATTTTTAGTTAGACTTACACCATTTTACCATTTTATGGAAGATGTTTTCAACACAAAAGCTAAGGAAGATGTAAAGTTCTTGTAAGGAAGAAAGGTACTTTGATGTGCCTTATAAACAGCCATTAAAAGACTTTTTCAAAAAATATATAAAAATTTTATATATTTTGCTTGACTTTTTTCCTAAGAGGTTGTAGACTATATATAGAAAGATTATATATAAATATTTTACACAAGGAGGTGGTCCTATGTCTTTCCCCACATCATCGGCTTTGATTGAGTTTCTCATCTTAGCCATCCTTGAAAAAGACGATTCCTACGGTTATGAAATCAGCCAGACGATCAAGCTGATTGCCAATATCAAAGAATCAACACTTTACCCTATTCTGAAGAAGCTGGAGCAAAATGACTGCCTCACGACTTATTCGCAGGAGTACCAAGGACGAAAACGAAAATACTATTCACTCACTGCCTACGGGCATGAACATCTACTCACTCTAAAAGAAGAGTGGCAAACCTATACCACGACCATCAGCGGTATTATAGAAGGGAGCATCCGTCATGACAAGAACCGAGTATCTAGCTGAGCTAGAAAAATATCTGAAAAAACTGCCACGCAAGGACTATGAAGAAACTATGGATTACTTCACTGAGTACTTCGACGAGGTAGGTCCAGAGGGGGAGGCAGCTGCTATTGCTGATTTAGGCAGCCCTAAGGAAGCGGCCCACGAGATTATGTTGAATCTTTTGGACAAAAAAGTCGAGGAAGATAATCAAGACAGCAGTTCATCAAAAAACACTAAGAACATCGTCCAGATTGCTATCCTATCCATTTTGGCAGCACCCTTGGCTATTCCGCTCTTTATAGTAGCAGCTCTTTTGACTTTCGTTTTCTTCCTCTTCGTCTTTATCTTTGCTCTAGTCATGGCTATAGGTGCCTTTGCCTTCTTTATTTTTGGCATCAGCCTGATCTGGGACACTTTGACAGTGGGACTGACAACATCGATCCCGGCCTTCCTGTTCACTCTGGGGCTCAGTGTTCTAGTTCTGGGACTGTCCGGCATCTTCTACGCAGGCATTTCTCCTGTTACTCAGTTTGGCAAGGCTGGCTTTGTCAAACTAGCTCAACTTTTCGCAAAGAAAGGAACACGTCATGGCTAACATCAAATTGAAAAAACCTCTTTTATCTGCAGCTATTTTAGCCTGCCTCTTTGGTGGAGCCCTGACAACTATCGGCTCCATTACAGGCGGTGTCAATGACTTGGTCAATTCTACCAAAAGCAAGGTAAAACTAACGAAAAAAGAAGAAAGTTTCTCTGATCTTTCTTCCCTAAATATCAACTTAGCAGCTAGAAACCTCGTCATCAGCGAATCTCCTGATGACAAGGCTCACTTGACCTATTACCAAAGAGACGGCAACTATCAGATTGGCGGCAGCATGCTTGGAAAAATAACAACAAGTTCTGAAAACGGAAACTTAAACATCAAGGAAGATGGTGCAGACTCCTTCCACATAAGCACTGACATCCGCTCCTTCCACATAAGCACTGGCATCCGCTCCTTACTCAGCTTATTTGACCAAGAATCTCAGGAGAAGCGTACTGTGGAGCTTTCCCTGCCCAAGGGGACCAAGCTTGAGACATTCAGCGGCAGTTCGTCATTAGGAGATGTTACGCTGTCCAATCTATCAGCCAAAAATGCTGACTTCTCTCTATCCAATGGCTCGTTGACTGTAAATGATAGCCAATTCGCATCTGGTAAATTTAAGAACTCTCAGGGAGACATTACCCTTAATAACAGTCAGATTAGCTCTGGAAAAATCATTGATTCTTCGGGTACCATCACTCTGAGCAACAGCCAGTTCGCATCGGGCGAAATAGCAAACTCTCTAGGAGATGTCAACCTAAACTCAAGCAAAATCTCCGACAGCACTCTGAAAATCTCAAGCGGCTCACTGAACTCTGAACAGTTGGAATTAGCTGATACAATCTCTATCACTGGCCAATTGGGCGATATTAATCTGCATCTGGTTTCTGGCAGTTTGTCGCAGCTATCCTTTGATCTGAAAACGAATCTAGGTGAAATTGACATCCCTAGTGGTATGAATGTAGAGCACACCAAAGGCGATGATGTTGGCGACTCTGCCATCCGTAAAGTCGAAAATCCGACAACTACACTTACTGCCAGCGCCCAAAGCGGTAGCATTAAGCTCAGCGAATAAATCATAGAAAAGAATATATACAATCAGGGAGTCTTCAGCGGCTCCCTTTTTTTGATAAAAATTCCCGCACTGACCTAAGTTTGCTTTACAGGTCTTGGCCTTTGTGCTATGATATTCTATAAAAATTTATCACAAGGAGGTCCCTATGAAAAAACTCACACCTGGTATGCACATTCGGGTCGTCAGCCCCTCGGCGTCCATCGAACACATCGGTGGCTTTGAGGCCAATCTAGCCGCCAAGGAGCGCTTGGAAAAGCTGGGTTTTATCGTGTCTTTTTCGGAGCATTATCTGGAAAATGATATGTTAGGCTCTGCCTCCATCGAAAGCCGGGTGGCAGACATCCATGCTGCCTTTTCGGATGATTCCGTTGATGCTATTCTGGCCACCATCGGAGGTTTTAACTGCAATGAGCTCCTGCCCTATCTGGACTTTGAGTTGATTGCTAGAAATCCTAAGATTTTCTGCGGCTACTCAGACACAACAGCCTTGCTCAACGCGATCTATAGTAAGACCGGCATGAAAACCTACATGGGACCGTCCTACTCCAGCTTTAAAATGGATGCCCTGCAGGACTATCAGACCGAGAGCTGGCTCAAGGCCGTCAGCCAGACTTCTTACGAGCTGACTCCTAGTGAAAAATGGGGCGACAATGCTTGGTATCTGCCTCATGCCCCACTGACCTTTCATAAGACGGAGTGGAAAGTTTATCACCACGGGCAAGCCCAAGCCACTGCTATCGGCGGCAATCTCTCCACCTTCTCACTCCTGCGTGGAACACCCTATGCCCCAACAGATGAAAACTATGTTCTCTTTGTTGAAGAGGCGGAGGAAGATGAATATGTGGAGTTTGAACGCAATCTAGCTGCCCTCCTTCAGGCCTATCCTAACCCACAGGCCCTTCTCATCGGCCGCTTTCCAAAAGAATGTCAGATGACAGAGGAGCTGCTCCTTTATATCTTGGATAAACATCCTATTCTAAAGACAATTCCTGTCCTCTATGACTTGGACTTTGCTCATACTCAGCCACTCTTTACCATTACCATCGGTGCTCAAGTGACGGTGGATACGGAGACGATGTTGATTAAGATAGATGAGTAAGACATATCATAATTATTGTGGAGGTAGTGAAATGTCAGCTCATAAATGGTTGTTTTTTGACATTGGCTCTACTTTGATTGATGAAAAAGAAGCCTATCAAGATAGAATTAGGAGAGCAATTACAGGGACAAATATTAACTACGATATTTTTTATGCTCGTATGGTTGAACTGTTTAAAGAAGGCAAAAAGGGAGACTTGGAGACAATAAAAGAATTTAACTTAGAACGTCCCATTTGGAACTCTAATTTGGAGAAATTATACCCAGATGCCCAAGTGGTCTTAAAAGAATTGCACAACCGATATAAAATCGGAATCATCGCCAACCAACTACCTGGCCTAAAAGAACGTTTGAAAAAAATGGGACTATATCAATGGATTGATTTAGTTGTCTCTTCTGCAGAGCTCGGACTTGCCAAGCCTTCCCCTGCCATTTTCACTTTAGCTTTAGAGAAAGCTCATTGCCCTGCTAAACAAGCTATTATGATTGGTGATCGAATAGACAATGATATCATACCTGCTAAAGCACTAGGAATGACAACTATCTGGTTAAAACAAGGTTTTAGTGCTTATTACCAACCCCAACGACTAGAAGAAAAACCTGATTTCACTATAGAAAATTTATCGTCTCTCTTAAGTCTTCTATAAAAGATTACTTTGCAGAAACATAGCTGCATCCCCGTCTTTTTCATAAATTAATAAGGCAGTTCAAATTGAACTGCCTTATTTTCTTATCGTCCACCAAAACCGCCTTGGCCGCCTGGGGCACCGCCACCACCAGGTCCACCAGCGCCAGGTCCGTCTGCTGTGATTTCTGTTCGGCTTTCACCATTGACCGTGATGGTACCGCCAGTATAGGTAGCCGTTCCGTCAAAGTCAAAGGCAGATACCGTAGAAGTAATGTCTAAGTTTCCTCCTGACATAATGACATCGCCGTTGGAGTCGATAGCGTCTGTATCACCTTCACCGACCTCGACCTTGATATCGCCACCGGTAATCTTTATAAAGATATCAGCGCCAGTTACGTCACTAGCTGCATTGATCCCATCATCCGTCGCATAAAGATCCAGTTTGCCTCCGTTAATGGTAACATTGGTTCCTTCCAGAGCTTCTACACTCTTGGAAACCGTAATCGTTCCACCATCAATCAAAGCAATATTGCTAGCGTGTAGACCATCATCACCTGCATTAATCGTGATAGTGCCGGACTGAATATAGAGATTTCCCAGAGAAGTATCTTCATCATTGTCCGCGTGGATAGCATCTTCTGTCGCTGTGATATCGATAGTAGCGTCCTTGATATTAATGGCTGAAGCTGCAGACAGACCATTCTTAGCTGCCTTGAGCGTATAAGTGCCACCTGTCACCCGCAAGGTCTGCTCAGACTTAATCGCTGTTTCATACTTGCCGTCAACTGTCAGACTTCCAGAGCCATTGAGAGTCAGGTCATAGTTACTATAGATAGCTGCATCTGCATCCGTATCACTGTGATTTGATGAGTCTGAGATTGTGTTTTGGCTGCCGTCAGCCAGAGTCAGGCTTGTTTTACCCGCATTTTCTACTAGAATAGCTGCGTCTGTCCCGCTCATGGTTACGCCATTTAGGACGATTTGAACCTTGTCGCTATTACCTGCTTTGACGACAATCTGCACATTTTCGCTCGTTCCAGAAACGACATAGGTCCCAGCTTCTGAGATTGTCACAGTAGAGCCGGAGACGCTAGCGCCATCACCAGAGGTCTTAGCACTGGAGCCACTTAGGCTGATGGTCGTCGCCTTAGACTCATCATAAGAAGCGTCTGAGTCCTCTGAGGAAAAATAATCAGAAGTATTGGTCTTGGTCTGACTGGTGCTTGTAGCATTAGCAGCCTGGGTCCTGCTTGAAGTTGTAGAACTGCTGGCGTTTGAGCTGCATGCTCCTAGCACTGCTGTCATCAAGACCAGTGGAATCATCAATTTAATTTTTTTAAGGGTTGATTTTGATTGTTTCATTTTTCTTTTCCTATCTATCTTATTTACTGCTGATACAGTTTGCCTTTTTATAGGCAAAGCCATATTTGGAAAAAGAGCTTGGAGACAGCTGGTAGCGATCCATAATCTCGCTCAGCCATAGCGGACAAGCTTCTGGAATCTTAACTTCCATAATGACATGATTGGCTGGCAGGAGATAATCTCCATGGCGACCGTCTAAGAGACTCAGATCATAAGGACGGTAGGTCAGGTCGTGATCAAAGGTAATCCGAATTCGCTCGTCCTCAATCCCCTTCATCGAATAACGATTGTAGCCGATATACATCATGGGCTGAATATGGCCAAAATGCTGGGTCAACCAGGCCATTTCCTTATCTATCTGAAGGTCAGTCAGCTGACTGTAATCACCGTCCAGATAGGCTTCTGCTGTCAGCAAATCTGCTGCAAGCCGGCGTTTGGTGACCAGATTCTCCGTCTTTTTCTTGATTTCCAAAAAGACTTGACTATCCTCGGTCGGATGCTCTTGATAGGTTCGCAAGCGAACTTTCTCGTCAAAGCAAGGATTTTCCAAGGACTCACGAATGAGCTGATAAGACGGCGTATCGTAGTAGAGATTGTTAATGGTCGAATAAGCTCGATCATCCTCCACCAGATAGCCTTCAAACTCTAGCAATAGATCCAGCAAGGTTTCCTTGGAAATGATGTATTTGGTTTCAAAGCGCTGAAAATGATGTTGAAAAATTTTTTCTGCCATGGGCTTCTCACCTCTCTATCTTTCTTGAATGTAATGCAATTTTAAAGATGAAAACTTAAAAGAAAGATAAAGAAAACTTAAAGAAAACAAAACATCTCCCTTTTCAGGAGATGTTGATGAGAGAAAAAGTAAACGAATTACAGATAGACTTTTCATCTAAGTTTTTACAGATTCATAAAAGTACGAGCCCTAAGCTAGCTGTTTTTTATCTGTTCGATAGACCAGAGTACCAAGCACCATGAAAAGAACTAAAACAAAAGTAAGGAAGAGCACCTGACTACCAATTTGACCGTTCATAGAAATCGTTTGGCGTAAGCCCGATACAGAATAGCTCATTGGCAGCCAAGGGTTGATAACTTGGAAAATCTTACTAGTCAGCTCCAATGGATAAGTTCCTGCACTAGAAGCCAGTTGTAAAAGCAAAAGAATCAGAGAAGCAAAGGCGCCGAGCTTACTATTCCAAGTAACCAAAGCTGTCACAAGAGCCATAAAGGTCATGCTGGCTAGGACAATCAAACCAAGGGTTGCCCACTCATGGTTAGCAGATAGGCCTATCAAGTGCACAGCACCATAGACCAAAACACCCGCCACGACAGAAATGACTCCATTTACCTCTATACGGGCCTTCAGCCAATCTCGTTTCGTCTTAGGTTCTTCCCCTGATGGAAGTGTGCTAAAGATGATATTGGTTGAAATAGCCGCCACAAATAAAGCTACTGAAATCATATATGGCGCCATCCCAATTCCGTTTTTTTCTACCCTATTCTCATCTGTCTTGCTCAGCGTCAGAGGATCTGCTAGAGTTTTTGCATTGTCTTCCTTGGTTGAAACAGCCGACAATTTATCGCCTGCATCCGTGAGGCCATTAGACAAATCGCTCGTTGCCACAGTAAGTTTGGAGAGATTATCTGTTAAAGCACTGCTGCCATCAGCCAGCTTTTCTGTACCGTTCGCTAATTGATTGGTTCCATCTGCTAATTTCCCGAAACTAGAGGTCAATTCTGGCGATTTATCTGTTAATTGTGCTGCCCCGTTTGCTAATTTTGTTGTATTTACTAGCAAATCAGGATTCTTACTTGCCAAAGCTGATGTCCCCTCAGATAGCTGACCGACTGCATTGGTATAGCTTGTCACCCCTTGTTCCAATTGTGTTGCGCCAGTCGTTAATTTTTCATTTAAGGTATCTACACCTGCGACTAGTTGATTGACTCCTCCACTTGCTGAACCGAGGCTAGTACTCACTGTTGATAAGCCATTATAAAGGCCATTAATCATGTTAGCTGCCTGTGGCAGAACTTGATTTGATGCACCTTCTAACTGACTAAGTTTTGTTTGACTAGCGCCTTTTATCGTTTCAAGAGAGGTCCTCATTGTATCAACTTCTGATAAAATCGCCTGAGCAGATTGGTCACTTCCCGCTTGACTAGCACCGACTGCTGCATCAATCTCAGCCTTAGCCTCACTAGAAAGGCCTTGATAAGCGCTGGTCCCTTGGACACTTGCCAAAGCTGCGGCCTTGGCGTCTTGATTATTATTGATAATGGCCTGAGCGGATGCCGCTATGCTAGTCAGTGAAGCTTCAATGCTGTCTATTGATACTGCTGAGTCACTTGCTGCAGCTTGAATACTAGCATTCAACTGTGTCAAACCAGTTGCCAAATCATTCACATTTTGCTGATTGTTAGCTAAGGTTGTATCTACCGATGACTTTAATGTAGCCAAGCCCGTATTCAGATTCGTCACACCTGTTGATAAGGCCTGAACTCCATCTCCTGACTGGGTGAGCTGTTGGACTCCTCCCAATAAGTCTGCGGATCGACCCGACAGCTGATTTGCACCTGCGGCCACAGTACTTACACCATTAGCATAAGTGTTTATCCCATTTGACAAACTACCCAGTCCAGACGATACTTGTGCAACACTCCCAGTATAAGTCTGTAGTCCTGTGTTAAATTGAGCTGCACCGGACGATAATTTGCTCGTAGCTTGATTCAGAGTTCTTAAATTATCTGTAATTGTCTGACTGCCTGAACCTAGTTGTTGACTGCCGGATGCTAATTGCTGAGCACCATCAGATGCCTTCACCAAGCCAGTCTTTAGGTCTCCCATATTCTTAAATAAGGCGCTTGTATAAGTATCCGTCACATTTTGCGCCACCATCTGCTTCAAAGAAGCCATGGCTGAATCACTCATCTTACCAGCAATAAAACTATGACCGCTAGACGTTTGATAGTTTATCTTCATTTGCTGAGGATTATCGGTCAAAATACTGGCTGCACGTTCAGATAAATCACTTGGAAGCGTCACAACCATGTAGTAATCACCCTTTTCCAGACCATCCTGAGCGTCTTCTTTACTGACAAAGTGAAAATCCAGATTTTTATTTTCCTTGAGGCTGGAAACAACATCATCGCCTATAGACAAGGTCTTACCACTAGCAGTTACAGCTTTATCCTGATTGACGACCGCCACTGGCAAGTCCGATACCTTTCCATATGGATCCCACATGGAGCTTAAGAAAATAACGTTATACAAGGCTGGAATCATAGAGACTCCCAACATCACAATGATAAAAGCCGGCTTTTTTAAAATAGCTTTCCATTCTTTTAACATGTCTACCTCCTAAAATTATACACAGTGTCCAAATTTCGATAAAATTGATTATACACCAATCGAAAATTAATACAAGTTTATTCTTTAAAAATTGTACACCGTGTCTAATTTTGTTTAAAAAGATTGCAAGGAAGCGGAATAAGTTGGTTCTACTGTATTCAAGCTTTCAATCATGTAGATAAAAAATTTTTTCCACTGGTAAGTACACAGAAAATCAGCATTATATTAGAATGATAAGCGAGGTAAATGGAGTCAAGTATCGAGCTTTTAACTTGATGATAGGGTTCCATGTGAAACACTGCTGTCAGCCGATGGTTCAGGAGCAAAAATAAGCAACGAACAGGCGCGTGCTTTCTTAGCAGGTGCAGTTGATATTGCTCAAGCATCAAGGTTGTAAAATACCTATACAATTTACTCTTATAAAAATGAACAGATTTCTATTATCTTCTCACAGGAAGGCGAGCTACTTTACGTCACTCCTGATCCCGACTATCTCTACTTCAAATAATGTTCATAACAAAAGCCTCGGCTTTATTATTTTACCAGTCAACCAAGCATAATTAAGATAAAATTTTGACTATCTATGCTTAATTCCGGAATTTAACTCTTTTCCACTGGAAAAACATTTGATATAATGGTATGTGGAGAAAAAGAAAAAGTAGTTTGCTATGATAGTTATTAGCTTGAAGAGCAGACTGAGGCTTAGCCTCAAAGGGAGATTTTATGTTAGAAAGCAATAAGCGCCGAAAAACCAAGGCTATTATTGAAAGAGCCATGGTTTCACTACTGCATAAGCAGTCCTTCGACCATATCACTACTGTACAGCTAGCTCAAGCTGCTGGCATCAGCCGTAGTAGTTTTTATACTCACTACAAGGACAAGTACGATATGATTGAACGTTATCAGCAAAACCTCTTTCATCAGTTGGGATATATTTTTGAGAATAATCAAGAAGATATTCAAACTGCGATTACAGAGGTCTTTCAGTTCCTTCAGCTAGAGCCGCTCTTGGCTGCTCTTTTGACAGAAAACGGCACGAAAGAGATTCAAAACTTCCTGCGCCATAAGCTGCAGGTGATGCTAGCGGATAGTCTGCAGGACCGTTTTAGTAGACGTGTTTACAATCATTTTGAAAAAGAATACAGCAGGGTTTTTCTCGCCAACGCCTTCTTTGGTGTCTGCCAAATGTGGATTGCAAGAGGAAAAAAAGAAAGTCCTGAACAAATAGCAGAATTTCTTTTGAAAATGCTGTAAGAAGTTGCTGGAACCCAATGGGTTCCAGCTATTTTCATATTTTGAAAAATTAAACAGGGTGTACAAAACCTCTTTTGGTTCTGTACACCCTATTTTTCTTATATTATAGTTTCATAGCCAGCATATTAACTGTCATGCCAGCTGCTGTTCCCATCAGAGCAATAGTGTCCCCCTCCTTGACTAGATTGCGCTCCAGAGCATAGCAGAGAGAAAAAGGCACTGCTACTGACACCATATTCCCATAGTCTTGCACAATATTAAGGTATTTATCATCAGGAATACCCAAGCTGCGCATGACCATTGGCAGGGCACGACTAGCCTGATGTGGAATGATATAATCCAAGTCAGACAGGCTGAGGCCACTCTTTTCTTTAAATTCTTTAAACATTTCTGGAATTTTTCTGGCAGAGAGCAAGAGAATCTTCTTACCATTCATGTCAAACATGTAGTGAGTCTTGGTAGCATCTGAATACTCCTTAGGCTGAAACGATGTCAAACCACCGCGAATCTCTGTATCATGAGCTCCCTCAGACCAGGTCCGCTGCAGGCTGGAGATGACACCTCTCTCTTCCTCTGTTGCTTCAAAAATCAAAGCAGCCGCCCCGTCACTGAACAACTCAAAACTTTCCTTCTGATTGGGATTGAGACCCAAACTTCCAACCTCACTGGACACGATGAGGATTCTATGATACTCACCAGCCTCCAACAAATGAGACATGAGACTCAAAGCCGAGATAAAGCTGGTGCAAGTCGTATTGATATCCATGGCTGGAATGGACAAGCCCTTGGCTACCAACTCATGAATCAGGGCCGCGGTGCAGGGAATAGGCTGAACGCCCACTGCACTAGCTGACACGATACAATCGATGTCTTTGATAGTCAAGCCCGCTTGCTCTAAGGCTTTTTCAATCGCCTTAACCGCCATGGAAAGCTGGGTTTCTTCATTTTCCACTACCCGATATCGAGTCTGATCCTTAAAAGTCACGGTATTTCTAGGTAGATGCGTACCATAACCAACAATCTTTATATGATTCTTTACTGCTGTCATATTAAACTCCTTCTTGTCAGACTTGAGACTGCTTGACAGTTGGGTAAACTGCCAAAGCACTTGAGCCTCTGATTCATATGTTTTTCCACTTGGAGCATTCTTAAGCCCGATAGATACGTTTCAACTTACGGCTTCTGTCCCGCTGATAACCTTCAAAAGAAATAGCCGGCATAAGAAAGTCTTTATCACTTGCCAAGTTTTGAAACTGCTGGACAATCTCGTCTTCTCGCTGCTGACTGCGATGTTCGATAGCAATGGTCAGAGAACGATCCTTTTTCTGAGCGACTTGATATTCTCCAATCCCATCAACTAAGAGCAGACAACGGCGGATAAAGTCTGGAAAGACCTCCACCGACTGACCTGCAGCATTTTCAAACATGAAAATATCATCCGACCGGCCCTCAATCCTATCAATCCGTGTAAAGACCGAACCGCAGGGGCAAGGTTGAGGATTTTCCACCAAGATATCATTCAGCTCATATTGAAAAATTGGCTGAGAAGTCCGCTTGAAATCCGTAATTATTGGATAAAAGC
Organism: Streptococcus sanguinis; assembly: GCF_019929145.1. Lineage (GTDB taxonomy): Bacteria > Bacillota > Bacilli > Lactobacillales > Streptococcaceae > Streptococcus > Streptococcus sanguinis_U. The sequence continues at coordinate 55,586 of NZ_JAHZOW010000006.1, read as the reverse complement.
GTCTATCATCCAAGTAGCGTTTATCTACATGGACAATGTCTTCGTTTAGATGAAGATTGCCGTAGGCACAGCTGCAAGCTAGAAAGCCCTCGGTCGCCTGGTAGACCTGATCTACCTTTTTCAGACCAAATCCTGCTTGAATCCTCTGCCGATCCGGCTCTTCCAAAATTTCTGCCACTGATACGACTTTGCTAGGGGCAATCTGCAAATTTCCCACTTGGACTTGTTTGGACAGCTCTAAGAGCATTGATGCTGGTACCACCAAAATTGTCGGCTGGTAAGCATTCAAGCGCTCTACGTGCTCTTCGGCTCCCTGAAAAGTATCAAAATACTCCAGAGAAATCAAGCCTGAATTGACAGTCTGATAGAGTTGGTTATCTGCCCGAAGAAAGAAGGCTATTTTATGTCCAAAGAGTTTGCCTTTAGGCAGCATCTTGGCCAAGATAGCTGCCGCCCACATACTGCGCTCCTTTTCAGTGGTGACAAACAAGCCTCGGTGACCAGATGTTCCTGAAGACAGGCCGACAGCAATTTCTCCTATCATGGGGCTGAAATCACGTGTCCGCTCGCTCTCCAGAGCCAAGGCTAGTAACTCATCACGATCCAGCCCCTGAGTATTGAGCTCATTGAAATGCTCCATCATAAAGGCCTTATTCATCTTAAAATCTGCTGGAATACCTGATTTAAAATAAGGTGATTCCTGCTGCAGAAATTCCCGATAGGCTGCTAAAGCCTTGATTTGATAGCATTCCAAGGCCTGTCGATCTTTAAATCGATGCCCCCAGCGCATGACGCTAAAGGTTTTTAGAAATGTTCCTAGTTTCATACAAAATCTGCTCCGCTCTCTCAGCCGGATCATGACTGACTAGCACCTGATAGCCAACAGCAAGTAACTGCCGAAGCAAGGCCACACCGGTCATGTATTCTTCCTTGCTATCTTGGATCAGTGACGGCAAGAAACGCATCTGCTCTGTATACGGCAACAGATCCACGCCCCAGCACAAATCAGCTCCGATAAACAGATGATAATCTGGCAAAAAGAGACAAGCTTGACCAGCAGCATGGCCATCAACTGAGGCCAGATATATACTGCCATCCCCAAACAAGTCGACTGTCTTGCGATAGAGGAATGCTGCTTGCACCTGCTGAGGTTCCACCACTTCCAACCGACTCTCAAAATCCTGCGGAAGAAATTCCTTAAAAATCAAATCCTTCAGTTTGGCATGCTGATACGTTTTGAAAACGGTCTTGGTCAGAATGAAGCGGGCCTTGGGAAAGAAAGCGGCTCCGCCGATGTGATCTGGATGCAAGTGCGACAAGATGACATAAGAAATATCTTCTGGCGCAATTCCTTTTTGCTCAAGCAGACGATCTACACGCTCCTCTTCTGACATATCAACAGGCGTTCCCAGACCATAAAGCCAGTATTTAAAATTGGGCTTCAGAATAGCTGGAGAATAGCCAGTGTCGTAGAGAATATAGCCTTTCTCACGATGCTTCAAGAGGAAAACACCAGCTGGAAAAATCATTTTTTTCTTGGCAACTCCCTTAAACATCTGCTGCAAGTGACTGCTGCAGCGTCCAGGCTGAAGATACTCAATTTTCTCGATAATGTTGGACATATTTTGCAATCCCTTCACTGATTGTCAACTTGGGTTGATAGCCCAAATCCCTTACTGCTGCTGATATATCCAGCGTTTGACTGTAACGCATTAAGTAATAAGTGTAAAGAGTCAGAGGTGGCTCTTTTTCAATGTTAAAAAAGCGATAAAAGCTTTCAAAGCCCTGTGCCAGAAGACCTAGAAAAGCAGCAGGTAACTTAATATAACGTTTACGAACCTGTAAACCATCTAAAGCTTCATCCAGCATATCCTTGAAACTACGGGATTCTCCGTTGGTAATATTGTAAACTTGTCCTTGAGCTTCTGGAATTTCCAAAGCTAGACGAACAGCCAAGGCCACATTTTCCACACAGGTCATATCCATTATTTGCTGACCATTTCTGATGAGTGGAATCGCCAGTTTTTGGCTCAAGCGCAGAATCCTAGGAAAGATACTGGTATCTCCAATACCAAAAAGCCCTCTAGGACGTAAGATAACCGATGGAACTTGAGGATAGCTTCGGACAATCCGCTCAGCCATGAGCTTGCTTTTGATATAGAAATTCAGCTCATTCTCCTGAGGAGCAGCCTCTTCTTTGATAGCAAGTTGGTCACGCGCGGCAGCATAAACACTCGGAGAGGAAATATAGACCAGTCGTTGCACTCCAAAATGTCGGCAGGCTTCCATAACCAACTTGGTTCCTACTACATTGGTCTGATAAAACTGCTCCCATGGTCCCCAAATCGTTGAGAGAGCACCAGCGTGCACCACTGCATCCACTCCTTCGCAGGCTGCAAAAATTTCTTCTTCTCTGGTAAAATCTCCAGCAAAAAACTCTACTGAAGAACCTTCTAACTGCCGACCAGCCTTCAGATTACGACCAAAAGCCCGCACCTGATAGCCTTGTTCAGCCAGCTCTTCAACAACATACTTTCCTAGAAAGCCAGTCGCTCCTGTCACTAGAACCTTCATCGCTACTCCTTTCATACAATTTTCTGTTTGTGTCTTGTCCCCATTATACACCATTTCAGCAAATCTTCCGTAAAAAAGCTGGAAAAAATCTTTACAGAGTGTCTCACCTGATTAGATAGGAGCAGAAAGAAATCACTAAATTTCTGAAAAATATCTGTCTCCTTTTCCTTGCTCTTAGAGTTATAGAAAATTGAGCAAACTCAAGTTTTCGTCAACCTTTTTAGTTAAAATCAGCTTTATTAGTTCACTGAGAATATTAAAAAAGAAGCCGGTTTCCCGGCTTCTGAACAAATACAAATTAAAGCATTTTGTTGTAGAATTCAACGATAAGTGCTTCGTTGATTTCTGGGTTTATTTCGTCGCGCTCTGGAAGGCGAGTCAATGAACCTTCTAATTTTTCAGCATCGAATGATACGAATGCTGGACGTCCAAGAGTTGCTTCAACAGCTTCAAGGATTGCTGGAACTTTCAATGATTTCTCGCGAACTGAGATCACTTGACCTGGAGTTACGCGGTATGATGGGATATCAACGCGTTTGCCGTCAACAAGGATGTGACCGTGGTTTACGAATTGACGAGCTTGACGACGAGTAGTCGCAAGACCAAGACGGTAAACAACGTTATCCAAGCGACGCTCCAAGAGAAGCATGAAGTTGAAACCAAGGATTCCTTCTTTGATTTTTGAAGCTTGAACAAACAAGTTACGGAATTGTTTTTCACCTACACCGTAAGTGAAACGAAGTTTTTGCTTTTCAGCCAATTGCAAACCGTATTCTGACAATTTGCTGCGGTTGTTTGGTCCATGTTGACCAGGTACATAGTTACGACGAGCCAACTCTTTACCTGTACCAGTAAGAGAAAGACCCAAACGACGAGCTTGTTTCCAAGATGGTCCTGTATAACGTGACATAAAAATGTCCTCCTGTAAAATATTTTTGAGGAAATAGTCACTTAGAAAGCCCTGATTCGTGCAGAACATTTTCGCCCAAACAGCTAAGGCTACTTTTATAGCTGATGTTCTGTTGACGAGCTCCATGCTTTCCTGCTGCTATTTCACACAAAGGCTATTGTACCATGAATAAAGTCAAAAGTAAAGGGGCTCATCCAAAAAATCAAGCCAAACGGCTTGATTGAAGTTGTTTCTTGAAAGCAAAAGAATTCCGACAGTTGCTTCACACTCCTATAATCCTCAAAATCTCCTGCTTATATTGCAGCTTCTGCAGTTCCTTATCCTCGCTGTCTGACCAGGTCAGCTGGAGGTCTGCCACGATTTGCCCAGGCCGATTTTTCAGAATATAGACATGGTCACTGAGAGCCAGAGCTTCCTCGATGCTATGAGTAATGAGAAGAGTCGTCAGACCCAGCCTACGGTGAATATCCAGATACCAAGCGTGTAGCTCCATCTTTGTCAGCTCATCCAGAGCACTAAAGGCCTCGTCCAGAAGAAATAGCTTGTGACCGAACATATAGGTCCGCAGCAGAGCCACGCGCTGCCGCATCCCCCCGCTCAGCTCATGTGGATACTTATCTGCCACATCAAAGAGCCCGAACTCCTTCAAAATCTGAGTTGCCTGCTCCGTCGCTTCCTTTTTGGATACTTTTCGGATTAGCAGGGGTAAGATGACATTGCCCAACACCGTCTTGTGCTCCAGCAGCAAGTCCTTCTGCAGCATATAACTCACCCGACCCTTGGGATTTTCCTGCCCGTCTAGGACAATCCTGCCCGACTGGACCTCCAAAATCCCAGCAATCAGATTAAAGAGGGTCGTTTTCCCGACTCCACTTGGTCCCAAAATCGCTACGACCTGGCCAGCTTCCACCTGTAGACTGATATCTTTCAAAATCTGCTGCTCATCATAAGCATAGCTTACATTTTCAAGTTTAATTTCTGTCATTATTTTATATAATCGTTGCTAAATCCCTTGTCACTCAAGTCATTGTCCACGATACCCTTATCCTTGGCCCATTTGTAAAAGGCATTCCAGCGACTAGCCTCAAACTGACCCCACTTGTCCTTATCCGATGCATATTGCTCAGACAGATATTTTTGGGAAGCCAAGACAAAGTCACGCTTATTTTTCAACTCTGGCGCATGCTTGATTAAAATATCCGCTGCTTCTTCAGGGTGCTCCATGGCATATTGATAACCCTTCTTGATAGCCTGCAGGACCTTTTTCGCTTCGTCCGGATTCTTCTTCAGATAGTCATTATTAGCAATAATCACTGGAGAATAATAGTCAAACTCCTTGACATAGTCCTTCATATAAAAGAAATTAGTGTCCATGTCCTGAGTTTGAGCCATGATGCCGTCCCAGCCATGATAAATCCACGCTGCATCAAACAAGCCATTTTCAATTGGTGTGATAGAGTTAGAATCGTTATTTGGAACTTTCTCTACCTCATCAAACTGGCCGCCTTGGCTTTCAACCAAAGTTTTGAGCATGCCTAGCTCCACTGGATCATTCCAAGTGCCGTATTTCTTGCCAGCTAGGTCCTTAGGTCCAGTAATCCCTGCAGACTTCTTGGAAATAATGCCCGAAGTATTATGCTCTACAATGGCCGCGACAGCTGTGATTTCTGCGCCCTTATCCAGTTTTTTAGCCATGGAGTCCTGGAAATAAATTCCAAAAGGAGCCTTGCCATTGATAATCAGATCCGAACTGCTATCTTCAGGCGGCAACTTGATATCCACATCCACGCCTGCTTCCTTGAAGTAGCCCTTTTCCTGAGCCACATAAAGGCCGGTATGGTTAGTGTTAGGTGACCAGTCTAGGATAAAATCAATCTTTTTATCCTTGCTTTCAGACGTAGATTTCGACTGACCGCAGGCCGCTAGGCCAATGATTGACACGGCAGCCAAACCTGCCAACAAGACTTTATAACTTTTTTTCATCATTATCCTCTTTTCTTTATTTGGAAAATAGCAGAGCTGAGCTCCTATTTCCACTTGATGACATATTTTTCACTGACAGCCACCAGCTTCATCCCCAGAAGACTAATGACCGAAACCAATATGATAATGGCAAACATGGTATCGTACTGGAAAAGTTTCTTGGACTGAATCATATAAACACCCAAGCCTTCGAAACCGCCCAGCCATTCAGAAACCACAGTCGTGATAAAGGCATAGGAAACACTGACGCGCAAGCCCGCATAGAAATAGGGCATACTAGCTGGAATCTTAAAATGCCAGAGAATCTGCCAGCGATTGGCCTGCATAAGCTCAAAGAGAGTCAGAGTATCCGGGTCACAATGCCGAAAACCATCCAGAATACTGACGATAATCGGAAAAGTCGTCGTCAAAATAATGAGCACAATCTTGGGCAAAATCCCATAACCCAGCCAGAGAACCAAGATTGGCGCCAAAGCAATGGTCGGAATCGTCTGCACCACGACCATCATGGGGTAAATTAAATCATTGAGCCAGCTCATGCTGTCCATGAACACAGCTAATATACAGGCCAAGATGACACCCAAGACTAAACCCAGCAAGGCTACTTTTAAGGTCGCCCAGCTATGACTTGCTAGAAAGCCAGCATCTCTGATAAAGGCCTGACCGATTTCCAGAGGTGTCGGCAGGATAAACTTAGGCAAGAGCTTGAGCCAACCCATGACCTGCCAGATGACAAGTACACCCAGCATACCTAAGAGACCGATTTGCTGCCGCATCAGCCTTTGTAGTGCTTTCATTATAACGATTTTCCTCCCTTCCTGCATTTTAGCGCTGCAATTCTTAAATTATCAAAATGTGATAAAGATGATAAAAGAAAAGGCCTTTTCCATATATGGAAAAGGCGCACAAATACCACTATTTTCGGTATGATTCCTACGCTGGCATTACCCAGATCAGGTGCGGTCGAAGCTTACACTTCCTCTCAGACTGTACACAGACTCCCATATATAGGACTATGATAGCGCAATCATCAGCAAATGTCAAGGTTGGAGCTTGGACTCACTACTTTTCAACGATAAGTGAAGCAAACGATCATCAATCAGTCAAACTTTCCTTTCGCAGCCAGCAAAGTCTCCATAGCCCTGATATTCTCTGTCTCGCTTGTGGATAAGATGGTTTCAAAGCCCAATTCAGCTGCCGTATCTAAGTTAGCCTGAATATCATCAATGAAGACGGATTCTACTGGATTCAGATTATATTTTTTTAACAGCTTTTGGTAAATCTCTGCTTCTGGCTTGACGACACCTACCTCTGAGGAAAGGATATAGCCCGACAACAGTGAGTAAATGGGCAACAAACCAGCTTTTTCAATATGATAAAAAATCTCACAAGTGGTTGACAAGATATAGATTCGATAGCCCTGATTAGCCCATAGCCGAATTCTTTCCTGTAAACCACTGTAAACATGCACAACCTCATACCAATGATAAAAGATATTCTTAACGACAGAATGATAGGAAGCATCTAGCTGAGTCTGGACTCCCTCACAGGCTTCTTTCAAACTCAGCTCTCCTTTGTCTGTCTTATGCCAGACACCTGACTCAAAAATAGCCTGTCTAAGGACCTGCCGCCGCTCTTTCTCAGGTTCAAAATATGTCAGGATTTTCTTAGAATTCCATTCAATCAGAACATTGCCCAAATCAAAAACTAAATTTTTAATCATGATGACCACCTGTTTTCTTTGCTTATCATCCTCTATATACATCGATTTGACTGAGGAATTGCTTCAAATATAAGTAAAAAGACCCGCTGGGCCTTTCTATTCATCAAAATAACGGATGAGGTTCTTTTCTGTCAAAATGTCAGAATAAGTATAAGACTCCACATAGGTATTGGAGATTTCCCCTGGCTGACCGCCTTCATTGGAATATTCCACGATAAACAAAGACGGATAGACTTCAATCAGACGGCCTTGCTTGCTTTTTTGGCGCTTACGACCGTTTTCCAGCGTCATCTCAACGATTTGTCCTTCATGCGCCTTGATATCTTCTTTGATTTTTTTCATTTTTGCCACATCTGTAAATGCATCACTCATCTTTATTCGTCCTCTCTTTTGGAAATACTTGAGAATTTATTATACTCTTTCTGGAAAATTAACTCTACTGTACCACGCGCTCCACTCCGGTTTTTCTCGATAATGACTTCAACCTTGTTGTTGGGAATGCCTTCTTCCTCCTCACCAGCCCGATCATAATAATCATCCCGGTAAAGGAAGGCAACGATATCCGCATCCTGCTCAATGGAACCTGATTCCCGAATATCAGACAGTACTGGTCGCTTATCCTGCCGCTGCTCCACACCACGCGAGAGCTGACTCAGCGCAATGACCGGCACCTTGAGCTCTTTAGCCAAGATTTTCAACTGCCGGGAAATTTCCGAAACTTCTTGCTGGCGGTTTTCACGGCCAGTTCCTGTAATCAGCTGCAAATAGTCAATCAAGACCAGGCCTAAATTGCCCGTTTCCTGGGCCAGTTTTCGAGCCCGCGAGCGAATCTCTGTAATCCGAATCCCTGGTGTATCATCAATATAGATACTAGCGTTAGCCAGATTAGCTGTCGCAATGGTATATTTTTGCCACTCTTCATCTGTCAGTTGCCCCGTACGAATGGAATGAGAATTAATCACCCCTTCTGAAGCCAACATCCGGTCCACCAAGCTTTCCGCCCCCATTTCCAGAGAGAAAATGGCCACAGTCTTATCCAGCTTGGTTCCGATATTCTGAGCGATATTAAGGGCAAAGGCCGTCTTTCCGACCGCTGGCCGAGCCGCCAAAATGATTAATTCTTCCTCATGCAGACCAGTCGTCATCTTGTCCAGCTCACGGTAGCCAGTCGCAATCCCAGTGATATCTGATGTCTGCAGAGACCGAGCCTCCAGATTGCCAAAATTAAGGTTCAGCACATCACGGATATTTTTAAAGCCACTGCGGTTGGCAGTTTCACTGACATCAATCAGAGCTTTTTCAGCTCCGGCAATAATTTCCTCTGACAGACGGTCACCATCGTAGGCTTGATTGATAGACTCTGTCAGACGCGAAATCAGCCGCCTTAGAATGGCCTTTTCTGCAACGATTTTAGCATAGTATTCAGCATTGGCAGAGGTTGGCACAGAATTGACCACTTCCACCAAATAGCTGAGACCGCCGATATTCTGCAAGTCACCCTGGCTGTCCAAAATATTGCGAACAGTCGTTGCATCAATGGCATCGCCGCGGTCAGCCAAGTCAATCATAGCCTTGAAAATCAAGCGATTGGCATACTTAAAGAAGTCAGCAGGCTCGATATACTCACGAACAAAGACCAGTTTGCTCTCATCAATGAAAATGGCTCCTAAAACGGACTGCTCCGCTAAAATATCCTGAGGCTGAGCTCGGAGTTCATCAATCTCTGCCATCGGTAAATCCTTCCTTCAAATCACTATTATCCTTCTTTAACCCGCAAACGAATCACCCCAGTTATATCCTGATAAATTTTCACTGGAACATCTATCAGACCAATGGAGCGAATCGGTGAGTCCACCTTAATATGGCGCTTGTCAATTTTAATGCCAAACTGCTTCTGTAGCTCTTCTGCTATTTTCTTGCTGGTAATAGAGCCAAAGGTACGGCCGTCCGGACCAACTTTTTCAGTAAATTCAACAAGAGTATCTTCTTCTGCTAACTTAGCTTTAATAGCTTGAGCTTCTGCCACTAGTTCTGCGTGAGCTTTTTCTTCGGACTTTTGCTTGCCGCGCAGTTCACCAATAGCCTGCGCTGTTGCTTCCTTGGCTAAATTTTTCTTAATCAGAAAATTTTGAGCATAGCCAGTCGGCATTTCCTTGATTTCGCCTTTTTTGCCCTTGCCTTTTACATCTGCTAAAAAAATTACTTTCATCCTTTTTTCTCCTCGTCTATTATTACTTCCTCTTTAATGACTTGGTCCATAATTTCTTGATTCAGCGACTGAAGGACCTCAGAAACTGTTTTGCCTTCAATTTGAGCTGCCGCCAGATTGAAATGACCGCCACCTCCCAGCTTTTCCATAATTCGCTGAACATTGATCTTGCTGCGACTGCGAGCCGAAATAGACACATAGCCTTTGGTATTCTTGCTTACAACAAAAGTGGCTTCAATTCCTGACATAGAGAGCATGGTATCAGCTGCCTTACTGATGACAACTGTATCATAAGTGTTCTCTTCTGGACCAGCTGCTACAATGACATTAGGCAAAATCTTCTTGCCGTTTAAAATCAGCTCATTAATCGCACGATATTCCTCAAAATTCGTAGCAGAAATATCCTGAATCACAACACTGTCACTGCCCCGAGTTCGTAGATAGCTGGCCACATCAAAAGTCCGACTAGTGACTCGAGATGAAAATCCTTTGGTGTCAAGCATGATACCTGCCATGAGAATGCTGGCTTGCATCTTGCTGAGACGGTTCTTTTTAGAATTCTGGAACTGAATCAGCTCCGTTACCAACTCACTGGCACTGCTAGCCCCACTTTCGATATAGGCAATCACAGCATTTTCGGGAAAATCTTCATCACGACGATGGTGGTCGACTACGATAATCTGACTGAATTGATCAAAGAAATCCTTAGACAGCGTCAGAGATATCTTGGAGTGGTCAACCATAATCAAGAGCGAACGATTGGTCACCATATTTACTGCTTCAGAAAGCGGAACCAGATAGTCAGCCCCTTCCTGCTTGAGCTTTGTAATGGACCGCTCAATGTCAGAAGCCATCTGAGACGGATCATAGACCACATAAGCTTTCTCAATGATATTACTAGCAAAGAGCTGCATACCAAGAGAAGACCCCAAGGCATCCATATCCAGATTTTTATGTCCGACTATAAAGACCTGATCCACACTCTTAATCTTATCAGAGATCGCAGTCATCATAGCCCGAGTACGGGTGCGTGTGCGCTTAACAGCTGACGCCGTTCCTCCACCAAAGAAGATTGGATTCATGTTGTCATTATTTTCTTTGACGACAGCTTGATCCCCACCCCGAACTTCAGCTAAGTTGAGGTTAAGCAGGGCGACCCGACCGATTTCATCATGATTGCCATCGCCATAAGAAAAGCCCATACTGAGTGTCAGCGACAGCTCTCGATTTTTAGCTTCCGTCCGGAATTGATCAATGATAGAAAATTTATTTTCCATCAGCTGTTCCAGCACTGTGTAATCCGTAAAAAGATAGAACCGATCCATGCCAACCCGACGGTAAAACATGTGAAACTGCTCAGAAAATTCTGCTACGAAGTTGGCCACAAAGCTATTGATATGACTGATATCTGTGTCTGAAACGACATCTTCCAAATCATCATAATTATCCACAGAGATAATCCCGATCACCGGGCGCGTTGTTACCAGACCAACGGTGGCTTCGTATTCATTGGATGCATCAAAAAAATAAAACACACTGGATGCACGGTCCAAGTAAACCGAATATTTCTTGTCTCCAACAGTAGCATAATGACCAGAGTCTGAATAAGCAGCCTTCATGATATTCTTGAGCATATCAGCATCAAAATCACCATCTTCAGTTGTAAAAATCAGTTCTGCATAGGGATTAAACCACTCTACATCACCATTATCTTCACTGATTTTAATGACACCAACTGGCATCTTATCCAGCAAGGAAGCGAGGCTTCCTTCTGCTTGATGATTGACATAATGAATCTGCTCAATCTCATCTAGCTCGGATACTCTCTGTTGCTGGATAAAAAGCACAATCAAAAGAGCCAGCACAAGCATGAGAGCAGCTAGCATGGCCAAACTATCACCAAAAAGCCTCAGACAGATGGCTAAGATTATAAAGGAAATTAGACCCGCCATCGCCAAGTGAATTGGGGCAAAACGAAATTTTTTCATCATAGACCTCTTATTCCGCCATTTTACCATAAATCCTAGAAAAAAGCGAATTTCTCCCAATAATCAAAGCATTTAACAATGGTAAAGGAAGCGAAAAATAGTCTTTCAAAGTTTACAGCATTGTAAACCTATTGTAAACTTACACAAAAAGGCTGCTTCCCAAAGGAAACTAAGCCTTTTACAAGAGTTACTTCGCTTGATTTTTAGAAATGCTTCTAGACTTGCCTTCTAAGTAAACCATCAAAATAGAAATATCTGCTGGATTGACACCAGAAATACGACTAGCCTGACCAATCGTTTCTGGATTAATTTTCTTGAACTTTTGCCGCGCTTCTGTCGCAATCGAATCAATATCATCCCAGTCAATATTTGCTGGAATCCGCTTCTCTTCCATACGCTTCATCTTTTCAACCTGATCGAGAGCTTTAGAAATATAGCCTTCGTACTTAATCTCTGTTTCAATTAGCTCGATAATCTTTTCATCAAGCTCCTCTGCAGCCGGACCAATGAACTGAACCACATCTTGATAAGACACTTCTGGACGTCTCATAAATTCTTTGGCAGTCACTGCATCCGTCAGAGGCTTAAAGCCAAGCGCTTCTACCTTAGCGTTTGTTTCCTTAACAGGCTTTAGTTTGATAGATTCCAAACGCTTCATCTCATTATCAAATTGATTCTTTTTAATCTCGAAACGAGCCCAGCGCTCATCATCTACCAGACCAATTTCTCGTCCCATCTCTGTCAAACGCATATCGGCATTGTCATGGCGGAGAATCAAACGGTATTCAGCTCGGCTGGTCAAAAGTCGATAGGGTTCTACGGTCCCCTTGGTCACCAAATCATCAATCATGACTCCAATGTAACCATCACTGCGCTTCAAGATTAACTCCGGCTTCCCTTGGATCTTCAAAGCCGCATTAATCCCAGCAATAATCCCTTGACCAGCGGCTTCTTCATAACCAGAAGTTCCATTGGTCTGACCTGCTGTAAAGAGCCCTGAAATTTTCTTAGTTTCCAAGGTTGCCCGTAACTGGTGGGGCATGATCATATCGTACTCAATGGCATAGCCTGTCCGCATCATCTCAGCATTTTCTAGACCCTTGATAGAGTGAACCAAGTCCTTCTGTACATCTTCTGGCAAACTGGTTGACAGCCCCTGTACATAAACCTCTTCTGTATCACGTCCCTCAGGCTCTAAGAAAAGCTGGTGGCGTTCCTTGTCTGCAAAACGGACAATCTTATCCTCTATAGACGGGCAATAGCGTGGCCCCACTCCCTTAACGATACCAGAAAACATAGGAGCCCGATGCAAGTTGTTTTGGATAATTTCATGACTTTCTGCATTGGTATAAGTCAACCAGCAAGGCACTTGATCTTTCACATAGTCCTCATCACGAGACGTGTAAGAGAAATGATTGGCCTTTTCATCACCTGGCTGAATCTCGGTCACATCATAATTGATAGATGACGCCTTGACACGCGGAGGCGTTCCGGTTTTAAAACGACCAATTTCAAAACCTAGATCCCGCAGATTATCAGCTAAAGGAATGGCTGCTAGACTATGGTTAGGACCAGATGAATACTTGAGATCACCAATGATAATTTCTCCCCGCAAGGCTGTTCCAGTCGTAACAATGACGGCTTTAGCTGCATACTCCTGATGGGTTGCTGTCTTAACTCCAATTACTTTACCATCTTCTACCAAGATTTCATTAATCATAGTTTGCCGCAAGGTCAGATTTTCTTGATTTTCGACAGTCTTCCGCATTTCTTTGGAGTAGACTTCCTTATCCGCCTGGGCCCTAAGAGCACGAACTGCAGGGCCTTTGCCGGTATTAAGCATTTTCATCTGGATATAGCTCTTGTCAATATTCTTGGCCATCTCTCCGCCCAAAGCATCTACTTCACGGACGACAATGCCTTTCGCAGAGCCTCCTATAGAGGGATTACAGGGCATAAAAGCCAGCATCTCAATATTGATGGTTGCCAAAAGAACCTTACAACCCATTCGACTAGCAGCCAGCGATGCCTCAACCCCAGCATGTCCTGCTCCAATCACGATAATATCATAACTTTCAGTAAAATTGTTTGACATTTCTTTTTCCTTCATTTTTTCACCAAAAAAGGCCAAATCTCTAGAAGTGCAGGACAAAAAAGCCTGCAACATCCATGAGCTTTGACCATCATAGGTATTGCTTATCTTATTTTAGCAGATTGAGCTGAATTGTCAATCTAAATGTACTGCAAGACTTGACCATTCTTATAAGCTCTGTCAATCAAGCCTCCACCCAGGCACTCATCTCCATCATAGAAGACGACTGCTTGACCTGGAGTAATAGCCCTTTGTGGTTTATCAAAGTTGACAACTGCCTTGTCACCCTTTACAGTAACTGTCACCTTGGAATCCGGCTGACGATAACGGAACTTAGCTGTACATTCTATAGTAAATTCTTCTGGCATTTCTTTTGTGAAATGAACCTGACTAGCGTCAAGGCTGGTTGACATCAAATTGTCATGGTAAAAGCCCTGACCGACATAAAGAATATTTTGGCTGAGATCTTTTCCAACCACAAACCAAGGCTCATTATCACCACCATGTTGTCCACCAATTCCAAGACCACCCCGCTGGCCAATGGTATAATACATCAACCCAGCATGCTGGCCCATATCTCGGCCTTCCAAGGTCATCATGCGACCCGGCTGGGCTGGTAAATATTGACTCAGAAACTCTTTAAAATTCTTCTCACCAATGAAGCAAATACCTGTCGAGTCTTTTTTCTTGGCTGTAGCCAAACCAGCTCTTTCAGCAATTGCTCGAACTTCTGGCTTTTCTAAATGACCCAGAGGAAACATAGTCTTTTGCAGTTGTTCCTGTGATAGTTGACTTAAAAAGTAAGTCTGATCCTTATTGTTGTCCTTGCCACGCAGCATGTGAACCACGCCTTCTTGGTCTCTCTTCACCTGAGCATAGTGACCCGTTGCAACGTAATCTGCACCCAGTGTCAAGGCATAGTCAAGGAAGGCTTTAAACTTGATTTCCTTGTTACACATAACATCTGGATTTGGAGTCCTACCTGCTCGGTATTCCGCCAAGAAGTATTCAAAAACGCGATCCCAGTACTCTTTCTCAAAGTTGACAGAGTAGTAAGGAATGCCAATCTGATCTGCAACAGCAGCTACATCCTTGTAGTCCTCTGTGGCTGTGCAGACACCAAATTCATCTGTGTCGTCCCAGTTTTTCATGAAGATGCCAATCACATCGTAACCTTGCTCTTTCAAGAGCAAAGCAGTTACTGATGAATCGACGCCTCCGCTCATACCAACAACGACACGAGTCTTAGAGTTATCACTCATTGTGTTCTCCCATCTTTTCGTTATTTCACGATTGAAGGTCGTGCTGTGCTTTCAACGATTGAAGGTCGCTTGAGCAAGGCCTATTATAGCACGAAAGGACTAGGAAAACAAATCAGAAATTCAACTAAATTTATTATCTGTAAAGAATATTTACAACGTTGTAAAGTTATTGATTTTCTCGTTTACTTTCCTATCTAACGAAATTTTATAATATCCACTTTTAATTCATTTAAAAAATCAGCAGAAAGCCCTTAACTTTGTTATAATGAAAATAATAAATTAGCCGCAAGGAGAAATCATGACTTCACTAAGATTTCAATCTGTTTTTGATATTATCGGACCCGTTATGATAGGCCCATCAAGCAGTCATACAGCAGGTGCCGTCCGTATCGGAAAAATTGTCTCCTCTATTTTTAACGATGAGCCTACAGAAGTAGAATTCCAGCTCTTTAACTCTTTTGCCAAAACTTACCGAGGTCACGGAACTGACTTGGCTCTTGTAGCAGGGATTTTAGGTATGGATACAGATGATCCAGAGATTCCTAACAGCCTTGAAATTGCCCATAAACGAGGCATCAAGATTGTCTGGACGATTCAAAAGGATAGCAATGCTCCCCACCCTAATACGACAAAGATTACAGTCAAAAATGACCATAAAACAATCAGTGTGACTGGAGTCTCTATCGGTGGCGGCAACATTCAAGTAACAGAGTTGAATGGCTTTTCAGTATCTCTGAGCATGAATACTCCGACCATCATTATCGTCCACCAGGATGTCCCAGGTATGATTGCCCATGTCACCGAAGTTCTGTCACGCTACAATATCAATATAGCTCAGATGAATGTCACCCGTGAGAAGGCTGGGGAAAAAGCGATTATGATTATTGAAGTTGACAGCCGCAGCTGTGAGGAAGCCATCAACGAAATTCGCAATATTCCTCATCTGCATAATGTGAATTTCTTTAAATAGGAGAAAATATGTTTTATTCCATCAAAGAATTGATAGAGCAAGCTGACTTGGATTACCAAGGAAATGTTGCTGAATTGATGATTGCTACTGAGTATGAATTGACTGGTCGTGAAAGAGATGAAGTCCTGCGGTTGATGCATCGCAATCTGGAAGTCATGAAAGCCTCTGTCCTTCTTGGACTCGATGAGAGCAAGTCTCGAAGCGGATTGACTGGTGGAGACGCGGCAAAACTTGACCATTATATCCAGTCAGGAAAGGCTTTATCAGACCACACTGTGCTGACTGCTGCAAAAAATGCTATTGCTGTCAATGAGCATAATGCTAAAATGGGTTTAGTTTGTGCCACACCAACGGCCGGCAGCGCTGGCTGTCTGCCAGCTGTTCTCACATCTGCAATTGAAAAGTTGGGACTCTCAGAAGAAGAACAGCTAAACTTTCTATTAGCTGCAGGCGCTTTTGGCCTAGTCATTGCCAATAATGCTTCAATTTCGGGAGCTGAAGGTGGCTGTCAAGCTGAGGTCGGCTCCGCTTCAGCTATGAGTGCAGCTGCTTTAGTTCTGGCTGCTGGAGGCTCACCTTTTCAAGCTAGTCAAGCTATTTGTTTTGTCATCAAAAACATGCTGGGTTTGATTTGCGATCCAGTAGCTGGTCTGGTCGAAGTGCCTTGTGTCAAGCGAAATGCTATGGGAGCAAGTTACGCCTTTATTGCAGCTGATATGGCTCTTGCGGGAATCGAGTCTAAAATTCCTGTTGACGAAGTCATTGATGCTATGTATCAAGTCGGGTCAAGTCTGCCTACTGCTTTCAGAGAAACAGCTGAAGGCGGTCTAGCTACAACACCTACAGGCCGCAAACTTTCAAAAGAAATCTTTGGAGAATAACCTTGACAAATTTGTCAAGCAGATTTACTAGATAGTAAACAAGGAGACAAGATGAGTAATTTGAAATATATCTTCTTTGATTTGGATGGAACCTTAGTTGACAGTTCAAAGGGCATCCAAAAATCCTTTGAATACAGTTTTAAACAACTTGGAAAAAAGTGCCCTGAAGAAAGTATTATAAAAAGTTTTATGGGCCCTCCTCTGGAAGTAAGCTTCGCTTCTGTTCTTGAAGAAAGGCAAGTTCCAGAAGCAATTAACTATTATCGTAGCTTCTATAAGGAAAAAGGCATCTGGGGCGTTCGCCTCTATGAAGGGATACCAGAATTACTGACACAGTTAAAAGAAGCTGGTTATAAAATTTATGTAACAACTAGTAAAAATCAACCCACAGCACAAGATTTATTAGCAAATCTAGCTATCTCTGACCAATTTGATGATATTTTTGGCTCACTTCCTGATTCGTTCCACAAAGCAGATGTTCTGCGCCGAGCTCTGCGAACACTAGATGCAAATCCAGAAGAAACCATAATCATAGGTGATACAAAGTTTGATATAATTGGCGGTAAAGAAGTAGGAATCTCAACTTTAGGAGTCCTTTGGGGCTTTGGCAGCAAAGAAGTGTTACTAGAAAACGAAGCAGATTTGCTAGCTAATTCTCCCAAGCACATTTTAAAAATATTGAAAGAACACTTTTCATAACTTTACATAGCTGTCAATATAGATAAGATTGTTACCTTTAAATCTTTATCTACACTACCATTTTCTGCTTATAAATTGTCAATTTTTTGTAAACCAAAAAACCACAGAAATCTGTGGTTTTTTATTTCTATCTTAGTAACCCCAAGCTGAAAGTCCTTGAGCGCTATAGGCGCTATAGGCTGATTGGATTTGATCATCAACAGTAGCCGTTGATCCCCAACCTGGCATTGTTTGGAAAAGACCACTTGCACCTGAAGGGTTGTAAGCATCTACTTGACCATTTGATTCACGGGCAATGATAGCTTCCCAAGTTGATGCAGGAACACCTGTCATTTCTGCCATACGTGATGCTGCATAAGAGCCAGTTGCACCAGCAGTATTACCATTGCTAAGTACAAGGCCTCCTGATGTTGCTGCTGAATTAGCTGTTGCTGCAGGTGCTGCATAATTATTTACGGGAGTTGCAGTTGCTGCTACGCTTGTTTCAGACGTTTTGGCACTATTTCCAAGTTCCAAGATTTGACCAACACGGATGTGATTTGGATCTGCGATCTTGTTTAACTCTACTAATTTCTCAAGAGTTGTATTTTTTTCGTTAGCAATAGCTGATAAAGTATCACCGGCTTCAACTGTATAGGTCTCAGCATTTGCAATACCTGAAACCAAGAAAGCCGCTGCAGCGACTGCACCTGTTAAAGTCCATTTTGCTGTTTTTTTGTTCATTAAAATGTAATTCTCCTTTCGGTGATAATACTATCTTACACATAAAATATTACCAAAAAGTTACATTACCAAGTCAAACGTTACAAGAACATTTAGTTTAGACGTTAAAAACAGACTTTTACAGCTTTTTTGCCAAATATTTTCTTTGACCAAGCAAAAAATAGACAAGTTTAACTTATACTATTCTCTAAAAACACTTTAAACAGCAGGTCAGTTTTTCAATATATAAAGTAGAATACCTAATATAAGTAAGCTAATAATAGCCAGGCTGTCATTTCTTTTCCATGCCAAACGGCGAAAACGTGTCCGACCTTCACCTCCATTATAGCCGCGCGCTTCCATGGCAATAGCTAGAGCATCTGCCCTTTTAAAACTGGAAGCAAATAAAGGGATTAGAATGGGAATAATAGATTTAACCTTTTGAACAAGCTTTCCCTCGCCAAAGTCAACACCACGCGCTCTCTGGGCGTTCATAATCCGAGTAGTATCATCCATCAACGTTGGAACGAAACGCAGGCTCATAGAGAGCATCAGGCCAATCTCATGTGCTGGCACCTTGAAAACCCTCAGAGGTTTCAGCAAAGACTCAACCGCATCGGACAAGCTTAAGGGCGTCGTTGTCAGAGTCAGAAGAGTAGAAAAGAAAATAATCAGAATAAAGCGGCTAAAAATAATGCCAGCCTGTGACAGTCCTGCTTCTGTAATTCTGACAAAAGCAAATCGAAAAATTGTAGCGCCTCCTGAAGTCAAAAACAGCTGGAACAAGGTGGTAAAAGCTATGATAAAAACCATGGACTGGATACCCTTTAAAAAGAACTTCAAAGGAACCTTGGACAGCAAGACCAAACTAAAAACGAAAACAAACAGCAGCAGATTGGTCACAAGATTATTAGCCCAGAAAATTAATAGAATAAAAAGAAACATCGCTAGCAACTTGCTCCGCGGATCCAAACGATGAATAATTGAATTTCCGGGAATATAGCGGCCTAGAATCAACTTATCCATGCAAAATCTCCTTGAATTCTTCAATTGTAATAGGATAGTGCGAGAAGGTCATCCCTTTCTCCGCCAATTCGTGAGCAAATTTTGTAATCTTAGGAACACCCAATTGAATACTCTCCATAAAGTCAAGATCCTGAAAGACCTGAGCAGGCTGACCGCTCTTGACTACTCTGCCCTTATCTAAAACATAGACTGTATCAGCAAAGTTGGCTACATCATCCATTAGGTGAGTTACCAAAACAATGGTCATACCGGCTCGATGTAGCTCTTCAAAGAGCCTCATCAGTTCTTTTCGACCGGATGGATCAAGTCCTGCTGTCGGCTCATCCAAAACCAAGATATCGGGCTCCATGGCCAGTATACCAGCGATGGCCACCCTACGCATCTGGCCGCCAGAAAGTTCGAAAGGACTGCGATTGAACAAATCCTCAGAAATCCCGACCAAGTGCAGCTTTTCAAGCGCCAAAGCTTCCGCTTCTTCCTTAGAAACACCAAAATTCTGAGGACCAAAAGCCACATCTTTCAAAACTGTTTCATCAAAAACTTGACTTTCCGGAAATTGAAAGACCAGACCGACCTTCTTGCGCACCTGTTTAATGTCTTTATTGACGGAATCAGCCGTGATGACTGTACTGCCTACTTCAACACTACCCTGATTGGGAACCAGCAAGCCATTTAAAAGCTGAAGAATGGTTGACTTACCGCTGCCAGTATGCCCGATAAGAGCTGTATAACTGCCCGATTTTATCTCCAAATCCACTCCAAAAAGTGCTGGTCCCTCAAAAGGAGTGCCAGCTTGATAAGTATAACTTACATTTTTGAGAGTAATGCCCATAGTTGATCCTGCAATTCTTTTTCTGTTAAGTAAGAGTCTGGCAGAGGAAACCCTGACTGACGCAAAGCCTCCTTTACCTGATTAACAAATGGCTGATCCAATCCTAGCTCTTCCAAATCTTCTCGAGAAAAAAGCTCTCTCGGGGTAGCGGTAGACTCAACCTGACCCTCTTTCATAACCAAAACACGGTCGCTTAAGGCTATTTCATCCAGGTCATGAGTGATAGAAATGACGGTCAGCTGATTACTATCTTTAATTTTTTTCACGGTCTGGATAAGATCCAAACGTCCCTCTGGATCTAGCATACTAGTTGCTTCATCCAAAATAATAATATCCGGTCTCAGAGCTACCACACCTGCAACAGCTACCCGCTGTTTCTGGCCTCCAGAAAGACGAGCTGGTTCACGCTCCTTAAAATTCTGCATGCCGACAAGCTCTAATGCCTGCTGGACTCGCTCTACCATCAGATCATAGTCCAGCCCTTGATTTTCCAAACCAAAGGCTACATCGTCTTCTACAGTTGCACCGACAAACTGATTATCTGGATTTTGGAATACCATGCCAATCTGTCTGCGTTTTTCCCAGACGTTTTCAGCTGTTAGCTTATCGCCTGAGATAATAATATCTCCGCTTTCCGCTTCTAAAAGACCGTCAATCAAACGAACAGTGGTTGATTTTCCACTGCCATTATGACCGACAATAGACAGCCATTCCCCTTTTTTTACTTGAAAGGAGACATCATTTAAAGTGTAATTCTCAGACTCACTATCGTATTTGTACTTAAGATTTCTTACTTCGATGATATTTTCCATATTATTTAAAGGTGTCTTTAAAGAGATAGGCACTTCCCTTGAAGTAGTCATATCCAGAATAAATCGTAAAGATTAAAGCAATGTACAGAAGGATTTGTCCTAAGAGAGTCCAATGAATCAGTAGAAAAATAATAGCAAACATCTGCGTGAAGGTCTTGATTTTACCAGGCATAGCAGCCGCCAAGACTGTACCGCCTGTTTCCACTAGAAGTAAGCGCAGACCTGTTACTGCCAATTCCCGGCAAATAATAATAGCTACAACCCAGGCAGGAGTCATTTTCATCTCGATCAACATGATAAAAGCAGACATCACTAAAAGCTTATCAGCCATGGGATCAGCAAATTTACCAAAATTTGTTACTACTTCCCACTTTCGAGCCAAATAACCATCTAGATAATCAGTTATACTGGCAAAAGCAAAGATAAAAGCTGCCAAGATATGCATAATGGAAGAATGACCGAATGTTAAAATCACAACAAATACAGGGATTAAAGCAATCCTGACAAGAGTTAAGGCATTTGGAATATTTTCTTTTTTCATGGGATTCCCTTCGTTTTTATCCTTTCGTAATGTTCAAACTAATGGTTCCACTATCGCTAGTCAAAGCCGAAGTATCTAGTTTTTGTCCCTCTATCGTCACAGTTGCTCCTTTAACAGGTGCTAACGTTATAAGATACTTATTGCCTGGCTCAAGAGCAACCGTCTGGCTTGATTTTTCAGGAGATAAGGTGATGCCTTCGGCTAGTTCTGAATCGCTTATGCTTACCAAATTGGTCGTTTGCTCCACAGAAACGGTCACTTTGACAGGCTGACGTGCTCCGCTGTACTCAGCAATCAAATTATCTCCGCTTCCACCAACTGTCAACTTGCTAGCCGAGGAAGAAACTGACTTAGAATCAGCCGAAGAAAAGGAACTCATCTGACTATTAGTACTTGTAGAAGGCACCAGACTATAATTGCTGTTAGATGCTTTAAAACTTACCGAATTAGTATGAGCATAGCTCCAGATATAGTATGCCACGAAAGCTGCAATAGCTGAAGCCAATAAGAGAAAATAGAACAAGGGCAGAAAAGAGCTTTTATTTTTATTTTTTCTGCTCCTAAATTCCTCATCTGCTGCCAGTGCCACTTCATCAAAGACAATCATCTCACCAGCTTCGTAAGCCTCCAGAATAATGGATTCATCCAAATCTACAGCCCAAGCATATTTCCGCAAGAAGCTACGGGCATAGAAAGGACTAGGAAGCAAATCATAGTCATTTCGTTCCAGCGCTTCCAGCAAATCCTGCTGGATATCTGTTTTTTTTGACAATTCCTCCAAACTCAGCCCTTGATTAGTCCGGGCAAGCTTCAACACTTCTCCTATTGTTTTTTTTCTCATACGTACTTTTCCCTTATTTCTATTCTTCACTATTTTAACAAAATTTTAAAAACGATTCTGGAATTATTTTGGAAAAATAGTAAAATCTGTCATATCACACTGATCGATAAATCGATGACCTAGTTTTATCACATCATTCAAGCTGATGTCCTGTAAAATTTTCGGCAAATCAAACAGATTCTCACCCGTCAAATGCGGTTCATATTGGGTTGCAATATACTCAAGCGAGTTTAAACCATGCAGAAAATCACCAAACATCTCACTTTTAATCGTATCCAAATGCTCTTCTGTCACATCTGGATCCTTGTCAAAATTCTTGATGGCTGAACGAAATTGATGAGAAAGTCCCACCGGTTCCTGAGTATCCATCGTCAGCATGACAAAGTGAAAATCTTTTTCTACTTCCACTTCCAGCGTTAAAGAATTATCCATTTTCCCACTTTCATAGAGGGATTGGAAACGCTTGGAAGTCCAGCCAAACATCATGGCAAATAAAAGTTTCAAAGTGATTTTATAGCGATACAACTCCGATTCATCAACAAAGTCTGTTCCCCGAATCCCAACTGCCAGTTTTGGACTAGCTACCTCCATTCGGTAGGTGTCCGTTGATACCACTGGGTGAAGACTAACAGGAATTTTTTCAATAGGTTCCGAACTCCCAGCAAAAACTAATTTTTCCTGCTGTTCAGCAATCTCAGCAGCTATCTGTTCCAAATCGAAATTACCAATCACAAACAAAGTCATATTAGAAGGATGATAAAAGTTACTGAAATTTTCCTTCAAATTTTCGACGGTAATCTCAGAGATAGACTCTTTCGTTCCTGCAATGTCTTCTGCCAGAGGTGTTTGAGGATAGAGATTGGCCAAGGCTCCAAAAAAGAGACGATAATCTGGATTATCCTGATACATTTCAATTTCTTGACCGATAATATCCTGTTCCCGCAAAATGGATTCTTTTGTAAAATCAGCCCGATGCACAAGTTCTTGCAAAAGCTGTAGATTTTCTGAAATGTTATCTGTTGCAGAAAATAGATAGCTAGTCCGAGTAAAGCTTGTAAAGGCATTACTCTCAGCACCTAGCTTAGTAAATTCCAGCAGCAAATCCTTTCCCTGCCGGCCTTCAAAAAGCTTATGTTCCAAAAAATGAGCTATTCCAGCCGGATATTGAGTGACCTGCTTGGTTTCACGTGAAACAATCCCTGTATCCACTGAACCAAAATTAGTTGAGATAATCCCATAAGTTTCATTAAAATCATTTTTAGGCAGAAGAAAAACACGTAAACCGTTTGCTAATACTGTCTGATAGACAGTTTCTCCCACTGCTGAATAATTGATTTTTTCTAGCACTTCTCCCTGCATTATTTTCCTTCCATAAAGTAAATAGCTTGTAATTTTAAGAGACCAGCTGCTTTGATAATATCATCCTTACGAACCTGTTCCAAAGCTTCCAGCCAAGCTTCAAGAGATAAGAATTTGTTCCCTAAAACAGAAGCCATATAAGCTCTCTCTAAGATTGTATTCTGTCGATCCTGAGCTAACAATACTGAATTTCTCAGCATTTTCTTGGTTTGATTCAGTTCTTCCTGACTAAAATTCCCACGCTTCAAATCAACAATCTGTCGGTTGATTAAAGCAACTGTTCTGGTCCGATTACTGCGGTCAATACCAGCGTAAATCCGCATCATTCCTGAAAAAATATCAAAATTGCTAGAAATTGTATAAGCCAGCCCTTCCTTTTCACGAAGATTGACAAATAATTTCGAATGGGCAAAGCCACCTAGCAAAGCATTTAAAACGACCAAAGGCAGGTGCTCACTCTCTCCGTACTGAATAGGGAAGTGATAGGCCAACTCAATAATTGACTGATGGACATCTTTCTGCTCCAGTCCTTCTCGTAAAACATTGGAATATTCTTGCTGATAAACTAACTGAAGTTCTTGTTGGCGAGGTGCAAAATTGAAAGATTGAATTTTCTCCCGAACAGCCACTTCATTAAAGTCCCCAATAAAGAAAAAGTCAATCTGATTTTCCTGAAGCATCTCCTGAAAAGCAACAAAACTGCTTGCAGCTGTCTCTTTCTGGATTAATTCAATTGTCCCAACACGAGGCATCTGCATTTCCTCTTCTTCATAAAAGAGTTTGTCTAATTCTCGATGAGCATGATAAAAATGATTCTCAATTTCAGCTTCCAAATCATTCAAGATATTTTTCTTCTCAATTTCAAAAGCAGATTCATCAAAAGCGTCTTGACTTACCAATGGAGAAAACAAGCTGGCTTTCAAAAAATCAAGCATGGCATCTGTCAGGACATTCTTGCGACTCAAAAATTTATCCCGCACAAAAGAAAGATTGATATCTAAATAATGGACCAATCCTCTCCTTGAAAGACTCGTAGAATAATCAGCACCATACAAATTGGCCAAACGCTCCCTGAAGGCCTGCGAAGTAGGATAAACCGCATTGACAGTTTCTAGCATGCTGGCTGTTAAAACCCGACCAGCTACTGTTTCTTTGGACATAGGCGCTGAAAAACGAACCTTAATTTTGTTTGTTTTAAATTTTTCTGATTGAATAAAATGGAGACGAACTCCTTTAGTGATTTCCATGACGCCCCTCATACTGAATAATATAGATTACTATTATATCATGAAATGCCTCTGATTTGTTTGTTCTACCAAGCTTTTTGCTGATTAAAACGTTTTCTGATAACAGGAGAAAATTTCCACTTTTATCCAAAGCACCTCAGCACTTTTTACTAACAAATATGGTATAATGACAGGGTTGAGGTGAAATATGGAATATAAATTATTTGATGACTACATCACGCTACAAGCCCTTTTAAAAGAAACAGGAATTATCCAAAGCGGCGGAGCAATTAAAACATTTCTAAGTGAGTATCCAGTCCTTTTTAACGGTGAGCCAGAAAACCGCCGGGGGAAAAAACTCCGTGTCAATGATAGGATTTCCCTTCCTGAGCAGGGAATTGAAATTAATCTGACAGCTCCTAGTCAAGAAGAAATTCTGCAACACCAGAAAGAAATCGCAGAAAAAAAACGAGTTGCTGAACTTGTCAAAGCCATGAATAAGGATTTAAAAAAATCTCAGACTTCTAAAAAAGAAAAGCGTAAGAATACAGGGATACCTAAAAAGCAGAAAACTACTAAAAGCCCTGTTCGCTTCCCTGGTATCTAATCATGTGGCTGCAATCATTAAAAATCAAGCATTTCCGAAATTATCAGGAAGCTGATATTGACTTCCATCCTGGCTTAAATGTCTTTCTAGGCCAGAACGCACAAGGTAAAACCAATATTTTAGAAGCTGTTTATTTCCTAGCCTTGACAAGAAGCCACCGCACACGTTCAGATAAGGATCTGATTCATTTTACAGAAAATGATCTCCTTGTCTCTGGCATCTTAGAAAAAAAGACTAGTAAAGTTCCTCTTGACATTAACTTGACACCAAAAGGTCGCATCACAAAAGTCAATCACTTGAAACAAAGTAAATTATCAGACTATATTGGAACTATGAATGTTGTTCTTTTTGCTCCTGAAGATTTACAGTTGATTAAAGGTTCTCCCAGTCTACGCCGTAAATTTATAGACATTGAACTTGGACAAATCAAGCCTGTCTATCTGTCAGATTTATCCAATTACAACCATGTCCTCAAACAACGCAATGCCTATCTGAAAGCTAATGACAAAGTTGATGAAACCTTCTTGACTGTCCTTGATGAGCAGCTGGTTGACTATGGCTGTCGTGTAATTAGGCATCGGTTGGATTTTTTGCAAAAGTTAGAAAGCTTTGCCCAAGACAAGCACTGGGACATCTCTCAAAATTTGGAAGAATTGACTGTCAAGTATCTGTCATCTATTTCTTTACACCAAATTGACAATTTAGAAGAAACTTACCGCTCTTCCTTAATAAGCAGCCGTAAACGCGACCTATTCAAAAAAAATACAGGTGTTGGTCCTCATCGTGACGATATTGCTTTTTTTATCAACCAGATGGATGCCAACTTTGGTAGCCAAGGTCAGCATCGCAGTCTTGTTTTATCACTGAAACTAGCTGAAATCAAGTTAATAGAAAGCATTACGAAGGAAACGCCTATTTTGTTGCTTGACGATGTAATGAGCGAACTTGACAATAACCGTCAACTAAAATTATTAGAAACTATCTCTCAGGATATTCAAACTTTCATTACTACAACAACTTTAGAACATTTAAAAAATCTTCCACAAGATATAAAAATTTTCACCATCCAGCAAGGACAAATTGTATCTCAATCCTAGCATTACACAAACTTTACGTTTTTGTAAATTTCATTTACAAAATATTGCTTATAGTGTAAACGAATTATATCGAATTGTTGTTAGAACAACTTTTATAGCCTTTTGATTTGTAAATATATATCAATTTAAATCGTAAATTTAAAACGAGGTTAGGAAAAATTCCCGACCTCGTTTTATTTTTTTTATTGAACTGAATAGTTAGGGGCTTCATTTGTGATTTGTACATCATGAGGGTGGCTTTCCTTTAATCCAGCGCCACTCATCTCAATAAACTGAGCATTATCGTGAAGTTCTTGCAGATTTGCAGCACCAACATAGCCCATTCCAGAGCGGATACCACCCAGCATCTGGAAGACAATATCTGCAGCAGCTCCCTTATACGCCACACGGCCTTCAATTCCTTCTGGAACTAGTTTATTAGCTTCATTAACAGACCCTTGGAAGTAACGGTCACTAGAGCCCTTCTTCATAGCAGCGATGGATCCCATACCACGGTAAGTCTTAAATTTCCGACCTTGGAAGATTTCCGTCTCGCCTGGCGCTTCGTCTGTTCCTGCAAACATTGAACCTAACATAACAGCATTTCCGCCTGCAGCCAAAGCCTTGACAATATCTCCAGAATACTTAATTCCACCATCAGCAATGATGGTTTTTCCATATTCACGTGCCACAGCAGCCGCATCATAAATAGCAGTTACTTGAGGAACACCAACACCAGCAATGACACGGGTTGTACAGATAGAACCAGGACCAATTCCGACCTTAACAACATCCACACCTGCATCAAAAAGTGCACGCGCACCCTCAGCAGTTGCAATATTTCCAGCAATCAAGGTGCGATCAGGGAAATGAGCACGAATCTCAGCAATCTTGCGCAAAACTCCAGCTGAGTGGCCATGAGCAGTATCAATAACAATCGCATCTGCACCCGCTTCAAAGAGAGCTTCTGCACGTTCGAAAGTATCTGAAGTAACACCGACAGCACCAGCGACCAAAAGACGACCAAACTCATCTTTAGCAGCATTTGGAAACTCAATAACCTTTTCAATATCTTTAATGGTAATCAAACCCGAAAGACAGCCCTTATCATCAACCAAAGGCAACTTTTCAATCCGGTGTTCTTGCAAAATACGCTCTGCAGTTCCCAAATCTGTTCCAACAGGCGCCGTTACAAGATTCTCACTGGTCATATGGCGAGAAATAGGTTGGTCATAGTCAGAAATAAAACGCAAATCACGATTAGTTAGAATCCCTACTAACTTACGATTTTCAAGAGTTTCTACAACAGGAACACCACTGATGCGGTAACGTCCCATTAGCTCATCTGCTTCAGCAATCGTATGCTCTGGCGTTAGGAAAAAAGGATCAATAATAACGCCATTCTCAGAACGTTTAACCTTTCGAACTTCATCGGCCTGTTGCTCAATAGACATATTTTTGTGGATAACTCCAAGACCGCCAGCACGGGCAATAGCGATAGCCATCTGACTCTCTGTAACAGTGTCCATAGCGGCAGTAATGATTGGGATATTCAAGGTCAAATTCTCAGCAAGCTTGGTACTTAGATCAGCATCATTGGGCAGTACATGGCTTTCAGCTGGAATCAGCAGCACATCATCAAAGGTAAAACCTTTTTTCAAAAATTTAGTGTCCCAGTTAGACATCCACAGTTTCCTCTTTTCCTTCTTATTTGAACTAATACCCAAAGAAAATTGAAGTTCAGTTTTCTTTGAATAAGAGCTGTTTTTTTGTTGTTAATATCATACCATTCTATAGGAAATTGTCAATCATTATTACACAAAAAATAAAAACCATCATTTTTTAAACTAAAAACGATAGTTTTTGTGATTCATAATCAATAATGTTCGTTATTTAAAATAATTAATCCCCATCGCAGACTTCACTTCCGAAAGAGTCTGAGCGGCAGTCTGACGTGCCTTATCGCATCCTTCTTGCAGCATTTGATAGACCTGTCCCATGTCTTTAGCAAACTCCACACGACGCTCACGAATCGGACCTAACTCTCGCTCTAAAATTTCTAACAGATAGCGTTTGGTTTTGACATCTCCCAGACCACCTCTTTGATAATGGTCTTTCATTTCAGCAATATCAGCAGCATCTTCTGGGCGACCAAAAACATCCAGATAGTGAAAGACCATATTTCCCTCAACTTTTCCAGGATCTTCCACTCTGATATGATTAGGATCTGTATACATGCTCATGACTTTCTTTTGCAGAATATCCATATCATCTGCCAAATAAATGCCGTTATTGAGAGACTTAGACATCTTAGCATTGCCATCCAATCCAGGCAAACGTCCAGCTGCTTCATTTTCAGGATAAATCCCTTCCGGTTCTACCAAAACATCTGTCTGATAAGCATGGTTAAAGGAACGGACAATCTCCCTAGTCTGTTCAATCATAGGCTTTTGATCATGGCCTACTGGTACATAATTAGCCTTGAAAGCAGTGATGTCTGCAGCTTGAGAAATCGGATAAACTAAAAATCCAGTTGGCAAACTTTCCCCAAAACCTTTTTGTGCAATCTCAGTCTTGACAGTAGGATTACGCTCTAAACGAGCCAATGACACCAAATTCATGTAATACATTGACAACTCTGCCAACTCAGGAATCTGACTTTGAATAAAAATAGTCACCTTTTCAGGATCCAATCCAGCTGCTAGATAATCTAAAGCTACATTACCAATAGACTCAACAATTTTCTGAGGATCCTTTGCATGATCTGTCAAAGCTTGCTGATCAGCCAAAAATACGAACATCTCATATTTACCCTGATCCTGCAAAAGCACGCGGTTCCGTAAACTTCCTACATAATGACCAATATGCAATTTTCCTGTCGGACGATCTCCTGTTAAAATAATTGGTTTAGTCATTTATTACTCCTCAATTTATAATGAGTTCATTATATCATTTTCAATGAAAATGAGAAAGAAGTTTCTAGAAAAAAGCGAAAATTCCAGTTTTTATAGCTTAATTGACATCCCTTTACAATATTTGTAAACTTAATTGACAAACTATTCTGGCTGTAAATCCTAAAAGTCTTAGTTCATTCTATTCTCCTTTTTTCTTTTTGCTCAGGTTTTTAGTTTTTATCTCAGAATTATTTGAAAAAAGTTCTGTTTTCTAGTAAAATGAAGAAGATTATATATATAGGAGAAAGACATTGCTTACAGTATCAGATGTATCACTGCGTTTCAGTGACCGAAAATTGTTTGATGAAGT
Organism: Streptococcus sanguinis; assembly: GCF_019929145.1. GTDB lineage: Bacteria > Bacillota > Bacilli > Lactobacillales > Streptococcaceae > Streptococcus > Streptococcus sanguinis_U. The sequence continues at coordinate 26,009 of NZ_JAHZOW010000006.1, read as the reverse complement.
CAACATCAAATTTACAGAAGGAAATACTTATGGATTGATTGGAGCTAACGGCGCTGGAAAATCAACCTTTTTAAAAATTTTAGCTGGCGATATCGAGCCAACAACAGGCCACATTTCTCTAGGACCAAATGAACGTCTTTCAGTCCTTCGCCAGAACCACTTTGACTATGAAGAAGAACGGGCTATTGATGTTGTAATCATGGGAAATGAGCATCTCTACAACATCATGAAAGAAAAAGATGCTATTTATATGAAGCCTGATTTTTCTGATGAAGATGGTGTACGTGCGGCCGAGCTTGAGGGTGAGTTTGCTGAACTAGGTGGCTGGGAAGCTGAAAGTGAAGCCTCTCAATTATTGCAAAACCTCAATATTCCGGAAGATCTTCACTACCAAAATATGAGCGAGCTCTCTAACGGAGACAAGGTCAAAGTACTCTTAGCCAAAGCCCTTTTTGGTAAACCTGATGTCTTACTTCTGGACGAGCCAACTAACGGTTTGGATATTCAGTCTATTACTTGGCTGGAAGACTTTCTTATCGATTTTGACAATACAGTTATTGTTGTATCCCACGACCGTCACTTTTTAAATAAAGTCTGCACTCATATGGCCGACCTTGACTTTGGAAAAATCAAGCTCTATGTCGGAAACTATGATTTCTGGAAAGAATCCAGTGAACTAGCGGCTAAGCTTCTAGCTGACCGAAATGCCAAAGCAGAAGAAAAAATCAAGCAACTTCAAGAATTTGTTGCTCGCTTTTCTGCCAATGCTTCAAAATCAAAACAAGCAACTTCTCGTAAAAAGATGCTTGACAAGATTGAGTTAGAAGAAATTGTTCCATCTAGCCGTAAATACCCATTTATCAGCTTCAAAGCAGAACGTGAGATCGGTAATGATCTCTTGACAGTGGAAAACCTTTCTGTCAAGATAGACGGAGAAACTATTCTTGATAATATTAACTTCATTTTACGTCCTGGCGATAAAACAGCTTTGATTGGTCAAAACGACATCCAAACAACAGCTTTAATTCGTGCTTTAATGGGTGATATTGAGTATGAAGGAACTGTCAAGTGGGGTGTCACAACCAGTCAATCTTACCTACCAAAAGATAATTCTCGTGACTTCGCTAGTGGTGAATCAATCCTTGACTGGCTGCGTCAATTTGCTAGCAAAGAAGAGGATGACAACACCTTCCTTCGAGGATTCCTTGGGCGCATGCTTTTCTCTGGAGATGAGGTTAACAAGTCTGTCAATGTCTTGTCAGGTGGAGAAAAAGTTCGGGTTATGCTATCTAAGTTAATGTTGCTTAAATCCAACGTTTTAGTCTTGGACGATCCAACTAATCACTTAGATTTGGAATCAATCTCCAGCTTAAATGATGGATTGAAAAACTTCAAAGGATCCATTATTTTTGCCAGTCACGACCATGAATTTATTCAAACATTGGCTAACCATATCATTGTCTTATCTAAAAACGGTGTCATTGATCGCATTGACGAAACCTATGATGAATTCTTGGAAAATCAAGAAGTTCAGGCAAAAGTCAAGGAACTTTGGAAAGATTAATTCCTTGTCAACTTATGTTTACAAAGCTTTACAGAGGCATGAAACAACGTTTCTGCCTCTTTCTATATAAGAAATATGAATCACATTAAAGAATATTTTAAAAAAAATTGGCCTTATTTTTGTGCCTTCTTTCTTCCATTTTTCATCATGTTCTTTGTCTACTTGATGTATGGAATTTACTGGAATAGCGAAACATCTCCCTTGCTTGGTGATGGCTTTCATCAGTATGTCATTTTTGACACCAACCTAAGAAATATCCTCCATGGCACAGATAGTATTTTCTATACTTTCTCCAGTGGACTGGGCCAGAATTTCTATGCTTTATCCAGTTATTATTTAGGTAGCTTCTTATCTCCCTTAGTTTATTTCTTTGATTTGAAATCAATGCCAGATGCCGTCTATCTATTTACCTTAATCAAGTTTGGATTAATCGGACTCTCTACCTTTATCAGCATCAAAGGAATATTCAAAAAGATTCCAGCTTTACTCATCATCACTCTTTCAACTTCATTTTCTTTAATGAGTTTTTCAGTCAGTCAATTGGAAATTAAAACCTGGCTGGATGTGTTTATCCTTGCACCTTTGATTGTGCTAGGTTTACATAGATTGATAGCTAGAAAAGGCAGAGTACTATACTTTACAACACTGTCAATTCTCTTCATCCAAAATTATTATTTTGGATATATGATGGCAATCTTTTTAGTCTTTTGGTACCTTCTTCAATTATCTTGGGATTTCAAAAATAGAATTAAAAGTTTACTTGACTTTACAGTCGTATCTGCTTTAGCAGGTCTGACTAGCCTAATCATGATTCTGCCAACTTACCTAGACATAAGTACTCATGGTGAAACCTTAACAAAAGTTTCTTCCTTGTTGACAGAAAAAAGTTGGTTCTTAGATGTGTTTGCTAAAAATTTTATTGGCAGTTTTGATACAACCAAATATGGTTCTATCCCTATGATTTATGTCGGCACCTTCCCATTGATTCTGGCTATCTTATTTTTTACCTTAAAATCTGTTAAGTTTCACGTGAAACTTTGCTACTTTTTACTCATTGCAATTTTTATAGCTAGTTTTTATCTTCAATATTTAGACTTGCTTTGGCAGGGAATGCATGCACCGAACATGTTTCTTCACCGTTATTCTTGGCTATTTTCTCTGGTAGTTATCTATATGGCTGCTGAGACTTTAAATCGTTGGAAAGACGTGAAATTGATGAATGTTGCCATTAGTTTCACTTTGCTCAGCCTCGGATTCATTCTTACTTTTATTCAGAGAAAACATTATGACTTTTTGGGTCCTGAAAACTATATTCTAACATTAGAATTCCTGCTGGCTTATCTCTTGATTAATTTTGTCTTAGCAAAATCTTCTATTCAACCAAAAATCATTCTCCCTGTCTTGCTTTTCTTTGTTACTTTTGAATTGTCGCTTAATTCCTATTATCAAGTTGGAGGAATTGCTAAAGAATGGGTATTTGCCACTCGTTCTTCATATTCCAGTCACCTTGACGAGATTGACAAGCTTGTCAACTATTCCAAAAAGGACAATATTGACTTTTTTAGAACAGAAAGATTGAATCCACAAACGGGCAATGACAGTATGAAATTCAACTACAATGGAATTTCCCAGTTCTCATCTGTCAGAAATACTCAAGCAAGTTCTACTTTAGATAAACTTGGTTTTAAATCAGCAGGAACAAATCTGAATCTACGTTATCAAAACAACAGTATTTTAATGGACAGTATTTTTGGTGTTCGCTACAATCTATCTGAAACAGATCCTCAAAAATTTGGTTTTCTTCCTGAGAAAACTGAAAAAGAAATGTCTCTCTACCAAAATGATGCTGCTCTTGGTTTAGCTTTTCTGACCAATGATGTTTACCATGATGTCAAGTTTACAAATTTGACTTTAGATAATCAGACAGAATTTTTGAATCAATTAACTGGCTTTGATTTTAAATATTATGATAAAGTAGATGCTATAACTACTAATGAAAATGTCAAGCAAATTGGTAACAGAGTTACTGTGGATGTTGACAGAGAGCATAATACAAGCTTTGCTAGTGTAGTCTATACTGTCAATGTACCTGCTAACAGTCAACTATATGTTAATGTTGCTGGGATTGATTTTAGTAATGATGATCAGACAGATGTTGACATTACTGTCAATAACTTTACAGAACGTTATACAACTAATAATGTCTTTCCTTTCTTTAATGCTGGCTATTTCAGTCAAAGTCAGACAGTGTCTATTCGCTTTACATTCCCAGACAATTCGACAGTTTCATTTGATACGCCAGAATTTTTTGCCGTTAATACTGAGCAATATCAAAATGTCATTCAAAAATTAAAAGAGCAGCCCGTTTCCACAACTACTGATTTAAACACAGTAAAAACAAATTATAGAGCGGAAAAGGATACTTCATTATTCTTTACCATTCCTTATGATAAGGGATGGTCAGCCACTCTTAACGGGAAGCCTATCGCACTAAAACGAGCTCAAAACGGCTTTATGAAATTAGATGTGAAAAAAGGAGAAGGAAATGTTGTCCTCACTTTCATTCCTAATGGACTGAAAGAAGGTGGCATTGCCTTCATATCTGGCATAATTTTATTTGTTTGCTATAATTTTCTACGTAGGAAACGACATAGAATGTAAATATATAAAAAATAAGGCTCTTCATTAAAATGCTAGTGAAGGCCTTTTCTTGAACAATAAAAAAACACCCACTAGGAGTGTCTCTAGCTCCGGCAGTAGGACTCGAACCTACGACATCATGATTAACAGTCATGCGCTACTACCAACTGAGCTATGCCGGATTATATAGTCCGTACGGGATTCGAACCCGTGTTACCGCCGTGAAAAGGCGGTGTCTTAACCCCTTGACCAACGGACCATATGGTATGCTCTCTTTCAGAACATATTCCATTATATCAGGTTTTTAAGCTTTGTCAACTCTTTTCCCTTTATTTTCGAAAATATCTTTCAGATATTTCACTCTTAAACGAGTGACCGGACAGCGATGATTTTCGTAAAAAATAATTTCTCGATTTTTCTTGTCATAATCAACAATGTTGCCAATATTCACCAGATAAGATTTATGTGGTGAAAAAAATCGTTTAGATTGCTGATCTTTTTCTTGAATATCTGTTATCGTTCCATAAAATTCCTTAAGAAAATTTTTACCGACAATCCGAAGTTTATGAGAGCTCCCTGTCGTTTCGATATACAAAATATCGTTATAAGGCATTCGAACATCATTGCCACGATAACTATATTCAAAATAATCTACCATATTGGTATTTTCAATTAGTGTACTCTTAGTGTAAAGAATACTGTCTTTGATTCTATTTTTAAAAGCATCATTGTTGATATCTTTATCAATAAAATCAAGTGCTGATACTTTATATTTAAAAGTCATAGTAGCAAATTCAGATTTTGAGGTTACAAAAACTATAATGGCATAAGGATTATGATGACGGATAAATTGAGCTACTTCCAGCCCTTTTGTTTCTTCCCCCTTAATGTCAATATCCAAAAAATAAAGCTGGTTAACGTCTCCATTTTCAATATATTTTTTGAATTCTTTGATTTTTCCTGTAACCTGAACCTGGATGTCAATTCCAAGTTCCTCAGCAATTTCTGCTAATGTCGTTTCCATCCTGACTTGATGAGATACGGTATCCTCTAAAACTAACACTTTCATAAATTCTATCTCCTAATTGTTAAAATCTGTGTAAAATTGCTTGGCTCAATTTGTGTATCAAGGGTGATAAATTCATACCTATCTAAAATTTCCTTTATGTTATTCAATCCGAAGCCTCTATTTTCTCCTTTAGTTGAAAACTCGGGCTGATAGAGTTCTTCCAAATCCAATTTTCCTTCTTTACGAGAATTTTGAACAACAAAAATGGTTCTATCATCCAGTTGAACCAGAGAAACATGGACAATTTTTTCCAGGCTGTCAATGGCACTCTCAATAGCATTATTTAATAAAATACTAGCAATTCTGACCAGATCTAACAATTTGATTGGAAGGCGTTCCACTTTATCCTTAACTTCAAAAGTCAGCTGAATCTGATGTTCACGCGCTTGAAAGATTGTCTCAGTCATGACACTCCTTAAAGCTGAATCTCCTACATTATTCAAATCAAAAACTGTATATTTATCTGAACGCAGGTTCAAATTTGCATCAGCCAAGACCTCTTGATAAATGTGCTCAATTTCCTTGATATCTCCAGTTTGAATAGCCACTTGCATACTTGTCAGCATGCTAGCATAATCATGACGAAAACCTTTGATTTCATAGTACAATCTCACAATTTCATCAGTATATTCCTGAAGTCGAAGCTGTTCAGATTCTTTTTGACGCAAACGCTCTTCTTTCTCGTATTTCTCACGGCTGTCCTTGAATGTCACCAAGGTAGAAAGAAAGGCCAAGAAACAAATAGTAGCAATCATACTGCTAAAACTGTTGAAATGCTTTATATTACTAATCCAGTGAGAGAGATTTAAAATCAGCCAATTCATTGCATATAAACTACTAATCATCAGAATATGAGATTTAAAGAAACTTCTTTTAAGATAATCTATTCTGAAATCAAAAATATCAATAACCTTTACCATAAAGAACAAGGATATTAAGTTGATACATGTCAGAAACAAGCCCATGTACTGAGCTACAAAATCATCTCCTAAAACAGATGAAATAATAACTGAAAAGAAAGTAGTAGAGCTATCAATTGACAAACATAAAAAGAAGGAAAGTAAGAAAGATTGGTATCTTTTAATCTTTTCAACTCTACAAAAATACCAAACTAAAAATAGAGGGAGAAAAAATGACAGTGTATATGATGGAATTGTGCTAGAAAATGAAAATATGTGTCCTAAAAAAGCAATTATAAACGGAACTATAATCTCAAGACCAAAGCAAACAGCTACAAAAAAGCGAGTATGCTTAATTTTAGTGATTTTTGATAAAATCACTAAAAATGCACCTACATTAATAAAAGGATGAATAATTAATCCAATTATTTCAAGTGACATAAATTTCTCCCCTAAACTTTAAAATTCTTATCTTCCAAAAATCCAACCCCATGGATTTGGAACACCTCTTAAATCCCAAAAGGTTTGAACAAGTGAATTGCTATTCGCAGCAATTTGAAAAGAATAGATTTTCATAACTATCTCCTATCTTTTTATCTTGTAAGTCACCTTACATTTATCATTATAGAAAAATAGAAAGAGTTAGTGACAATTTTCCCTGAAATGTCATTTTTTATCCCCAAAATGACATTATACCAAAAAAATAGAAGAAAAAAACACGAAATATTGTAAAATATTTCGCATTTTTTACATTTCTGATCTCAGCAGGATTCGAACCTGCGACCGTTCGCTTAGAAGGCGAATGCTCTATCCAGCTGAGCTATGAGACCAATACTATCTCATTCTATCAGAAAATAGGGTTGCCGTCAAGATTACTTATGATAAGGACTCCCCTGCTGAATCATAAAAGCTCGATAGATTTGCTCTATTAAAACAAGGCGCATCAGTTGATGAGGTAGCGTTAATTTGCCAAAACTCATCAGAAGATTTGCCCGTTTTTTTACTGCAGGAGATAAACCTAAACTTCCGCCAATAACAAAAGTGATATCAGAAAAGCCATGCACTGTAGTATCCATCATGAGCTGACTAAACTTTTCTGACGGAAATTGCTTTCCTTCAATTGCCAAAGCAATAACGAATTCACGCTCATTGATTTTAGCCAGAATTTTATTTCCTTCTTTTTCAAGAATCTGCTGATTTTCTAAATCACTAGCTTTATCAGGTGTTTTTTCATCCGCTAGCTCAACCATTTCCACCTTGCAGAATCGATTGAGACGCTTCATGTATTCAGCAATTCCATCCTTTAAATATTTTTCTTTCAGTTTTCCAACTGTTACAAGTTTTATTTTCATAAGTCTATTCTATCATATTCATCTATACTTCACACTTTATTAACAAGTAAAATTTATCTGGGAATCGGCTAATCTGTGTATTTTCTAATGCCTATCAACAGTTTTTCTAAGTTTTCCACAAGGTGTGGAAAACTTAGAGGATTTAAGTTATAATTAAGTTTAGCTAACTATAATTTCATCAATTGTAATTCAAGGAGGAAAACATGAAAAACTCTTCAAATGCCATCAAAAAGGCTTTATTGCTTTTTGCAGTGTTAATTGTAGGTTTTATCGGTGGAAGTTTAGGAAATTATGTTACTACATTAGTAACTTCACGTGTAAAAATGAATGGAAATTCAACAACCAGTGTAACTACTTCATATAAAAACTCTACTGACATTTCAGAAGCTGTGAAAAAGGTTCAAAATGCCGTTGTTTCAGTAATTACTTATGCTGAATCTTCCAGCAGCGTTATCAATGATGAATCTTCCAACGATGAATCACAAATCTCCAGTGAAGGTTCTGGCGTAATTTATAAAAAAGATGGAAAATCAGCCTATCTGGTAACCAACACCCACGTTCTTAATGGATCAACCAATGTAGATATCTTACTAGCTGATGGAAACAAGGTTCCAGGTGAAGTAGTTGGATCAGATGTTTATTCAGATATCTCTGTCGTTAAAATTAGTTCTGAAAAAGTAACTGATGTCGCTGAATTTGGAGATTCTGGTTCTCTTACAGTTGGTGAAACAGCAATCGCTATCGGAAGCCCTCTTGGAACAGAATATGCTAACTCTGTAACACAAGGAATCATTTCTAGCCTAGGCAGAAACGTTACGTTACAATCTGAAAATGGTGAAAATATTTCAACAACTGCACTGCAAACAGATGCTGCAATCAATCCTGGTAACTCTGGCGGCCCATTGATTAACATCCAAGGACAAGTTATTGGGATTACTTCAAGTAAAATTTCAACAAATGGTCAAACTTCTGTTGAAGGGATGGGATTTGCCATTCCATCTAATGATGTCGTAAATATTATCAATCAACTTGAGAAAAATGGAACAGTCACACGTCCTGCTTTAGGAATTCAAATGATGGATTTATCTAATCTGACAACTTCTGATTTTTCTAAATTAAATCTTCCTTCTTCAGTGAAATCAGGTATTCTTGTTCGCTCTGTTCAGCAAGGAATGCCTGCTGATGGCAAGCTTCAAAAAAATGATGTCATTACAAAAGTAGATAACACAGATGTGGAATCCACTAGTGATTTACAATCTGCTCTCTACAAGCATAGCATTGGAGATGAGGTGGAGATTACTTATTATCGAGATGGTAAATCTCAAACAGTCAAAATCAAACTCACTAAATCAACAAAAGAGTTAAGCTCAAATTAATCTATTTACAAGATTGTCAACACACCTTTACACAATCGTAAAGGTGTGTTATTCTATATACAAATGGAAAACTTTCAATATATTGCACTTAAAGACATTCGAACCAATCCTTATCAGCCTCGTAAAGAGTTTTCACAAAAAAAGATTGAAGAATTAGCGGCATCAATCAAAGAAAATGGTCTCATTCAGCCAATCATTCTTCGGAAATCTTCACTTTTTGGTTATGAAATTTTAGCAGGAGAACGGAGATTTAGAGCTACCTCTTTTCTTGGCCTAGAAACGATCCCAGCTGTCGTCAAAGAATTATCTGATGATGAAATGCTGAAACAGGCCATTATCGAAAATCTTCAAAGAGAAGACTTGAATCCTATAGAAGAAGCTGAGTCTTATCAAAATTTGATTGACAAAGACTTGACACATGATGAAATTGCTAAAATCATGGGAAAATCTAGACCCTATATCAGCAATATTGTCAGACTTTTACAGCTGTCTAAAGAAGTTCGCCAAGCTATCAAGGAAGAAGAGATTTCTCAAGGACATGCTCGCCTGCTGGTCCCCTTAAAAGAAGAAGAACAGTTACTATGGCTGGAAAAAATCTGTCGAGAAGATTTATCGGTTCGAGCAGTTGAAAAGCTTCTCCAGCAAAAAAAGAGTCTCAAAAAGAAACCTAATAAAGAACTGTTTGCTAAATCTGAAGAGGAAAAAATTAAAAAAATTCTCGGTCTGGAAGTTTCTATTCAGTTAAAAAGCCAGAGTAAAGGAAAGCTGATTATTCCTTTTGAAAGCGAAGAAGAATATCAAAGAATTATAAACAGTTTTAAATAAAACTGTTATTTTCTTTTTTTAAAATAACAAAATTATCCACTGTTAAATCAATTAGGAAGCCTATTAGAATAAGAAATTTTAGCTTTATTCACATTCTGTGGATAACTTTAGCTAACAATGTGAATTCTTTTCCAGTTCTTGTGGAAAACTTTGAACCTTTATGATAAAATAAGATGCGTATGAATCAGAAAATTATAGAAAAGGAGGGAAGTTATGACCAAAGAACAGGACTTTTGGAATCGTATTTTAGAATTGGCTCATGCTCAGCTAAAACAGACAACTTATGATTTCTTTGTTGCTGAAGCCAAGCTTGTCAAAGTTGAAGAAAAACAAGCTTTTATTTTCCTGGATAGTCCGGTGAAACAACTATTTTGGGAGCAAAACTTAGTAGGAGTTATTCTTACTGCAGGATTTGAGATTTTTAATGATCAGATTGCTGGAAAATATATTTTTGAAGAAGAAACTAAAATTGACACACCGAAATCTGCAGTAACCAGTCCTCAAATCAGCACTGTTCAGCCAAGCTTGCCACCTGTTGATACTGGCTTAAAGTCAAAATATACCTTTGACAATTTTGTTCAGGGAGACGGAAATATCTGGGCTAAAGCCGCTGCCTTAGCGGTATCTGAGAATCTAGCCACAACCTATAATCCTCTTTTTATCTACGGAGGACCTGGCCTGGGCAAAACTCATTTATTAAATGCTATTGGCAATCAAATTTTAGAAAATATTCCAGATGCGCGTGTCAAGTATATACCAGCTGAAACCTTTATTAACGACTTCCTTGAACATTTAAGATTGGGAGAGATGGATAGCTTTAAAAAAATCTATCGTAGTCTGGATCTTCTGCTAATTGATGACATTCAATCTTTGGGAGGAAAAAAGGTTTCAACTCAGGAAGAATTTTTCAACACTTTCAATGCTCTTCATGGTGAAAATAAACAGATTGTTTTAACCAGCGACCGCAGTCCTGATCATCTGGATAATTTGGAAGAACGCTTGGTAACACGTTTCAAATGGGGATTAACTCAGAATATTACACCGCCAGATTTTGAAACACGAATTGCAATTCTGCGAAACAAAATAGAAGATTTGGATTATATTTTCCCGAATGATACTTTGGAATATCTTGCAGGACAGTTCGACTCCAATGTCCGCGACTTAGAAGGTGCTTTGAATGACATCAGTCTCATCGCTAGAGTTCGTCATCTGAAGGAAATCACTATTGATATAGCTGCAGAGGCTATTCGAGCACGCAAGCAGGATTCAAACCAGGTAACAGTTATCCCGATTGATAAGATTCAGTCTGAAGTTGGGAAATTCTATGGTGTTAGTGTCAAAGAGATGAAAGGCAGCCGTCGAGTACAAAATATCGTTTTAGCTAGACAGGTAGCTATGTATCTGACTCGTGAACTGACTGACAACAGTCTGCCTAAAATTGGTCGTGAATTTGGCGGGAAAGATCATACGACTGTTATCCATGCACATGGAAAAATCAAAACTATGATTGAATCAGACGACAATTTGCGTTTAGAAATTGAAAGCATCAAGAATAAAATTAAATAGCGTGTGGAAAACTACAGATTTTTTTCAAAACTTATCCACACTTTGTGAACAAGTCTCAAAACTTGTTAGAATAAGGACAAAGCTATTTTTCCACATAATTCACACAAACTACTATTACTATTAATCTTATAATCATAAATAAATAAAAAGGAGATCCCATGATTCATTTTTCTATTAATAAAAATCTCTTCTTACAAGCTTTAAATACCACTAAAAGGGCTATCAGCCATAAAAATGCAATTCCTATTCTTTCTACTGTAAAAATCGATGTTACCAAAGAAGGAATCACCTTAATCGGCTCAAATGGCCAAGTGTCGATTGAAAACTTTATTTCTACTCAAAATGAAAATGCAGGCTTGCTTGTCAACTCAACAGGTTCAATTTTATTAGAAGCGACTTTCTTTATTAATGTTGTTTCTAGCCTGCCAGATATTATTTTGGATTTTAAAGAAATTGAACAAAAACAAATCGTCTTGACTAGCGGCAAATCAGAGATTACCTTGAAAGGAAAAGACGCTGACCAATATCCACGAATCCAGGAAATTTCTGCCAGCAATCCCTTGGTTCTTGAAACAAAAATTCTCAAAGATGTCATTAACGAAACAGCTTTTGCAGCCAGTGTTCAGGAAAGCCGTCCAATTTTAACTGGTGTTCACTTTGTTTTGACAGATAACCGTTCTTTGAAAACAGTTGCGACAGACTCCCACAGAATGAGTCAAAAGAAAATTACTCTAGAGAAAAACGGAGATAATTTTGACGTAGTCATTCCAAGTCGCTCTTTACGTGAATTTACGGCTGTTTTTACCGATGAAATTGAAACGGTAGAGGTTTTCTTTGCTAACAATCAAATTCTTTTCAGAAGCGAAAATATCAGTTTCTACACCCGCCTCTTGGAAGGAAATTATCCAGATACAGATCGTTTGATTCCGACTGAATTTACGAGTGTCCTTACTTTTAATACTTCTGATTTACGTGCAGCTATGGAACGCGCTCGTCTCTTGTCTAATGCCACACAGAATGGAACAGTTAAACTGGAGATTGCAGGCGGTATTGTTAGTGCCCATGTAAATTCACCAGAGGTAGGCCGTGTTAACGAAGAAATTGATACAGAAAGTGTAACTGGCGAAGATTTGACCATCAGCTTTAATCCAACTTATTTGATTGATGCTTTGAAAGCCATTGACAGTGAAAAAGTAACGATTAGTTTTATCTCATCCGTTCGTCCTTTCACCTTGGTACCGAGTGAAGACACAGAAAACTTTATTCAGCTGATTACACCTGTCAGAACTAATTAAAATGAAAAGCAGTGGGACAAGTTAAAGATTTTTAATTCTTGGTCCTAAGCTCTTTTCATTTACAAAGTACGATAGATGCTTAAGTTTTCTTCCTGGACTATGATAGTTCCTTGAAAGGAGAAAGAAAATGTATGAAATTGGTCATTTTGTAGAAATGAAAAAGCCGCATGCCTGCACCATTAAATCGACTGGAAAAAAGGCGAATCGCTGGGAAATCACAAGGGTTGGTGCAGATATCAAAATCCGTTGCACCAATTGTGAACATCTTGTAATGATGAGTCGTCACGATTTTGAAAGAAAAATGAAGAAAATAATAGATTGAACTAAAAAATCATCGTAAATGCTATTGTAGAAAACTAATTTGCATTGCTGAAGATTAGATTTAGATTTTTTTCTGATTTTTCAATCAAAAATGGATAGGACTTAAAAAGTCCTATCCATTTTGCTTTTATTTAAGATCTTCAAATTTACCGTCTTTAACTTCTTTATAACCTGCTTTTTCAAGTAATTTAGCAGTTTCTTTATAGCTGATATAATCCGCTTTTTGATTACCAGATGTTTGAAGAAGCTGTTTACTTTGTAGTTCTTCAATATCAGCTTTACTGAAATCAATTGTCAGTTTTTCAGTTAAATAATCATCTTTGTACTCGATTTTATGAGTTAATCCTTTGATACCCTCAATAGATTTAGCATAGGCTTCTGTCTGCTCTTTAGCAGTGTCTTTTGTCAAGCCAACTGGTTTATAGTAGAAGGTGTTGTTTGTTTCGTTTATAAGAAGCTCATCACCTTTATATTCAACAGTGATGCGGCTATCTTGTTTAGTATTTTGGTCAATCAGCTGGAAATAAGCTTTTTTAGGACTGCTGCAGGCAGCTAAAACAAACAAAGCGGAAATCGCAAGGAAGGAAAGAAAAAGTGTTTTGAAAGTATTCTTTTTCATTAGGGACTCCTTTAATAAAAATATTAGCTATATTATACCATTTTTTTCTTCAATTTATTTTACATTTTTGTAAAGAAAGCTAGAAAAAATAACTTAAATCCGCTGTTTAGGATAAGGATTTATGGTATAATGGTTTGGATTGAAAAGATGAATGGAGAAGATAAGAATGGCTTTGACAGCAGGAATCGTTGGTTTACCCAATGTTGGTAAGTCAACTTTATTTAATGCAATTACAAAAGCAGGTGCAGAAGCAGCTAATTACCCTTTTGCGACAATTGATCCAAATATCGGGCGGGTAGAAGTTCCGGATGCTCGTTTGGATAAATTAACAGAACTCATCAAACCACAGAAGAAAGTTCCAACAACATTCGAATTTACTGATATTGCTGGAATTGTGAAAGGTGCTTCAAAAGGAGAAGGACTAGGGAATAAATTCTTAGCCAATATCCGCGAAGTAGATGCTATCGTCCATGTAGTACGTGCCTTTGATGATGAAAACGTCATGCGAGAACAGGGCCGTGAGTCTGAATTTGTAGATCCAATGGCTGATATTGAGACCATTAATCTAGAATTGATTTTAGCAGACTTAGAAAGTATTAACAAACGCTATGCGCGTGTAGAGAAGATGGCTCGTACCCAAAAAGATAAGGATTCAGTGGCAGAATTTAATGTTTTACAGAAAATTAAGCCTGTCCTGGAAGATGGTCTGTCAGCTCGCACAATTGAATTCACGGAAGAAGAACAAAAAATCGTTAAAGGACTCTTTCTTTTAACGACTAAGCCGGTTCTCTATGTGGCTAATGTCAGTGAAGATGAGGTAGCAGATCCAGATAATATTGACTATGTGAAGCAGATTCGTGAATTTGCAGCTACAGAAAATGCTGAAGTTGTTGTCATTTCAGCGCGTGCGGAGGAAGAGATTTCTGAATTGGACGATGAAGATAAGTCAGAATTTCTGGAAGCTATCGGCTTGACAGAATCAGGTGTAGATAAACTGACCAGAGCAGCTTATCATCTGTTGGGACTTGGAACCTACTTTACAGCTGGTGAAAAGGAAGTGCGTGCTTGGACCTTTAAGCGTGGAATGAAAGCTCCGCAAGCAGCTGGCATTATTCACTCAGACTTTGAAAAAGGCTTTATTCGAGCAGTCACTATGTCTTATGATGACCTAGTGCACTATGGCAGCGAAAAAGCAGTTAAAGAAGCTGGACGTTTGCGTGAAGAAGGAAAAGAATATATCGTTCAAGATGGCGATATTATGGAATTTAGATTTAATGTGTAAAGTATTTGTAAAGTCTAAAAATTCTAGGTTGGAAATTTTTTTCCAGCCCTTTTGGCTTTTATAAAGGAGAAAAATGGTAAAGTTAATAGTCGGTCTGGGAAATCCAGGAGAAAAATATATCGAAACCAAACATAATGTTGGTTTTATGCTAGTTGACAAGAACTGTAAAGATCTTGATTTAAAGTTTACAACTGATAAAATCTTTCAAGCAGATATTGCTTCTACTTTTCTGAATGGTGAAAAAGTCTATTTTGTAAAACCAACTACATTTATGAATGAGAGCGGAAAGGCCGTTCAAGCTTTACTAGCATACTATGGTTTAGATATAGAGGATTTATTGGTCATCTATGATGATTTGGATATGGAAGTTGGTAAAATTCGTTTGCGCAGCAAGGGTTCAGCTGGCGGCCATAACGGTATTAAATCTATTATCAAACACATTGGAAGTCAAGAATTTAAACGGATAAAGATAGGTATTGGCCGTCCAAAAGAAGGCATGACAGTGGTCCACCATGTTCTAGGAAAATTTGATAAAGATGATTATATAACAATTCTGAATACTCTTGATAAGGTTGACAATGCTGTAAAGTATTATTTACAGTCAGGCAATTTTGAACAAGCAATGCAGAAGTATAATGGATAATAAAATGAACTTGATTGATTTATTTTGTCAAAACCAGCAAATTTCAGATTGGAAGAAAAATCTCCATAAAAGCAGCAGACAGTTGATAATGGGATTGTCTGCATCAACAAAAGCAATCACTATAGCGGCTGGATTAGAAGAATCAGAGAAAATCCTTGTGCTGACTTCTAGTCAAAATGAAGCAGATCGTTTGGCTAGTGATTTGATTTCTTTGTTGGGAGAAGACAAGGTCTATACTTTCTTAGCAGATGATACTCCTATAGCAGAATTTGTTTTTGCTTCACAGGAAAAAATATTTTCGAGATTAGATGCTCTAAACTTTTTAATAGACCATCAAAAGTCTGGAATTCTAGTTACTAATGTCGCAGCCAGCAAATTACTCTTGCCTGATTCTATTGATTTTAAAAATACCAATATAAATTTGACAGTTGGACAAGAATATGACCTAAATAATCTTGTAAAGATGTTGTCAAGATCAGGATACAAGAAGGTGTCTCAAGTTTTAAGTCAGGGAGAATATAGTCTAAGAGGAGACATCTTAGACATTTTTGAGCGCTCAGCAGAGGCACCTTATCGCCTGGAGTTTTTTGGCGATGAAATTGATGGTATTCGGATTTTCAATCCAGAAAATCAAACTTCAATTGATAACATAGAAAGTATTTTGATTAAACCTGCTTCTGATATCCTGCTTTCTGAGAAAGATTATGCTCGAGGACGAGAAAATCTGGAAGCTATTTTAGAAAAAGCTGTTGATCCTGCTTTGAAATCTTACTTAGAAGAGCTACTAATAAGTGCCAAAGAGGAGTTCCATCATGCAGATATTCGCAAATTCCTTTCTTATTTTTATCAGAAAGAATGGACTATTTTAGACTACTTGCCTGTTCATAGTCCTGTATTTTTTGATGATTTTCAAAAAATTGTGGATCGGCATGCTCAATTTGAACTGGAAACAGCTAGTTTGTTGACAGATGATTTACAAAGTTGTAAAGCTTTATCAAGTCAGAAATATTTTGCAGATAAATACCAAGATTATCGTCAATATAAACCAGCAACCTTCTTTTCAAGCTTTCAAAAGGGGTTAGGAAATCTGAAATTTGATACTTTTTATCAATTCAATCAGTATCCAATGCAAGAATTTTTCAGTCAGTTTCCCTTGCTCAAGGAAGAAATTAATCGTTATAAAAAATCTGGCTATACAATCATCTTACAAGCGAATCCTTCGGCAGGTTTACAAAGTTTACATAAAAATTTACAGGAATATGATATTCATTTAGACTATATAAAAGAAGCTGAGATTCACAAAAATGCAGTTCAGCTTATTGAAGGAAGTCTTGTTCAGGGATTTAATTTCGTAGATGAGAAAATTGTGTTTATTACAGAGTACGAAATTATTCACAAGAAAATAAAACGAAAAATTCGACGTCAGAATATCTCCAACGCTGAACGACTGAAAGATTACAATGAGCTAGAGAAAGGGGATTATGTTGTCCATAATATTCATGGGATAGGACGTTATCTGGGGATAGAAACGATTGAAATCTCTGGCGTCCACCGTGACTATCTGACAATTCAATATCAAAATTCTGATCGTATTTCGATTCCAGTTGACCAGATTGATCTCCTATCAAAGTATGTTGCCAGCGATGGAAAAACACCTAAGGTAAATAAGCTAAATGACGGTCGCTTCCAGAAGAGTAAGCAAAAAGTTCAGCATCAGGTTCAGAATATTGCGGATGATTTGATTAAACTATATGCTGAACGTAGCCAGCTAAAAGGTTTTGCTTTCTCAGCGGATGATTCTAATCAAGAGGAATTTGATAATGATTTTCCTTATGTTGAAACAGAGGACCAGCTAAGAAGTATTCAGGAAGTGAAGAAGGATATGGAAAGCAGTCGTCCAATGGACCGGCTCTTAGTTGGTGATGTAGGCTTTGGAAAAACAGAAGTAGCTATGCGGGCTGCTTTTAAGGCTGTCAACGATCATAAACAGGTGGCTGTATTAGTACCAACAACGGTTTTAGCCCAGCAGCACTATACTAACTTTAAAGAACGCTTTAATGATTTTGCGGTTAATGTCGAGGTACTCAGCCGTTTCAGGAGTAAAGCAGAACAAAAACAGACTCTGGAGAAGCTGCAGAAGGGACAAGTTGATATTATCATCGGAACCCACCGACTCTTATCAAAAGATGTAGAATTTGCGGATTTAGGTTTAATCATCATTGATGAGGAGCAGCGTTTTGGAGTTAAACATAAGGAAACATTAAAAGAATTGAAAAAGAAAGTTGATGTCTTAACTTTGACAGCAACTCCTATTCCTCGAACTCTTCATATGTCTATGCTGGGGATTCGCGATTTGTCAGTCATTGAGACCCCGCCTACCAATCGCTATCCTGTTCAGACCTATGTTTTAGAAAGCAATCCTACAGTAATTCGAGAAGCTGTCTTACGTGAAATAGACCGAGGTGGACAGGTTTACTATCTTTACAACAAGGTTGACACAATTGAACAGAAAGTTTCAGAGTTAAGAGAGTTAATCCCAGAAGCTTCTATAGGCTATGTTCATGGTCAAATGAGTGAGATTCGTTTAGAAAACACTTTACTGGACTTCATCAATGGAGAATACGATATTTTGGTGACCACAACCATTATTGAAACTGGGGTTGATATCCCCAATGCCAATACTTTGTTTGTAGAAAATGCTGACCACATGGGGCTGTCAACCTTGTATCAACTTCGTGGACGGGTTGGCCGCAGCAATCGGATTGCCTATGCTTATTTGATGTATAGACCAGATAAAATTTTAACAGAAGTTTCTGAAAAGCGTCTAGAGGCTATTAAAGGATTTACAGAGTTAGGTTCTGGTTTTAAGATTGCCATGCGAGATTTGTCTATTCGAGGGGCTGGCAATATTCTAGGAAGTATGCAATCTGGCTTTATTGATTCTGTTGGTTTTGAGATGTACTCACAGCTTCTAGAAGAAGCCATTGCTAAAAAGCAGGGTAGAGAAAACAAACGTCAAAAGAGCAATGCAGAGATTAATCTGCAGATTGATGCCTATCTGCCTAGTAACTATATTTCTGATGAAAGACAGAAGATTGAAATTTACAAGAGAATTCGTGAAATTGACAGCCGTGTAAACTATGAAAATCTACAGGATGAATTGATTGACCGCTTTGGGGAATACCCTGATGTTGTAGCATACTTACTGGAGATTGGACTTGCTAAGTCTTATTTAGATCAAGCATTTGTAAAGTCAGTAGAACGTAAGCAGAATGCAGTAAGTATTCATTTTGAGAAGATTTCGCAGCAGCTTTATCTGACGCAGGATTATTTTGAAGCACTTTCGATGACGAATTTAAAGGCTCGAATTGGTGAAAAAAATGGCTTGATTGAAGTAATTTTTGATGTGAGGAACAAAAAAGATTATGAGATTTTAGAAGGTCTGGTTAATTTTGGAGAAAAGATGCTGGAAATTAAACAACGCAAGGCAGAATAAAGGTTACAATTCAGTGAAGTTTGGCTTTTTAAGCTCTATTTTTCTCAAAAAATGGTAGAATAATAAATTAAGAGAAAATGAGGTAATAGGATGAGATTAGATAAATATTTGAAAGTGTCACGGATTATCAAGCGACGTCCAGTGGCTAAAGAAGTAGCTGACAAGGGTCGGATAAAAGTGAACGGTATCTTGGCCAAGAGCTCAACAGATTTGAAAGTGGATGACTTGGTTGAAGTACGCTTTGGTAATAAACTCTTGACTGTAAAGGTTTTAGAGATGAAAGACAGCACTAAAAAAGAAGATGCAGCTAAAATGTACGAAATCGTCAGTGAAACAAGGATAGAAGAAGATGCCTAAAAATATCGTCCAACTCAATAATCGTTTTATTCAAGATGAAAATCAACGCCGCAGATATGTGGATCAGGAACGGCGAAAACGCAACCGTTTTATGGGCTGGGTTCTGATTTTGGTGATTCTCTTATTTATTCTACCTACCTATAATTTATACCAGAGTTATCAAACCTTGCTGCAGCGTCGTGAACAGTATTCTAAACTGAAGGAGAAATATCAAACGCTCAGCGAAGAAAAGGTCTATCAATCTGATATAGCAACAAAGTTAAAAGATGACAGCTATGCTGCTAAGTATGCACGCGCTAAATACTCTTTTTCAAAAGAGGGTGAGTACATTTATACCATTCCAGATTTATTACCACAGTAGTTATGGAAGATTTACTAAAAACAATTGAGCAGTTCTTGGCCTTTTCAGATGAGAAATTGGAAGAACTGTCTGAAAAAAATCAAGCTTTGAAACTTCGAGAAAATCAAGAGGAAAGGGGAAAACATGCGTAAGCTTTTGTTACTGATATTTTTGTTGCCAGCTTTATTTAGCAGTATCACAGTTATTAGTACCGAAAAAGATTTCGTGTTAGACGAGGAAGAAAAATATCATTTTACAAGCACTGCGTATGGACGCTATTATGATAGCATCCCGACAAATCCTAATGTTTATGAAGAAACTCCTACATTTACAGATTCTACTCTGAGTAAGACTGCTGGAAAGCTAGTTCCAGACCAGCCAATCCAGATAACAGGATTTTATGTAAATGAAGAAGAAGTCCCGATTTTCAAGCTGAAAAATGGGCAGTTTGTGATAGCGGACAAAAACACAATTTACGAAGATACTGTCCAGTCAATTGAAGATATCCATCAAGAAATGTGGCTGAAACCAGGCTTTATTCTTTATGATAAAGCCAATATCAACGGAGCTAAAAAAATCAATGCAACAGTAGCTCCATATACAAAAGTAAACATTGTCCAAATTGTTCAGACAGTCAAAGGAACTTATGCCCAGATTGAAGGACAGGGCTGGGTTTCTATGGAATTTCTGGATGAAACTGATAATCGAATGGACAAAGTTCAAGAAATTTTGAGCAGTAAGTATAACAAGGCGGACTACTCTATCTATGTCAAACAGCTGGACACAGGCAAAGAAGCAGGTATCAATCAAGATCAAGAGATGTATTCGGCCAGTGTGACCAAACTGCCTTATCTCTACTATGTGCAGGAACAGCTGGATCAGAAAAAACTTTCGTTAGATCAGAAGTTCAAGTATATTGGAGCAGTCAATGATTTTGCAGGTGCTTACGAACCAGAAGGAAGTGGCAGTATTGCTAAGTCAGCTGATGACAAGGAATATTCAGTTCAGGATTTGATAAATCGAGTGGCCAAAGAATCAGATAATGTCGCCCACAATATCTTAGGCTATTATGCGACCAATCAATCTGATAAAAATTTTCAGCAGACGATTAACAAAATAGCTGGCAAGAAATGGGATGTGGAAGAAAGACAAGCTTCTTCACGTATGGCTGGAAATGTTTTGGAAGCGATCTATGAGCAAAATGGCATGATTATCGATGCCTTGTCTCAGACAAATTATGATAATCAGCGGATTTCTAAAAATATAGATGTTAAAGTGGCTCATAAAATTGGTGACGCCTATGATTTTAAGCACGATGCTGCGATTGTCTATACAGATTCTCCTTTTATCATTGTCATTTTTACTAATAATTCAAACTACGATAATATTTCTCAGATAGCAGACGATGTCTATGGAGTTCTGAAATGATTAAGCAAGAATTTCTTAAAAAAATGCAGGAGAAAAAGTATTTCCAAGACCATCAAAAAGTTTTGGTTGCTGTATCAGGTGGACTGGATTCTATGACACTGCTGCAGCTGTTGATTGATTCTCAAAAAGAACTGGCTATCGAGCTTGCGATTGCTCATGTCAATCACAAACAGCGGCCAGAGTCAGATCAAGAAGAAAAGACATTGGTAAAGATTGCGGAACAGCTTGGTGTAAAGATTTTTACATCAAGTTTTTCTGGTAATTTTTCAGAAAATGCTGCTCGGCAGTTTCGTTATGATTTTTTCGGGAACGTGATGCAGGAGGGGCACTATACAGCTTTGGTAACTGCCCACCACGAAGATGACCAAGCTGAGACTGTTTTTATGCGGCTGCTGCGTGGAGCTAGACTTCGTCATCTGTCCGGCATGAAAGCTGTCCAGCCTTTTGCTTGCGGGGAACTGATTCGTCCTTTGTTTACTTTTCATAAGTCAGACTTTCCAGATATTCAGCATTTTGAAGATAGCAGTAATTTTCAAAATGACTATCTCAGAAATCGAATTCGCAATCTTTATCTGCCGGATCTAGAAAAAGAAAACCCACAATTTAAGGATTCTTTGCGGTATCTGGGCAAGGAAATTGAAGATTGGCAGACCGCTTTGTCTCACTTGACTAGGGATTTAGATATAGAAAATGTCCAAGTCTTTCATCAGCAAATCCCCCAGGTTCAACGTTTTCTATTGCAGAACTATCTTGAAAACTTTTCTGGACTGAATTTGAGCAAGCAGCAGTTTGAGGAGGTTTTAAACATCCTGCAGACTAAGGCCAATTATCAGCACACTTTGAAAAAAGACTATGAGCTTGTTAAAGATTACCAGCGTTTTGAAATTAGAAAAATCAGTCGTAAGCCCGATTTAAAAATGGATTCAATTTTGTTAGAATTTGAGAATCTGATTGAGTTTGGGCATTATCGATTTTCATTCGGGATTCCTTTGAGTGGTGAAAATATCCAGAAAATTTTTGTTTCGCGTGAAACTTCGCTGATACTCCGCTTCCGAAAAGAGGGAGACAGTATTTTGCTGAATGGTCATCACAAAAAGCTTCGTCGTCTTTTTATTGATAAGAAGGTTTCCTTTGAAGAACGGAATTCATCTGTAGTAGTGGAACAAAATCATCAAATTTTAGCAATCTTAAATATTGCTATCAGTGATTTGAGTAAGGCATTAAAAAGTGATATAATGAGTACTGTACTTTATATTCAGAAAATAGATGGGTAAAATTATGCTAGAACAAGATATCAAAAAAATATTGATTTCCCATGATGAAATCGTGGATGCTGCAAAAAAGCTTGGTCAGCAATTAACCAAAGACTACCAAGGTAAAAATCCAATTTTTGTTGGAATTTTAAAAGGTTCCGTCCCTTTTATGGCTGAACTAATCAAGCATATTGACACACATATTGAGCTTGATTTTATGTTGGTCTCCAGCTACCATGGTGGTACTGCCAGCTCAGGTGTCATTAATGTTATTAAAGACATTGATCAAGACATCACAGGACGTGATATCCTATTTGTTGAGGATATTATCGATACTGGTCAGACTTTGAAAAATCTGTGCAATTTGTTTAAGGAAAGAAATGCTGCATCAGTTAAAATTGCTACACTTTTGGATAAACCAGAAGGCCGTGTTGTTGAAATCAATGCAGATTATACATGTTTCACAATTCCAAATGAATTTGTTGTTGGATATGGGTTAGATTACAATGAAAACTATCGTAATATTCCATATATTGGTATTTTGAAAGAAAAAGTTTATACAAAATAAAGGTTTACTATTAATAGATGAAAAATAAGCAAAATAATGGTTTAATAAAAAATCCATTTCTCTATATTCTGATTATTGTTGTCCTAGTGACAGGGTTTCAGTATTTCTTTTCAGGAGATACTGGCGGTCGCAGTCAGCAAATCAATTACACAGAATTAGTGAAGGAAATTAAGGAAAATAATGTCACAGAGATGAGCTACCAGCCAAATGGCAGTGTCGTTGAGATTTCAGGTACTTACAAAACACCTCAGGAATCGAAAGAAGATACAGGGATTTTATTTTTCTCTCCAAACGTTTCTAAAGTAGAGAAATTCACAAGTATTATTTTACCGTCAGATATTACAATTTCTGATTTACAAAAATTAGCCTCTGAGCATAACACTGAAATCAGCATAAAGCGCGAAAGTTCAAGCGGAATGTGGATTACAATCCTCACTTCCATCGTTCCTTTTGTGATTGTCATCTTCTTCTTTATGTCCATGATGAATCAAGGTGGCGGCGGCGGTGCCCGCGGTGCCATGAATTTCGGGCGCAATAAAGCGCGTGCTGCTAATAAAGAAGATATTAAGGTTCGTTTCTCAGATGTAGCTGGTGCCGAAGAAGAAAAACAAGAGCTAGTAGAAGTTGTTGAGTTTTTGAAAGATCGGAAACGTTACACCAAACTAGGTGCTCGTATTCCTGCCGGCGTCCTTCTGGAAGGCCCTCCAGGAACTGGTAAAACCTTGCTTGCTAAGGCAGTTGCTGGGGAAGCTGGAGTTCCTTTCTTCAGTATCTCAGGTTCTGATTTTGTCGAAATGTTTGTTGGGGTCGGAGCAAGCCGGGTTCGTTCTTTGTTTGAAGATGCGAAAAAAGCAGCCCCTGCAATTATCTTCATCGATGAAATCGATGCAGTCGGTCGTCAGCGTGGTGTTGGCCTTGGCGGTGGTAACGATGAGCGTGAGCAAACCCTCAATCAGCTCTTGATTGAAATGGATGGTTTTGAAGGCAATGAAGGAATCATTATCATTGCGGCTACTAACCGTTCGGATGTATTGGATCCAGCCTTGCTGCGTGCTGGCCGTTTTGACAGAAAAGTATTGGTCGGCCGTCCTGATGTTAAAGGTCGGGAAGCTATTCTTCGTGTTCACGCTAAGAATAAGCCGCTGGCTAAAAATGTTGATTTGAAACTAGTTGCTCAACAGACACCAGGTTTTGTTGGTGCTGATTTGGAAAATGTTTTGAATGAAGCTGCTTTGGTTGCTGCTCGTCGTAACAAGAAAGTCATTGATGCAGATGATATTGATGAAGCAGAAGACCGGGTAATCGCAGGACCTTCTAAGAAAGATAAGATGGTGTCTGAACGCGATCGTCAAATGGTTGCTTATCATGAAGCTGGACATACTATTGTTGGTTTGGTATTGTCAAATGCGCGTGTCGTACATAAGGTAACTATCGTCCCTCGTGGACGTGCTGGTGGCTATATGATTGCCCTGCCTAAGGAAGACCAAATGCTTCTATCTAAAGAAGATATGAAAGAGCAATTAGCTGGTCTTATGGGTGGTCGTGTGGCTGAAGAGATTATCTTTAATGTTCAAACAACAGGTGCTTCTAATGACTTTGAACAGGCAACTCAGATGGCCCGCAGTATGGTAACAGAGTATGGAATGAGCGAAAAACTTGGTCCGGTTCAATACGAAGGAAACCATGCTATGTTTGGTGCAGCCAGTCCTCAAAAATCAATTTCAGAACAGACAGCATATGAGATTGACGAAGAAGTAAGAGAACTTCTTAATGAAGCACGTAACAAAGCTGCAGAGATTATTCAGTCCCATCGTGAAACTCATAAATTGATTGCCGAAGCGCTTCTTAAATATGAAACTTTGGATAGCAATCAGATTAAATCATTGTATGAAACTGGCAAAATGCCAGAAGAGTCTGAACTTGAATTAGACAAAGAAGCTCATGCGCTTTCTTATGATGAAATTAAAACGAAAATGGAAGAAAAAAGTTCCGAGTAGAAGAAGTTGGAGAAATTCCAACTTTTTTCTCTTTTTCTGAAATAATTATTGACAAAGGAAGAAAAGCTGATATAATGGAATATGTTCTGCAGAAGGACAAGAAATGGTCCGTTGGTCAAGGGGTTAAGACACCGCCTTTTCACGGCGGTAACACGGGTTCGAATCCCGTACGGACTATATAATCCGCCATAGCTCAGTTGGTAGTAGCGCATGACTGTTAATCATGATGTCGTAGGTTCGAGTCCTACTGGCGGAGCTAGGTTTAAAAAATCAAATGTGTTAGCATTTGATTTTTTTCTTGCTTTCATATTTCGTACAATCCTCCCAAATGACTAAATATGTGCCTGAAATGACTTAAAAATAGCTATTCGAGTCAGAAGGGCTCCTGAAAGATGCTTTTTAGAAGAAAAAGTCCACCTTGCTTTCTATTTACAGTAGAATTAAGCCAAGTAAATTTTAAGGAGGAACTATGGATTTTAAAGCTACTTATGAGAAGGTGAAATGGATAGTTTGGAAGTGTAAGAAAGATTACTATATACACTTGTGGGAACATAGCGATTGGGAGCAAGAAGGGATGTTAGTTTTATACGAACTTCTGCTTAAAGAAAAAGGAATTGAAAATGATGAGGAAAAACTCTATCGTTATTTCAAAACAAAATTCAGAAATCATATACATGATAAAATCCGTAAACAAGAAAGCCAAAAGCGAAAATTGGACCGCCAGCCTTATGAAGAAGTGAGTGAGATTGGTCATCGACTAAAATCAAAAGAACTGTTTCTAGATGAGTTAGTTGCCTTCAGAGAAGCGATTGACAATTATAAAAGAACTCTTGATGATGTCGGATTGGATAACTACCAGCGATTGATGAGCAATGAGCGTTTTAAAGGAAGAAGAGCCATGCTCAAAGATTTGAAAAATCATTTAAAAGATTTTCAAGATAATACGATTTTATAATGATCAAGCTTGATGAGTCGCTATCTGTTTTAATAGAATGGGTTCGACTATCAAGTTTTTTTATCAAGAAAAAAACGAAAAAAGATTAAAAAAGGTATTGACAGTTGGGTGGTATAGGTGATATACTAATATAGTTGTCGCGAAAGACAAAGCCCTTTGAAAAC
>NZ_JAHZOW010000005.1:0-148351 GCF_019929145.1 Streptococcus sanguinis | reverse complement strand
GCTGATTCCTTGTTTTCTTAGTTCATAGATTTGAACTTTATCCTCATAAGTTAGTTTCATTTAAAAACACCCCAAAAAGTTAGATTTTTCTGTCTAACTTTTGGGGTGCGGTTCACAGAATGCTGGGGTCTCCTTTTTATGATATAATAGGATGAATACTGAAAAACAAGGATGAAACTATGACACCGCAAGAATTTTACCAGCTCTTAGCCCAGCAGGGAATCGAGCTGACTGACCGCCAGAAAGACCAGTTTGAGCGTTATTTTGAACTCTTGGTCGAATGGAATGAAAAAATCAATCTTACAGCTATCACGGAGAAAAATGAAGTCTATCTCAAGCATTTCTATGATTCAATAGCGCCCGTTTTGCAAGGTTTGATTGATAATCAAGAGCTTAAGCTGCTGGACATCGGTGCCGGGGCCGGCTTTCCTAGCCTCCCTATGAAAATCATCTGCCCTCAGCTGGATGTGACCATCATTGACTCGCTCAACAAACGCATCAACTTCCTCAAACTGCTGGCAGAGGAGCTGGAGCTGGACAAGGTTCACTTCTACCATGGCCGCGCAGAAGACTTTGCTCAGGACAAGGCTTTTCGGGCCCAATTTGACCTCGTCACCGCCCGTGCAGTCGCTCGGATGCAGGTTCTGTCTGAACTGACCATTCCCTACCTGAAAGTTGGCGGGAAGCTCCTAGCGCTCAAGGCTTCCAATGCTCCTGAGGAACTGGACGAAGCAAAAAATGCCCTCAACTTACTCTTTAGCAAGGTCCAAGACAATCTCAGCTATGCCCTACCAAACGGTGACCCTCGCTTTATCACAGTGGTGGAAAAGAAGAAAGAAACACCCAATAAATACCCCCGCAAAGCCGGCATGCCAAATAAAAGACCGTTATAAGAAAAAAATCAGGCAAGGATTGTCTGATTTTTTATGTAACCGACTAGAAGTTCAATATACTACAAGACTACGATAAGTACAAAAAAGTCGCTTACTCACTTTCCTGTTCCTCTAGTTTTAAAACATTGATAAATTCTTCATAAGAATTGACCACATGAGCTTGACCGTCTTTTGTGACACTACCATAAACAGTTAAGTTATCAAATAACTGCTTATCTTTTGGAATTAAAAGACTGTAAATGTCTGACATCAGTTTAGGATCTGTCTTATCCGTCAAAAGATATAATTGGCCTCCTTGCTTCGTCATCAAGTCATAGGCTTTAGGGTATTCCTCCTTTAGGCGCCAATCAGAAGATTGTTTAATAACTGAATTGGGGAAATAGAGAGAAGAATTAGTATTTGTCATGCTCTCAGAATAGTAATTTTTAAGGCTTGTATAGTTGATAAAAATACTAGTTCGTCCATCCCCACCCATATTTGCCCCTTCTGGAACATCTTCCACCTTCCCTGTTCCAAGATTGAATAAGACTAAGCGACCAGGCCCTCCACCAATTTTTCTTAATTTTATTGTTCGATATTCTTGATTATTATAGCTAACAAAATAGGTGTAGCTGTCATAAGGATAATAGCCATCGTCATATTCCTGAACAGCTTTAAGTAAGTCGTACTCCTTACGGTCTAAATTATCCGTACTAGTATCATATACTTGAATTTTCCAGTACTCACCCCAAGTTAGATGTTTCAAATCAAAGTCAGAGTCATTAAAACGGTGAACAAATTGATAGCTATCCGTCGTAATATATTTCTTGCCATAAATTGCATCTGAATAACCTCCAAATTTCGATCTATACTTAGAATCTATTGGCCGCCATGTAATAGCTACCCCTTGCCTATCTGCAATAAATTCATAAGCTCGTGGTTCAATTGCATAGTTTCTTTCTTTATAACGATTATATGTAAAATATCGATACGCATCGTAAGAGCCAACTAAAGACAAAACAACTACGAGAACTACTATAAATTTCCATTTTTTCTTCATATTACTCCTTCCCTTTCAGCATGTAAGTCTCCAAAAGCTCCTAAAATATTGTATAAATAGAAGATACTTTAGGAAACCGTACATTTATAAGAAACATGCTCCATCCTACCTCCACGGATTGTAAAATCGGCCGTGATTGACTGCGAAGAGGACAAAGCAGAGCAATAGAAAGGCGACTGCCAGTGTCAGCACCAGCATATCTCGTTTGCTTAGAGCCTGATAGGTATACCAGGTGCGTTTTTTATTTTTTCCGAAACGGCGCAGCTCCATTGCTGTGGCAATGGTATTGATGCGCTCTAGCGAGCTGAAAATCAGCGGAATGATAATCTGCAGATTTCCCTTCACGCGCTGAGTCAGTTTGGCTTTCTTGGATAATTCCTGCCCACGCGCTTCCTGAGACATCCTGATTAGGAAGAATTCTTCCTGCAAATCTGGAATATAGCGGAGCGTCAGACTGACTGCGTAAGCAATTTTATAAGAAATACCAAGCTGATGTAGGCTGGAAGCAAACTGACTGGGATGGGTTGTCATGAGGAAAATCACTGCCAGAGGTATGGTCGAAACATACTTGAGCAGGAGATTAAAGAGGTAGAACAGCTCCTGAGCTGTTAAATTATAAGCTCCCCATCCGGTCCAGAGGACATCTTTGGCTCCGTAGATATCGACACCATATTGAGGGGCGAAAAGATAGACCATCACTAAGTTAAGAGCAGCAAAGGATGCCGCAAAGACTAAAACAAATGAAATATCACGGATGCGGATATGGGACAGCCGAAAGAGGCAGAGGGACAGCAGGGCTAGCCCCAGCAAAAAGCGAGTATCGTAACTAATCATGGCCGCCACTGATACCAGAACGAAGAACAGCATCTTGCTGGCACCGGACAAACCATGAAGAAACGTCTCGCCTGCATGGTAGCCGATTAATTTTCGCTGATTAAGCATGCTTGTCCTCCTTTTTTTGCATATAAAACTCGGTCAAAGCCAGAGGGTCGGCACCAATCTTCTCAGCCAGAGCAAAGATTGACGTTTCCTTTAGATGAGCCGCCGCAATCAACTCTTGATCTGTCAGCACCTGCGCAGGTGCCTTATCGGCTAAAATCTGACCATCCACCACAACCACTGCCCGATCTGAGTAATCCAGCATCAGCTGCATATCATGGGTAATCATGATAATCGTATGTCCCTGCTGGTTGAGCTCGTCTAGAAAGTCCATCATCTCGGTATAATGGCGCTGGTCCTGGCCAGCTGTCGGCTCATCCAAGAGGATAATCTCCGGATTCAGCACCAAGATAGATGCAATGGTCACCCGCTTCTTCTGTCCGAAAGACAGGGCCGAAATCGGCCAACTACGGAATTCATAGAGTCCACAGGTCTTGAGAGCCGCATGGACCCGCTCTTCGATTTCCGCTTCTGCCAGTCCGCGCAGGCGCAAGCCTAAGGCCACTTCATCAAAAATCATGGCTGCCGAAATCATCTGATTGGGATTCTGCAGGACATAGCCAATCCGCTCAGCTCGCTCCTTGATGGAGTCTCCTTTGATATCCTGACCCTGCCAGCTATAGCTCCCCTCAGTCTCGATAAACTGACAGAGGGCCTTGGCCAGGGTTGACTTACCAGCTCCATTTTTACCAACGATAGCTATCCGCTCACCCTTGAAAATCTTCAGGCTGATATCTTGCAATATAGGCTTGCCGCCGCTCTGGTAAGCAAAGGACACATGCTCCAGTTCCAGTAAGGGCTCCTGAGGCTCTTTGTCAGAGTCAGACCAATCTCTGCCTTCAAAGGTCACATCTGCCAGCTGCAACTGATCCAATCGGGACAATCTTTCAGTCTTTTCCACTTCAACGCCCAGCTGGCGCAGGGTCGAAATGTAGAGCGGTTCGCGGATGCCATTTTCAGCTAGCAGCTGGGTTCTGAGTAGGTCATCCGGCTGTCCATTAAAGAGAATGCGTCCGTCATTGATAAGCACTAGCCGGTCTACTGGCCGATAGAGGACATCTTCCAAGCGGTGCTCGATAATCAGAGTCGTCGTTTCCGTCTCCCGATGAAGTTGGTCAATCAAATCAATGGTATCCTGACCCGACTTGGGATCCAGATTGGCCAAGGGCTCGTCAAAGAGCAGAATAGGACTCTCGTCAATCAAAACCCCAGCCAGACTGACGCGCTGCTTTTGACCGCCTGATAGATCCTGGGGCCGATGCTGCAAAAACTCCGCTAAATCCAGCTTCTCTGACCAGGTTCGGACTTTTTCGCGCATAAGCGACAGCTCCATCACATCATTTTCCAGCGCAAAGGCCAGATCTTCTGCTACGCTAAGCCCGATAAACTGGCCATCCGTATCCTGCAAGACCGTGCTGACTAGATTGGACTTATCATAAATACTGGATTCAAAGGCTGACTGCCCCTTAATCAAGAGCTGACCGCTGGCCTCTCCTTTATAAATATTGGGGATAATCCCATTGAGACACTGGCCCAGCGTTGATTTACCAGAGCCAGACGGACCAACAATCAGAACCTTCTCTCCTTCGTAAATAGTCAGATTAATCTGCTTCAGGGTCGGCTCAGACTGGGCCTGATATTGAAAGCTAAAGTCTTCAAATTGGATAATTGGTTTTTTCATCTTATTTCTCTATAGTGCCAGAGCGATTTGAATCGCTAGATTGGCAATCTTATCTTTTTCGTCTAAGTCTGCATGATTGGCTAGGTTGCGCATATCCCAAGCTTCCTCAGACAAGTGGTCGGCTGCATAAAAGAACTGGCAGACGGTTATCTCTCGAAAAGCTGCTAAGGCCGCTACGGCTGAGCATTCCATATCCACACAGATCGCTCCCTCAGCCTTTCTCTGGCGGAGTTTAGCTACCGTCTCGCGGTAAATGCCGTCTGTCGTCCAGACCTTGCCCTTGCTATGGGAAATACCGCGCTCATCCAGAAAAGCTGTTAGAAAATCTTTCAAGCCAAGATTAACTTCCTGCTCACGGCTAGCTGGCTGGTAGTGATAGCTAGTCCCCTCATCACGCAGGGCCTCCGTCGGGATAATGACGGACGTTTCCTTAATCTCCTCATCCAAGATGCCACAAGTACCGAAAAGCACCAGCTTTTTCATGCCAAAAGCAATCAGGTCTTCCAGAATAGCCACACAGGCCGAAGCTCCAACCGGTGCATTGAAGAGAGCCAGTTCCCGTCCATCTGCAAAAATACGATAGATAGGAATTTCAATATTTGCCATGCTAGTCGTCGTAATCAGCTCATGTTCAAAATCCGCCAACATCCGCGCAAAAGTCTCTCTGGCAAAGCAGGAAACAGCCGTCTCCGGAAAGCCTTCTATGGATTCATTCAAGTCTTCTGGGTTAATGATGGCCTTGCGACTTTGGTCAAATTCTTCAAGTATCATAGGCTTGCTCTCTTATCCCTCTCTTCCTGATGAAACAGCCAGCAGCCCTCTGCTGACCTCATCTTACCATTGTATCATAAAAAGACGGTCTGCTGAACGCTGCCTGCATATTTTCTACATAGCCAAAGCCATAGGCAGACTCTATAGCTCAAGTGAAGTGAGTACTTTGTCCAATGATTTTCCAACAAAAAAAGACTGGGCATAAATCCCAATCTCATCTTACATAAGGGCTGTAGCAGCAGTAATCAAGCCAAATACGATGCCCGGCATATTAGCCGCTGCCAAAGGAATGTCCCGCTTCTCTTTAAATAGGCCATAAATGACCCAGAGAGTACAGTTTAGAGCAGCTACTGAAGGCTGGATAAAGTCACCCTTGTTGCCAGCTAGATTATTCATAATCTGTGGGATATAGGAAACATACATCATAACAGACATAAAAGTGGCCACCCAGCCCAAGATTAGCATGTGTTTTTCTTTCATTTCGTTCTCCTTTTTATAAAACTGACCTCTATTCTATAGCTTCTTTTTGAAATTTTCAAGATATTTTCAATAATGTTATCAAAACGAAAAGAGTCACAAAATTGTGAGAACTGCTGACAGACCTAAAAAAGCCGCCTTTTGGCAGCTCTGTTAAGATTCAAAAAGTAAATTTTCCTAGCTCTAAAACTTCGGTTCTCCATCGGGAAGTTGATTCAAAATGGCTTCCAGTTCCAGTCGACTAAGTGGCTGAATCCGGATCTGACTGGAATCCAGATAGGTGCGGTGAATATCTGGAATCTTTTCCAAAAAAGCTTTTAAATCCTTTGTTGTCAAGTATTTATAGCCCTGCGGACTGCTGGCATCCTCTATCAGGATATGGAGATGCCATTCCATGTCTTGACTAGCACCGTTCTCAATCATCTCTTTAACCAAGTAGCCCTTGGGCATGGGCTGAGTCGGAAGGACTGTGTCCACTCCTTCTGCCAGAACATAAGAACCCAGATATTTCCCATCCTGATCCTTATAATACTTAGGAGTAGAAAATTGACTCTGAATCTGCTGCATCTCGGTCAACTGCCTGCCAAACTCCTCCACAGGATCTTCAGCTTTGAATAGTTCCAGAAGTTTTTCCTGCGACATGTACAAATCATGAGCATAGCCTTCGAAAACATGCATAGGCGCAGCTGCAACTCTGGCATCGTTCAGGCCGTAGAGAATATCCGCTTCAAAATCAATATTAAAAATCCCGTCAGCAGTGTAAGTGGTGCCGTATTCATCGACAATATCCTGCTTCATCTTCTGAGCCAAACGACTCATGAAGAGAATAGCCCCTTTCCAGTCACCCACAGTTGATGGTGTCAAGACGCGGACCTGATAGGTTTCCCGGCCTGGCAGATAATAAACTTCAAACCCGCGGCCTGCCCCTTCCCAATAGACAGCCAGAAAAGTTCCGACCTGATCCAAGGATTGATAAGCCTTATCGCCCTTGAGGCCTACGACCTCAAGACCTTCCACCAAGGAAACTAGAGACAGGGGTGTCTCGACCGCCTTATAGCTAAACAAGCCCTTTCGGTTCTGAATGTAAAAAGAAATACTCATACCATGCTCCTTTCTAACTACAAAAGCCTTTCAGAAAGCGAGAAAATGCAAAATCAAAACTCAATACTGGTACAAACTAGCTTTTCTCCAAGACTTTTAAGACATGCTCCATTCTTAAAACGGACTCTGGTATTAGTATAACATTTTTGGAAGAAAAAGACGAAAAAACCTGTATCCATGAAGAGACTTTCCGACTGAAAGCTTCATCAATACAGATTCTAAAAATACATTTGAACTTCGTAAAAAGGCAATGAATAAACTTCTAAGAAAGCAAAACTCATTCTGAGCACTTCTTACTTTTTATCCTGCTGTGTCAGCTCCTGATTGTAGGACAAGGCTAGCTTGATCCAGTAAGACAGTTCCTTTTGTCCTTCGCCATCTAAATCAATATAGCCATGATAAAGCCTGCCTTTCATCACTGTGACACTAGCACCATTTTTAGGCAGAACCTGCTTTTCCATTTCCTTACCGATGCGTACCATGACAAGCTCTTGACTTCTCGAACTCACAGTAACGGTCATCTTACCTCGGACCATAAAAGCCAAACCACCAAACATCTTCTTCTCTTCTACCTCTTCTTCAAAAACATGAGGAGGAAGTTCAGTAGCTAAAATGGCACGGACTTGCTGGGCTAAGGATTCACTATAAGCCATCCTTCTGCCTCATTTCATCACATCCCAGCCGATACCAAAACGGTCAATCAAGCGACCATAAAACTCTGCGAAAGCTTGTTCCTCTAAAGGATAGAGAATTTGTCCACCTTCAGCAAGCTTAGCAAAGAGCTCATCGGCTTCTTCTCTACTGTCTGGGCTCAGAACTAACCATTGATTGGGCTGGTGATTGCTAGGAATTGATAGGTCGTTAAAAACGCCTACATCCTCACCATTCAGGGTTAAGTTTTCCGTATCTAAGGCAATCCAGGCAACTTTATCCCGTTTTTCTGCAGGAAGGTCTGCTGGATCCAGCATCTCACTGGCTCGTACAAGTCCCTTTATCTCTGTCTGAAAAAGATCTGCATAAAAACGAAAAGCTTCTTCGGCCTGACCATTAAAACTTAAAAATACGTCTAATTTCATTATTGTTCCTCCAATTTTTTATAGCTGAGAATAAATCTCTAGTATCAGTTTATCAATTAGGATAAAAATTTTCTTATTCTCAATTGCGCTTGTTTGGCTAGGGAACGCATGATTAAAACTGGAAGATTAACTGTAATAGGTGGATCGCTGGGCAAGGGCCTGCGCATGCTGATTTCCTCTTGATAGATGCTATCGCCTGAAAAAGTGAGAGGCTCATCGCTGCCCCAGCGAAAGTTATGCTTCAAGACATAGTTTTTAGTTAGGTGTAAATCCTCCAGCAATTCACAGGCCAAAAGATAGTAGTGACCATCGGGTACATTTTCAAAAGTAAACTGTCTCTCTTGGCTCAGTGCTACTCCGATAACCGGCTCTTCTTTGGGTATGCGGGTTTTAAAAAGCCCGACACAGCTAATGCGTGGTTCATACCCCTCAGGATAAGATAACGCCACAGTCAACCGATTGCCACTTTTACAGTCGGGATCCTGATGCAACAAAGCTCCCTTCTCATCCAGCTGTTTGACCATAAAATCATAAGCCTTGGTTGATTCTTGATAATATTTTTTAGGCGAAAGTCCAGTATGCCGCTTAAAAGTATTAGAAAAACTGCCTAGACTATCATAACCAGCTTCCATAGAGGTCTCGGTCACATTTTGCCGGCCTTCTACAATCTCCTGAATCCCTTTTTCCATCTTAAGAGCTTCCACATATTGCTTGATAGAAAAGCCCATCTTTTTCTTGAAAGTTCTGGATAGATGGGAAGGGCTATAGTGGAAATGCTGAGCCAAATCAGTCAGACTCAGCTCTTCATCTGCATGCTGACGAAGATAGGCTGCCACTTCTTCCATGATAGCTTTAGACATAGACTTGCTCCTTTCCCATTTATTTAAGCCCATTATATCACATCAAAAAGAAAGGACAAAAAATCAGAACTGTGGAAAGAAAACCAGAAATCAAGTGATAATCCGCGAGATGCCCCAAGAATCGGCGGAAATAGTCTGCTTTCCCAAATCCCTTTCCAACAAGACTTTTACCTGTAAATAAATGATAAAAAAACTTTAAACGTTTGAATCGTCTAAAGTTTTTAGTTTTTCTTAGGAATTTAGAAACTTGCCTTACCATCAAAAATAGTCAGCTTATGCAAATTTTCCATGCCTGCAATAATGGGTCTAGCTTTTGCAATGAGATTTTGAAAAACTTCCAAGGTCAGACTGTCATTGTGAGCTTGCTCGCTCTCCCAAACTTCGTAAATATAGATGCTGTTGGGTTCATCTGCCTTCTCACCTAAGATATAGCAGAAACAAGTGTCAAGATTTTGCATTTCTTTGACAACTTCTTGCATGTAAGCAGTAAGTTCCTGCACCTTTCCTTCTTGGGCTATTAATTTCCCATAAACACAAAATTTTTCCATTAGGATCTCTCCTTATTACTGAGCCACCAATGTTTCCAAGCTTTCTCCGATCGCAGCCAAACGTTCCATCACTTCTGCCTGGCTCAGGCTGTTTTCAGCCACATAGCGGTTACGAGGGTGAACGCGGCATTCGTGAGAACAGCCACGGAGGTACTTGTCTTCATTTTCTTCAGAGGTCAGGATGCGACGGTTACACTCTGGATTGCCACAGTTGACATAGCGCTCGCAAGGAGTACCGTCAAACCAGTCTTTCCCAATCACAACTGGATCAACATGGTTGATATCAACGGAGATACGCTCATCAAAGACATACATCTTGCCGTCCCAAAGCTCACCTTGAACTTCTGGATCCTTGCCATAAGTCGCGATACCGCCATGAAGCTGACCGACATCCTTGTATCCTTCACGTACCATCCAGCCTGAGAATTTCTCACAACGAACACCACCGGTACAGTAAACAACCACGCGCTTGTCCATGAACTTCTCTTTGTTATCACGGACCCATTGCGGCAATTCGCGGAAGTTGCGGATGTCTGGACGGATGGCTCCGCGGAAGTGGCCTAGATCGTACTCGTAGTCGTTACGAGTGTCTAAGACAACAGTGTCTTCGTCCAAAAGGGCTTCCTTAAATTCCTTAGGTGACAGGTAAGCTCCTGTCGTCTCCAACGGGTTGATGTCATTGTCAAAATCATTGTCTTCCAAGCCCAAGTGCACAATTTCCTTCTTGTAGCGAACAAACATTTTCTTGAAAGCTTGTTCATTTTCTTCGTCAATCTTGAACCAAAGATCTTCCATGCCCGGTAGGGAATGCACATAATCCATGTATTTTTGAGTGGTTTCATAATCACCAGAAACCGTTCCGTTGATTCCCTCATCTGCCACCAAGATACGGCCTTTAAGACCGATGGATTTACAGAAGGCCAGATGATCAGCTGCAAATTTCTCAGCATTCTCAATCGGAACATATTTGTAGTAAAGTAGGACGCGAATATCTTTTGCCATAAGATTTCAACTCTCTTTTCTCTATAAAATTTTCTGAATTTTTTAATTCATCTATTTATTATAACCTGATTGAAAAAACTGGGCAAAATATTTGTTTGAAAAATAGCAGAGCTGGAAAGTTTAAATGAGAAGGACAACTTATCTCTCTTCTTCCAATTGGTCCAAATACTTCTCAAAGCGCTTTTTCTGTATTCTCTTACAGATTTTCCTTTCACTTTATAAATTTCTATAATACAATATATAATTTACATTATGTTTTTTATTTTGTACAAAAAAAGACTGGGAATTCTCCCAATCTTTCAATTTTTGATGTAATCAATCCTTTTTCAGACTTCCTGCGCGGGTGCGGGTGCGAGCGTAAGCAGTCAGTAAGACAGTTCCGATGACTGCTACTGTCGCAGAATTCACCAGAATTGCTACAATACTTTGAGCAATGACTTTATTGACCGGCTCACCAGACACAATCACGTCACCAATTGGGCCGATAAGCCAAGCGATTGCATTGGCTCCAAACTGAATCAAGTTAAAGCGGATAATATCCTTGACTTCAAATTTTCCTTCTTCCACTTGGAAGAATTTTCTAAAGAAGCCAACTAATAGACCGAAGACTCCGCTACCGGCAATCCAGAACCACCAAAGTCCGCCACCGCTCATAGCGTCTTTAATGGCGTGGCCAATGAAGCCCATCAAGAAACCAACGATTGGTCCAAAAATGACGCTAAAAAGAGCTTGCAGAGGGTATTGGAGCTGGATGCTGGTATTGGGTACAGGCGTTGGGATATTGATCATTCCGATGACCACGAATAGGGCTGCTCCAATTCCTGTTGCGACTACGTTTCTGATTGTATTATTTTTCATGTTCTTCTTCCTTAATTCTCAATTCTCTTGATTTCAATATGCCACTGGGCACCGACGCCAACATTGTAGGCCTTAGCAAAGGAACCTTGGTTAATCGCTAAGCCAACCCGATATAGGGAGTTGATATAGAGGATAGGCTGGCCGATGCGGACATCCGCAAAGGACTTGCCATAGGTTACTTGGTTTTGATAGACCAGCATGTCATTGTTATAGATGGTAACCTCGAATCGGTCACCAAATTCTGGTT
Organism: Streptococcus sanguinis; assembly: GCF_019929145.1. Taxonomy (GTDB): domain Bacteria; phylum Bacillota; class Bacilli; order Lactobacillales; family Streptococcaceae; genus Streptococcus; species Streptococcus sanguinis_U. The sequence goes on along the minus strand of NZ_JAHZOW010000005.1, from coordinate 136,859 downwards.
TTAAGGTGTAGAATTCCTCGCGGGTGATAGAGGTCCAGAGAGAACCAAAACGGACATCCAGGATATCAATAGCTCCGCTGACATAATTATCCGCAAGCGTGGTCTCTACTACCTGAATTTCGACAATATCTTCAACTTTAAGCTCCGGTCCAACCTCTTCAAAGCTGATATGGCCGCTGGCTAGCTTGGCACCCGTATAGGCATAGACATCACGACCGTGGAAAGTGTAGGAATGTTCAGTATTCTTGCGGCGATTTTCCACCTCAGAAATTTCCCGAATGGCCTCAATGCCGACATGCTTCTTGATGAAAGATAGGGTGCCATTGTCAGGCGTGACAATGTACTGGCCCTTTGTAGTCTTGGCTACCACACTCTTACGCTTGGAGCCAACGCCCGGATCCACTACTGACACAAAGGTTGTTCCTGCCGGCCAGTAATTAACCGTCTGAAAGAGACGATAGCTTCCCTCAAAGATATTGTAAGGGGTGATATCGTGAGTCAGATGATGAATTTTCAGAGTAGGCGATTCTTCTAAGGCCACTCCGATCATGGCTGACACGGCTCCATCTACCAGACCAAAGTCCGACTGGAGTACGAGTAAATTGTTCATGTTTTCTCCTTAGTTATATTTACAATGATAGTTAGACTGAAGCTGACTTGGAATGTCTCGCTTTAAGGATTTTCCTTCCTAACAAGGCACCAAGTAAAGCCCCCAGTAAAATGCTGGCCATAAACCAGAGGACCAAGCTGGGTTCTGGCTTAAGCATGACTTTCTCGATATAAGCCTGAGTCTTTCCTCTGGCAAGAAGACTAGCTTCATACTGCTTGGGCGCCAGCCACATTAGGAAAATAGGACCCGCTGTGCTAAAGCTGAAAACTATAAAAGCCAGCAAGCTTCTAACAGTCTTTTGATAGCCACCTGACCGAGCTATCAGATCCGCTAAAACACCACAAATCAAACCTGGTAGAAAGGCTCCAAAGCCATGTCGACTAAGCAGAAAGAAGAGACCCAGCAGACAACCTAGGCTGCTGATTAGACCGAAGGTCTTTATTTTCTCTGTATAGAAGATGAACAGAACTCCGCCAAAGAAAGCTGTAAAAGCCGGAGCATAAAACATATTGCCTGAGCGATCAAATAGAAGTCCAACCAAGACGCCTAAGAGCATGGCTAGGAAATAAAAGAGGTAAAAGAAACCAGCCTGCTTCAGTTTGTCTTTTCTTATAGAGTATAGCATAAGCCTTCCTTTCCCGCTAATCAGCTCGACGATAACTGCCAATCAGCTCCTGAATGAGCTCAATATGCGTGTAGTAGTCAGCAATTTTCACATTCTCATCTCCGCCATGGTCCCGGCTGTTGGCATTTCCAAGTCCAAAAGCCGCCATAGGAACCTCCAAGGCCTCATAGACCGTGTGCATCGGACCAGTTCCAGCTGAGGTCGGCAGTACAGAGATGCCCTCTTGATAATAATCTTTAGCCAGCTCGATAAGATTGAGAATGGAAGGTGCGCTCATGTCGCTGCGATAGCTCATTTCTCCCAAGGTATAGGTCAGCTTAACCGCTGGATAGCCATTTTTATCTAGCTGCTGACGAATCTTGTCTAACACATCCTCTGGCTCCAGACCAGGCACCAGACGAACCTCCATCTTGGCCTGGGCCTCTGAAGGTAAAATGGTTTTAACCCCTTGGCCTTGATAGCCTGATCCGAAACCTTCAATATTCAGCGAAGGCTCAAAGTAAAAGCGACGGAGAAATTCCTTCCGTTCGTCCAACAAAACCGGCAATTTCAAGCCATAGACTTGACTCAACTCTTCAGGAGTCCGCAGGGCATATTCCTCAATCAAGGCCAGCTCCCGCTCATTTGGCTCTTGAATCTGCTCATGAATACCCTCAACCAGGATTCGACCGTCTGGACTGCGCAAGCTGGATAGAGCATTGAGCAAATACCAAGAAGCTGAATTGATAACACCGCCGAAGCTAGAATGAATGTCTACATCTGCACTTTTGACCGTCATATCAAAGGTAACAATTCCCTTGTTACCGCCCGAGATTTCCAGCTGACCTAGATTGTTGCGGCTGCCTTGCTCCCAAACCAGTAAATCTGCTCCTCGTAGGCGTTTGCGATGCTTGACCAGATATTTATCCAAATCTGTCGAAGCAGACTCTTCCGCCCCTTCCATCATAAAGATGATATTGACCGGCAAATCACCGTGCTCTCGAATATACTTGCGAACGGCGGTCAGACGAGCGGTAATATGCCCCTTGTCATCATCCACTCCTCTCCCATACATAACTCCGTAATGAACTGACAGTGTAAAAGGATCATTGGTCCAAGGCTGGTCATCATCTGCCGGCACTGTATCGTAGTGGTTGTAGAAAATAATGGTCTTAGCAGCAGGATTTGAAGAAAGAAACTCCGCCAAAACAAATGGAGCAGTATAGCTATCGTCAATCATGACCTTGGCACCTGCAGCTGTAAAAATCTCTCCCAAATAGTTGGCTACTTCCTGCAAGCCAACCTGCTGGGCAAAGATTGATTTTTTAGAGATCAAGGTCCGCAGCACTTCAAAATAGTGCTGGGCCACCTCGTCGTTTTCAAATTTCTTGATTTGTTCAGTCTCAGTTGAGAAAGGCATGCGTTACTCCTATTAACAGCAGATAAAGGGCTGGGGAAATAAGCTTCCCCGCCCTTATCGTATTTCTTGTATCAAAGTCTAGTCAGCCAAATTGCAGACTGGACTTGATGGGATTTCTTACTTGATATCTTTTGCATCTGGCAGGTAAGAACCGCCAAAGAATTCTTGTGATAGTTTTTCAAGCGTACCATCCTCATAGAGTTCCTTGATTCGCTTGTTGACAAATTTTTGCAGGTCTTCCTGACCGCTTGCAATAATCGGATAGACATAAGGCTGCTGGTCGCTTGGAAGCTCAATCACTTCCAGATTTTTCAAGCCTTGGTCTTTGATAATAGACTCTACAGTTATGCGCTCAAAAACCTTATAGTCCGTACGGCCGTCATTGAGATTAGCCAAGATTTGCTGAATGGTTCCGTCAGTATAATTGATTTTTGTCGGATTATCGCTATGTTCCTTGTTGTAGTCCTCTAGTTGCTGAGCTGTTGAAGTCCCCTGAACAACCTCAGTAGACTTGCCGCCAATGTCATCCAGCGATTTGATGCCCTCACCCTTACGGACAACTAAAACTGTTGGATTTTTCGCATATGGACTAGCATAGAGATATTTGTTAGCCCGTTCTTCAGAGTAACTGATATTATTGGCACCAATCTGGTAGCGGTCGCTGTCCAGACCTGAGAAAATAGAAGCCCACTTGGTCTTATTGAAATTGACTTCATACTTGTCTGAATCCTTAAAGATAGCACGAAGGACTTCGATATCGTAGCCAGTCAGTTTACCGTCTTTATCCTCGTATGAAAATGGTTTGGTCGTTCCTACAGTTCCGACTTCTACCTTTATTTTCTCTGTTTTCTTCTCACTTGATGATGAGCAGGCCACTAGAGCACCAATGGCCAAGATACTGACAGCCGCCAGAGAGAAGTATTTCAAGGTTTTCTTCAGGTTCATATTTCGAATTCCTCCTAAAAAGTCTTTCTTTATCATATCAAATAAGGAGAAACTTGACCATTATATATTTTTTATGGAGGTGATAGCTTTTCTTTATCAGCTTTGAGGCAGTCATTCACTAGACTTTCTGCCTATAGTGCTGCAGGAGAAAGAGGGCACTTTCAACATAGTAAGGAACGGAAACTTTGAAGGCTTCGTCGTCAATGACCATGCTGTCGTGATGGAGGTCAGGAGCATTTTCTGCCCCATTTGAGCCGATAAAGGCAAAGACGCCTGGAAGCTTCTCTTGATAAAAGGCAAAATCTTCTCCAGCCGAGGATGGACTGGCAGGCAGGACCTCAGCAAGATTCTGTGAGTGCTCATAGAGCAGCTCGGCCAATTCGGGATCATTATAGGTCACTGGAGGAGTATGGTCCCAAGAAATCCTGACTTGAGCCCCAAAATTCTCCGCTGTATTCTCTACAATTCGGATAAAGTCTTCCTTGAGACGCTGCTGCAAGGTCGGATTGAAACTGCGAATGGTCCCTTCAAAAAAGCCCGACTGCGGCAGTACATTCCAAGTTGCCCCCGATTCTATATGAGTTACAGACAAGACAGCTGCTTCAAAAGGAGACACAGTACGAGCCACTAGAGTCTGCAGATTTTGAATCATACTAGTCAAGGTCAATACTGTATCAACCCCCAGATCTGGTCTAGCCGCATGGCTGCTGACTCCTTCTACCTCAACCTTGAACTTCTCAACCCCAGCCATCATGGCTCCAGCTTTAAGTGCCAGCTGCCCCGCCTTAAGCTGGGGCATATTGTGAAAGCCGATAATCGCAGACACATCGTCCAGCAAACCAGTCGCAAGTACCTGACTGGCTCCCTGAGAAGTTTCCTCAGCCGGCTGGAAAATCAGACGAACCGTCCCTCTCAAATCTCTTTCCATAGCCTTGAGTAGCTCCGCTGCCCCCAAAAGGCTGGTCTGATGAAAATCATGACCGCAAGCGTGCATGACGCCTGCATTCTGACTGGCGTAAGGCAGACCAGTCTGCTCCAAAATGGGCAGAGCATCGATATCAGCCCTCAGGGCAATAACCGGCTTGCCAGAACCAACCTCGGCAACTAGGCCCGTTTTCAGACCGGTTTCTAAAATCCTAATCTCCAAATCTTCCAGATAGCCTTTTAGGAAAGCTGTCGTTTCAAATTCCTGCCCAGACAACTCTGGATGCTGATGAAGATAATGCCGTGTTTGTATCAGTTTATCATAAAATTTTTTCATGGCCGACTCCTTTACTCGAATACACCTATCTATCAACCAGTATAGCACAAAGCTGGACGCGGATACAAAAATAGAGAGCAAATAATCAATAATTAGCCCTCTAATTTTTGTACTATGACTTTTGTACTTTACCCTACTTAGCTGAGCTGGTAAATACAGTTTGAGACTTCTCATCACAGAAAAACCTGTAGCTCCAACTACAGGTCAAGTATCTTTAGAATCCATCTACATTCGTATAGATTTTTTGAACATCTTCATCGTCTTCTAAAACGCTATAAAGTTTTTCAAAGGTTTCGAGGTCTTCACCAGTCAACTCTACTTCAGACTGAGGAATCATTTCCAGCTCGGTTACTTGGAATTCTTGAATACCAGATTCTCGCAGAGCCACGATAGCCTTATGAAGGTCAGTAGGCGCTGTATAGACGGTGATGCTTCCTTCTTCCGCTTCAACATCATCTACATCCACATCCGCTTCCAGCAGCTGTTCAAAAACGCTGTCAGCGTCGTCACCCGCAAAGACAATTACACCTTTATTATCAAAAAGATAAGATACAGAGCCGCTAGCTCCCATATTACCGCCATTTTTACCAAAAGCAGCACGGACATTGGCTGCAGTCCGATTGACATTTGAAGTCAGAGTATCAACAATCAGCATAGAGCCGTTTGGCCCAAACCCTTCATAGCGGCCTTCAGTAAAGGTTTCGTCCGTGTTTCCTTTTGCCTTATCAATGGCCTTGTCAATGACATGCTTCGGCACCTGAGCCTGCTTAGCTCGGTCAATAACGAATTTCAAAGCTGTGTTAGACTCTGGATCTGGATCACCTTTTTTAGCTGCTACATAGATTTCTACACCAAACTTAGCATATACTTTTGAGTTCGCGCCGTCTTTGGCCGTTTTCTTTGCCACAATATTGGCCCATTTACGTCCCATTGGAGATTCTCCTTTTGATAAATTACATTTTTAATCTTTCTTATTATAACACAGGGAATCAGAAAAATCACTAAGAAAAAATGATTGTTCCTAGAAGATTCTGGTTGGTTTCTTCAACTTCTACTAGGCTAAAATCGAGACAAAATTGATTTCTGTTTTCCTTCCATAAAAAATCCAGTCGCTAAAAGAGCAACTGGACGGTACATTCTATTTCCCGAAACCGGCAGGTCTGTCATAACGGTCCTTTACCGAAATCCATCAAAAATATCACTGATCATTTTTCACAATAGGCAAATCCGGTCTGCACCTGCTTAAGCAGGCAAAAACATCCTCTATTCTGCCATCTAAAAAAGTGATATCTACTCGGACAGACTTGCCATGATAAGGCTTGACATATAGGTAGTCTCTCCGATAGTACCTGACTCCCAGTCGAAAAGAAGCCTGCCCATCAGAAGTTCTTCCACAAGCCGGCCGGTAAAAGACACTTTCCAGTTGATTCCAAGCAAAGCTATGCTCTTTCAAGAAAGCACCTCGCACGGTCAAGCCCCATTCTGTTCCTGCAAGAACAAAGCACTTTTTACTCAGCTTGCGTCCCGCATGAACTATTGCAAATATTTCGATTACAGCAGTCATGAAAAAAGCAAGTATAAAAGGCAAACTGAACGAGCGTATTCCTGCTCCAGGCATGGCTTTATCAATTGAAAACAAGAGCAAGGAAGCTAAGACACCGAAAATGATGCCTGAGACTAAGAAGACAGATGCCAAGATGACTATGGTCAAATAGAGTCCTCTACGGTAGCGAAATGAAAACAATAAAGGCATGACTTTTCCTTTCTCAGCTAATAGTTTTGCTTATGCTTTACTGAGGCGCCTTAAATTCATCTTCCTCTACATTATTCCAGTCAGAATATTGAGTATCTGTTTGAACATCCAAACTGCCTTCTTCACCTTTATAAGATAGACCTAGCTTAAAGTCTTTTAAGAATAAGGTCTTTTTATCCAAGCGTACTTCTAACGTTTTATCCATATCAGCCTGAGTAACACCTGTCAGCTCTAGTTTGAATTCTTCACCAAAAAGTCCTAGCAAATCAGCATTTTTGCTACTTAATTTAAAGATATATTCATCGCCGCTTTCCTTTACAGTGACATCATCAGCCATTTGATAAAAGCCGTCCATAAGTTTGAAATAATCGGGCTGAACATAATAATCTGCACCGCTTCCCATTTCTTGCTTAGACCAGGTTCCATTTTTAGAAGAACGAGTATACAAAAGTTTATTCTCTCCGCCTGGCATAATCGCTTCTTGATAACTCTCCTGACCACTCTCTTTTCCATCTATGACTAAATGCCCCTTGGCCAGCTCATCCGTGCTTTTATCATAGAGAAGGTCTCCGCTCATCGTTTGAGTTTTATTGGAACCATCTACAGTGATAGATAATTTCACTTTCATTTTCATTGAAGTTAGATCTTCATTCGCAGTTTCTGCTTTCTCCAAGAGTTCTTCAATATCATCAGAAGAAGTATTCTTTTGGCTCTCACGGGAGCTATTCTCAGTCCCACCCTGATTCTTTTGAGAATGCTTCTGCCCAATCAAGCTACAAGCCCCTAAACTAAGCGTAAGCAAGGCTGTAAGGGCCATAAAGGTAATCTTTTTGAATTTCATGAGTCTTCCTCCTTTGAGACATGGATAGGAAAGATAATCATTCAATCAGCATAGCAATGTTTTATTGACCGAATGTTAGCTTTCATACCTACAATCAAACCACTAAAATGCAAATCATGCTCCTTAGTGAAAACAAGTTTGTTTTTTTATTATACCATTTTTTATTTACCATCGCAAACAAAGCAAAAAGGCTGAACATTCAGCCTTACTTATCTTTCATAATCGGAACCCGTCCAAAATTCTGCTCCCAAAGTGCGGGATTGCCTAGCTGATAGACCTTGTCAGCCTGCTGGGTTAGACTATCCCATGGATCCTTGCCGATACGGCTGACCAATTCAACTTTTCCCTTAAGCTGGGACAAATGCTGGCGCCCCTGCTCAGAAAAACCTAAGATATGAACAGCTGACGGAAGCCCTTCTTGCCTAGCTCCGACCAGGATATAGGTCAGCAGACGCCGGACCCGAGCCTTGGTATAGCGCTTGGTCGCCACCTGCTCAACCAACTCTTCTATAGTCTCACTGTTTTTCAAGGCCTCTCTAATCCTAACGGCCAACTCCTGGTTGACTTGATAAAAGTTTGTCAAATCCGGACAGGTCACTATCTGGTATCGAAGATAAGGAAAGAGGTCCGACCAGGTCACCTTGGGTGCCGTTTCAAGCAAGTGGTAGGCTGGAGTGAATTTCTTGAGAAAGCCCGGCTGAGCCAGATTCTGACGAAGGGCAGTTGCGGAGGCAAATTCCTGATTAGCCGATAAGGAATGGTAGCCAGCTCCCTGACGTTGAATCGGGCACAGTTTTATATCTCTTCCCGCCACAGCCTTGGCATAGGCCAAGCCCAAGATGTGGTTGGGCGTAGAGCCTGAGAAATTGAGCCCTGCAAACTCCTGCCACATAGCCTGAGTCTTCTGGGGATACGATAAGGAATCAGGCAAGCCAGCCAGATAAGCCTCCATCTGCTCTGCCTTTTGACCATATACCTTGGAAACACTCTCATAATCCAGCACTTCCTCGGTCCCAAAAGTCAGCTGTTCGATGCCCAGTCTCTCTAAGATGTCTACTGCCCCCTTAGCGAAAAAGTCCGCCGCCTGAACGCTGACCAAGAAAGGCAGCTCAAGGACCAAATCCGCTCCAGCTTCCAAAGCCATCTGTGCCCGAGTCCACTTGTCCACGATAGCCGGCTCCCCTCGCTGAACAAAATTACCACTCATAGCGATAATTTTCAGACCAGAAGCCTGCTCCAGCAGATATTTGTGCCCATTATGAAAAGGATTAAACTCTGCGATAATACCGGTAACTGCCATCTCATTTCTCCGCTACAAAGAACCAGCGAGCGCTCTTGTCAGTTGGTTCCTTGTCCTCAAAGTCCGCGTAAACCTTGACATTCTTAAAGCCGGCCTGCTCCAGCAAGATATCGTAGGTCAGAATCTCATAGGTCCGCTCCTCATGCACCTCATCATGGCGCGTGAAGCGCCCATCTTCGTCTTGGACAAAGAAAGTCAGCTCATGCACGATGGAATGAGGCGGTTCGTCCGCATAGGAATCCCATACCATGGCAAAGGTTTCAGCATTTTCGTGATAGGAATAGCCAGGAAAAACCTCGTCAATCTGGTAAATCGAGTGTACGTCAAAGATAAAGCGGCCGCCCTCATTTAGATGCTGGTAGACTTGAGTGAAGACCTGACCGACATCCACTTCGTCCTCCATATAGCAAATCGAGTCTGAATAGCAAGTCACCAAATCAAACTGACCGATGCCACTCAAATCCAGCATATTGCCCTGGATAAAGGGAATGTCCAAACCGGCCTCTCTGCTGCGCTTCTCTGCCAAATCCAGCATTTCCTGACTCAGATCCAGCCCCGTCACCTCGAAACCCGCTTGCTTAAAATAAATAGACTGAATGCCCGTTCCACAGGCCAGCTCCAGCAGCTTTTTCTTATCCTTGGGAAAATGACGCAGGCTGAAATCCGTCCACTTCTCATACAAAGAATCATCCATAATCGCATCGTAAACCGACGCGAAGGTTTCATAAGTTGCCATACTTTTCCTTTCAAAAATAGCCCGGCCAGCAGGCTGACTGAGCTAAATTCTGCTTTCTGCCCAAGGGCAAAAAATCACTTGTTTTTTTCTTCCAATAAGGCTGCAACATCCACACCAGTTGCTTCGTGCCACAACTTTTCAAGATTGTAATGCGCCCGCATCTCCTCTGAAAAGACATGGACAACCACACCGCCCAAGTCTAAGAGCACCCAGCCGCCAGCTGCGTCTCCCTCAACATGACCAGCAGAAACACCCGCCGCCGCAGCTTTCTCACGGATATTTTCAGCGACTGCATCCAGCTGACGACTGTTCATCGAGCTGACGATAACAAAATAATCTGTCACAGTAGTCAGACCTTGCAAGTCCAAAGCTACAATATCTTCTGCACGCTTTTCATCGGCCGCCTTCACGACCAGTTCCAATAATTCTTGTTCTTTCATAGTTCCTCTTTAATTAAAAATGTTTTTGTAGTCTAGAACATCCGCAAAACGTCCGTCCCAAATTTTTTGGTAAAAAGTATTTATTTTTTCTGCCGAAGCGTCTTCTCCATCAAAAGTTGTAAAAGCACCTTCTGGAATGATAAGTTTATAATCAAATTCAAATCCAACTTTAACTGATGCATCTACACAATATTCCGTCTGCATTCCACATAAAACTAGACGACCAATATCTTCTTTATCCAAGTAATCCTTCAAATCTGTCTCTTTAAATATACTATTATACTTCTTCTGAAAGACCTTTTCATCTGACTTTCGATTCAAGAGAGGAGACAACTGCCAATCTTCCAATGCATTGTCTTCTGGATTTTCCATATGCTGAATATAGATAATTTCGACACCTTTACTCCTAGCCTGATGCTGCAGAAAGGAAATTTTATCCATCATTTTATTAGACTGAAAACCTGTTTCCACTAAGATATTTTGTACATCTATAATGATTAGAGCTGTTTTCATTCTTCTATTTCCTTCAAATACCCTACAAAGGCATTGTAGGTCTCCAAGGTCTGCGGATAGATGGGCATCCCCTTATGGGCTAGATGCTCCACAGTCCTTGCTGTTTCATAGGCCACAGCTTGATTGAGCGACTGCTGAGCCAGCTCTCTGGCCTTGTCCACTCCCGGAAAGTCTCGGTTGTGCTCGATATAGTCAGCGACATAGACGACCTTGTCCAGTTCAGACATGGTGCCACTGCCTACTGTATGAATCTCGATGGCTCGGAGAATCTCTGCATCTTCGATGCCTAAATCTTCCTGAATCTTGTAAATGCCCACCATGCCATGCCAGACATTATTGCCCCAGTTTTTCAGGTCAGGATCCAGCTTGTATTTGTCAATCAAGGATAGGAAATCCTCATCCGAGACCTTTTTGGCATAGTCGTGTAGAAGTCCTGCCAAACCCGCTTTTTCGACGTCAAGACCGAAGCGCTCCGCTAATTCTCGAGCAGCCTTTTCCACACCCAGACAATGCCGCAGGCGTTTCTCGGGCATAACAGTTTCCATCTTAGCCAGTAAGGCTTCACGACTCATACTGATATAGCTTTCATAGGTCATAGATAAAGCCCTTCTTTCTTAATATAGTCTAAGACCGGCTGAGGCAGCAGGAAATTAGGAGTCCGTCCCTGAGCCAGAAAATCCCGCACCATGCTGGAGGAAATATCCATAAGCGGTACATCTACCCAGATGACAGGGTAAGAAGTCCCCGCCTTGTAGCGCGGTCGCTGAACACCGACAAACTGAACCAACTCAACCAGCTCATCAATCCGGTACCACTTAGGAAGATAGTCCACCATATCTGCACCGATGATAAAGTAATAGTCCGTATCTGGATGCTGCTCTGTCAGGAGCTTCATGGTGTCGTAGGTATAGGAAATTCCCTTGCGCTCCAGCTCAATGGTTTCAATCCCTAATCCTGCAATGCCCTCAATAGCCAGCTCCAACATTTTCAGCCGATGCCTTTCATCGATGGTTTCTTTCTTGTCCACATGGGGCGGCTCGTACTCTGGCATGAGCAGGACCTGATCTAAGCCCAACTGTTGGCGGACCTGATCTGCCACGACCAAATGAGCATTGTGGACAGGATTGAAATTCCCACCTAAAATGCCAATCTGCTTGCGTTTTTTATCTTTAACTTCTGGTTCTAAATCCACCTTGGTAAAGGGGGTCAGTAATTCAATAGCCATAGGCTGACATCTCCACAGAAATTTTTTTAAATTTGCTTGACTTTGACAGAAAGTTTGCGATTTTCCTTCTTGCTGGACTGCTTGTAGAGAATCAAGATCCGGCCAATCTTCTGCACTGTATCCACTCCGATCTCTTCTTCCAAAATCTCTGCGACCTCGTGAATATTTTCATCCGTATTCTGCAAGAGCGTAACCTTGATCAGTTCTCGCGCGTCCAGTGCCTGACGGACACTGGTTTTGATTTGGTCATTGAGTCCATTTTTCCCAATCTGAATGATGGGTTTGAGACTATGTGCCTGACTGTTGAGAAAGGCGCGTTGTTTTGATGTTAGTGTCATGTTCTTCTATAAGGCTTGAGACAGTTGGGACCTGCTTGTCTCCCCACTGCTCACGGCCTTTTCCTTCCTTGTTTTAAGGGGATTTATTCCCCTTTGTTTCTTGAATATTATATAATAGCTTTCCGAGTGACAACCGCCACACCCTCTGGCGCCCAACCAGCTACTCGGGCAGGACCACTGACGCGAATCCAGCCCAAACCTGAGAAGACGATATCTGTCTTGTCCTTGATGGTAAATTCATGCTTGACCAAGGCTGGAAATTCTTCCTTTTCCTTGCCAACTGGCGGCACCAAGAGACTGCCGACATGCTTGTCATAAAAATCACTAGCACCTTCCAACTTGGTCCGGTGAAGCTTGAGCTCATTGTCAAAATAAGCCGTGAATCCCTGCTTGTCACCTGCCACAAAGTCAAAGCGGCCTAGGCCACCCAAAAAGAGGGTTTGATTTGGATTAAGCTGGTAGGTTTTGGGCTTGATTTCCTTTTTGGGACTGATGTATTTGAGATTCTTAGCAGTAAGATAGTGAGCCATCTGATGACGATGGATAATGCCCGGCGTATCATAGATATGACTGCCATCCGCCAAAGGAATCTCGATTTTATCCAGAGTTGTTCCCGGGAAGCGTGAAGTCGTAATAATATCCTTATCGCCCGTGATTTCCTGAATAATGGCGTTAATCAAAGTAGACTTGCCCACATTGGTCACGCCAACCACATAAACATCACGTCCCTTGCGGCAATGCTCGATTTTGTCAATCAACTCCTTAATCGCCTGCTTGTTCTGAGCAGAGGTCAGGACCACATCAACTGGACGCAAACCTTCTTCATGAGCTCGCTCCGTCAGCCATTGGGTCACCTTGCTATCCTTGACCGACTTAGGCAGAATGTCCTTTTTATTCCCAACCAAGAGAACATCGTTTCCAGCAACAAAGCGAGGCAGGCCAGGGATAACCGATCCATTAAAGTCAAAAATATCGACAACATTGACGACCAAAGCGTCGCTATCTCCAACCTCATGGAGAAGCCGCAGAAAGTCATCATCCGTCAGCTGGACGTCGCTGATTTCATTATAATGGCGCAGGCGGAAACAACGCTGACAATAGAGTTCGCCTGTCTCCAAGCCTTTTTCTAGAGCTGACTGAGGCGTGTAGCCTAGCTTGCCCTTATCTTCTGTCTGAATAGTGGCTCCGCAGCCGATACAGAGAAGTTCTTCCATGCTTAAATTCCTTTTTTGTATTGAATTGGGCCGTATTTTTCGGTGATTTTCTTGAGCACACGGCGTTCACGCGCCCGATTGATCTGGGTCTTTATAGAGTCGTGCTCGACCAGTGGCTTGACCAAAATCGAACGAATCCCGGCCCGATGAGCAGCCCGAATATCCGTCATGAGCTGGTCGCCCACCATCACCACTTCATTTTTTTCAAAATGAAAAAGCTTGAGCGCCCGGTCAATTCCCCAAGTGAAGGGTTTCATCGCCCAGTAGACATAGTCAATGTCAAACTTTTCAACAGCCCGCTTGACCCGTTTTTGGTTATTATTGGACACCACGATAATCCGAATGCCCTCGTCCCGCAAATCATGAAGCCACTTCTTCATCTCTGGGGTTCCATCAGGATTATTCCAAGCAATCAAGGTGTTATCCAAATCCACCAAAACCGCTTTGATACCCTGTTTTTTCAAACTCTCTACTGTCAAATCGTAAACTGCCTCAACCGCAAAGTCCGGCATATAATCTTCAATCGCCACATCTCTCTCCAAAAATTCGTATTCTCATTATTATAGCATAAAATGGGCTTTTTGGCACTCCTGGTCCTATTTCTTCTAGAGCGAATAGGTGATGTTTACTTTTCTATTTTTCAAGCAAATGAAAACAGCTCCCCAAGCGGGAAGCTTCATTTTAAATGGAACAAAAATTTATACTCACAGTCTAGGCCAGTGGCCATCTTTTTCTTTCCGTAATTTTAATTCATAAAATTCTTGAAGATCGAGAATAATACCGGTAGCACCCTCTGCTTCATCTATTTTTATATGAAGAACCTTAGAAAATTTCTGAAAATCCTTCTCCTCAATACCCGGGGCAATGCGAATATCAACAGATTGCCATTCACCATTTTTCTCTTCATAGCCTACTAATGCAACTAGAAAATCTGTTCCTATTTTATACTCACCGGTTAATAACATTGCTATATCATTAAAAAGACCATCGTAGTAGGTAGGATTCGACACTGCAAACAATATAATATCTTCTCTCTTGAGCTCTCCATCGACACTAGCTAGGGGAATCTCATCTACATGCTCAAGCATCGGAAGAACGGTTTCATGTCTTAATGAAGCAATGCTAAAAGAATTGTTGTATGGAGAAGATGGATTCATAATTTTGCTATAGCTATTCACATACTCTGCGACTACTCCCAAAAGGAACAAGAAGAAATAACTAACTACAAATAGTAAAGTACGTGTTTTTCCGAAAAATAAGAAACAAATTAAGGAACAAATAATTAAAAATAATACAAAGAGAATAATTGTATGAGGGTGGGAAAATACTCTTATGAGATTATCATATGCAATTTCCCATAATTTTTGATGATATAAATTTAGATATTCTTCCACTATAGGCTCTCCTCTTACGCATTTTTTGATTTTGAACGATTATTTGAAAACTTATGGTTTACTAATTACATCATTATATCATCTTTGAGGCTTTTTGGCACTTACAGCCTCAAGTGTTACAAAAAGGAAAAAAGATGATATTATAGTGGTGATAGTATAAATGTTCTGGAGGTTTGTATGGCAGAAAAAAACAGGCAGATGCAAGTTGTTTCCCCTCTTTTGCAAAAGATTATCAACTGGTCGTCCGCCATTGGCGCTCTAGGAACGGTGGCCTTTTGTCTTTGGGCATATTTCGCAGGCATTCTCCAGTCCAAGGAAACTCTCTCAGCCTTTATCCAGCAGGCAGGTATCTGGGGACCTCCTCTCTTTATCTTCCTGCAGATTCTACAGACGGTCGTGCCCATTATCCCTGGCGCCCTGACCTCTGTCGCTGGTGTTTTCATCTACGGCCATATCGTCGGCACCATTTATAACTATATCGGTATTGTCATTGGCTGCGCCATTATATTTTATCTGGCGCGCACCTACGGTCCGGCTTTTGTTCAGTCTGTCGTCAGCAAGCGTACTTATGATAAATATATCGGCTGGCTGGATAAGGGCAACCGCTTTGAGCGCTTCTTTATCTTCATGATGATTTGGCCCATCAGTCCAGCCGACTTTCTCTGCATGCTGGCCGCCCTGACCAAGATGACTTTCAAAAAGTACATGTTGATTATCCTTCTCTGCAAGCCCATCACCCTCGTCATCTATACCTACGGATTGACCTATATCATTGATTTTTTCTGGAAAATGGTCTCCAAATAAAAAGAAGTTGAATTGAACCGTACCCCAAAAGTTAGACAGAAAAAATCTAACTTTTGGGGTGTTTTTAAATGAAACTAACTTATGAGGATAAAGTTCGAATCTATGAACTAAGAAAACAAGGAATCAGCTTAAAGCGACTTTCAGAAAAATATGGAATGAACCTTTCAAAACTTTTGACATCCCAACCTCTTTCTAAAACTTTACTTATTACAGCACAAACCATAAAGAAAAATCAGCCAGTTTTGACTGATTTTCGTCTCATGATTAAGCAAAGATTTTATTCTGGCGATACCAAAATCTTGATCTGCGCCTTGTCCTGAGTCAGCTCGATAAAGCCTTCTTGCACAATATCCTCCAGTTTAATCTTCTTTGTCACAAGCTTATCAGCAGAGAAATAACCCTGCTCCATCAGTTCCAGCACCTTAGGGAAAATATGCCGATAGGCGATAATACCCTTAAGCGATTTTTCTTGAATGGCAAATTCATTAGGGTTGATGCTAGCTTCTCGTTCCCAGATAGAAACCACCATACATTCTCCAGCCTTGTGAACAGCAGCCAAAGCTTGTCCCAGCACAACCGGCACCCCAGTCACTTCATAAGACACATCTGCCCCGCCACCAGTTAAACGATGAATAGCAGCTACCACGTCTTCGCCTTCTTCTGGTCGCACAATAATCGCCCCAAGCTCCTCTGCCTTGGCTTGGCGTTCTGGAGATAATTCAACTCCATAAATCTTAGATGCACCGGCTGCCCGCAAAGCCTCAATAATCAAGAGCCCGATTGGTCCCAAACCGAAGACCACCGCAGTATCGCCCGTCTTAAGAGCTGACTGACGGACCGCGTAAACAGCCACAGCAGCAGGTTCTGTCAAGGCTGCCTGCTCATAGCTAAGACTGTCTGGAACTTTGTGAACAATGTCTCCGTCCAAAACACAGTATTTGGCAAAACCACCGTCTGCCGCCAAACCGACAAAGTTTAGATTAGGGTCCAGATTATAATCACCGACAAGATTATGCTTAGCTAAAATAGGCTCTACTGTCACCCGATCGCCAACCTTGACCCGTGTCACAGCACTGCCGACCTCAACAATTTCCCCAGCAAACTCATGTCCCAAAGTTACAGGCGCTTTCTGGCCAGAGTAGACATGCTCTGTTTCCGTCGGAATAAAAATCGGTCCGTCCAGATATTCATGCAAGTCGGTTCCACAGATTCCTGTATACTTGACCGCAATCTTAACCTGATGCGGTTGGACTTCCGGTACATCCACTTCTTCAATACGGACATCTTTAGCGCCATACCAACGCGCAGCATTCATTTTTGCCATAAACATACCTCACTTTATAATTTATTAGTTTAATTGTAAACCCTTTCAGAAATCTTGTCAAAAGATTAGCTACATTTTCAAAAAATAGCATACAAAAAACCAGCATCAGCTGGTCCTAGACTTATTCTGCAATTCTAGCCGAGTAAAACGGAAAAAGAAACATTAAAACAATATAAAGAATCAAGAGAATCGCACGGAGCAACCCGCCAAATAGAAAAGCAACCACTAAAGTTCCTAAACAAATAGAAACATTAGTAAAATTTGTTTCAATCAGCAAGGTTTGTCCTGCTTTAACTGTCACTGGCTTGGTTTTCATAGGAGCTGCTCCTACACGAACAACAGCTTCTTCCCCCTCAATAGGGAAGACAGCCTCGTCACCATTCTTAATTACGCCAACTTTCTGATCATTGATAAAGATTGGAAACTTTCCAATAATCCCTACAAAACCTGTCCCACGTTTCACTTTGATTTCCGACATAAAAGACTCCTTTGTTTTTTTAATTATTTTAACACAACCGATGGATAAAGAAAAGATAGAAAACCAGCCTCTTGGCTGGTTTTCTACTTATTTCTACAATTTCTCCAACTCTTCATTGAGCAGTTTTTGTGCTACTTGTGGGTTGGCTTGACCCTTGGTGGCCTTCATGAGCTGACCGATCAGGGATTTAGCAGCATTCTTATTGCCGCCTTTATAGTCATTGATGGCTTTTTCATTGTTGGCAAATACTTCTTGGATGATTGGAAGAAGCTGGGCAGGGTCTGAAATTTGAATCAGGCCTGCTTTTTGCACATACTCTTTAGCAGAGCCACCATTTTTAGCTAGATGAACAAAGACCTTCTTAGCAATCTTAGAGGAAATCGTTCCGTCTGCAATCAGAGCAATCATCTCAGTCAGGTTCTCAGGCGTCAGCTCAATCTCAGAGATAGTCTTGCCTTCGGCATTGAGGTATTGCGCTACTTCTCCTTGGAGCCAGTTAGAGACAGCCTTGGCGTCTCCTCCTGCCGCAACAGCAGCTTCAAAGAAGTCTGACACAGCCTTGGTCGCTGTCAACTGCTTGGCATCGTAGTCAGACAGGCCGTAATCGCCCACATACTTGGCACGGCGCTCTTTTGGAAAGGCTGGCAGACTGCTGCGTACTTGCTCAATCCAAGTATCCTCAATCTCAAAGATAGGCAGATCAGGCTCTGGGAAGTAACGGTAGTCCGCTGAACCTTCCTTGACCCGCATGAGTAGGGTTTCGCCAGTTGCTTCGTCATAACGACGGGTTTCCTGACGGATTTGACCGCCGCTGCGTAGGATTTCAGCTTGGCGTTTTTCCTCAAATGCTAGACCCTTACGGACAAAGTTGAAGGAGTTAAGGTTTTTCAGCTCAGTTTTGGTACCAAACTCTTCCTGACCGTAAGGACGGATGGAAATATTGGCATCGACCCGCATGGAGCCCTCTTCCATCTTGACATCAGAAATGCCCGTGTACTGGATGATTTCCTTGAGGGCAGTCAGGTAGGCATAGGCCTCTTCTGGACTGCGCATATCCGCTTCCGAGACAATCTCAATCAGTGGCACTCCTTGGCGGTTGAGGTCCACATAAGAGTAGCCATCGCTGCCGTGGGTATTCTTTCCTGCATCTTCTTCCAAGTGGGCCCGCTCGATACGGATTCTCTTGGTTGTACCGTCTTCTAGCTCAATTTCAATCCAGCCATTGTAGCCAATTGGCTCATCAAACTGAGAAATTTGATAGGCTTTTGGATTGTCCGGATAAAAGTAATTCTTGCGGTCAAAGTGCATCTTCTGGTGAATATCCATGTTCAAAGCCAGAGCAGCCTTGATACCATAGTCAATAACACCCTTGTTCATAACAGGCAAAACACCTGGGAAGGACCAGTCAATGATATTAGTGTTGGCATTTGGATCTTCACCGAAGTGAGCTGGAGCCGGAGAGAAAATTTTTGAATTGGTCTTCAATTCAACATGGACTTCCAGTCCGATAACTGTTTCAAAGTTCATTATTTTTCACCTCCAAAGATAACTGGCTGCTGTTTGTGGTAGTCAGTCGTTGCTTCAAATGCTGCGGCTGCCTGATAGATGGTCTCTTCATCAAAGTGGTTACCAATCAGTTGCAAGCCGACAGGAAGACCATCTGCAAAGCCAGCTGGGATTGAAATGCCCGGCAGGCCAGCCAGATTGACTGGAATGGTCAAAAGGTCAGCCAGATACATAGCCACTGGATCTTGGTTTTGACTGCCCAAGTCATAAGCTACAGTTGGTGCAGTTGGGCCTAAGATCAAGTCGTATTTTTCAAAAACCTTAGCAAAATCTTGCATAATCAAGGTCCGAACCTGACCAGCTTTCTTGAAATAAGCATCGTAGTAACCAGATGACAAACTGAACGTTCCCAGCATGATGCGGCGTTTCACTTCTTCACCAAAGCCTTCACTACGAGATTTGACATAGACATCTTCTAGATTTTCAATGCCTTCTGCACGGTAGCCATAGCGAATACCATCAAAACGCTGCAGGTTAGAACTGGCTTCAGAAGAAGCAATAATATAGTAGACTGCCACGCCGTACTTGCTGTGAGGCAGGCTAACTTCTTCAACGATAGCTCCTAGACTTTCCAAGTGCTTCGCTGCTGCCAGAATCGTTTCCTTGACCTTGCTGTCAATTCCCTCACCCATGTATTCCT
Source organism: Streptococcus sanguinis (assembly GCF_019929145.1). Classification (GTDB taxonomy): domain Bacteria; phylum Bacillota; class Bacilli; order Lactobacillales; family Streptococcaceae; genus Streptococcus; species Streptococcus sanguinis_U. The sequence goes on along the minus strand of NZ_JAHZOW010000005.1, from coordinate 117,453 downwards.
TAGGCAGGGCAATCTTCATACCCTTGATGTCTTGGCCAATCTTGCTGGTAAAGTCTGGCACTTCCTCTTGTGATGATGTCGAATCCTTAGGATCATTACCAGAAATAACATTCAGAAGTTGAGCATTTTCCTTAACTGTCTGAGAGAAAGGCCCAATCTGGTCTAAAGAAGAACCAAAAGCAATGAGACCAAAACGCGAAACCCGGCCGTAGGTTGGCTTGAGACCAACTACACCGTTAAAGGAAGCCGGCTGACGAATAGAACCACCCGTATCTGAACCCAGTGACAGACGAACCTGACCAGAGGCAACCGCTGTCGCTGATCCACCAGATGACCCACCAGGAACCTTGCTGCTGTCCCAAGCATTCTTAGTCGTCTTAAAGTAAGAGTTTTCGCTAGAACCCCCCATGGCAAACTCGTCCATGTTGGTCTTACCAACGATAATCATGTCCTTACCGTAAAGCTTCTCTACGCTAGTCGCATCGAAAATCGGCTTGTAATTGTAGAGTATCTTAGAAGCAGCCGTCGTCAAAATCCCCTTGGTTGAGATATTATCCTTGACTGCCAGCGGAATTCCGCTCATAAGATTGTCCGCATCAATGCCCTTGGCGTCTAGAGCCGCAGCCTGAGCTAAAGCCTCCTCTTCGCTGACAGTAATGAAGCTGTCCACAGCTGTTTCACGTTCTTTGATGTCCGCCAAAGTTGCCTGAGTTAACTCTACCGCAGAAATTTCTTTCTTGACCAGCAAATCATGCAACTCTTCAATAGTCTTGTGATTAAAAGTCATTAGGCATCTCCTCCGTCATCTAGGATGGCAGGCACTTTGATGTAGCCCCGCTCTTTTTCAGGTACATTTTGGAAAAGCTCTTCCCGGTTCCAACCTGGCTGAGCCACATCTTCTCGCATATAGTTGATATTAGCAGCTACATTAGAAGTGAAAGGCACACCCTCCGTGTCCACTTCATTGAGCAATTCGACCATGTCGACAATCTTGGTTAATGTCGTCGCAAACTCAGCAGTTTCTTCTGGTGAAAAAGCCAGTTTTGACAACTTTGCTACGTGACTTACTTCTTCTTGAGTAATCTTCATCTCTGATTCCTTTCATAAGATATGTGAGCTTTAGCGACTGAAAATAACAATTTCTAGATGATATCTTTATTTCCAAGCTTCAGCTCACCTTTACTTTGACAAGCTAGGGACGCTCATTTATTTGCCATCCGCTAGCTCTTTTCTTCAGCTTCTTCCTGCCATTCTTCAGGAATTCGCATCATTTCATTTTACCATATTTCAGGCTAATTCTTCAATTCTAAATGCAGTTCTTTGAGCTGTCTTTGGTCCACCAAACTTGGGCTTTCCAGCATAGGATCAAAGCCAGTACCATTTTTCGGAAATGCGATAACTTGGCGGATATTTTCTTCCCCAGCCAAAATCATAACCAAGCGATCCAAGCCTAGAGCCAAGCCGCCGTGTGGTGGGAAGCCGTATTCTAAGGCTTCTAGGAAGAAACCAAAGTCCCGCTCATAGTCTTCCCGGCTCATACCCAATAGCTCAAACATCGCTTCCTGAGCCTTCCTGTCATGAATCCGTAGACTTCCTCCGCCAATTTCATAGCCGTTTAAGACGATGTCGTAAGCGTGGCTGCGGAATTGATCTGGCTCCTGTCCATCTTCAAAGATTCCCTGTGTGAAAGGATGGTGCATGGCTTGATATCGGTTTTGGTCTTCATTCCACTCCAGCAGCGGCCAATCCACAACCCAGAGGAAATGAAGCAGACTCGGGTCAATCAAGTCTAAAGCTTTTGCGACTTCTATACGTAGATGTCCCAAAGCTTCCTGAGCCCGACGCTTCTTAGACATGACTAGCAGAATCAAATCTCCATCCTTGGCCTCAAAACGTTCCAGCAACTCCTGACTTTCAGCTTCAAAGGTACTAGCCAAATCACCAACTAACTGGCCATTTCCAACCTTTAGACTGGCGAAACGACTGCAGCCAAATTCCTTCATTTCCTGATAGTAGTGACTCAGCTGTTTCTTGCTAAAAGCACTAGCCGCATCTGGCACACAGATTCCCATCACTTCCTCTTGGTTATCCAAGGCTTTCTTGATGAGCAGCGAGTCATTGGACTGGCATAAATCCGTCAAATTCTTCAGCTCTAAACCAAAGCGTGTATCTGGCTTATCAGAACCAAAGCGGCTCATAGCCTCTTCATAACTGATAGTCGGAAAAGCTTCTGTCAACTCTAAACCATGAGTTTTCTTGACAACAGCCTTGAGCATAGCTTCAACCAGAGCTCGGATTTCTTCTTCGCTGGCAAAACTCAGCTCCAAATCCACCTGAGTAAACTCTGGCTGACGGTCTCCCCGCAAATCTTCGTCACGGAAGCAACGAACAATCTGATAATAGCGCTCAAGGCCAGCTCCCATCAGCAACTGCTTGAGCATCTGAGGGCTCTGTGGCAAGGCGTAGAACTGATTTTTAAAGACTCGACTAGGAACTAAGAAATCCCTAGCCCCTTCTGGTGTCGACTTGGTCAGATAAGGCGTCTCCACTTCCAAAAAGTCCAAACCGTTTAAATATTCCCGAATGGTTGAGGTGACCTGGTGACGCAGTTTGAGGTTATGTGTCATCTTCTCACGCCGCAAGTCCAGGTAGCGGTATTTCTGACGCAGGTCTTCCCCTGTATGGGCATGCTGGTCCAACTCAAAAGGCAGGGCCTTACTGCTAGCAATAACCTCAATCTTTTCAGCCCTCAGCTCAACCTGACCAGACTTGATGGACTTATTGACAAAGCGCTCTTCCCGCTGAACGACTTGCCCCGTCACTGCAATGATATCCTCTTTGCCAATGTCTTCCAGCTTAGCAAAATCTTCAATCTCACCGCCAACGAAGACCTGAAGCAAGCCCTCGCGATCCCGCAATTCAATAAAGGCCAGCTTACCATGATTGCGGATATTGGCTACCCAGCCAGTTGCGGTCATGGTCTGTCCGACCTGCTCTAAACCATAGTTCCCGATAAAAATTTCTTTCATGTTCTTTCCCTCTCAAATCAATTTGTAGCTCCACCCTGCTGTTCAGGATATAAGCAGCAATCTTCCATCATCTTCACTGGACCTACTGCAAAATAAAAAGCTTTCGTCTATGAAACAGACGAAAGCCGTGGTACCACTGTTATTCGCCGCCCTAAAAGGCAGCCTCTGAGCTCGTAACGTGAGCGACGTTTGTGCTTAATCACACAAAAGATTACGAAACATGTTCTTCGGTTTTGCTTTCTTGGTACTGCTCTCAGCTATCAGCACTCTCTGTGCAAGTCAGCAAGCCTACTCTGCTTCTCTTTTACTCTTAAATTGTATCTATTATAGTCGAACCCAGGACATTTTGCAAGTGGTTTAAGGCAAATTTGTGATTTTCCTCTGACAGAGAAGCTACAGCTGGCTCTACCACCTGAATCTGATAACCAAGATTATAGGCATCAATCGCTGTATGCAAGACGCAAATATCCGTCAAGACCCCTGTCAAAATAACCGTATCTACCTTTCTTTCCCGCAGGCGGATATCTAAATCCGTACCAGAAAAAGCAGAATAATGGCGCTTATCCATCCAAAAGACCCGAGAGTCTGCTTGATGCTTGTCATAAAAATCAGCCAAAGGACCATAAAGATTGCGACCGCTGGTCCCTTTGATATTGTGAGGCGGAAACAGCTTACTCTCAGGGTGAAAGGAATCATTCTCATCATGGGCATCAATAGCAAAGAAGATATAATCTCCTCTGTCAAAAGCTGACTTAGTTACTCGAGCAATGGCTTCAGAAATTGCCTGCGCTGGCGCTCCTGCTGTCAACTTGCCCTCATCTGCGACAAAATCAACTGTATAATCAATGGAAATCAGTGCTTTAGCCATTAATAGTCCCTCTTTTTAATTTCATCAAAGACATCCGGAATCAGGACTTTCAGATAAGTTCCCTTCATTCCCAGTGAGCGGCTTTCAATAATCCCAGCACTTTCCAGCTTGCGCAAGGCATTAACAATCACTGAGCGGGTAATCCCAATACGGTCAGCAATGACAGATGCTGTCAGCTGGCCTTCATTGCCATTGAGCTCGCCCAGAATAGCTGAAACAGCTCTCAGTTCTGAGTAAGACAGGGTATTGACTGCCATGGTCACTGCTGTCCGGCGGCGGATATTTTTCTCATCCTCTTCCCGCTGGAAGTTAAGCAGCTGGATACCAACCACTGTGCTGGCAATCTCAATCAAAATCAGATCATCGTCCGCAAATTCCTTGTCATTGCGCCAGATAATCAATGAACCCAGACGAATCCCTGACACATGAATAGGAGCAATGGTGGTCAGCCCATCTGGAAACTCATCCTTGGTCTCCACTGGGAAAATCGTCAAATCATGTGCAACTGGCAGATTAGCCTCTGTTTCATAGACCAGATTGGCTTCGTGAACGTATTCCTCTGGGAAATTCTTATCCTGGAAAAAAGCTTCCACACGGTCATTATTGGTCTTGTAGCGCATGAAATAGCCTAGTAGACGTCCCTTGCTATTGATAATGCAGGCATTGCAGTGGATAATATCAGCCAACTGACGCGTAATAGCATTATAGGGCAAATCTTCCTGCATCTGCTCTTCCGAGCGCTTCAGAATAGACGTAATTTTTCGTGTTTTTTCTAGTAAATCGGCCATATTTTTACCTCATATTTATTAGCTTCATTGTAACATAAAAGCAGTGAAATTTCAATAATTATCTGAAAATTTTTTATTGAAAAACAATTACATACAATTCTATAAAATAAAGAATTTTTCAGGTATATGACTTGATATGTCAAGTTATATTAAACAAAAAACAGTCAAGAATTTGACTGTTTTTGATTACTTTTGTTCTTTCTAATCAAGAGAACGCTTCTTGTAGAACAATTTCATAGCCATGAGCAGAAGCATTTGGCCTGCTAGAAGAAGCCAAGAAGAGTTTTCCCCTGTTTTAGGCAAGGTATGACCTGAAGCAGCTGCCTGTTTATGATTTCCAGGGCTAGCACTTCTAGCATCTCCAGTAGTTCCAAGAGCTGTCTGCTGAGGATCTCCTACTTGTCCAGTAAGCGGAGAGCGAGCGAAACGCTCCTCTGTGTGAGCCAAAACAGACTGATAATAGCGAATATCTTCTTCCTTGTTTTGCTCAGCATAAGTTTGAGCTAGCAAGTCGTAGGTCGCCTTAGCTTGTGCTTGAACTGCAGTTAAAACTGCTACTTTTGCTTCTTGATCTGTTTGAGCTGTAAGAGCCGCTTGGTAAGCTGCCTGAGCTACAGCTAACTTGCTTTTAGCTTGTTCCAAGTTTCCTTCTGCATTTTCAAGATTTGACAATGACTCTTTAGCCTTTTGCAAAGCTGCTTCAGCATCTGTAACAGCTTTTTCAAGGTTAGTCTTTCTTTCTTTTGCTGCATTCAAAACTGCTTCTAGCTGAGCCAACTTATCTGATTCAGTTTTTAGAGCTTCTTGAGCTGCGGCAACTGTTGCTTGAACAGCAGTCAGAGCTTCTTGGGCCTGAGTTAATTTGTCCGCTTTAGTCTTGTCATCCAAGTTTGAGTTTTGCAGAGCCGCTTGTGCTGCTGCCAAAGCTGCTTGATCTGCTGCCAACTTCTCTTGAACTGCTGCAAGAGCTGCTTGAGCCTGAGCAGTTGCTGACTCACCTGCTTGAGCTTGCGCCTGAGCAAGTTGCTGGTTGGCTTGCTCTAAAGCTGCAGCTCTCCGATTATAAGTAGATTGGGCAACTCCCTTAGATGCCAGAGCCAGTTGATTGGCCTTGAAGGCGGCATCATAGGCTGTTTGAGCCTTGGCTACTTCCTGCGGATCTACTTTTGCTGTTGGAGCTTTTCCTGTAATAGGGCTGGCATTGAAGTTCTTTTTGCTAGCATATTTAATCTGATCTTCTGACACCATGGTGAAATGAGCCATAGTGATGTCGCCTTCCATTGAGAAATCAACTCCCAGATAGTTTTTCTGGCGACCAGTATTGAGACCAGAGATAGATGTAGCATGCAGCCATTCGTAGCCATTAAACATGAATTCAACAACAGAATCATAGACCCGTCTCTTCATTTCAGCCACACTCATTTGACTAGCATTTTCTCTCCAGATATAAGCGTTTTCATAGTACTGGAGACCTTTGCTCTCCTGCTCAGCACTTGTGGTCATCAAACCATATTCACGCGCTACGCGGTTAATTCCTCGAGCATCGTGATGGTATTCCTCCATCAAATCCCAGTTCCAGTTGTCTTTGCGGTATTCTGTTGCCACTTTATCAGCGAAATCAATTGAAGACGGTGTCACAACTACTTCACCTGTTCCCATCTGAACACGCAGCTGGTTGATGAGTTCTGAAGCAAACTGTGAAAGTTCCTGACGAACATTCTGTGGAATATTGTTGGTATCAATCAAAGCTTTGCTATCTGTAGGATCAGCCACATAACGATTGAGAGCCTTAGCACTGGCATTCAGTGCAGCAAGTCTCTTTTGAATCTCATTAGTTTTTTGCTCTGATAAATTCGGTGCAACTAGCTCTCTCAAGGCTGCAATGTATTCCGGAGTCATTGACACACGATTTTTATTGCTAGAAGCTTCAGTAGTAATCGTTCCAGCTTGAGCTTTTTTCAAAGCTTGTTGAGCTTGGTTCAAGTCTGACTGGGTCTTCTCAGCTGCAGCAGTCTTTTCCTGCAAGTTCTTCTGGGAAGCATCACGAGCCGTCTTAGCCTGAGTCTGGTTGGTCTGAGCTTTTGCAACCTCAGCCTGCTTCTGACTGTCAGTCTGACGAGCTGTAGCTACTTTTGCTTGAGCTGTTTCAACAGCAGACTGGTCAGCTGCCACCTTATCTTGGGCTGCTTTCACATTCTTTTCTGCCTTAGCTGTAGATTCACCGCTCAGGTTAGCCTGAGCTTCCTTCACGTCATTTTGAGCTTTAGCAAGGCGTCCTTCTTGAGTTTTCGCTTGCTCTTGAGCTTCTTTAGTCTTGGCTGCCTGAGCATCGCGCTCAGCTTCAGCCGTCTTGGTTGCTTGGTCAGCTTTAGCCAGTTCTGACTTGTTGCTTTCCACTTGAGCTTTTTGATTGCTCTCTTCTTGCTTAGCTGTTTCAATAGCTTCCGGACCAGCTTTATCAGCTGCCTCCTGTGCCCGGTTAGCTTCAGCTTGTGCTTGCTCGACCTGACTTTGAGCCGCAGCAGTATTTGCCTGAGCTTGAGCCAAATCAGCTTTCCCTTGTGCAACATTGCTGTCGGCTTCTTGTACAAGAGCCTGAGCAGCGTCTACCTGTTCTTTCGAAACAGATTCATTCTTCTGTGTGTTTTCTGCCTGTGGTTGGCTTTGACTAACGGGCGCATCAGAATAAGACTGATTATCAACTAATTGATCAGCCTGAACTCCTTCTGCGAGCACCAAAGACAATGCCGCTGCACTGACAGAAAAAGCACTAAGTGTCTTTTTCATTGTCAATATAATCTCCTCCACTTTTTCATCATTGTTAAAAACATTGACAAACACATTCTACCATGTTTATCTTCTGGAAGGAAGACGCTAACACATTTTTTTAAGCATTTTTGGACAGATACATAAAAAATGTTGGACAAAATCCTAAAAAATGTCGGTAAAACCGCCTATAATTTTTACCAATTGGCCTCGAATTCAATTTCCAGAGCATCTTATTTTTGCAATTCAAAGACAGCCATAAAACTAAAAAATATGTAAGATAGATAAGAAAAAGGCCGGAATATTTTCCAGCCTTTTTATAACATCCGCTTATTAACGGCGATATTGGCGCAAGAAGCGCGTCATTTTTTCTTGGATTTGAGCTAGCTCATCTACTCGAGGCAGATAAACGATGCGGAAATGATCTGGATCCTTCCAGTTAAAGCCTCGTCCATGGACGAGAAGGACTTTTTCCTGCTTGAGGAAATTGAGCACAAACTGCTCATCATCGTCGATATGATACATGTTCCGGTCAATTTTCGGGAAAATATAGAGACCAGCTTTAGGTTTTACAGCTGACAGTCCCGGGATGTCCTGAATAGCCTGATAGATGAAATTACGCTGTTCATAGATACGACCACCTGGCAAAAGCAGTTCATCCACAGATTGGTGACCGCCAAGTGAGGTTTGGACGACCTGTTGAGCCAAGACATTGGAGCACAGGCGCATATTGGAGAGCATGTTCAACCCTTCAATATACCCCTTAACATGATGCTTAGGTCCAGATAGCACCATCCAGCCAACACGGAAGCCTGCGATGCGGTGCGACTTGGAAAGACCATTCATGCTGACACAGAAGATATCAGGAGCCAGACTAGCCACAGACGTATGGACATTGCCATCCATCACCATGCGGTCATAAATTTCATCCGCAAAAATAATGAGATTATTTTGGCGAGCAATTTCCACAATTTCCAGCAGCAGTTCCTTAGGATAAAGTGCCCCTGTTGGATTGTTAGGGTTGATGATAATGATAGCCTTGGTATTAGATGTGATTTTTGACTTGATATCGTCAATATCTGGATACCATTCTGCCTGCTCATCACAAACATAGTGAACAGCATTCCCACCAGCCAGACTGACTGCAGCCGTCCAGAGTGGATAGTCTGGCATTGGTACCAGCACCTCGTCCCCGTCATCCAGCAAGCCCTGCATGGACATGACAATCAGTTCGCTGACACCATTTCCCAGATAAATGTCATCAATATCTACATTAGGAAAATTCTTAAGCTGGCAGTACTGCATGATAGCCTTACGGGCTGAAAAAATCCCCTTGGAGTCAGAGTAACCCTCACTGTCACGCGCATTCATAATCAAATCATGAATGACCTCATCAGGAGCGGTAAAACCAAATTCAGCCGGATTTCCTGTATTGAGGCGGAGAATCTTTTCACCGTTGGCCCGCATGCGCATAGCTTCATCCAAAACCGGACCGCGAATATCATAGGCAACATGTTCCAGCTTGCTGGACTTGTCAAATTCTTTCATTCTTATTTTTCCTCTATTCATCAGAATGTTATCATTATACCACCAGAAAAAGCGATTGACAACAAAAAAATAAGCTCACTTTTCACGCGATTATGAAGCGATTTATAAGATAAAGAGCACTATTCCTTTTCTAACCCCTCAAAGTAAAGGAATCTTTTTCTGCTTGCAATTTTCTGACAGCATTTCCATTTTATCTTTACTTTTTTTCTGAAAAGGGTTACAATAGAAACAAGAAAATAGTTGCAAATCACTCGGACGTTATGGACTGATTGATTTTTGGTCAGCCCAATCATTCTGTGAATGATGCGACGTCCTTTGCCGACCATTTTAAAGGAGGTAGCTCTATGACTCAGAAATATGAAAACATTATGGTTGCTGTGGATGGTTCTCATGAATCCGAACTAGCTTTTGAAAAAGGTGTTAACGTGGCTCTCCGAAACGGCTCTCGTCTCACTATCGCCCATGTCATTGACACCCGAGCTTTGCAAAGTGTCTCAACCTTTGATGCAGATGTCTACGAGGACTTACAGGAAGATGCCAAAAAACTGACAGCTGAGTTAAAAGAAAAGGCTCAAAAATCCGGTATCAAGTATGTTAACATTGTCATTGAGATGGGCAATCCCAAGACTCTCTTGGCTACAGATATCCCAGAAGAGCACAAGGTAGATCTGATCATGGTCGGTGCTACCGGTCTCAATGCCTTTGAACGGCTGCTAGTCGGCTCTTCCTCCGAATATATCCTGCGTCATGCCAAGGTTGACTTGCTGGTGGTCAGAGACCCAGAAAAAACTTTATAAAAACTAGAGCAGATGTGTAGTACACATCTGCTCTAGTTTTTTTGTTTATGAGAGGGATGATGATTATGATACGAAAAGGGCAAGGAAAGCATCCTACCCTAAATTCTTTATACTAGATTAATCTTCTAAAATCACAGGAAAAGTATCTTCCCCTCTGTGCATTTTTTCTTCCATTTATTTTCATAAGCAAAATCTTGTGATTTTAAAGTTTCACTAACAATTTTTTTGAATTCTGCTTTGTTCATTTGTAGGCGGAATCTAAATATTCCTTTACTGTCAAAGGAAGTCTTCGTTTTAAGTGAGGATACATTTCCAAATAGTCATCAATCCCTTTCTCAAAGGCTGGTTTAATAAACTTCTCTGTATTCTCTGAAAGACTTTCCTTCGTCAGATCAGATAGTTTATAATCTCCAAGCATTTTGTCGTTATCATTGTAAACAAAGCGACCTCCAAAATCTCCAAAGCCATGACTCAACTTCTCTAATTTTTCATGAAGCTTTTTTATAAAAAAGCCGTAATTGATATAAAAAGAGTTCTCAAAGTTAGATTTTTGAAAGCCAACAAATACCTTTAAATCAGTATTTTCAAATGTATAATATTTATTTTCATAAGCAAAATTTTGTGATTTCAAAGTTTCGCCAACAATTTTTTTGAATTCTGTATTATTCATTAAAAATTAGAAGCCCAGATATTCTTTCACACGTTTTTTACAAAGAAACTTGAAGTGAGGGTACAACTCAAAATAGTTTGCTAGTCCATCATCAAAGGCAGGATGAATCAACATTTTGATATTACTATTAATAGAAGCCACTAAACTTTCTGAGGTTATCTTCTCTAGATTATAGCTATCTAGGTTCTGATAAACAAATCTACCACCAAAGTCTTCCAAACCTTGTTTATATAGAGGTAATTTCCCATCATAAATGCCTTTGATTAAAAAGCCGTAATTGATATAGAAAGAGTTCTCAAAGTTAGATTTTTGAAAGCCAATAAATACCTTTAAATCAGTATTTTCAAATGTATAATATTTATTTTCATAAGCAAAACTATGTGATTTCAAAATTTCGCCAACAATTTTTTTGAATTCTGTTTTGTTCATAATTTACCTCTTTATTAGTAAGTATCTAAGACACCCTTATCTTTCATAAATACAATTCACTCAACAAGACTTTAAAAATTGTGAGAAAGGCTCAGGAATTAAAATAGCTTCTGAAAACAAAACTGGAACATATTTTTCTGGATTTCTAAAAACCACTTCCTGATAAGTATTATCTTTTTTCCATTCAATACGGTCGTATTCAATTTGCTCATCGCTAGAATTAATAATAATAAGTATATTCTCTCTCAATCCAATTGAGATAATATCATTCAATAAAGCAATGTTATAATTTTTCTTTAGGCAAAAGTATGAAAATATTCTACTCACTATTGCATCTTCTTCTAAAAATGATTGTAGTAATTCAATTAAATCTATTTTATCCATCTTAATTTCCTTTATTTTTGTAATGGAATTCTAACAATTTCCCCATTATAGGTAGTCTTCAAATATGGCTTTCCATGTATATTATCTGTCGCATTCTCATATCCATAATTTAATTGCCATGAATTTCCTTTACCGTCATAATATCTCACTCCATCGCCCCTTTTCAAAGGCGCTTTCCTATAACCTTGAAGTTCATTGTCTAAAAAAGCTTCAACACTTTTAATATTCGCGTTATCAAAGCTATCTATATCATTCAAATTAAACTTCAAATTATTGGAAACTTCTACGCCTCCAGTGTTTATAGCAGGAGCATCAGTATTCCCTCCTGGATTAATCTCCGACACCATCGACTGACTTCCCATAATTGTCTTAGTTTCAACTTTCGGCAATTCTAGTGTCCAATTCTTTGATGGAAGTTGAGGACCAAAAACTGTCTGACTACTTACGATTGGATTCCTTAACTCACCTGCAAAATTTGTATCAATTCCATAAACAGGCTTCCCATTGTAGACTTGATGCCCCACATAAGATCCAACCATCATATCTGTCCAAGCAACCGTATCTGGAATAGCTTTGACCCATCCGTAGTTTTTTGCTGTGATGATTTCAGCTTCTGTAGCCGGTTCATTAGTACTTGGATTTTTTCCTGTTTCAAGAATATATTTATTCCGCTTTGCAGCGTAATCTGGATCACGCCAATCAATCGGTTCAGCGTTCATTAATTGGTTGAAGCGAACATAACTATAATCTTTCTTTGCTTTTTCCTCATCTGACATGAAGATATAGTCAAATTCGATACTTATTCTTCCACGTAAAAATTCTGGATACTTATCCGCTAGCTCAACTAACGACATACCATCTACTTCTTCTTTATCAGATGCTAGAAGATTTGCCTTCATTTTTTTTGAACTTTCACTTTCAATATATATCGCACCTCCCCCTTCTCTCAAATACTGATATCGAGAATAAATATAATTAATTTGTTCTGCAGTCAAATCGGCTCTTTGAGGAAAGTTATAACCAGTATTGAGATAGCTTTCGTACTCACTGATAAGTTTACCATATCGCTCTTCCATCTTGGAAAATGACAATTCGTCAATATATTTCACGAAAGACTGTTGACTCTTCGTCTCCTCTATTCTCTCCTGCCGCTTAGTCCATCCAGTATTGATGGTACCTTTCCAGCTGAGATCAGCATCTCGGCGAGGAGGAAGATAAGTCTGAGTAGATGCATCCCAGCTCTGTGCTGCCTGAGACAGGCCAGTAGATGCGGCTACTAAATAAGTCTCTGCTTCCGCGAAAATAGTTGGCGAACTCTCATTAAAAGTAAGCAAATTATCCAGAATTTCTTGGAAGACTTGCCTAGCACTTTCTGCAACAGCGATGGAAGCACTGAAATCCACAATAGACATACCCTTATTATTTGAATAGAGTTGCGATTTGCGTTCCAACTCTGCCAGTTGCTGTTCTGCAAAACGAATTTTCTCTTCCAGTTCTGATTGGCGCCAGCTCTTACCGTCTACTTCTGCCGTGTAGTTACTAACAAAATTTTGACAAGCTAAGGCTATCGCTTCCTGATAGAGAATGACTCCCTGAACAATCGGGATGACCGTTCCGACAACATGATTTTTGGCAGAATCATACGCTTTACCTTTTAGTTCATCCTCATTATGAAAAGCTGATAAAACGCTTATTAATTTAAGATTCTGCCCCAAACATTGTTCAACCACTCTTCCAAGGCTTTCTGCCTGCGTTCGAGCAGCTTCTAAATACATATCAATACTCATCCTTACTCCTCGCCAGCTAAGGCACGCTTCTCTTTGTAGACTTCTTCTAGTTGATTTTCTGCGTTTTGATGAACTTTCCGCAGTTTTTGTATCTGATCCTCTATATCAAGCTTTAGCCGTCTACTTCGATGAGAAAAATCTAGCTGATAATCTGTTATCTTACTGTAATATCGACTTCCTTCGAAATCATAAGACAAATCATGAAACCACGTCCCCATAGAATCCAACTGACACAATACATCTTCTTCTTGAGTTTTTGCCTGTCCCAACTTTTGATAGAGTTCCCATTCATGATCAGCAAGCCTCCGCTCCTTGGCCAACAAGGCAGTCCATCGCTTATCTTCCTGCATTGATTATTCCTCCAAAGCAGTCAAGGTATTCAGACCTAAATCTTTTTTAGTGACTGTCGGTTCCTTTTTAGGCGGTAAATAGTTAGTAGTCAGACTTTGACGAATCATAGCATCCTTATCCTCAAACTCTGCTGCTACACTATGAACATTCTGAATAATACTTGTAATGTGTGCCCCGAGCTGCCCTTGTAGGTTCTCAACATTTGAAATCCCTGCATTTGCATTAGAATTTCCAGCAACGGTTGTCTGCGAATCTCGAGTAATAGCCATCATCTGCAGGAAATTTGCATCTCCGATTGCTGTTGCATGACGGGCTGCTGTTGATAGGTCGCTCTTAACTTGGTATTGATCCATCCGTCCTCTCCTCTACATTTTTTTCTTATTGTACCATAAAATAAAAAAAGAGCAAAAAATTTCTGCTCTCCAAACATTTATTCTTTGTTTTCTTCTTTCTGCTCTATGGTACGCTGGTAGGCCTGAATCTGTCGTTCCAGTTCTTCTTTGATAGCTCCTTCAGGAGCGTATTTTTCTTCCCAATCATCTGGTTTGAGAATTTTATGGGTAACGGGGTCAAAGTGAGCTTTTCCATCTGGGAAAATTTTGCCCATATTAGCCCGATGGACAATATCGAACAGCTGCTCTGGATCCACTCCCATCAGGACAAAACTGCCATAAGTGAAGTATAGAGTATCAATCAAGGCATCCACCTGACCGACTAGAGAAACCTCAGCCTGACTCTTGGAGCGAACCTTGTCGGCAGCCTTGTCAAGAGCCTGATGGAGATAGGCTACAGAGCTATCAAAGTCTTCCTCTGAGTTACTAGCTGCTCGCAGAAACTCGACCAGCTCTTCTAGCTTGAAGCCTGCCCGATAGCGAGCGTCCTGAGGCGACCAAGCAATTGGCTCTTCCTGAGTGCTTTCATCCATAACACTATGGAACTCTTTAACCTTATTAAAGTGATGGTCGCTGCTGGTAAAGACCTTTTCCCTCGCTAGGATACCAAAATGCTCCAAAGCCCTGTGAATCCCATCCTGACTATTGCTGCTAGTCGTATGCTTGGCCACTTCCTTGACCGAGCTGGTTCCATTTCCCATAGCAATGGAGAGGCCAACTCCCGATAGCATTTCCAAGTCATTGTCAGAGTCGCCGAAGGCCATGACCTGATGAATGTCAAAACCATATTCCTTGCCGACTCGGCGAATCCCCTCTAGCTTAGATGTATCTTTATTGATAATATCAACCGCATAGGGGCTGCTGCGGGTAAATTTCAAATCAGGAAAGTCTGCTTCAATCTTACGGCTTTCTTCTGGACTGGCTAAAATCAAAGCTTGATAAATCGGCTCCTGAATCAGCTGCAGGAGATCCTTTTCATGCTGGGGCAAGGCCTTGCTGATGACTTTATTAAAACCATGACTGACTGTTCGCGCCATTTGCTTAGGGATGAAGCGGCTAGTCCACTGGGAGAAAGGGCTCATGCCAAAGGACATAATCTTGGAGCCCAGCATAGCCTCAGCCGTTCCCAAGGAAATTTCTTTCCGATGTTTCTTAGCATAGGCGATTAAATCCCGCAAACTCTGCTTGTCAATGGGACTGGCAGAAATCACTCTGTCTCTTGAAAAAATGTACTGGCCATTATAGGTCACAGCAAAATCTAAGTCCAATTGCTCCATAAAAGGTTTGACAAAGAAAGGACCGCGACCGGTTGCCAAACCGACCAATATTCCTTGCTCCTTTAAACTCTGAATAGCCTTTTCTGTAGATTTCAAAACCGTTCGACTGTCATTGACCAGTGTCCCATCAATATCAAAAAAGACGGCCTTTACTTCCATTAATTTTCTCATTCTTTCCTTTTATGATACAATAAATTATAACACAAAAATGACATACAATCACATGAATTGCAGAAAAGAAAAGCTGGAGTAATATCTATGCAATAGGATTGAAAACTCTATGAAAATATAATGTATTTTTTCAACTCTGCATCATGACTATAAGGAGAAAAAGGATTTATGACAAAGAAAATCTTGGTCCTGCACACAGGAGGAACCATTTCCATGCAGGCTGACGGATCTGGGGCTGTCGTTACCAATGCTGATAACCCTATGAACCATGTGACCGTTCCGCTTGAGGGGATAGAGACGGAAGTCATTGACTTTTTTAATATTCCCAGTCCTCATATCACACCCCAGCATATGCTCAAGCTTTATCAAAAAATCAAAGCCAGTGCTGACCAGTTTGACGGAGTAGTCATTACTCATGGGACAGACACTTTAGAAGAGACAGCTTATTTTCTGGATACTATGCAGCTGCCGAAGATTCCGGTCGTTCTGACCGGAGCTATGCGTAGTTCCAATGAGCTGGGGAGCGATGGAGTCTATAACTACCTGACAGCCCTGCGGGTGGCTAGTGATGAAAAAGCTAGTGATAAAGGCGTACTTGTCGTTATGAATGACGAGGCACATGCTGCTAAGTATGTAACCAAAACCCACACGACCAATGTCAGCACCTTCCAGACGCCGACTCACGGACCACTTGGTTTGATTATGAAGCAGGAAATTCTCTATTTTAAGACAGCGGAGCCTCGAGTCCGCTTTGACTTGAACAGCATTTCTGGTCTGGTGCCCATCATTCCAGCTTATGCTGGTATGAAGACAGAGCTTCTGGACATGCTGAATTTAGACAAGATAGACGGCCTCATCATAGAAGCATTCGGTGCTGGCAATCTTCCCAAAGAAGTGGCGGGCAAACTGGCTGATATGATAGCTGACGGCTTGCCAGTTGCTCTGGTCTCTCGCTGCTTCAACGGAATTGCTGAGCCAGTCTATGCTTATGAAGGAGGCGGCGTTCAACTGCACCAGGCTGGTATTTTCTTTGTCAAGGAGCTCAATGCTCAAAAAGCCAGAATCAAACTGCTCATCGCCCTGAATGCTGGACTCAAAGACCAAGAACTAGGAGATTATATGGAAGGCTGAGAGAAAAAGTCCTTATTTACTTTCTTTAAATCAAAAAGTGCTAAGGTTGCTTAGCACTTTTTTGACTCTTTCATATTCTAACATTGGGAAAACTTCATTGAATCGCCAGCCTTAAAAGATAACCTCAAACAGAGACTCTAGAATTTCAAAAATATAATCACTTACCATAGGTCACCTCTATTTTCTGAGCTTGCTTAAATGTTTTCGGATAGTGGACTTTGATTGCAACTTTCATAGCTTTTTCCTCTCTTATTATTCATTCTTTAAGAGCAAAAACGAAACTCTTGGAGTGTTTGACCTCAAGTTTGGTCTCTAATCTTTTTGTTCTTACTTGGATATAAGGATACAGCCCTAAACTTAAGAATCTCTTATAGATTTCTTAGGGAAAGCTTATAGTCAAAGAAATCCGGCAGCAATTCCTATCTACTATTTGAAACGAACAAGTCTTTTCAACCACATACAAAAAAACTTCACCGATTGGGTGAAGCTTGTGATTGTTAGGAGATTTATGATGAAAAAATTCTAAATTATTCTTATTCTTTGAGAAACACATACCTCGCAGGTCTTCTAGTCTTCAAGCTTTGGTTACAGGATTTTAAGGGATGTTTACATTGTCATTGGTCCTACCTCTTTCTTTGATTTGACAATAATATAATCCCTCAAACTTAAAGCCTACTTATAAATAACTTGCAGGAAACTTAATTCAAAGAACCTTTAATCTAGGTAATCTCGCTTGTCCAAATGAAGAGCGATCAAGTGCCAATTAGGATCTGTCCGCCAGTTCGGATCAGCTGTAATCTGGCTGGCAACCTTTCTGGCTTCTTCTAAAATCGGATAATCTTCCACGATGTCTGCCACTTGAAACTCAGGAATACCAGACTGCCGAGTGCCAAAGATTTCTCCAGAGCCTCGCATTTTCAGATCCTCCTCAGCCAACAGGAAACCATCGGTCGTCTCAGTCATGATTTTCATGCGGCGCTTGCCCGACTCCGTCTTAGGATTGGCAACAAGGACGGCATAAGACTGCTTATTCCCTCGGCCGACGCGGCCTCTCAGCTGATGAAGCTGGCTGAGTCCAAAGCGGTCCGCATCCATGATGACCATCACCGTAGCATTTGGGACATTGACTCCGACCTCAATGACTGTGGTAGAGACTAGAATATCAGTCCGTCCTTCCTTGAAGTCCTGCATAATCGCCTCTTTTTCCTCGCTCTTCATCTTGCCATGAAGCAGAGCCACTTGGGCCTGCTGACCAAAATAGGCTGTCAGTTCTTCTTCTAGGGCAATGGCATTCTTAAGATCCAAAGCTTCTGACTCCTCAATCAAGGGAGAGATAAAGTAGACCTGAGCGCCCTTGTGGAGCTCTTTTTTAAGCCAGTCGAGGACGACTTCCAGCTGCTCATGCTTGACCCAGCGGGTGATGATAGGCTTGCGTCCTGCCGGCATCTGGTCAATAATGGACACATCCATATCACCAAATGCTGTAATTGCAAGGGTTCTGGGAATAGGCGTCGCCGTCATCATGAGGACATCAGGATTGTCTCCCTTTTCCCGTAAAATCCTGCGCTGCTCTACACCAAAGCGATGCTGCTCGTCAATGATGACCAAGCCCAATGCATGGTAACGGACTCCTTCCTGAATCAAGGCATGAGTTCCGACAATCATGTCCACCTGACCGTTTTCAATCGCTGCCAAGGTTTCCCGGCGCTCAGCTGCTTTCATCCCACCAGTTAGCAGGGCCAGCTTCAATTCTGGAAATAGCTGAGCTAGGCTGTCAAAATGCTGCTCAGCCAAAATTTCTGTTGGAACCATCAGAGCTGACTGAAAGCCAGCTGTATAAACAGCATACATAGCCAGACCAGCGACTACTGTCTTTCCGCTTCCCACATCGCCCTGCAGCAGGCGATTCATGTGTCCAGGCGATCGCAAATCCTGCAAAATCTCTGTCAGACTGCGCTCTTGAGCCGAAGTCAGCTCAAAAGGTAAGCTCTGCTTTTTCTCGGCCACAGCATCCAACTGCCAATCAATTTTTAATCCATTGCTGACAGCCTTGGTTTCTCTCTTTAAGACCTGCAGCTGCATTTGAAAATAAAAGAGTTCTTCAAATTTAACCCGCCGAAGAGCCTGCTTGTAGTCCGCCAAGTCCTTTGGAAAATGCATAGCCCGCACAGCCTCCACTCTGCTCACTAGCTGGTAGCGTTCCAGCAGGGGCTGGGGCAGATTTTCCTCTAAGAGCAAGTCCAAACCTTGGTCAAAGGCAGTCTTAATCAGCTTGACCAAACTAGCCTGACTAATTCCCTGAGCCAGCCGATAGACAGGCTGCAAGTCGTCCTCTACCTGAGCCAGCAGTTTCATTCCAGTCAGACTGGCCTTGGCTTTGTCCCACTTGCCAAAGACAGCTATATTGGCTCCCACTTCAATCTTGTCCGCCAGATAAGGCTGGTTAAAGAAATTAACTGCCAGAGCGACTTCCCCTTGCTTGATGGTAAAGCGCAGGCGATTGCGTTTGTAGCCATAATACTGGACATTAGCCGGGGTTACGACCTGACCAGAAACAACCGCCTTTTCTCCATCCTCCAAGTCTAGGACATTCTTACTCTTAAAATCCTCATAACGAAAAGGAAAATAAAGCAGCAAATCCTGCAAGGTCTCTAGACCCAGCTTGGCAAATTTTTCTGCTGATTTCGGTCCCACACCAGGCAGAACCGTCAAAGGTTGGTGTAAATTCATAATTCCTCTTTCAGTTCTGATACTGCTGCGGTGCTAATATCGCAGACAGGGGGCCAAGCTAGAACATTATTAAATACTTCAAGCGGTTCCCTGCATTAATCTTCTTAGTCTTTATAGACCCTCGGTACACGGTCGCTAATCAGGCAAACCACCTCATAGTTAATGGTGCCACGCTTTTCTGCCACATCTGTCACCGTAATGGTCTCCGCTCCGCTATTTCCAATCAACACAACCGGCGTGCCAAGGGGATAAGACTGAGGCAGGCGCACTGTAATTTGGTCCATGGAAACGCGGCCGACAATCGGACAACGCTGACCATCAATCAAGACATCAAAGCCCTGCATATCGCGTGTCCAGCCATCTGCATAACCCAAAGGAATGGTGCCAATCCACTCTTGAGACTTGCTAGTGTAGGTGGCTCCATAGCCAACATCTGCTCCAGCCTCTACTTCCTTGACATGTACCAATTCTGAGACCAGTGACAGAGCCGGCTTGAATTCGTAAGGAAGTTTTAAAACAGTTCCGCTAGGGTTGAGGCCATAAATGATGTCACCCAGCCGAACTGCATTTAGAACGGTCTCGCTGTGCCAGAGAGAGGTGGCGGAATTACTAGCGTGAACGAGAGGAGGCACACTGTCCAGCTCAGATAAGATCTGATGGAAACGAGCCAGCTGGGCTTCAAACTTATAGTGATCCACTTCATCTGCTGTTGCAAAGTGGGTAAAAATCCCCTCTGCGACAGCCCCAGCAGCCTGCAAGCGATGGACTGCCTCCTGAGCTTCCTGACTATCTCGAAAACCAATCCGCCCCATACCAGAGTCAATCTTGATATGAAAATTCAATCCTGTTAAGTCTTTTTCCGCAGCTAAAGCTAAATCCAACCACTCCAGACTGGCTACAGTCAGAGAGACCTTTCCCTTTCTAGCCAGCGGAAGCGCAGCCAGATCTGACACTCCTAGCACCAGAATTTTTTTGCCAATGCCCGCTGAGCGCAGCTCCAAGGCTTCATCGATATTAGACACACAAAATCCATCTACGAGGGGCTCAATATGCCTAGAAACCTCAATAGCTCCATGACCATAAGCATTGGCTTTAACGACAGCCCACTTTTCAGTCGTCTGAGGCAGATGGGCACTCAGTTGTCTAATATTAAAAGCAATGGCAGCCAAATCAATCACTGCCTTGCTAGGTCTATGCAGACTAGCTTTCATCATTTTCCTCCAAAATAACGCTGGCTGTAACTAAGCCAGCAGCGTGGCTAATCGAAATCCAAACCTTGCCAGTAAAAGGTGACCGGCTGAAATAAGGCGCTCCCTGACGGTCGTTTAAAATCTCCAAGTCCTGAAACCTGAGCTTACCGATACCAGTTCCCCAAGCTTTAGAAAAAGCCTCCTTGGCAGCCCAACGGCCAGCTAGAAATTCGATTTTCCGCTTACCGGATAACTCCTCAAAACGAGAAAGCTCCGCCTCGGTCAGCACCTTCTTTGCAAAGCGGGCATTTTTCAGATAGGCTCGCTCAATGGCAGCCAACTCTTCTATGTCAATTCCGTGTCCTTTTATCATATCATTCTCTGGAAAGGCGACAAAACTCAGCTGGGCCGCCAGCTGAGTTCGTCTTCACCCGACAGTTAGTCCTCTTTACAGGTCAAGACTGTCCCTTTCAATTTTCCTTATTTATCTAAAGTGTTGTAAATTTCTTCAATGAGCTGAACAGTATTATCCCAGCCCAGGCAAGGGTCAGTGATAGATTTACCAAAGACTTCCGCCTCATTTTGCCGGCCGTCTTCCAGATAAGACTCAATCATAAAACCACGAACCGCTCTCTTAATCTTTTCGTTCCAATCCCGATTCAGCAAGGTCTGACGTACAATCCTAATCTGTTCCAGATATTGTTTGCCGGAGTTATCGTGATTGGTATCGATGACGATGAAAGGATTCTCCAAGCCCATTTTTTCATAGTAGGAAATGGCATCCAGCATATTTTCATAGTAGAAATTTGGAATGTTCTTACCGTATTCATTGGTCGCCCCACGCAGAATAACGTGAGCCAAAGGATTTCCAGAGGTTTCTACTTCCTGGCCATGAAAAAGGAAAGTCTGCTTATTTTGTGCCGCATAGACAGCGTTAAACATAACCCCCAGATTGCCAGAAGTTGGATTTTTCATGCCTACCGGGGCATCAATACCTGACGCCACAAAACGGTGCTCCTGGTCTTCAACTGAGCGTGCACCCACAGCATGATAGCTGACCAAGTCGTCTACCAACACAAGATTGGACGGATAGAGCATCTCATCAGCCGTCGTCAGACCAGTCTCTGTAATGACGCGGTAGTGCAACTGACGAACTGCCTGCAAACCATTGATAAGACTAGGAGCTTTAGAAGTATCTGGCTGGTGAACCAAGCCCTTATAGCCATCCCCATTGGTCCGCGGCTTAGCAGTATAGACCCGCATGACGATAAAAATCTTATCCGCGACCTTCTTCTGCAGCTCTGACAAGCGGCGGGCATAATTCAGCACAGCCTCTTCATTGTCCGATGAACAAGGGCCAATCACCAAGAGAATACGCTCGTCTTCCCCACTGAGAATCTCAGCTAGTTCTTGGTCTCGCTTGTTTTTATGAGTCAAGGCCTGACCAGTCAGTCTGGTTCTGGACTTAATCTGCTCAATGTCAATCTTCTGACCTTTTTCAATAAATGCCATACTATTTTCCTAATGTATCATAAATTTCACGAACCAGCTGTTCTGTATTAGCCCAGCCCAGACAAGGGTCAGTAATGGACTTGCCAAAGACTTCTGGCTCGTCCTGACGGCCGTCTTCCAGGTAAGACTCAATCATAAAGCCCCGTACGGTAGCCTTAATCTTTTCATTCCAGTCTCGGTTAATCAGAGTCTGGCGAACGATACGAACCTGCTCCAGATACTGCTTACCAGAGTTATCATGATTGGTATCAATGATGATAAAGGGATTTTCTAAGCCCATTTTTTCATACTGGGCAATGGTATCCAGCAGGTTATCATAATAGTAATTGGGAATGTTCTTACCGTATTCATTCAGAGCACCACGCAAGATGGCATGCGCCAAAGGGTTGCCAGACGTTTCAACTTCCTTACCAGCGAATAGGAAACTCTGCTTGTTCTGAGCTGCATAGATGCCGTTAAACATGACATTGAGATTACCAGAAGTCGGATTTTTCAAGCCAGTCGGCAGATCTGCTCCACTAGCCACAAAGCGGTGCTGCTGGTCTTCGACCGACCGAGCTCCGACAGCCATGTAAGAAATCAAATCATCTACCAGAGGCAGATTTTCTGGATAGAGCATCTCATCAGCTGTGGTCATGCCTGTCTCGGAAATAACCCGATAGTGCAGATTACGGACTGCCTTGATGCCGTTAATCAGACTTGGAGCGGCAGTCGCATTGGGCTGATGAATAAGCCCTTTGTAACCATCTCCGTTCGTCCGAGGCTTAGCAGTATAAACCCGCATGACCATAAAGATGCGATCTTTTACTTCTTCTTGGAGAGCAGATAGACGCTTGGCATACTCTAGCACCGCTTCTTCGTTATCTGAAGAGCAGGGACCGATAACCAAGAGAATGCGGTCGTCTTGACCACGCAGAATTGCTTCCAACTCTCGGTCACGCTTTTCCTTGCGAGCTAACATGTCGCCTTCTAGCTTAGCAAGTTGGCGAACTTCTGCTACATCAATGGGTTGACTAGTTGCTTTAAAGGTCATCTATTCTCCTTCTTTTATGTTTACTTTTTGCGGCCGTGACAGTTCTTGAATTTCTTGCCAGAACCACATGGACAAGGGTCATTTCTCTTTACATTAGACAGGTCTACATTCTCAGGCATATTTGGCGCCTTGGCAGAGATATTGCGGGTAGCTGTCGTATTGATAGCCCGCTCTGTCCGAGGACGCTCTTGCTCATGAATCTGTGCTTTCATCATCAGACGAGTCACATCAAACTCAATAGAACCAATCATGTCGTTGAACATACGGAAGCTTTCTGCTTGATATTCGACAACTGGGTTATTTTGTGCATAACCGCGCAATCCAACAGCATTGCGCAGCTGGTCAAGGGCGTCGATATGGTCAGTCCACTTGCTGTCCACCACGCGCAGAATCAAGACCTTCTGGAATTCACGTACAGCTTCTTCGTCTCGCAGCTTAGCAATCTGACTGTCGTAGACTTCCAATGCACGTTCAAACAGATAATCTTTGATTTCTTGATCAGACTTGCCTTCCAAATCACTGTCAGAAATGGAATCTTCTGAAACCAAGTTATACTTAGCAAAGTTTAAAATCGCTTCAATCTTATCATCCTGATCAGAGTGGCTGCTGCCATCAACGATGCGGTTAATCGTCCGTTTAATCATAGCATGGATTTCAGGACTGAGGTCACGGTCAGCAGTAATGACATCGTGGCGCTCAGCATAGATAATTTCCCGCTGCTCACGCATCACGTCATCATACTGCAAGACTTGTTTCCGTGTATCGTAGTTATTTCCTTCGACACGCTTCTGAGCTGCCTCTACCTGACGGGTCAGCATGCCAGACTTGATAACAGAATCTTCGTCACTAAGGTTCATTCGATCCAACAGGGCTTTAATACGCTCTGAGCCGAAGCGGCGCATCAGCTCATCTTCCAGTGACAGGTAGAATTGTGACTCACCTGGATCACCCTGACGGCCTGAACGTCCGCGCAGCTGATTGTCAATCCGGCGGCTTTCATGGCGCTCTGTACCGATAACACAGAGACCGCCCAGTTCGCGAACACCTTCACCCAACTTGATGTCGGTTCCCCGTCCGGCCATATTGGTCGCAATAGTAACCGCACCACGTTGGCCGGCGTTCATGATAATTTGTGCTTCTTTATAGTGGTTTTTCGCATTAAGAACTTCGTGAGGCACCCCAGCTTCTACCAATTTCTTAGAAATATAGTCACTGGTTTCAACCGCAACAGTACCAACCAGAACTGGCTGGCCTTTTTCATGACGCTCTTTAACATCCTGAACAACTGCCTTAAACTTAGAATCAATACTTGGGTAGAGCAGGTCAGAATGGTCAATACGTGCTACCGGACGGTTGGTTGGAATTGGAATAACACGAATGTTGTATGTTTCGCGGAACTCTTCTTCCTCTGTCTTGGCTGTACCTGTCATACCGGACAGCTTCTTATACATACGGAAGAGGTTCTGATAAGTAATGGAAGCAGAGGTCTTTGTTTCTTCCTGAATCGGCACACCTTCTTTGGCTTCAATCGCTTGGTGGAGACCATCAGAGTAACGGCGGCCTTCCATTGTCCGACCAGTAAACTGATCGACAATCAGAATTTCCTGATCTTCACTGACCACATAGTCAATATCAAGGAGCATGATGTAGTTAGCTCGCAGAGCATTGTCGATAAAGTGAGTCAGGGCAACATTTTCAATATCGTAGAGATTGTCCAGCTTGAAGTAGCTTTCTGCCTTGTCAATCCCTGAATCAGACAGACCAATCGTCTTAGACTGAACATCGATGATGTAGTCGTCCTTATCCAGAGATTTGACATAGTGGTCAGCCATATGATAAAGCTGGTTGGTATCTGAAGAAACCGGTCCAGATACAATCAATGGTGTCCGGGCTTCATCAATCAGGATTGAGTCCACCTCATCGACCAAGGCATAGTTGAGTGGGCGCTGTACCATGTTTTCAGCGCGGACTACCATGTTATCACGCAGGTAGTCAAAGCCGATTTCAGCATTGGTTGAATAGGTAATATCACAAGCGTATGCTTCTTTCTTCTCAGATGGAGACTTAGCTGCCAGATTGATACCGACAGAAAGGCCAAGCCAAGAATAAAGTTCACCCATTTCAGTCGCATCACGCTCAGTCAGATATTCGTTGACTGTGACAACATGCACACCTTTCCCTGCAAGGGCATTTAGGTAAACTGGCATTGTCGCTGTCAGGGTTTTTCCTTCACCAGTACGCATCTCCGGAACGTCGCCATGATGGAGAACAATCCCTCCCATAACCTGAACCTTATAAGGGAAAAGGCCTAACACTCGCTTAGCTCCTTCACGGACAACCGCAAAAGCTTCAAATAAGAGCTGATCGAGAGTTTCGCCATCAGCATAGCGTTTCTTGAATTCTTCTGTTTTTGCCTGAAGTTCTTCATCAGACAAAGCTGCCATTTCGTCTTCATAAGCCAAGACTTTGTCAGCCATTTTTTCTAATTTTCTTAATTCACCTTTATCATTTTCAATGATAGTCTTTAAAATATTCGCCATTTTTTTCCTTACTATATAATAATCTTTCTGATTTTTAGAATGTTCTTTTCATTATAGCATGTTTTCCTATATCTTTCAAGAATGAAAAAAGCAAAAAAGCTTCATCAAACTGTGCTTACAGAACCGGGAGATAGCAGGAGATTAGAGGATAATTTGTGCATGATAAACTATGTGCTTTTCAATCTATATTTTCCCCTCTCAGTTTTGAGCAAACTTCAACACCTTAATTGTATCGCATTTGGATTTTTTAAGAGAATCTTCAATTTGCACCTGCATGGCGTGATTTATTGGCTAGAGTCTTATGGAACTAGACGGGCTGATAGTTATATAAACGAAAACCAGCACCTAAAGTGTACTGACTCTAAAAAGTTAGATTTTTGTGTCTAACTTTTGTAGTGCAGTACAGAGGCACTGGTTTTTATATGGGGATACCATCCGTATTTCACTTCCCCTTAGTGGGGAATCATCCAATAGTTCAAACCTCCAACAAACTAGCCTTGCCAGTCAGCCGGATAAGTCACATAGATAAAGCGGGCCTTATCTCTGACAGAGAACTGAATGTCGCTGCCTTTAGGGATAAAGAGTACTTCGCCAGGGCCAGCTGTCATGACTTCGTCACCAACGATAATATCAAGACGCCCTTCAATGACATAATCCACTTCATCATAGTCCAGATGCCAAGGGAAAGTTGTCTTTTCCATGGTCATCAGACCCAAGCCTAATCTTGGACTCTCATCTAAGGTCAGCAAGTCTCGTGTATAAACTTGATGGCTCGAATCACCTGTATCCAAGCGATCTTCTGGACGAACATCTAGACCTGGCAGGGCGATAGAAGCTACGCCTGCCTTGCTGACTTTCTTCCCACCATCTTTAGTGGCTAATTCTTCCAATAAAATCTTACGAACCAATGTTTCTAGGTCAGAACGATTAATATCTGCCATACTTCATACCTCCAAGTCTAAGCTTCCTTTTTCGTTAAGAAGAAAGCCAGTAATACCGCTGTGATACCGCCGACAAATTTACCAATCATCATCGGCACAATCATTTCCGGTTTTTGACCAGCTGTGAAGCCTAGGTGATCTCCAATAACGAAGGAAGCAGATACGGCAAAGGCTACGTTGATAATCTTACCGCGTTTGTCCATATCCTTCATCATCTGGAACATGGCAATGTTATTAGCCAGAGAAGCTACCAAACCAGCTGCACCAACTTCGTTCATTCCCAGAGATTTTCCGATAGCAGAAAGTGGTTTGTTGGCTACCTTGGTAAAGACAGCTACCAGACCAAAGGCTCCAGCCAAGGTTACGGCAATCGTTCCGACAACTTCAAAGGCTTCCTTCAGTGTCTCAGCACCTTTTGGATAGAGGCTAATGAGCCATTCATTTCCAGTCAGAAGCTGCGCTGCACCAAAGGCCAAACCAAGCGTTGCCAAGATAACAATAATCTGACCAAACACTTCAAAACCTTTAATCATGGCATTAGGCGCCAAAAGCAATCCTATGAAAATCAGAGCAGATACAATGATAATCGGGATAAGATTGACAACCAAGGTTCCAAAAGGCAGACCTGGCACGAAAATTCCTCCGAGGAGACAGCCAATCGGAACAGTTACTAAACCGTATAAGATTCCACGAGCCAAAAGCGGACGGTCATCTTTTTCGATAATACCCAAGGCAACCGGAATCGTAAAGACGATGGTTGGCCCCATCATAGAGCCCAGTACAAAGGCAGCGAAATTTCCTACCGCTGGATCCTGAGCCAGACTGAGAGCCAGAGGAGCTCCTCCCATATCATTGGCAATGAAGGTTGTCGCAAAAATAGACGGGTCAGCGCCCACCAAGCCATACAAAGGCACGACAATTGGTTTCAAGACATCCGCCAAGAGGGGAGCGATTACCATAATCCCAGCCATAGAAAGAGCCAAAGCTCCCATAGCCATGATACCTTCTTCAAATTTTTCACTTAGTCCTAGTTTGCCACCGATACATTTATCCACTGCACCGATCAGCATGAATAGCACCATGATATAAATGATAATTTCATTGATACTCATAACATTACCTTAGTTTCTAATATTCTTCATCACTGTGATAGTCAACCTTGTCAATGATAGCCACAACGACCATATCTACAGGGATATTCGTCTTATTTAGGCTCATCCGGGCAGAACTGCCAGTGGTTACCATTACTTGGTCTCCTTCGCCTGCACCGATGCAGTCGGCCACAATAAGCAGAGCTGGGTCACTTTGATGTTCATTTAGCTGCCGTTCGACCACTAAAAATTTCAAACCATTTAAATTTTCGTCTTTTCTAGTCGCCCAAAGGCTTCCTTTTACTTTACCAACAAACATCTCTACCCACTCCTTTATTCTATGATTTCTATTTTTTGACGTTTTAGATAATCTCTCGCCAAGGCTGTCACAATCATTCCTTTTTCTATTTTAAAGCTTCCGCTTTCAGGTAAGCCCATCTCTCTCAGCCTCTTCTCTGTCAGCAAAACTGGCTTGCCCGGAGCCTTAGTCTTCGAGCTGACTTCTTCTGCCACCGCCCGTTTCACTTCCGGACGAGGCTCTTCAGCTTGATCACTTTCTAGGAGTGCTAAGAGTTGGCCTTCTTTATAAAATTGCAGACCGTAGCGGACCAGTTTTTCGCGCTGTCCCTGCAGTTCCTGATACAAGTGCACTTTAGAAGATTGCTTGTACTGCTGAATCGCAAAGGCGTTGTCTGATACGAGGACTTTTTTGCCTTTCAAAAGACTCTTTAAAATGACTGCTTCCTCCACCGCTAAAGGGCAAAGGGATGAGAGTCTTAGAAAAGCATCAAAACCAAGTGACTCCACAACAACAATCTCTGCTGTGCAAGAATCTTTTACAACTTGAAAGCCTTCCCCTTCTAATAAGTCAGGAATCTTATCGCCTCCAATGACGTATACTGAGGGTTTCTGAGGCTTTTTCTTCAACTTTTCCATCAGGCGGTCTGTAATCAAATCTACTAAATGATCTAGATTTTCCATTCTTTACCTACCTTTTATTTGCTCATACGACTTATTTCTTGATAATCCGTCCGCGTGTTCCTTTTTTGAAACCACAAGCATTGGCTTCATCGTAGTCAATATGCATATAAGTCGCAAATTTAGGACTAACACGGATGACCACATCATCAAATATCAGCGGACGAGCTCCTTCTACTCTGACTTGTACAATCTCGTGATTTTTTACATTCAGACGTTCGGCATCTTCCGGTGTCATATGAACATGACGCTTAGCTACAATCAGGCCCTTATCCAGACAAACTGCCTTGTCTCCATGAGCCAAAATGACGCCCGGTGTTCCTTCGATATCGCCGCTTTCGCGAATGGGAGCCTTGGTGCCCAGCTGCAAACAGTCGGTCAGAGAAACTTCTACCTGAGAATGTTTGCGAACAGGTCCCAGAATAACCACATTGTGAAAAGCGCCTTTTGGACCGACAACTGTCAGCCTTTCTTGACTAGCGAACTGGCCTGGCTGTGATAGGTCTTTTGCTTTTGTTAATTGATAGTTGGGACCAAACAAGGCTTCCAAATCTTCCTGACTCAAATGGACATGACGTCCGCTCGCTTCTACCTCAAATGACCCCTGCAATTCTTCCTGAACTTTATCAATTACTTTATTTACCAAATTTTCTAAAGTCATTGCTGTTCTTCTTTCTCTTGTTATTAGCTTGCTATCAACCAGAGCAAGACTTCAATTGATTTTAATAATTGAGAAACCTTACAAGCAAATTGATCTCTGTCACCATCAGCAGCCTGCTCCAATTCTTTGCGCAGGAGAGTCGTTTCGATATAGGTTTCATAGCAATTCAGCTGCCAAGTCGGCTCTTGATAACTCATCATAACCGTTTCTTGATCGAGCTGTCGACTGACCCGAATGGCCTGCAATTCTGCATTGCTAGGCAGGTCTGTCTGGTAATCAGAAATATCATCCAGAATATGATGGCCGACGATTTGTTCTACTATGTTCAATAGTTGGCCAACTTGCTCACACTTTTCATCCTGAAAAGCCTGATGCAATTCTCTCTGGTTCTTCAAAAAGCAAGTATAAAGTTTAGTCAGTCTAAATAGTCGTGGATACACAGCAGAGTCCTCAAGGTTTGTAATCGGCACCCTGATAGCATCAGCAGCTGAGGCTGTTTTCCCTTTGGTCTGACCTGAACAGATAATTCGAATATGGTGATCATTGAGAAAACCTCTGGCTGCTGGCGTCAGTTTTTCATCTTTGTTTAATTCAAAGACACCGTTATCAGCGAGAACGGATTCTCTATAAAGCTTTCTGATCTTAGCTTCTGTAAAAACTGACATGTATTCACATCCTTCTACTCCGTTGATACTCTGTGAAAATCAATCTGATACTCTTCGAAAATCAACATTTCTGTCTAGTATCGGGCTGCTGCCCATAAGCTTCATTTTCACTGAGTATTCTATTTGCCTCTGGGGCCTATATCAGTTCTAAACACTAGAATACAGGCCCTTTCAGCAAATATTTATCTGTCCCAGATTATTTGGGAAGAATGACTTCCACTTCAGCATGTGGACGTGGAATTACGTGAACTGAAATTAATTCACCAACATTTTCAGCTGCAGCTGCTCCAGCATCTGTCGCTGCTTTGACTGCGCCGACATCACCACGAACCATTACAGTTACCAAACCAGCACCGACTTGTTCTTTACCAATCAAAGTTACGTTAGCGGCTTTAACCATTGCATCAGCTGCTTCAATTGCGCCGACGAGTCCTTTTGTTTCTACCATTCCTAATGCATTTGCGTTTGCCATGTTTATTTCCTCCGATTATTCTCTTGTTTTTAATTTTATCCGAAAGTCTGTAATCTTATTCTTGATGAGGCAAGATTACTTCTACTTCTGCGTGTGGACGTGGGATTACGTGAACTGAAATCAATTCACCAACGTTTTCAGCTGCAGCTGCTCCAGCATCTGTCGCTGCTTTGACTGCACCGACATCACCACGAACCAAGACTGTTACCAATCCAGCACCGACTTGTTCTTTACCAACTAAAGTTACGTTAGCGGCTTTGACCATTGCATCAGCTGCTTCGATTGCGCCGACAAGTCCTCTTGTTTCTACCATTCCTAATGCATTTGCGTTTGCCATGATTGTATCCTCCAATTATAATGTTTAATATTGACTATTTTAGTTTTTCCAATACGCGTTGAACCAACAAGGTTACCAGTTCTTCTTCGTTTGATCCGTCAACTGCTACTGCTTTTGGTTCTTCCACTGCCATATTTTCTGCTTGTCGCAGGTCTGACAGTTCTGATGTACCGTAAGCTACACGACGGATATTGAAGAGATTGAGCGGGCTGACATTATCAGATGTCGCGCTGCCTCCCACAGCTCCACAACCCAAAGTAAAGGCTGGGAAGAGACCAGTCGTTGCACCGACACCACCTAGAGCTGCTGGCGTATTAATCAGCAGACGAGATACTGGTTTTTTCAGTGCAAATTCACGAATAATTTCTTCGTTTTGACTGTGGATAGCAAGAGTGTGGCCTGCACCTTCATGATGCAAGATCTTAATACTCAGCTCACAAGCTTCCAACCAGTCCTTGACAGTGTAGAAACCTAAGACTGGAGCCAGTTTTTCCATAGAATATGGATACTGCTTACCGACGCCTGTTTCTTCTGCAATCAAGACCCGAGCATCAGCTGGAACTGAAATACCAGCTAACTCAGCAATCACTTGCGGTGTTTTACCAACCATCTTCGGATTCATCGCACCACTCGGCTGGATAATGAAGGAGCCTAGTTTCTTAGCATCTTCTGCTGGAACAAAGTAAGCACCTTGTTTCTTGAACTCTGCTACAACCTTTTCCTTCATATCTTCTTCGACGATGATAGACTGCTCAGATGCACAAATCACACCATTGTCAAAAGTCTTAGAATCCAAAATCTGACGAACTGCTTTTGGTACATCTGCTGTTCTTTCGATGAAGGCTGGACCATTACCAGGACCTACACCGATTGCTGGTGTACCAGATGAGTATGCTGCTTTGACCATGGCATTTCCGCCAGTCGCCAAAATCAGATTTGTATCCTTGTGTCGCATCAACTCATTTGTAGCTGCGATGGATACCCGATGAATCGCACTGATGGCTCCATCCGGACATCCAGCTGACTTAGCAGCTTTCTTGATGATTTCCACCGTTTCCTCAATACACTTAAGAGCATTTGGGTGAGGAGAGAAGACGATACTGTTTCCTGCCTTCAAAGCGATCAAAGCCTTATACATAACCGTTGAGGTCGGGTTGGTTGATGGAATCAAGCCAGCAATGACACCGACTGGAACTCCAACTTCCAAGACTTTCTTTTCCTTGTCTTCGCTGAGAACCCCAACCGTTTTCATATCCTTGATTTCTTCAAGAATACCTTTGGAAGCAAGAGCATTTTTCAATACCTTGTCTTCCCAGCGGCCAAAGCCAGTTTCCTGAGCCGCCATTTTTGCTAGGCGTTCACGCTCATCATAACAAGCTTTCGCTACTACTTTTACAATGGTATCAATTTGCTCTTGGCTCATTTTAGCAAGTTCTGCTTGGGCTTTCTTTGCATCCCGAATCAAATTCCTTACTTCCTGAATCGATACCAAATCTTTATCTTCTAAAAACATCCGCAATTACTCCTCTCCTATTGTTTCCATCAAAGTCTCAACGAGAAGTTTCTTGTTGGCAAATTTGATTTCTTTCTTGCTGAGACGGATACCTTCTTGATGATAGGCAAGGCTGCGTAGTTCGACGACTTTTAGTTTTTCCAGTTCTTCTCTGGTGTAGGTCCTTGTCTCTCCTTCAAGCTTCTCTGCTGGTTCAGCCTTAGTTTCCTTTACAGGCTGAGGCTTTTCTTCGATTTTTTCTGAAGGGATTGTTTCCGCCGTAGAAGCAATCTCTTTTTTAGCTGTTTTACTATTTCTCTTTGGTACAAAGAGAAGGTCTGTCTGATTATCCAGCCTAGAAATTACATGGCTGGCCAGATAGTAAGGTTTATCCTGTACCAACTCAACTGCTGCATCAACCGCTGAGCGGACTGCACTGACATCGCCTATTAATTGAACCGTATTCAAACCAGCTTTGACCGTTTCAATATTAAGCAATGATACATTGGCAGCCTTCAAAGCCGCATCTGCCGCAACTACAGCACCTAGATAACCTTTTACTTCAATTAAACCTAGTGCTCTATCTGCCATTTAATCAACTCCTAATCAATAACTTTTAGGATCATTTGCTACTGCGATAACTGCATTCGCAAATGCGTCGCAGGCAGCTCGGCATGCTGACTGTGATCCGACCAGAAGTCCACCGGCAAAGTTGGTTTCACTTGGTGGGCCGTAGAAAGCTCCAACCTGCACATCAGCCGCTTTCAAAGCCGCATCCAGTGCTACCATAGCTTCACCCGGTGGAGCAATCAAGTAAGCAATCGCTGTTCCTTCTTCTGCATTAGCCCCCTCTGACAGGTAAGAACCTGCACGAGAGATACAATGAGCAAAATAAGGAATACTGTCATCATCATTGGCACTGTAGAAGCTAGCCCCATTTTCGATTTCATAGACTGCTACATCCAGACCGCTGCGAACTTCTTCTGGGTTTGGACCAGCCAAAATACCGATGACTTCACCAGCCAGCTTAGTTGAAGCGTTGCCTGCACCAGCATACATACTGCGAGCATAGACCACTTCGACATCTGCTGCCTTGGTTGCTTCATCCAAGGCTACATAAGTGACATCATCACAGTCAGAAGTGATAATTCCCAGGCTTCTGTGATGTGGTTTAAGCTCCAAAGAAACTGCCAAACCTGCATCCACGTTTGAAATCAGAAGGGCACTTAATACATTTGCACCTAATCGATCATTTTTCAAAGCCACTACCTCCTATTATTTCAAATCAATTCCTGATTTCTTATTATCAAGAATCTTCTTAATGATTTCTGCTACATAGGCTCCAGCTTCAACGGCTGGTGTTCCGCCTTTATGAATATTGGAAACAACGGTCCGTTTCGCTTCTGGCATACCAACTGTTGGCTTGTAAGCCAGATAAGCACTCATAGACTCAGCTGTTACAAGACCTGGACGCTCACCGACCAGCATACAGATAACTTCTGCTCCAGTCAGTTCTGCGATTTGGTCCATAGCTGCAACCCGAGCATGCTTGATAAAGAGTACTTCACCAAAGTCCAGTCCGAACATTTTCAGACCTTGCTTCAGAGCTGGCAGGAAGTCTTTGACGTTAGCCTCGATAGCTGATGAGCTAAGACCATCACCAACGACAATCTGAACTTTGGCATTAGGTTTGCATTTTTCCTTGATAATCTCCTGCTGATCTTCAGGGAAGACCCGGCCAAAATCTGGACGTGTCAAGTACTCATCCTTAGTTGCTGCCTTGGTCTGTACAGGAATGAAGCCCATTTCCTTGACAAAGTCATCTGATACATAGGAGAAGACCGCATCCTGAGCTGCCGCATGGTCTGCACGGAAACGCAAAACACTTTGTGTCTTGTAGCGATCGCCTGCCCGCCATAAGCCCAGACGTGCCGGAGTAAATTTCTTAATCTTTCGGTAGGCTTCTTCATTGATGGCATTCGGAACCAAGAACTGTTCCTGAATATCTACTTCTGTTATGTCCGGAATGATGCCATCTTCAATCACTGAAGTGTCTTGTTTGACTTCTTCCTGCAGAGAAACCACAGGTTTTTCTGCTTTGTTCTGGTCAGTCGCTGCTGTTTCTTTAACAGCTGAGTCGCCGCCCATCTCATTTAACAATGAGCGAATCATTTCTTTTAATTGCAATTCATCCACAATGATTTCCTCCTTGCTAATTTGATTTCATAAAGATGGAGCCGTCTCCGCCGATTTCTGTCAGGTGACCATCTTCCATCAAGCCCATTTTTTCCATCCACTCTTCAAATTCCTTGATCGGACGTTTATTGAGAAGTGAACGCATGGTTGCTGTTTCATGGTAACCAGTTGTTTGATAGTTAAGCATGATATCGTCACCATGAGGAATCGCCATGATGTAGTTAACATTAGCTGCTCCGAGAAGAACCAAAAGATTTTCAGCGTCGTTTTGGTCAGCCTTCATGTGGTTAGTGTAGCAGATATCACAACCCATTGAGATACCAGTCAGTTTGCCCATGAAGTGGTCTTCCAAACCAGCACGGATAACCTGCTTAGAATCGTAGAGATACTCAGGTCCGATGAATCCAACAACGGTATTTACCAAGAATGGATCAAAGCGTTTAGCGAAACCATAACAACGTGCTTCCATAGTCACTTGGTCTGCTCCATGGTGAGCATCAGATGAAAGCTCAGAACCTTGACCTGTTTCAAAGTACATGACATTCGGTCCAGCAGCTGTTCCCACTTTCAGAGCTGTATCCCAAGCTTCCTGAATAATCTTAGCATCAAAACCAAAGGCTTCATTTCCTTTTTCAGATCCAGCGATAGATTGGAAGACCAATCCTGTCGGAGCACCTTGATTCATGGCTTCAATCTGAGTAGTAACGTGAGCTAGCACACAGTGCTGAGTTGGAATCTTGTACTCTTCGATGAAGTCATTAAACTTATGCAAGACCCGTTTGGTACTTTCTACTGAGTCATCCACTGGGTTCAACCCCAAGAGAGCATCCCCACATCCATAAGCAAAACCTTCCATAGTAGAAGCCATGATACCGTCTGGATCATCTGTGGTATGGTTTGGTTGAAGACGAGAAGAGAATGTTCCCGGCATACCAATTGTTGTATTCGCATGTTTGGTAATGACAATCTTATTGGCAGCTACAATCAAGTCCAAGTTGGTCATCAACTTAGCAACAGCTGCTACCATTTCAGAAGTCAACCCACGAGACAGCCACTGAATGTCCACGTTCTTAGTCTTGTTATCCAAGATCCATTCACGCAGCTCTTCTACTGTCCAGTTCTTAATCTTTTCGTAAGTACGAAGATTGACGTCGTCGATGATAATCCGTGTTACCTCATCTTCTTCATAAGGCACTACCGGATTATTGAACAAATCAGACAGTTTCAGCTGAGCTAGTACAACCTTAGCAGCGACACGCTCTTCGGCAGATTCTGCTGCTACTCCGGCTAGCTGATCCCCGGATTTGTACTCATTGGCTTTGGCCAGCACTTCTTTTACGGATTTAAATTCGTAAAGCCGACCAAACAATTTTGTTTTCAAAATCATGGATTACTTCCTCCTTTGTGTAAATAAAAGTTTAATTAAACACCAATGTTTTCACGACAATCGGTAAGACCGATCCTTCAATGACTGGATTACCAATATCGATATAGTCGCCATTCTGGACATCCACTGAGTCAATGCAGACAAATGGATAATCCTTAGGCAATTGAGCAAAGAGACATTGGCCTAGAACCTTGGCCATATCTTCTCTGACCACCACTAGCAACGGAATTTTCTTTTCAATGCTTTCGCTCATTCCCTTGACAATAGCCTCTGCGTATTCCAAAACCCGGGCGAAGCTTGGGCTTTTTTCTCCATTGATAGCCAAAGCCACCTGCTGGACTTCATTTTCCAGTGTGAACCAGGCCACCTTGTCCCTGATAATCTGCTGCAGTCCCTCCTTATCCTCATGCTCATCAGAAGCAGCCAGTTTGAGAACTGGAATGTTTTTAATAGGAAGGATATCAGAGATGTAGGTAATGGTACTGCCGCTGACATCGGTCGTATGGCTGCCCGCTCCAACAACGGTTGCCCGGATGGTCTCAGCTGACTGGATGACTTTCTTTTGATCAAAAATCTTGGATTTGCTCAGCGCCCTGCCTAGCAAGATACCGATATCCCCATAGCGGAAATCATCCGCCGAGGTCGTTTCCAAGTATATTCCATCAGCTACACCACCAGAGAAAGATACGCAGTGGAGATCATAGTTCAACTTGAGACCGT
Organism: Streptococcus sanguinis; assembly: GCF_019929145.1. Taxonomy (GTDB): domain Bacteria; phylum Bacillota; class Bacilli; order Lactobacillales; family Streptococcaceae; genus Streptococcus; species Streptococcus sanguinis_U. Next base: position 81,120 of record NZ_JAHZOW010000005.1, on the reverse strand, counting down.
GGTTGGTCTGTAGGAGATCATAGTAAGGACTGTGATTGTCAATTCCTACAGACTGTTCTAATACGGAGACCATTTCTTGAATCAGCCGATCCAAATCAGCCCGATGGACCGTTTCACCAACTGCCAGCTGAAGCCCCTGCTCTGCAATGATAGTCTGCAGTTTTGGAGCAATATAGCTAATCCGCTGGGTCTGCGGATCCATCTTTATCAGCCGACCTCCGATATCAAAACACCCTGTATCAATCACATCTCCTTCTCGGAAGACCGCCAGATTGGAAGTCCCCCCACCAATATCAATATTGACTACTGATGTATGATGCTCTTGAGAATACTGATGACTGCAGGCCCCTTTACCAGCGATGATACTCTCAAGGTCTGGTCCAGCCGTCGCAACGACAAAGTCACCTGCATAACCACTCAGCGCTTGGAGCACCTGGCTGGCATTTTCCTTGCGAGCCGTCTCACCAGTAATGATGACTGCCCCCATCTGAATATCTTTTTTCTGAATGCCTGCTTTCGCATATTCATTCAGGACAAAGTTTTTGATCTTATCCACCTCGATCAAAAGTTGATCCGAAATTGGTGTGAAGATAATTTCACTTTTATAAAGAACTTTTTTATCTGTAATATAGACACGAGGAATAGTAAACACAGAAGCAATATTCTCGATGGTAAGCTCTGACAAGATCAGCTGTGTAGTGGCTGTCCCGATATCGAGCCCCACACTCAAAATTTTATCTGACATACTAAAAACCTCCAAAAAAAGACGCTCAAAGCAATGCAAACAAACAGAGTTCATTTACATTCTTCAAGCGTCATTGCTTTTTTCGACTGACATCATTGTTAGTCTGGTAGTATTTATTTTTTAAAACGAATGGTCGTTGTTGTCCCCTCATGGTCTGAGTGGATAGACAAGGTTCCAAACAATTTTCCTTGGACAAAGCGCTCCACCAAGAGTAGACCCAGATGATTCTCAAAGGAATGCTCTTGATCGTAACCGCTACCATTATCCAGTGCTTTTAAAGTTATTATATCATTTTTAAGTCCAACCTGCAAATGGATTTGCGGTTTTTCTGGATTTTTTTTGTCCTTAAAAGCATGTTCATAGCTATTCTGCAGTAATTCATTGACGATTAGCGCCAGTGAAGTGGCCCGGCTGCTATCGAGACAGAGTTCCGGTTCCAGGCTGTAGGTCAGGGTTATTTCCCTATGCCCAGAAAAACAACGCTGAACATTTTCGATAACTCTCTTCAGCAGATGCTCAATCTGAATGCTGTCATCCTGCTGAGAAGACAGGAGCTCGTGAGTCGCCGCTATGGAGAGCACACGATTCATACTGTCATTAAGAGCTTTTTTGGTGTCTGCTCCTGGACTTTGCTGAGCCTGTAGTCGCAGCAAGGAAACAACGGTTTGCAAGTGATTCTTTACCCGATGGTTCATTTCACGAATGGTAGTTGTATGGGTTAAGAGCTGCGCTTCCTTTTCCTTGATGTCTGTAATATCCTTACAGATCATGACCACATTTTCACTCTCAGCCAGCAAATAGCGTTTGACCAAAAAGCAATAAGTGCCATAATGTACCTCAACTTGGTGAGGTTTTTCTTGAGGGGCTTGCGGTCCCAGTTGCTGGATTTCTTCAAAAGTCAGACTGTCTAAGACCAGATTGCTATAATGCATTCCCTCAATCGAGTCCATATAGCCCAGCTTATGGCGATAAGAGTCGGCAGCTGCTTGATTGAAATACTTGAGATAGCCCTGCCGGTCAAAGACCAGACAAGCTTCGTCTATATGATCAAATAAAACAAACTGCTCTTGAACTGAAATCTCAGGAGTGCTCCGTAACTCAAAACCGCCGTCCTCTTTATCTAAAGAAAAGTGGTCTGGTAAAGTCTGAGGAGCATTTCTTTCGATAATCAGCGTTCCGATGACGCGCTCTTCTCTCACTATCGGAAAGACTGTCTGATGGATGGCTAAGCCCTCCTGCGATCTGGCCGAAAGCCCAATCGAGGGAGCGCCCGTCTCCAAGGTCCGGATAACACCTGGCTCATTTTCCAGGTAAGCCATAGCACCTACGACCGATTTTTCGTACAAGCTGAGCTTGCTTTCCGGTTTTTTGTGAAAGATGACAATGGCATGTTCCGAAAAGATATTCTTTACGTCAATGAAGACATCTTCATTGGCATAAGCTGAGTTTTTCAATAATTCGTCAGCCTGTTGGACGAGATGCTCGATATCAGCCTCATCCAAATTTGTCTGTTCCTGACAAAGCTGCTTTATCTTATCTTTATACATCATTACACATCATCTTGGAGCACCAGCAATTTAGCAATCTCAATCATTGGCACTCTCTTTTGCATACTAATTGTCCGAATGCGCTTGAAAGCTTCTGGCTCTGACAAATGATCTCGAGCCATCAGCAAGCCTTTAGCCTTTTCAATCACAATCCGATCGTCTATTTTTTTAGACAACTTGACCATTTCATTGGACATCTGCTGAAGCTGGCGGCCCTTCTCAATGCAGATCTCTACCATTGGAATCAAGGACTTGGCATCCAAAGGTTTAACCAAGTAAGCACTAATCCCATTGGTTTTAGCTTTTTGAACATAGTGTTCATCGCTGTAGGCTGACAGTAGAATCACACTGTAGGCTAAAGCGTCTTCGAGTATCTTCTTACCTGCTGTCAGGCCATCCAGAAGCGGAAGCTTGATGTCCATCATGACCAAGTCACAACGATATTTCTGACACAAATCAATAGCCTCAAAGCCATCGGATGCCTCAGCCACCACTTCATAATCAGCTGCCTCTAATATATTTCGGATATCTAATCTTACAATTGGATCATCATCAACAATTAGTATTCTGCCTTTCATACTTCCCCTCGACAGTTTGATTTTTTATGTCCGCGTTACGACAGTGCTGGAGAAGCCCAAAATCTCTTCCAGACCTTGTAAAACGGCAATGAGAGCTGCCTCAACAGAAGAAACGTCACCTGTCATCACGACAGAGCCGCTGAAACGATCCACAAAACCAACTTGAACATCCGCAGCCTTGGTCGCAATATCAACCGCAATGATAGCCGCTTCACTCGGAGTGATCGTCAAGATTCCAATCGCATCCTTGATTTCTGCCTGCAATCCTAATTTTTCAAAAATGACTTCATCAGGATTAGCGATAAGGTGCGCCAAGGTCACTTGTTTCCCAGGAACGTATTCCTGTATCATTCTTTGTTTTTCTTCCAATTTAGTAAACCTTCTTCATGATTTTAAACCTTCAGAAGTGTACTGCATGCTCTTAAACATTATACAATAATTTTGGCATAACAGCAATTCAGAGGATTAAAACGCTTTCTCTAATACTTTAAGCAGTTCTTCTGCCGTAGGGACACGAGGGTTAGTCGGAGTACAGCCATCATGCAGAGCAGCTTCTGAAATTTCTACCTTGCACTGAGCAAAAGCATCTGCTTTCACACCATATTCTCTCAGAGAAGTTGGCATCTCCAGCTTTCTTTGTAGTTTCTTGATGGCTTCAACCAGCTGTCTTACTCCTGACACAGGGCTTGAAGCACTGCATCCCAGTAGTTTGGCAATATCCTGATAGCGGCTTGCTACAGTTTTGTCTGTCGCCTGCCGGTTCCGATTGTTGAATTCGATACCAGCATTATACTGAATGACATGGGGCATTAAAATACTGTTTAAACGACCATGAGGTACATGGAACTTAGCTCCTGCCGCATGTGCCAGACTGTGATTGATACCCAAAGAAGCTGTGTTAAAGGCCATACCAGCCAGAGTGGATGCTGCATGCATCTTTTCACGCGCTTCTACATCCTGACCATTTTTGTAGGCTTTAGGCAGGTATTCAAAGACCAGCTTGATTGCCTTTTCAGCCAAGGCATCAGAGAAGTCCGTAGCCTTGGTCGATACATAAGCTTCAATGGCATGGGTCAGCACATCCATTCCAGTGTCAGCCGTGATGTTACCAGGAAGTGACAGAACCAAATCCGCATCTAAGATCGCAACATCCGGAAGGATTTCTTTGGTCACTAAAGGATATTTGGTACCTCTCTCTGCATCCGTGATGACAGAAAAGGATGTTACTTCAGATCCAGTTCCGCTTGTCGTCGGGATGGCGATGAGAATAGCCTCGGAGAAGGCACCCTGTTTCTTGGCAAAATAATACATAGCCTTGGAAGCATCAATAGCAGAGCCGCCACCAATAGAAAGCACAATGCTGATTGGCTTGTCTCCTGCACTCTTGATACCAGCCACAACCGTTTCGATTGGCGGATCAGGCACAATATCCGTGAAAACAACAATATCATTGCTGTCATCAAAGTTGGCTAAAATGGCATCCAACGTGCCAGATGTCTTCAAAAAAGGATCGGCAACGACTAGAATATGCTCGTTTTTATAATGGCTTAATTGCTGCAGAGCGCCCTTGCCCACATGCAATTCAGTCTTATAGGAAATCTTATACATCTTTTCTCCTTTCTGTTGTATCTATTTTTAAACAAAAAGAAGCTATATGAAAATAAGACTGTTCCCCTACACACGTCACAGCATTTTCATATAGCTTCATTGCTTATTTATCTTCAGTACCCCTTTGTACTATATTGAATTATAACACAAAAGCGCTTTCATGGCAATAAAAAAGTCATTAATATAAGAAGTTTTTAGTGCCGCTTCTTCTTACAAAGCCAAGCTTATTTGAAGAATTAAATTTTTATTAAAATTTAGTTCATTTTCCTTGTAATTCCCTGTGAAAGGTGTTACAATCTAGTTACTAGGAAATTGATTTTAGTACTTTTAAGGATATGGAAGTCTGGTGCAAATCCAGCGCGGTCCCGCCACTGTGATAAGCTTTTCAGCTTTAAGTCAGGTCTTTATTCTTAAATTTTAGTAGATTTCATGCCTCGATGTAAGGTAGTGATGTCAGTTTGGAACAAACATTTTAGCTTAGTTTCCATTATTGACTCTACGTTTAAGTACGTTAATTTTCTAAAGATGAGGTTTCACTTGTCTTTCTGCAAAGGAGCAGAGTCAATAATTGGAAAGCTAGTGCTAATCAACGAAGCTTAGCATGAAGATACGATGATGTATAGGCGGCTTTCTTTTTTAGAAGATTAAAATAAGTTCTGTCCTTCCAAGACTCAGTAAGAGTCAATTTGGAAAGACAGAACTTTTTCTGTTTCTTTTTGTCACTGGCGTTTGCTTGCCCAACGCTCAACATCCGCCTTGGTGATATTGTGGAAGACCTTGGCACCTCTTTCATAGGCGATGTCTTCTTGGTTTTTAGTAAAGTTGATTACTCGAGCCAAGGCAAAGAAGTAATCTGATAAACGGTTGACAAAAATCAGGACATTATTGTTAATTTCTGTAGTCCACATGGCTCCTACGATATGACGCTCTGCCCGTCTTGCAATGGTCCGAGCCACATGAATCATGGAAGCAATCTCGTCACCGCCCGGCAGGATAAACCTTTCCAAAGCTGGTGGAATTTCTGCGTAAGTATCAATCCTCTCCTCAATCCAGTCAATCAGCTGCTGATCGACCTTATAAGGGTAAACTCCCTTAGGAGTAGAGAGGTCTGAACCACAGTCAAAGAGATAATGCTGTAGCTGGAGCAGCTCATCTCTCAGCTTATCATCCTTGTCTAGCTTGGTAATAGTATAACCAATCCAAGAGTTCAGCTCATCAATGGTCCCGTAAGCATTAACCCGTTCTGCATCCTTGGCGACACTTTGACCGCCAACTAGCTTGGTCAAGCCCTTGTCACCTGTTTTTGTATAGAGTTGCATATTTTTCCTCCTTTAAGTCACATTTTTGCGAATATCAACATAATCTTCTTCTTTCAAGCCGCCTTCTGCAAAGGTTGGCATGTGCTCCATGGTATAAACAGCATTTTCCAGCAGAAAGAAAGCCAAAGGACAGCCTGAGCCTTCACCCAGTCGCATGTCCAGCAAAAGCATGGGCTCCAGTCCTAGAAAGTCACTGACCAGTCTGTAAGCAGGCTCCGTCGAAGCATGGGAAGCAAAGGTATAGTCCAAGACATGAGGAGTCAGCTGATGGGCAATCAGAAGCCCCGTCAGAGAGATAAGGCCATCCACTACACATGGCAGCTGATAGCGGGCACAGGCAAGATGAGTGCCTGCCATAGCCAGCATATCCAGCCCGCCAAGCTTAGCGGTCAGATCCAGAATATCTCCATAAGGAGCGTGACGATCCAAACACTGCTGGATAACGGCAGTTTTATGAGTCTTCATATCCTGAGTCAGACCAGCTCCATAGCCTGTGACGTCTTCTGCTTTGAGACCGAGAACTGCCGCAATGACAGCAGCCGAGGTGGTGGTGTTGCCAATCCCCATTTCTCCTGTTCCAAAGAGACGATAGCCGTCTTTAATCAAGGCCTCTGTCTTCTTGTAGCCGACTAGAATTGCCGTTATGGCCTGCTCGCGAGTCATGGCCTGCTCCTCAAGCATATTGCGCGTCCCATGACAGACCTTGTCCTTATTTTCCTCAAAGATATCCTTCTTGCAGCCAATGTCTACCAGGCAGATGTCTGAACCAGCATGTTTGGAAATAGCACACAAGCCTGATTTCCCTGCTAGAATATTGCGAGCAACAGTATAGGTCGTTTCCTGAGGATTGGCAGAAACGCCTTCAGCCACGATGCCATTATCCGCTACGTAGACAAGGACAATCTTCTTCTCCAAATCAATGGGACCAGAAAACATGGCATGCAAGCGAGCATAGATGGTCTCGAGCTTCCCTAAGGAGCCTGGCGGCTTTCCTAGCTGATCACAGTAGCGCTGGCCTTCTTGAAGCTTGTCTTTATCTATCGGAAGAATCTGCTCAATAATTTTTTCTAAGTCTTTCAAACTAGTCTGTCTCCTCCCTGACCGGCTGCACCCCTTCAAAAATAATCCTGCTCAAGGTCCGAGTCTGATAATAAGCCCCACTGGCTGAGCGAGCTAGTTCAGCCTCCAATTGAGGCAAGTTTTCTAGCTGTTCCCTGCTCAGCAGCAGACCAACCAATGTGCCACTATGGGCAACATTGAGCCCTAAGCATTGGTATTTTTTTACCAAATTCAGTAATTCTTCCAGATAGGGCTTGGGCAGCCGTTGGTTATTCAACAAAGCACTATAACTCGCTAAATGGCCAATCTTTTCCAGACTCTTCTCCTGACAAGCCTCCTGAAAGAGAGGAAGCAAGCGTTTGGACTCCTCAGCCGGATAGCTAGGACTGTCCTTCATCCGAACCAAGTCAAGAGTAGTCACCATCTCCACAGGCTCCAAGATATAAACATAGAGCTCCGGTTGCCAGTCTGTCTGCCAGACCACTTGACCAGTCAGGGGATTAATGACCGTCCAGTCCTCAAAAGCCACCGAGTCAGTAGGCTCAATCTTGGCACAGAGACGAGTTAAATCTGCTGCTCTTAGAGGCTGCTTCTGCCCCAGAGCAGCTGCCTGCAGGCAGCTAACCATATCTGCTGTGCTGCTAGAATAGCCCTTGCTGATAGGCAGGTCGGACTCCTGAACAAAAGAGAAAGCATTGGACTCAGGCAGGAGCTCCAAAGCTCGCCTTACCTTTTCACCTTGGTCTTGCCTTGCGAGAGACGAAGCTCCGTCCGATCTCACTCGACTGCTCTTCTCAATCCCATAGGAGAGCAGGACTTCCTGCTCTCCAACTAAACCTTGAAATAATTCACCGCAGGAACCTGGACAGGAAACCATTACCTTAGTCATAAGGAGCCTCTTTCGCTAAGACTTCTGTCAGACAAGCCAGAAGCTGTTCATTTTCCTGATGGCTGCGGATGGCTATGCGGTAATGCCGTTCTGACAGATCATGATAATTTTGACAGGAACGGATAAAAATCTTTCTCTGCCGAAGCTCCTGACGCAGGTCCAGCCGACCTAGATACTCAAAGAAGATATAATTGACACTAGGCTTGACCGGCCGAATCTGTGAAAATGCAGTCAGTCCTTGAAAAAGGAAGTCTCTTTCTACTCGAAGCCACTCCTTGGTAGCTTGCTGATAGGCCTGATCCGCCAAAAGGACAGGCAGGGCGCGATCCGCCATGGCATTGACCGACCAAGGAGCACGGCTCCCCTCTATCTCATCAAAGCAAGTCGGATGACAGCTGAGAGCATAGCCCAATCTCAGACCAGGAATAGCATAAAACTTAGTCAGAGACCGCACCACTACTGCATTTGGATAGGTGGCCAGACGTGAAACGAAGCTATAGTCCTCCTCATCGTCCAGAAAGTCCATAAAAGCCTCATCCAGTATCAAAAAGATTTGCCGCTCCTGCAGCTTCTCAGCTAGCTTTTCTAGATCAGTAAGCCGAATCAAGGTACCCGTCGGATTATTAGGATTGCAGATGAGCACAGCGTCTCCTACAGTCAGTGAATCTAAGGCTGGCAACATGTCAGCTAGATTCCATTCATAGGATGGAGAAGGAAGGCTAAAGCGCTCCACCTTGGCCTGCACTTGCGAGAAGGCTTTTTCATATTCCATAAAAGTAGGGCTCAGAGTCAGGACCGTTTTTGGACGCAGGAAGCGGGCCAGCTCATAAAAGACTTCTACCGCACCATTTGCCAGCAGGACCTTGTCCTTTTCTAGTCCATGATGATGTGCCAAAAGCTCTCTGGAGCGACTGTAGCTGATGTCTGGATAATGAACCAGCCAATCAATGGACTCGGTCAGACAAGCCTTCAGCCGCGGAGAAATCCCCAAAGGGTTGATATTGGCACTGAAATCCAGACAGTCTTCTAGAGAAAAACCAAATTCCTCAGCCAAAGCTGCCGCATTTCCACCGTGCTCTACTTTCATAAATAGACATTCCTTCCTCATTTCCTTGTTAGAATCTAGTATACCATATTCGGCTTTTTCGTCCTTAGTCTGCCTCCAGATAAGCCTGGAGACGGTCAATTCCTTCGTTTTCCGTCGCTGATATTTCAAAAATTTCCTTGGCACCGGCCGCTTTCAGCTGCCGCCGTGCTTTTTCGATTTGCTCTGGCTGTTCAGCCATATCGATCTTGGTGACAATGCCAATCACTTCTTTATTGAAGAGGGAAGAAAAGCCCTGAGGAAAGGTCTGCATCTGATTGGAAGCCGCCACCAAGAGACCAATCACATCAGCTTCTGTTGCTGTCACGTTCAGAGCATTATAATACTTACGATGCTGGAGAAATTCTCCAGGCGTGTCAATGATGGCATCATAGAACTCAATAGCCTGAGTCTTAAAGTAGGTCAGCTCCAAGCCTTTCAGTCGCTGAGTCAGAGTTGTCTTACCCACTCCGACCGGACCGACAAACATGATTTTTTTCATATTTTGCATCCATTCCTCTCTATGACAGGGAACTGCCTGCTATCTGCTTAGCTGGGCTTCCTTACTATCTAGTTTGATAGTTTCCCTGCCATTGAGCAGTACACCTTTATTTTCATCGCGGCCTTGCAGATAGTAAAGGGCATCTTCCTGGCCGTAAGTTTCAATTGCCTTGGTTTGCAAAAGACCGATTCCCTTGCTAGGATCTCTCAGAAGATTGAAGATGATACCCATTTGCAGTTTAGGGAAGTCCTTGAGCATAGCATAGTCACCATTACTGTCGCCGGCAATCAGGATTGGTTCTTGATTGTCATGATTGACAGCAATCAGCTTTTTGATGGTCTCTGTCTTGCCCTCACCTTGAGTCTGAGCATAGTTGGTATCATATTCTGGCTGAATTACTCCCTTGTCATCCTTTTTCAAACGCATAGCAGTAACATTTTCTTTAGGAATATTGTAGCCATACTTAGAATTGCTAGCATAAGGGATAATCACATCGATATAAGACGCTGAGCAGATATAGACATCAATGCCGTTAGCCATCAGAGTCTTATAGAGATTTTGCATTTCCTTGACCGAGCGAACACCGCGCTTGAAGGTCACAGTGATTTGGCCTGACTCACCTTTCAAGCCTTCTGGACTTTCCCAAGTTTCAGAAGTCAGCTTGTCTTGGAGAGCTTGGTCAATAGACTTTTCAGATAGGGCTTGAACTTCTTCAGAAGTCATACCTGCATAGAGGTAGGTCACCCATGGATAGCTGATGTCAGAGCTGAAGGTGTCACCAATCGCTTCGTAAAGATAGCGGAGTTTAGCAGCAAAGTCTTGGTATTCATCAGTCTTTTTGACTTCTTCCAGAGACTTATCTCCTTTCATTCCCTTATAGCTATTGTAAATAGCCGTGTAGTCAGAAAGCAAGTCGGCCGCAATCTTGTCAATGTTCACTGGTTCACCATCTTTGTTATGAAAATCTTCAACAAAATCGTCGCTCGGTATATTGGTCCGCACTGCTTGGTCAAATTCTTCCGGCGTCATCTTAAAGGCCAGATTTTCAATTTGATAGGTAAAGGTTGCTTCGCCAATGTCGTTAATGACTGTCGTATTGTCCCAGTCAAAGACGGCATAAGGTTTTTTATTTTTATCGTAGGTAGAGCTGGTGTTCCCATTCTCCTTGATGAGCTTGGTCAGACGGGCATAAAGCTTGTCTTCCCAGACGCCCTTATCCAAAGTCTTAGCCTTGTCCTTATCTGTTGTCTCCGTCTTAGCCGAGGATGACTCCGTCGTCGTCTTATTATTCCCCGCTTGACAAGCTCCCAGAAGCAAAGCCAAACTACAAAGCAGCACAATTCCTTTTGTCCGCATAGAAACAATCCTCCATAAAAAAATAATAGTGCGCAAAAAAATGGCATAGAAAACCCCTTTGATTCTGAAACACTCGCTTCATTGCGATCAAATCAGGCTTCCTTGCCATTTTCTATACTGTTATTATATTATAAACTATCTGGCAGACTTTGTCAATGAAGCGCTTTCAGATTTGTAAAAAAATAAAGGCAGAGAAAAATTATTTCTCTACCTTACTGATTAAAATGCATATACTCTAATCTTCTCAATCAATGTGTTAGAGGAAACCTAACGTATTCAAGACTAGACAGACAATCCCCCTTTAATTCTACAATTTTTCAGGCACTTGATTTCTCCAGCCTGTGAAAACTTGTGCATAGCCCAATAGATACAAGGGCGTCAATGCGATGCTCAAGCCTACCAAGGCAATAATCATATAGATTCCTGACAGCATAAACAAGCGAGTGATGACTGCTACTCCTGCTGACAAGCAGCACAGGACGATGGCATGAATCTGCAAAATATTGATCTTTTGTTTCTGTTCAAAATATCTCAATTTTGAAACGATCACCATCTGATAGAGCAAATTAATCAACTGATAAGACAAGCTGAGTATGATAAAAATCATAAAAAATGCTAAGTGGTTCTCACCAAAAAAGATGGAGCCCCAAAAAAGCAATTCAAAATGCAGAAATAGGTAAGAGCTGGTCGGAATGAGCTGCAAGGCTTTGGTATCAAAAAACTTTTGGAAGAGTAAAAAGGCCAGAAATAAGATAAGCGTGTGAATGATAGTAAAATTCATGACTATCATGCTCAGATGATGCATCTCACCGCGTAAGAAAATAGAAACTATAGATACCAGTGAGATAAAAAATACCTCAATTAAACCAGCCTTATAAAAATCTAAGTTTCTAATTGGATTACAATCCGTAACAAGAACATTCAAAAATTCATAATATCTCTTTTTCATTTTGTAAACTCCCATTGTTTAACTTTATAAAATTTCCCCTAAACTTTGCGGAACTTTCTATAAAAAAATTCCACATTTCATTATATCATACAGTATATAGGCTAAGGAAGTCTTATAAAACTATAGGTATAGTTTTATAGGATAATTCCCTTTCTTAATCATTCGCCAAGTTGGCATTTTTCCGCTATAATAGTAAGGATGAACATCAAAGAAGAAATTATTAACTTAGCAAAAGACATTGGGATTTCTAAGATTGGCTTTACGACAGCGGATGATTTTGACTATCTGGAGAAGTCGCTGCGCTTGGCTGTAGAAGAAGGACGAAATTCAGGATTTGAACATAAAAACATCGAGGAACGGATCAAACCCAAGCTGAGTCTGGCTTCGGCTAAGACCATCATCTCCATCGCAGTCGCCTACCCCCACAAGCTCAAGCAGCAACCTCAGAAAACGGCCTACAAGCGGGGCAAATTCACCCCTAACAGCTGGGGGCTGGACTACCACTATGTCCTGCAGGACAAGCTGGACCGGCTTGCCAAGGGAATCGAAGAGCTGACCGCTGACTTTGAATACAAGGGCATGGTGGACACAGGTGCCTTGGTTGATACCGCCGTAGCTCAAAGAGCAGGAATCGGCTTTATCGGCAAGAACGGCTTGGTCATCTCCAAGGAATTTGGTTCTTATATGTTTTTAGGAGAGCTCATTACCAATCTGGACATCGAGCCTGATCAGCCTGTAGACTACGGCTGCGGAGACTGCAACCGCTGCGTGACAGCCTGTCCTACTTCCTGCTTGATTGGTGACGGCAGCATGAATGCCAAGCGTTGTCTATCCTTTCAGACTCAGGACAAGGGCGTCATGGATCTGGAATTTCGCAAGAAGATTAAAACCGTCATCTATGGCTGTGATATCTGCCAAATCTGCTGCCCTTACAATAAAGGTTTGGACAATCCTCTGGCGACAGAGATTGACCCCGACCTTTCTCATCCAGAACTCCTGCCTTTCTTGGAGCTTTCCAACGGTCAGTTTAAGGAGAAATTCGGTCATGTGGCCGGCAGCTGGCGGGGGAAAAATATCCTGCAGCGCAATGCCATTATCGCTCTGGCAAATGCCAATGACCGCTCTGCCATTCCTAAAATGCTGGAAATTATCGACAAGGGGCAAAATCCCATTCATGTCGCCACAGCTATCTGGGCTCTGAGTCAGCTGGTGCGTGAGGTCCATCCGGAAATGATAGAACTGGTCATGAACGTCAAAAATCCAACTCCGCAAATCCAAGAAGAGCAAGGCCGTTTCCTAGAGAAATTTGGCCTAGAAGAAAAACTTGTGATAGAAAACTAAACCGCTGAGATCTAAATATCTCAGCGGTTTCTTTATTTTTCTTCTTGTTTGCGGATTTCTTTGATAATGGAACCCATCTTGACTGACTCGTCGCTGAAATAGCGGTAAAGCCGGCCATCTCCGTCTCCCATGTAGCTGATAGGAGAAAAACGGTCACTGCGGAAAGCGTCATTCTCATCAATCAAGTCCTCATCTACCACGCGCCGAGTGACACGGGCGATGACATTGGTCAAGGCACCGCATTCGACCATATCCAGCACCTGACACTCAATGGACACAGGGCATTGGTCTACCAGCGGAGCATCCACGGTCTCGCCGATTGTGTAGCTAAGACCGGTCAAGGCAAACTTGTCCTTGCGGCTGTTGAAGCCAGCAATTTCAGACTCTTTGGTCAAATTCTTTTCTGGGACATTGACTGTGAATTGCTGGTGCTTGGTAATCTCTGTAATGGCATTTCCCTTGGTACGCATGGCAATAACCATCATACTGCCCAAGGAATAAACCGAGCTTGAGGTCGAAATATTATAGCCGTGCACATCGTCCTTATAGCCTAAAAAGAAGACTGGAAAGCCGAAGTAAAGTTTTCTCGTTTCAAAAGTACGTTTCATATATGTTCCTTTATTTTTAATTTTAAAATAGATCAGCTAGTTAAGATATTCGTCAGCTGAAATGTCCCTTGTCGCCTATCAATTTTTTTGTCACGGGGTGACGAGCCTGGATAGGAAGCTCAAAGTCCTTTATCTCGTCAACGATTTCCCCGTCCGCCATGACCAAAATCCGATGACAGAGAGCATAGCTCAGCTTGAAGTCATGCGAGATGAAAAGATAGGTCAGCTGGTATTTCTCCCACAAATCATATAAGAGGCGTAACAACCTTCCCTGAACAATGGGATCCAAACCGCTCAGAGCCTCATCAAAGATGAGAATATCTGGCTTTAAGAGCAGGCCGCGGGCGATGCAAATCCGTTGGAGCTGGCCTCCACTGAGCTGGCGCGCTGGCTGAGTCAGATAGCTTTTATCCAAACCGACGTCTTCTAGAATGGCTTCTATCTCGTCTCTAGCCACATCTTTTGACAGGGCCTCTGTCAAAACCTGCTCGACTGTAAAGTGCGGATTGACCGAATGGAGCGAGTCTTGAAAGACCAACAGAATTCTCACGCCAGACTTTTTGACTGAGTAGGGCTGGCCATCCAGTAAGACTTGGCCTTGACTGGGCTTTTCTAGACCAATCAGCAATTTAGCCAACGTGCTCTTGCCACTGCCGCTCTCGCCCATCAGACCGATCATTTCACCCTTCTGGACGGAGAAGTTACAGTCTTTGACAACCATTTTACCATCGAATTTTTTAAAAACATGTCTACATTCCAGCATCTTGTCTCACCAACCGTTCGTATGGATTTCCTAAGATAAGGTCTTGGCTATAGGTCTGCGAAGGACTTTCGAGGATCTTGTCCACTGGACCTTCCTCCATGATAGCCCCCTGATATATGACAAGCATTTTGCCTCCTAGCTCCCGCGCCAAATGATAATCATGGGTCACCGTGATGAGGGTCTTGCCTTTAGCCAACTGCTCCTTTAAGATGAGGATAATCTGCTCGCGATTGTGGATGTCTAGCGCTGAAGTAGGCTCATCCAAAATGATGGTCTCTGGCTCTAGGCAAAGCAAGATAGCCAGCATGACCCGCTGCAGCATACCGCCGCTGAGCTCAAAAGGATATTTCTTCAAAAGCTCTTCCGGCTCTCCCAGTCTGACTTCTTTCATAGAGGCTAGGGCCTTAGCCAGACAAGCGCTCTTTGAAATCTTGCTATGGCTGCGCAGGGTTTCCCAAAAATGACTTTGAATGGTCTGAAAAGGATTGAACATAGCCATCGGATTTTGAGACATATAGGCCACTCGTCTCCCCCGCAGCTGCTGCCAGTCCTTGAGAGAGTTGCGCTCCAGAGACATGGAGCCATAGTGAACTTCTCCTTGCATGCTCAAGGATGAAGGCAGTTGGCCAATCAATATCTTGGTTAAGAGGGTTTTACCAGAACCACTCTCCCCAATGATGACCAGAGACTGACCCGCCTCCACTTCAAAGCTGATGTCCTGCAGTATGGTCTTTCCCTCAATCTGGGCTGTCAGTTGCTTTACTACTATTTTTTCCATATCTGTTTCCAGCCTTTCTCTTCAAAGCATTCGGCAAATAGATTAAAGGCGACCACAGTCAGAAAGATAGCCAGTCCAGGCGCCAGCATCATCCAAGTTGCCGTTTGAAAATGGCTTCTAGCATCATGCAGCATCATGCCCCACTCGGTAATGTTGGGCTGGACACCGATTCCTAAAAAGGAAAAGCCAGAAATCATGAGAATGATATTCCCAATATTCATCAACACAATAATCAAAATAGGCTTGTATATAAAGGGCAGGATATGAGTTTTGAGAATATGAACCTGAGAGAGTCCCATGGTCTGGGCAGAAATGACATAGGCTTCCTCCTTGGCACTCTTGACCAGATTGGCCGTCACCCTTGCATAGTAAACCCACTCTATGATGACAATGGCTAGAATCATATTGGTCATTCCTTGTCCCAATATCCCAACAGTAGCTAGCGATAGCAGGAAGCTAGGAAAGGCGGAAATAACATTTGCAAACCATAAGAAGGTGGCTTCCGCCTTTCCCTGGTACCATCCGATCAGCAAGCCGACTGTTACACCGATGACCACTTCCAGCAGACTGATAGTCAAAGATAAAAAGAGGGAATAACGAGCCCCGTGCAGCAGACGAGACAAGACATCTCTGCCCAGCTGATCGGTTCCCAGCAGATGAACAGCGTCAGGTGCCATTAGTTTGTTTGAGATCTCAACTTGCTGGGGGTCGAAACTCGATAGATAGGGAGCAAAGAGAGCGCAGATAAAGAGGACCAGCAAAATGACACTTGAAAAAATAAATCGTTTAGACATTGCTCCTCCTTTTTCTGACTCTAGGGTCTATCCAGAGCTGCAACTTCTGGGTTAGAATATTATTCCCCAAGAATAATAGGCCAAATAAAAGCATGCAGCACTGGATAATGGGCAGGTCCACAGACTGCAGCGCATCTACAAAGAGGGAGCCGACACCATTCCAGGAGAAGACTTCTTCGACAATTAAGGAACCTGTCAAGAGATAGACCAAGGTCAGGCTCAGGCCTGTCGCAATGGCTGGCAGGGAATTTCTCAAGAGATGATTCTTGACCAGGAAGAACTTACTGACTCGGCGCAGGAGGGCATTTTCGACATGGACACTGTTCATCTGCTCCAGCACAGCCTTGCGGATCAAAGCAATATATTGACCAATCAATGACATGCTTAGGGTCAGACTAGGAAGAATCAAGCTGCTAAAATCCTGCTTGCCCGAAACTGGCAGCCATCTGAGCTGAACAGCAAAAATCACAATCAGCATGTAACCTAGCCAAAAGCTGGGCATGGAAACGCTGGAAAAGGATAGAAAGCGAGTGACCTTATCAAAGAGAGAACCCTTGTAGACTGCACTAAAAATTCCCAAAGGAATGGACGTAAGCAAAATGAGAGCAAAAGATGTCAGGCCTAGAGAAAGGGTCGACTGGAAACGTTCCAGCACCAAAGGCAGGACAGGAACCTTTAATAGGTAAGACGTTCCAAAATCCCCACGAAGGGCCTTGGTCAGCCAACCTAGATACTGTTGAGGCCAAGGTTGATTGAGCCCCAGATATTCTCTGGCTTTTTCCAAGGATTGAGGAGTCACTTGAATCTTAGATACCCTTAAATAATTTTCTGCTTGATCAGCCGAGGATAGCTTGGCCAAGAGAAAGGTCAATACTGATATCATCAACAGGGCAGCTAGGAAAGAAACTATTTTTTTAAATAAATCTTTTTTCATAGTCCTTAAAAGAAAAGGGGCGACTGATAAGCTTTTCAACTTAGCAGCACTACTCCCCTTATATTAAAATTTGTAGTTATGAAGCCAGTTTTTATTTTTTCTCAATATAGCGCAGTGGGAAAGCATTTTCTTCTGGAGCAAAGCGCATGCCCTCGATTTCTCCCTTGCGGTAAACGGAAACAACGGATTGGTAAGTCAGAGGGATATAGATAGCTTCATCATGGAGCATGGTGAGAACTTTCTTGTAGCCTTCATCAACTTTTGCCTCATCTGGTTCGACCAGAGTTGCCTTGATAATTTTATCAATTTCTGGCTTAGATGGCAGAGCTTCTAGGGAAACATTTTCTGGGTGACCGTGGTCAGCTGGTGAAGTCAGGGCAGTCATCCAAGCATGCGGATCCCAAGGTGCTCCCCAAGAGAAAGTCAGCATCAAATCAAAGTCGCCCGTCTTAATATTTTCCCAGTAGTCATCTTCTTCCATAGCTTTGAGCTGAACATCGATTCCGATTTTCTTCCATTCGCCTTGGAAGTACTCAACCAAGTCCTTGTCTGTCGCCTTAGAAGAGATATAAGGAACATTCAGGCTTAATTTCTTGCCATCTTTTTCGCGGATACCGTCAGAACCTTTCTTCCAGCCTGCTTGATCCAGCATCTTTTCAGCCTGCTTGATGTCGTAGTCATAGGGAGTCAGATTGGCATCAGAGTGAGGTGTAGACTTAGAGAAGATGGTATCAGCTGGTGTTTCTGTTCCGCGGAAAATGT
The DNA here is from genome assembly GCF_019929145.1 of Streptococcus sanguinis. Taxonomy (GTDB): domain Bacteria; phylum Bacillota; class Bacilli; order Lactobacillales; family Streptococcaceae; genus Streptococcus; species Streptococcus sanguinis_U. Next base: position 63,504 of record NZ_JAHZOW010000005.1, on the reverse strand, counting down.
CTTTCGCGATAGACTTCTTATCAACCGCATGGTTCATAGCCTGACGGACAGTCTTGTCTTTGAAAATTTCCTGCTTGGCATTCAAGAGCATAAGGCGGCTGGACATTGGCTGAGATACGTCTGTCGTGTACTTGTCATCCTTGGCATACTTAGCAAAGTTATCCAAACCGATAACGCCATTTCCATAGATCAAGTCAACATTGCCAGACTCAAACTCAAGAGCACGAGTTTGTGGATCTGGAATAATCTTGACCGTTACTTCTTTCAGTTTAGGCTTTTCACCCCAGTAATTTTCGTTACGGGTAAAGGTAATGTACTCGTTTTGCTTCTTGTCTTTGACAACCCATTGACCGGTTCCGATTGGCTTTTTGAGATTGTCCTTGGTCGTGTCGTCTCCATCAGGGAAGGCAGCATCAGCTATAAATCGGATTGGACGAATCATTGATAAATCATAGAGAGTTGCACTGTAGGCTTGTTTGAGCTTAATCTCAAAGGTATGCTCATCTACAACTCGATAGCTTTCCAACTGGTTGGTAAAGTCAAACCAAGTATGGTTTTTCTTATTTTCCTCTGAAAAGACGGTATCGAAATTCCGTTTGACATTTTCTGCGTTAAAGTCAGAGTCGTCTGAGAATTTTGCCTTTCTCAGCTTGAAGGTATAGGTTTTACCATCTTCGCTGATATCCCAACTTTCAGCCAAGGCTGGCTCGATTTTACCATTGTCACCGTAGCGGACTAGGCCTTCATAGACCATATCCTGAATGACAAATTGGTCTGGATTATAGCGGTGAGGATTGACATCCCCAAAGTCTTCGCCCCAGACCATGGTGAGTTTGTCTTTCTCATTGGCTTGTTTGGAAGAGTTTGAGTTTTGCTGGCAGGCTACCAGGAATAAAGGCAGCAAGAGGACAACTAATAAAAATAATTTTTTTCTCATTTTTATTGAATCACTTTCTTGTATTCATATTTTTTTATGATTGCAGTCCCAAGAGATAAGGGGATGCAGTTTATGTTTTTTTGATGATCAATTCATGCGGTTGTACTTGCTGTTCAGAGCGTCTCCAAACTTGGTAAAGAGGAGAATGGTCAAAATCAGCAAGATACAAGGGAAGACCACAATCCAAGGGGCTTCCTGAATGTAGATCCGTCCGTCATTTATCATGGCTCCCCACTCAGGCGACGGTGCCTGAGCTCCCAATCCAACAAAGCTGAGACCAGCGATTTCCATGATAATGGTGCTGATGTCAAAGCTCATGGTCGTCAGAATCTGAGGGAAAAGACTGGGGAAATAATAGTTTTTCAGAGTCGTCCAAAAACTATTGCCATACATTTTAGAGGACTGGATATAGGGTTCATTTTTCAGCTGTAGGGTCATGGAGCGCATCAGGTAGGCATACTTGGTCCAGGCCGTTAGGCAGATAGCGATGAGGGTCTGCTGGAGACCGATGCCCAAGATACTGACGATGGCAATGACCAAAATGATAGATGGGAAAGACTGAAAAGCCGTGATAAGCAGCAAGATGAACTGGTCGAATTTCCCGCCAATGAAGGCGCTGGTCACGCCTATAAAGGTGCCTACCGCCGCAATTAGCATCAGAATCATCAGGGCTGGCAGAACTGTTTCCGCACCCCCGCTCACTGCACGCGCAAAGACAGACCGTCCCAGGGCGTCTGTTCCGAACCACTCACTACTGCTCGGTCCTTGCAAGGCTTGTCCCAGATTGACCTTGGTCAAACTGTCACCCAAGAGACGAGGAGCCAAGGAGGAGAGGATCAAGGCCAGGACGATGAGACCGCCCAAGACCAGAAGTTTTCGATTGATTTTCTTATCCATACGAACCCTCCTTGCTTGCTTTTAATTTCTTCGTGCGCGGCAGCAGTTTGGGATTTTCCTGAGCCAGTCGGACGCGAGGATTGAGCCAAACCGTGAGCAGCTGAAAGACTAGATTTACAGTCAAGACCCCAGCTGTAATAAAGAGGACCGCCCCCTGAATGAGGGGATAATCCCGCTTGGCGACGACTCCTATCAGCATCTTACCGATGCCAGGCCAGGAAAAGAGATGCTCAATAATAGCCACGCCGCCTAGGAGCGAACCCAGAGAGAGGCTGACTAGGGTCAGGAGAAAGGGCAGAACATTGTAAATCACATCGTGCAACAGGATATGTCCCTCTCGAATCCCCCGACCACGCGCACCTTCGACTTCTGGCGAATGCAACACTTCAATCAAAGCGGTTCGCAGCTGCGGAATATAGCGAGTGGACATGATCATGGCCAGTGTTATGACTGGTAAGACCAAGCCCAGCTCATTGGCCGTTGCCTGAATGGGAAACCAGTGCAGCTGAACAGAAAAGATCAGAATCAGGATAATCCCCATAACAAAGCTAGGAATGGCATTCAGAAAGGCCAGACCTGCCATCAGGAAGCGATCAACCGGCTTTCCAGCATGGTAGGATGTGTAGAGAGCTGTTGGCAGGGAAATTCCCAGAGTTGCTAGCAGGGTATAAAAAGCTAGGTAGACTGTATTGGGAAAATAGAAAACCAGCTGCTCCCAGACCGAAGCTCCGGAATTATAGGTCACACCAAAGTCGCCATGGACAATCCTGCCCAGCCAGGCCAGATATTGCTCCATAAAGCTGCCATTCAGGCCCATTTCCGCCCGCTTGATTTCCAGCAGTTCCTTGGTAAAAGGAATTCCCTGAGCGTTGAGAATGCTCTCAGCCGGATCTCCCGGTGCTAGATAAACCAGTAAAAAGGAGATAAAGCTGACACAGAGCAGGATGAGGACGAATTGCAGAATCGTTTTGATAATAAATTTAATCATGCGCCTCCCTTTCAGATGTCTGGTAGCTTTCAGGCTTCTTGCTAGCTACGGCCAACAGCACTTCGCCTTGGTGGACGACCAAGGTCGCTTTCTGGTAGAGGACCAGACCGTCTTCCTTAGCAGTCACCTTTTCTAAAATATTGCCATAAATATCACAGATTTCGCCGATGACCTGACCAGCCTGTACTGTTTGATTGGGCCGGACAAAGCACATCCAGCAGCCCGACCTCTGACAGGTCAGATAGTAACTGTCGTCAAAGATCAGCGGCGCCTGCTTATAATAGGGCATAACCCCTTCAAAAAGATAGCGGGCGACTTGTTTGACCGACTCTTTCATGGCCAGCACATCCTCTGGCAGACAGGTGCCGTTTTCTCCCCGCTCCAGCAGGATGCTAGGCAAACCATAGTCCACCGAGGCAGCGTGATAAAGATTGCCGCGGTCCTGAGATTGATAGATAATCGGTGTCCCAGAAGCCTGCAGCATCTGATAGGACTTTTCGACCACCTCTGGATTCGCCCGCAGAGAGTAGTAACCATGCGGTGTCAGCAGTTCTTCCCGATTGCCACTGTGCAGGTCAATCAGGAAGTCACTGACACTAAAGACCTGGCTCTCAATCACAGACCGAATCTGATAGCTGAGGCTGGAAACTGGCTCTTGGTCCTGAAAAATCCTGTTCAGATTGAGACCGTCCTCAGGTACAAGCGTCGTCTCCCGAGCCCAGAAACCGCTGACATTGACTGCATGCAGGAGGAGGACAGAGCCCTGAAAGTTAAAGTCCCATTCATGCGCCAAGTCCATCAGCGCTTTAACCCCGACATACTCACAGCCATGGACTGCAGCACTGATGGTCAGCAAGGGCTGGGAGGCCTGTCCTTTGAGCAGAGTGTACTGGATAGCCAGCTCATCCGTGATGGGCAGACTTCCTTGATAGCTGCTGCATGGAGCCATAGAGTCTAGTTGTTGCTTAATCCTCATCTTTATCCTCCCTGTACTGACTGAGCAAGAGCTTGGTATAGTCACTCTTGGGAGCAGAGACGACCTCTCGCATGCTGCCCTTCTCCTGCACGATTCCGTCCTTGAGGACGACCAAATCTTCCGCAAAATTGCTGACCAGAGCGATGTCATGAGAGATGAAGAGAAAGGAGGTCTGCGAGCGCTCCTTGATGTCTGCCAGCAGCTGCATGACTTCATACTGAACGGTCACATCCAGAGCACTGGTGATTTCATCGCAGATGAGCACATCGGGATTAATCAGCAAGGCACGGGCAATAGCTGCCCGCTGACATTCTCCTCCACTCAGCTGGTGTGGCAGCCTCTGAGCAAGCTCAGGTGTCAGACCAACCGATCTCAGCAAGTCATGGATGACTTGCTTCCTATCAGACGGCTGCTGATAGAGAGAGAAGTTACGACAGACCTCTTCTAGACTCTGCTGAATGCTGCGCTTGGGATGAAAGGTTGACTGGGGTTGCTGGGCAATGTACTGGACCCGAGCATAGTAGTCTCTATCCTTGTAGGCAGAGACTGGCTGGCCCAGTAGGGTCAGCTCCCCTTGGTCCGGCTTTAAAAAGCGGCAGATGAGTTTGGCAATGGTGCTCTTACCAGAGCCAGATTCACCGACCAGACCCAAAGCCTGTCCCTTTTCCAAGCTAATGTCAATTTCAAAGACACCGATTCTCCGCTCGCCTATCTGACTGTACTCGTAGGTCAACTGGCGACCGACTAATACTTGATTCATAGCTGCTCCCCTTCTCTAAACTCTGCCAGCTTGGGTACGGCCTTCAACAATTTCTGGGTATAGACCTGCTCAGGATGGCGAAGAACTTGATGGGCTGGACCACTTTCGACAATCTGCCCTTCTTTCATGACAACTACTTTTTGCGCTAGATGCTCAGCTACGCTGATATCATGTGTGACAAAGAGAATGGCCATTTTTTCCTCCTGATGAAGCTTGCTCAAGAGATCAAGCAGCTTCATTTTCGACAGGACATCCAGAGCGCTAGTCGGCTCATCAGCCAGCAATAGTTTGGGCCTGCTGGCTAGAGCTAGCGCTACACCGACCAGCTGCATCATACCGCCACTGAGCTCGAAAGGATACTTATTGACGACTTTTTCAGGCAGCAGTCCCACCATCTCTAGACATTCCTCCAAGGGACGGAGATTTGCTGCTTGCTGGCCCTGATTTTTCACCAAGTCCTGATAATGCTTTTTGATCTTACGACGGTTATTGAAGCTGAGACTGGCATGCTGACTAATCCAGGCCACTTCTCGGCCTACAAAAGGCAGATAAATGCGATGGTCCTGGGGATGAATTTCCTGCCCCTCAAAGGTAATACTGCCCTCTGTCACTGTCAGCCCCCTAAGAGGGAGGCCCAGCAGCATCTTGAGCAGGGTAGACTTGCCACTGCCACTCTCGCCCACAATCGAAAGGGACTCCCCCTCAGCAAGAGAGAGGGAGACCCGATCGAGAATGACTTTATCTGCTGACTGCACCAGCAGATCTTTCATTTCCAGCATGTTTTATTCCTTTGATAGTTTGTTGCTGACGTGATAGTAATCTGTCGGATGGGATTCCAAACCAGAGACGGACTTGTCCATCACCAGAGCGACCTTGAAGAAGCCGATAATAGTAAAGCCGTAGTCCTTATCCATGATTTCTTGGATTTCCTTGCTGAGCTGATTGCGCTTAGCTGGATCAGTTTCAGTCGCTAGCTCTTCGATTTTCTTATCCGCTTCTGGATTGCTGTAGTGACCGATATTGGCTGTACCATTGGTCTTAACAGCACTGTTGAAGAAGGCATACGGATCACCAATCGGAGCTGCTACCACCGCGTAAGGTGTGAAGGCATAATCCTTTTCACTGGCAACGGCACTGACTTCAACTTTCTTAATAGTCGCTTCGATTCCGACTTCCTTGAGCTGTTGTTGGCTTGCTTCTACAGCCAGCGGCATTTCAGGCAGACGGGTGAAGGACAGCAGCTCAATGCTGACTTTTTGGCCGTCTTTTTCACGATAACCATCGCCGTCAGTATCCTTGTAGCCAGCTTCATCCAAGAGTTTCTTAGCCTTGTCTACGTTAAATTCATGGACACTCTTTTGCAGGGCAAAGGCAAAGCTAGTAGGGAAAGGTCCAACAGCTGGCACAGCTGAGCCTTTAAAGAGGGATTCAGAGTAGGTCTTCTTGTCTACCAAGGTATCTAAAGCCTGACGGAACTTGTCATCTGCTACGTAAGGATTTTCAAAGTTATAGTAGTATGCTAGGTAGCGGGAACCTTCTACTTCAGAAATTTTGTAGTTCTTATCGGAAGCATAGGTACTTAGATTTGCATAAGGCAGACCATAGACAGCATCCACTTCCTTAGACTTGAGGGCTGCAGAAATAGCTGTCGGATCAGAGAAGTATTTAATCTTCAGATTAGCAACTTTTGGCTTGCCATCCCAGTAGTCGTCATAAGCCTTGAGCTCTGCTCCGCTCTCAGGAGTGTACTTGGTCACCATGTAAGGTCCAGTTCCGACAGGAGCCTTATCAGATGCGCTCTTGCCAGTCGTATCCACAATAGCGGAGTATGGCTCTGCCAAGAGATTAGCCATGATCGGCTGCACAGCCTTTGTCTTGATAGTCACGGTTTGACCCTCTGCAGAAATGCTGTCAATGCCCATATCTGATGCTGCCCGCTCGCTTGTCTTAATCAAGCGTTCCAGAGAAGCTTTGACCTTTTCACCGGTCATTTTTTCACCATTTTGGAAGGTCACCTTATCCTTGAGGGTAATTTTCCACTCTAGGTCTGAGACTGCTTCGATTTTCTCAGCCAGCCAAGGTTTTACCTCAAGTTTGTCGTCCATCTTAAAGAGGGTTTCTCCCACTCCGTAACGAACCGTGAACCAGCCATTGTATTCCGCTGCTGGATCTACATTTGCTGGAAATTGAGTGTAGCCAATGGTTACAGTCTTACTGCCACTATCGCCAGTAGGCTCACTGGTTTTACTAGGGTTTACACAGGAAGCTAGGGCTAGGCCTGCCAAGGCTAGAGCCATAATTTTTTTAAAATGTTTCATAAAATAATCAAATTCCTTTTCTATTTTGTAAACTACTTTAAGACGGTCTGTCCTAGTCAAATCTAAATAGACTTTGGCTCTCTGTCTAAGGTGGTTCAATGTCCTGAAGATGAGAGATCAAACGAGTGAAAAACAAGTGATTGCTCATTCTCTTTCCTCCTTGGGGATTTGTTTGTCTTAGTCTTTTCCTTCCAGATAACTTCGAGCATCTTCGACAAAGGCAGTTGGCAGAGCCAGGTCAGCCTGCAGCTCATCACGATAAGCTCGGATGACTTCTTCCTCTCGGCCAGAGACAACCTTTTCTGTCCAGTCTGGGTCTAGGAGCAGGGCCTTGCCGAGGGCAAAGAGCGGAATCCCCGCATCCAATACTCGCTGGGCATCCTGCTTGGTCTCTATCTGACCGACACCAATCAGGGGCACTCTACCATTAATTTTTCTGATAATTTTCTGAATCACTGGTTCCGAATCCTGAGAATCTCTGATAGACGAGCGCCAGACATCAGAGGTCGAAATATGCAGATAGTCCACCTGATGATAGATGAGCTGCTCCAGCAACTGCAGGGTGTCATAAAGCTGGATACCTGGCTCTTCAATCTCTTCTGGAGAAAAGCGGTAGCCAATCAGGAAGGGGCGGTCGGCCTCTTCTTTGACTAGTTGCTTGGCTCTTTTCAGCAAGGTCTTTGGAAAGCGCAGGCGGTTGTTAAGACTGCCGCCCCACTTGTCCTGACGGACATTTGAATGAGGAGAGACAAACTGTTGGATCAGGTAGGTATTGGCTCCATGAAGCTCAACTCCGTCAAAGCCAGCCTGAATCGCCCGTCTGATAGCTGACAGAAAATCCTCTATCACCTGCTCCACTTCAGAATTCTTGAGCGCCCTCGGCTCTGCCAGATAGTCGCGCGGAGCCTTAACAGCGCTGGGTGCTACTGGCTGACCGTCAATCAAATCAGGCAGAACCATGCGACCGCCATGATAAAGCTGCACAATAGCTAAAGCCCCTTGGTCCTTGATGGCCTTGGCCAGACGACTAAGCCCCTCAATCTTATCGTCCTCGGCGCCGCTGAAGCTCTCAGCAAAGGACTTGCCCAGAGGATGGACATAGGTACTGCCAGTAATGACCATGCCAACCGACCTAGACCGGCGGGCAAAAAAGTCAATATCTGCCTGAGATACATAGCCACCCGGCTCACTCGCGCAGATGGTCATAGGAGCCAAGACAACGCGATTGCGCATGGTCTGACCATTTTTAAAAGTAAATTTATCCTGAATCTGTGTATTCATCTAGTCACCTCTTTCCCAAGATAAATCATGTTGTTTGTTTTAAATAATAAGCCCTTAGAGTAAGGTCGCCTGCCAAGTCTGGTCCCGCTCTTCCAAGAGCAGCACTCGTCCTTGGGGGACATCAATGTTCCAAAAGACAGCCTCTCCATCAACCAAATGCTGGTAAATCAAGCGAAGGACTCCCAAATGAGCCACTAAAGCGATTGACTCATCAGTCCTATCTAGCAGGCGGTCTGTTGCTGCCCAGACTCTGGTCTGAAAGTCTGAGAAAACTTCTGCCTCAGGAGGCGTGACCTCAAAGGGGGCTTCCAGCCAAGCTTGCCAGACTTCTGGAAAAGCCGCTTCAATCTCATCAGCTGTCAAGCCTTCCCATTGCCCAAAGCCTCGCTCGTCAAAATCAGCTATGGCCTGGACTTGCCAGTCTGGAAAAGCTAACTGGGCTGTTTCTTGCGTCCGCTTGAGACTACTGGTGTAAATCACATCAACCGCATGCTTCTGCATCAGCAGCGCCAGCTGCTTGGCATCTTTTTGGCCTTGCTCGTTGATAGAGACATCATGGCTGCCGTAGAAACAGCGCCTGCGGTTGTAGTCTGTCTGACCATGCCGCATCAGATACCATCTTTTCATCCTAGCACCACCAATCCTAAGAGATAGAGGAGCTGGGCAATTTCGACATAGGCTCCCAGCGTATCGCCTGTGTGGCCGTCAATTTTATTATAAACGAAACGGCGATAGCCGATTGCTCCCAAAAATACTAAGCCATAAGCCAAGAGACCTCTCCAGCTGAAAACCAGCAAAGACAGGAGCAAGGGGAGAAGCTGGGCAAGCAGGATATGACTCGTCTTACTGCCACTGAAGAAATTCCCCGAACCACCACCTTCTCTGGCATAGGTCATCCGGTAGAGCTGTAGACTCAGACCAGCCTTGCCAATCATGGTCAGACTAGCCACGATAAACCAGCGAGGCTCTGGCAAATAAGTATAGAGAACCAGCATCAGAGCATAGTAGAGAATGAGTGCCAGTACGCCATTGCTGCCAATCCGGCTGTCCTTCATAATCTCCAGCATCCGCTCCTTCTTCCGAGAGGAGAAGAGACCGTCTGCCGTATCCGCTAAAGCATCCAAGTGAAAACCACCTGTCAGCAGAACATCGAAAGCAAGGGTCAGAACCCAAGCGACCATTCCAGGCAGAACTAGACTCATCAGGAAATAAAATCCACCTGAAATCAAACCCAGCAAGAGGCCAAAGAGGGTCAGAAAAGGAAGTCCCCGTCGCAGATAGGAAATATCCACTGCCTTTGGAATCACAATTCGGCTAAAAAATTGAGTATAGATAATCAATGCCTTTATCATTTCAACTGCTGAGCGAGGCCGCAGATGACTAGATAAGCCTCACTCGCCTCCTTTGCAATCAGTTGGTTGATCTTCCCCTGCACATCACGGAAGAAGCGCCCTAGTCTGGTCTCTGGGACAATGCCCAGTCCAACCTCGTCCGTTACAATCCAGCACTCAGCATTTGTCTGACGGATTGTAGATAGGAGCTCTTGCCATTCTTCTTCCAAGAGTTGTAGCAGGAAAGACTGCTCCTGCCGACTGAGAAAGTGCTCTTCCGTCAGTTCCAGCTTGTCTGGAAAATGCTGGGCAATCAAATCAAAGAGGCGATTGCTGGTCAAAAGCGTAGCACAATCCAGCAGATAAACTGGATGCGACTGCTCTCGTAGCCAGTCGGCCAGCCCAGCATACTGCTCCTGAGTCGTCCAGGAAGCCGGCCGCCGTTCTTGGTGCAGCCGAATCCGCTCCTGCCATTCTGGATCTTCTCCTCGGGGCAGGCCAGTCGCAATATAGCAAACTCGCTCTCGGTCCGCCAACTGCTCCTCCGCAAATGCCGACTTGCCGCTTCTGGCTCCGCCTGTTACTAACACAATCTTAGCCATTTGCTTCTTCTTTCATTGCTTGAAATGCCCGCTCAAAGGCTGCCAAGGTCTGGTCTAGATCCGCTCTAGTATGGGCACTGGACATAAAGTTGGTTTCATACTGAGATGGCGCCAGATAAATTCCCTGCTCCAGCAAGAGACCGTGCAATCGTGCAAACTGTACATGGTCAGCCGCCTTAGAATCCTCAAAGTTGCGGACTGGCTTCTGGCTGAAGAAGAAGCCAAACATGGTCCCCTTGGATACGACTTGCAGATCAATACTGTACTTGTCTGCTAGATTTCGCAAGCCATCACAGAGGTAGCTCGTTTTCTCTTCAATCTCAGCAAAGAGTTCAGGTGTTAGCTGTTTCAGAGTTTCATAACCGGCCGTCATAGCGACTGGATTGCCTGATAGGGTACCAGCCTGGTAGATGCTGCCTAGAGGCGCTACCTGATCCATATAGATGGCCTTGCCGCCAAAGGCTGCGACTGGGAAGCCGCCACCGATAACCTTGCCCAAGCAGACCAGATCCGGCTCTGTCTGATAGAGGCCAACTGCCCCCTGATAATGAGCTCGGAAACCACTCATGACCTCATCAACGATGAAAAGAGAGCCGTATTCCTGAGTGAGGGAGCGAATAGTACTGATAAAGTCCGCATCCGCTGGAATCAAGCCCATATTGCCAGCAACTGCTTCTAAAATGACACAGGCGATATCGTCACCGTGCTTTTCGAAGCAAGTCTTGAGAGCATCTGTATCATTGTAAGGTAAGGCCAGAGTTTCCCCAGCTACCTGAGCAATGACTCCGGCAGAATCAGCAATCCCAAAGCTGGCCAAGCCTGAACCAGCCTGAACCAAAAAGGAATCGCTGTGACCGTGATAGCAGCCGATAAATTTGACAATTTTAGAGCGCTTGGTCACCCCACGCGCTACCCGAATGGCGCTCATGGTCGCTTCCGTTCCTGAATTGACCATCCGCATTCTTTCCATGAAAGGCAGACGCTCCTGCACCAGCTGGCCGAGAGCAATCTCTCTCGGACTCGGAGCACCAAAACTGGTCCCCTCCCAAATAGCTTCCTCAACTGCTGGCAACACATCCTTAGGAGCATGCCCCAAAATCATAGGTCCCCAAGACAGGACGTAGTCAATATAGCGGTTGCCATCGACATCATGCAGATAGGCTCCGCTGGCTTTTTCGATAAAAAGCGGATGGCCGCCCACAGCCTTAAAAGCCCTAACAGGACTGTTGACCCCGCCTGGAAAGAGCTGTTGAGCCTCTGTGAAATATTGGTTGGAATGTTCTCTCTTCAAGTTCGTCCTCCTTATCTAGAAAACTGCTGATTTTCCGCAGTCTCTATCCTTCTTTCAGATAACCGGCCGCATCCTTGGCAAAATAAGTGATAATCAAGTCTGCTCCAGCCCGCTTCATACTGGTCAAGGTTTCCATGACAATGGCTTTTTCATTGATCCAGCCCTGCTGGGCTGCTGCCTTGACCATAGCGTATTCTCCACTGACATTATAGGTCACCAGAGGCAGCTGGGTTTCCTGGCGCAGCTCTCTGAGGATATCCAGAAAGGCCAGAGCCGGCTTAACCATGAGAAAGTCTGCTCCCTGCTCCTCATCGCTCTTGGCTTCTCTTAGGGCCTCCAAGCGATTGGCGGGGTCCATCTGATAGGTCTTGCGGTCGCCAAAGGCCGGAGCACTCTCACCTGCATCTCGGAAAGGTCCATAAAAGCTAGAGGCAAACTTAATCGCATAGGACATGATGGGAATGTCTTCAAAGCCCGCCTCATCAAGTCCCTGACGGATAGCCGCCACAAAACCGTCCATGGCATTGGAAGGAGCAATGACATCTGCTCCAGCCCTGGCTTGGCTGACAGCAACTTCTGTCAGTCTAGTCAGAGACAGATCATTGTCCACTTCCTCCCCTCGCAAAATACCGCAATGGCCGTGACTGGTAAACTCACAGAGACAGGTGTCTGCAATGACGACCGTCTCAGGGAAATGCTTCTTGATTAGACGGATAGCTTCTTGGACAATGCCATTTTCAGCTGAAGCCTGACTGCCTCTTTCGTCCTTTTCTGACGGAATGCCAAAGACGATAAAAGCCCGAATGCCAAAGTCCACACATTCCTGAACTTCTGGCAGCAAATCCTCGATGGAGAACTGATAAACTCCAGGCATGGAGGCAACTTCTTGCTTTTCAGTCAAGCCTTCCTTGACAAACAAGGGTTGGATAAAATCATCCACAGACAGCTTGGTTTCTCGAACCAGCTGCCGTAGACCGCTGCTTCTCCTCAGTCTGCGATGTCTATAAAATTCCATGCTTCTTCTCTTCTTTCTTGATTATTTCCTTGACCATTTCCTCAACAGAAGGACTCTGGGGCTGGTAGTCTACCCCATAGCCGGACTCCTTGACTGCCTGAGCCGTTGTCTGACCAATCACTGCAATCTGATGGCTAGATGCTAGATGGGGCTTAATAGCACAAAAACTCTGCCAAGCCGATGGACTGGCAAAGGTCCAAATCACATTCTCCTGGGACAGATAGGTCTCGAGCCGGTCCTGACCAGCAGGATTTGAGGTCGTTTCGTACATAGGCCAAGCCCAGACATCATGACCTGCTTCTTTTAATTTCTCAGCCAAACTGGGATTGGACAAGCTACTCTGGGGCAGCAAGATCTTCTGCGTCGGCAGAGCCAAATCCAGCCACTCTTGAATAAAGTCAAGACCATAGTGGCTGCTGGCCTGAAAATCACAGGCTCGGCCTAGCTTGTCCAGCGCCTGACTGGTCTGCGGCCCAATGGTCGCAATCTGGTAGTCCGCTTTCAGATAGGGACTGAAAGCCTCTACTGCGACAGCACTGGTAAAAAAGACCCAGTCGGCTTCTGGAAGAACTGCTTGGACAGCTTCTGGCAAGGGCAGAGACTGGCAGCGGATGAGAGGAACATGATGCGTCTCAAATCCAGCCTGTCTGATCTTTTCTAGCCAGGCAGAGTCCGGCGCCTGCTCCCTGGTAAAGATTATTTTTTTAACCATGGCATTCCTACTGCTCCCTTATCGGCTAACTGGCGCACAGCCTGCTCTGCCAATTCCTGACCATCCTGCCCTTGAAGGCTGACAAAGACACATTGGCCGTCCTCCTTGGCCAGCATGGCCTCTAGCTGATAGTCCTGACCGTTTTTCTGGGCAAAAGCAGCGATAGGGAAGGTGCAGTCTGCATTCATCTGAGCCAAAACTGCCCTCTCAACTGCCACTTCAGCTGCTGTCTTCTCATCCTGAACAGCCGCCAAGAGACTCCGCAGTTCCTCATCCTCTTCCCGGCATTCCACTGCCAAAGCGCCCTGAGAAATAGCTGGCAGACAAAGACTGGTCTCTAACGGCTGAATGTGAAGACGGCTTTGGTCCAGCCAGCCCAAGCGTTTAAGTCCGGCCATAGCCAAGACAATCGCGTCGTACTCGCCTTCTTCCAGCTTCTTGATGCGTGTATCAATGTTGCCTCGAAGTGGTTTAAAAGCCAAATCCGGTCTCTGAGCCTGCAGCTGAACCTGCCGGCGAATGCTGCTGGTTCCTATAAGAGCGCCCTCAGGAAGATTAGCCAGCGTCTGGCCAGCTTGACGGAAAATCAAGCAATCTCGAACATCTTCTCGCTGGCTAATCGCACCGAGTGCACAGCCCTCAGCTAGCTTAGCCGGCATGTCCTTGAGACTGTGAACCGCCATATCAATCTCACCAGCTAAGAGAGCTCGCTCAATTTCCTTGACAAAGACTCCCTTGCCGCCAATTTCCTGGAGGCTGACATGGATCAAGCGATCTCCTTTTGTGGTATAGGGAACGAGGACAAAATCCCGCTCTGGATGGATCGCCTTGAGCTGGTCCACTAACTGCTGGGTCTGGGTCATAGCCAGCTTACTCTTGCGGGTTCCTACCTTAATGACCTTCATCTTTTCCCCTTTCTCTGTGCAAGCCAAATATCTTGGCAATCAAGGCAATGTCATAGTCTGAATGCTCTCCGACTGACAGCTCTTTGAGCTGCAAGATTGGCTCCTTCAAGACTTGGTTGATAATACTCTTCATGTGCTTGGAAATCTGCTTCTGCTCCCGCTCGGTCAAATCCGGAAACTTACGATTAAGGCTTTCCATGGCCGAAGCTTGAGCTTCCAAAGCCTTATCCCTGATTTCCTGAATCAGAGGAATAATGCCCAGTTGCTGACGCCAGTCAGCAAACTTGACCAGCTCCTCATCAATCTCCAAAGCAATCCGACCGGCAATCTCCTGCCGTTCCGCTTTGTATTGCTCCAGTTGATTGGTCAGATTTTCGATATTATAGAGCTTCAGAGATGAGCCTGGATGGCAGGAACGAGGCAGACAGAGGTCAAACACGACCGCATCCGCCTTAAGCATGGAGGGAAAGATAATGTATTCTTCCGTTTTAACAGCTGAAAAGACCACATCCGCATCCGCCAGCACTGCCTCCAACTCATCCCAGCCATGGGCAGATACCCTGTCCTCTGTCAGAAAAGGCTGGGCCTTGCTGACCGTCCGATTGAGCAGCATGACTGATTCGAATGGCCGCTGCAGAGCATACTTAGTCACCAACTGACCAATCTCTCCCAGACCGATAACAGCTACCTTTTTAGTGCTGTAATCCAGCACCAGTCGGTCCAATTCTTGGATGGCGGTCAGACCGATAGAAATGGGCCGGTCATTGATTCGATAAGTATCATGCATGCGCTTGGCAAAGGTCAGCGCCTGCTTGAAAGCCTGATTGAGGACAATTCCAGTCGTACCAGCATCTTGCGCTGTCAGGAAAGCCTGCTTGAGCTGGCCCAAGACCTGACTTTCACCGACAATCTTGGATTCCAATCCGATAGAGACCCGCAGCAGATGCCGCAAGGCCTCATCCCCCTCACGAAAGACTAAATACTCTTCCAGCTCCTTGACAGGAATCTGAAACCAGTCCGCCAAAAAATGCTTGGAATAGTAGCGGCCAGTGTGCAGCTGGTCCACCACCAGATAGAGCTCGGTCCGATTGCAGGTGGACAGGATGATATTTTCCAAGATACTTTTTTCTCTTTTCAGGAGCTTCAGAGCTTTCAGCCCCTCCTGATCTGAAAAATGTGCTTTTTCCAAAATTGACAGCGGCGTTTCCCGATGGGTCAAGCCCACATATAATAGGTGCATGCTTCTTTCCTTCTTTTAAAGTTGGTCTAAAATCGCTTCTATCTTCTTGCGAATCTCCTTGGAACGGCTAGGCGAAAGACCGTTGGTCGAGATCATGACAGATACGTCCTTCTTTCTCGCAATGGCTACATTGTAGAAGTCAGAAAAGGTCTTGTCGCCCGTATTGTTTACCAGCTGACTGGGTGCAGCATCCTCCATAATCTGACGGTTAACTTCCGCCTGATCTGTACAGGCAAAGACCAGTTTCGCGCCTTCCAAATCACCTGTCTGGTAGGGTCTAGCTAGCCATTGGACCTCAGCCTGAGGAATGTCAGCATGCAGAGTCGGACTGACCACCGTCACAGCAGCCTGCTCAGCCAGCAGAGTCTTAATCTTCCGCGCAGCGACCTTGCCGCCTCCCACTACCACGACTTTCTTCTCTCTGATATTAATCATGACTGGATACATGCTAGCTTCTCCTATTTCTTTTCCCGAAAGATTTTTGCGCTGCGTTTGTAGACCGTATCTGGCTCCTCGAGCCGGTCATTGACCAATCGAGCCAGCACAAAAAAGTAATCCGACAGACGGTTGATGTAGATCAAGCCTACCTCATTGACCGCTTCTTCTGCCTCTATAACAGCTACCATACGGCGCTCCAGGCGTCTGGTCATAGTGCGAGCCACATGCAGAAGACTCGCAATCCGATGGCCGCCCGGAATGATAAAGCGGTCGATTTTCGGAGGGATGTGCATATACTCATCCATCCGCTCCTCCAGCCAGCTGACATTGGCTGGCTCTTGCTTGTAGGGGCGCAGTTCCCTCGGTGTAGCCAAGTCGCTGCCGCAGTCAAATAGATGCTGCTGGATTTCCTCGCATTCCAGACGCAGGTCATCCAAGATAGGATAGTCACGCATCTCAGATACGACATAGCCAAGATGAGAGCATAGCTCATCCATCGTTCCATAAGCTTCGACCCGAATATGGGTCTTGGATACTCGGTCCCCACCGTAGAGCCGTGTAAAGCCCTTGTCTCCGTATTTCGTATAAATTCTCATTTTTCTTCTCTGTTGATGATTTGATAAATCTGCTCCATATCCAAAGACTGGCGCAGGACGTCTGCCAACTTATCATACTCTCTATCTTTAAAGTCTTTGATACTGACAAGCTGGTCCTCTAGCGGCTCTAAGCCCTTAGCCAGACGAAGTTCATTCAGGTACTGACGAGTCCATTCTAGATTGTCAAAGACCCCATGAAGGTAGGTTCCTTGCACCTGACCGCCATAACCCACTGCTCCATCCAGACGCTCGGTCGCCTCACCATTTTGCTCCTTGATGATGGAGAATGGCTCAAGCCTATCCGCCAGCTGGGTTTCCCCCATGTGAATCTCGTAGCCCTCTAGTTCTTGTCCCTCATGCAGGGCTCTAACCTGAGTCGTCCGCTTGACCGGCTGAAGCACCGTCTCTGTCTCTAAAATTCCCAGACCCCTAGTCTCTTCTAAGTCAGACTCAAGGTGCAGCGGATCGCTAATCTTCTGCCCCAGCAGCTGATAGCCGCCACAGATACCAAAGATTCGCACGCCCTGCTCCAGACACTCGAGAATCTCGGCTTCAAGACCAGACTCTCGAAGGTAGTTCATGTCTTCGATGGTGTTTTTGCTGCCCGGCAGAATCAAGAGGTCCGGTCGACCAATCGCATCACCAGGCTGGACATAGCGGACAGAAACATCCGGCTGGATTTCTAAACTGTGGAAATCCGTAAAGTTGGACAGGCGCTTGAGGCTTACAACTGCAATATCCAGACTCTTTCTGCTATCAAAGCGCCGGCTTTTCTGTACCAGTGCGACACTGTCTTCGCTGTCAATATCCAGCTGGGCATAAGGCACGACCCCGATAACCGGCACCTGAGTCAGCTCCTCAATCATGTCAATACCAGACTGCAGCAAGGCCACATCGCCACGGAATTTATTGATAATAACCCCCTTGATCCGCTTGCGATCCTCAGGCGGCATGAGCTCAATCGTTCCATAGATAGAGGCAAAAACGCCTCCCTTATCAATATCAGCCACTAAAATCACTGGTGCATCGACCAACTTAGCCATGCCCATATTGACAATATCGCGGTCATTGAGATTGATTTCAGCTGGGCTGCCTGCGCCCTCAATGACGATAATATCATTTTCAGCACCTAACTCCTCATAGACTTCCTTAATCTTAGGCAGGAGCTGCTGCTTGTATTCATGGTATTCGACGGCATCCATATCCCGCAGTACCCGACCTAGAAAAACGACCTGAGACTTGCGGTCAGACGTGGGCTTGAGCAGGACTGGATTCATGCGGACATCCGGCTCTTTGCCAGCTGCCTCAGCCTGAACGACCTGAGCCCGGCCCATTTCATCTCCTTTTTTGGTGATAAAGGAATTAAGCGCCATATTCTGCGACTTAAAAGGCACCACTTCTAGGCCATCCTGCTTGAAAATCCGGCAGAGCCCTGCCGCAATAATGCTCTTCCCAGCATCTGAGGCAGTTCCCTGTACCATCAATGATTTGACCATTTTACATTTCCTCCTAGCTGCTCAAAGAAAGCAGCTTCATTTTCTGCCAGTGGCGTCTGAATAGTCTGATGAAGCTTGACAATCCAAGGCACAGCCAAGCCCGCCTCTACTAGCAGATCTCCCTGCTGGAAGAAATCATACTTGCTGCCCTCCGCGATCAAATGCCCTTTCTGCAGCAGGTAGGCATAGTCGCAGCAGTCATACATCAGATCCATGTCATGGCTGGATACGATGATGTTTGTCCCAGCCTGAACCAGCTTTTTCATGGTCTCGGCCATCTGATCCCGCCCTTTGGGATCCAACCCTGCCGTAGGCTCATCCAGCAGCAGATACTTGGGCTGCAGGGCTAGCATGCCGGCAATAGCCACCCGCTTTTTCTGGCCGTAGCTCAGATACTGCAAGGGTCTGTCCTGCAGATGGGAAATGTCCATTATCTCTAAAGCCATCGCTACTCTGCTGGTTATCTCGTCTTCTTCATAGCCTAAGTTTTCCAAGGCCATGCCAATATCGTCCTTCACAATGGTATAAAAGAGCTGCTGCTCTGGATTCTGAAAGACCATATTGACATGCTGCCGATACTGGAACAAGGCCTTCTTAGAGTCGCCTACAGGCTGACCATCATATAAAACACTGCCCTTCTGCGGTTGGAGCAGTCGGGTGATGATTTTCATGATGGTAGACTTACCTGAACCGTTGACTCCCAGAATGCCAGTAATCCGGCCCTCTTCGAAGTCCATAGAAATATCGTGCAGCGTTGGATTTTCGTCATACGAAAAAGAAATATTCTTTACTTGTAACATCTATGTTTCCTATCTACTTTCCATTATAGTATAAAAGCAGTCTTATTGTAAATGCGCTTTCATTATTCACTGTGCTCTGCATCAAATCTTAGCGTCAGCACCTCATTTAAATGCTGATTATCATCTAGCAATTTAACAAAGAGAGTATTGGCTAATCTGCCCCAAGCTTGGTGTTGCTTCCTTTTATTGTAAAAGGAGAATTTCAAGTCCAAGGTATCTCGAATGGTCACAAACTCATAGAAGACCAGGAAAATAAAGCGATACATGAGGACAATCAAGTCTAGCAGTACCCGTGGCACATGCATGGCTTTAAAAAGCCGCAGCATCTGAGCAAAAGGCACCGTCAGGACAAAGAAATAAGTCGAAACCAAGGATGAATAGATGCGCAAGAGGATAAAAATGGTCTGCTGAACAGAAGATTGGCTGATGCCCAGATAGCCCTGACCTAAAGGCAAGGCCAGCAAGAGCTGCTCCTGACTGTTCTGATAGGTCAAGACAAAGGTCAAGAGACTAATCAGGATAAAGATACTGGCATGCAGATACCACTTCAGATAGCGCAGCCACGGAAGCCGAGCCACATAGCAAGTCAGAGGCGCCACCAAGACGATAAGTCCTAGCTGCAGACTCCTGACACCAGAAAAGCTGGCAGCTAACAAGAGCAGATAGATGACAAATTTATAAGCAACCGGCAGATTTTTCAGCCGATTTTGATAGGCGTATTTATCAATCGCAAACAAGTGGAGGTCTCCTTTCTAGCTTTGTTTTTACCATGCCCCCAGTACAGAGCAGCTCCGGTCCCAAACAAGCTGAATCGCTATCAAGAACCAGAGCTCTCTCATACTGTTGAAGGCTTTTATTTATGTTCAGAGTTTTCCTTTTGTTGGCCTTGCTTTTTCCCTTTGTGGTAGCCAATGACATAGAAGATGATACCCGCTCCGATACTGCCTTGCAGGGTGAAGAGCAGACTTTCTACTTCCGGACCTGCTGGCTCAAAAATTGGTGAAAACCAAGGCTCATAGTCCTTTTGGATAGAGCTAATGGTTTTTTCAGCAGCGTCATCTGTTCCACTGTATTCCACACCCTTAGGTGCAAAGATAAAGGCAGCTAGAGTGACTGCTACTGCAGCCAAGATTAAGATGATATTCTTGTATTTTTTCATTTGAACAGACCTGCTCTTTCTTTGACATTTTCTGAGATTAAGTTATAGAGGACAACTGTCAGCAATCCTTCTACGATAGCGATTGGGATTTGAGTGGTCAAGAAGACACCCATGAATTTCAGTGCAGAACCAACAAAGCCACTGTTAGCATCAGGGAAGACCAAACCGAGCTGGATAGAAGTTGTCGCATAAGTCGCCAAGTCCGCAATCACAGCACAGATAAAGATCGAAACCGGTGTAGAAAGCTTGATAGATTTAGCAAACTTGTAGACGAAATAACCAACAAATGGACCGACCACTGCCATCGAGAATGCATTGGCACCCAGAGTTGTCAAGCCGCCGTGAGCCAAGAGAAGGGCTTGGAAGAGCAAGCAAATGGTTCCCAAAACGCTGATAACGGATGGGCCAAACATAGCTGTCCCCAGACCAACCCCGGTCGGATGCGAACTAGATCCTGTAACAGACGGAATCTTCAAAGAAGACAGGATAAAGATAAAGGCACCGGACAAGGCCAGCATAGTCTTGGAATTTGGATCCTCTGCAACAATTTTCTTGATGCGCATCAAGCCTACTACAAAGAAAGGCAGGAATACGGCGAACCAGAAGATACACCAAAAGAGCGGAAGATAGCCTTCCATGATATGCATAGCTGACACAGACTGGGTACTCAGTACCGCCAAAATAGCCAGCAAGGCAACAAAAGTTACTTTTTTATTTTTTAATAGTTTCATGTTTTTTTCCTTTTCTAAGAGCCTGAGCTCACAAGAATGAATCTTCATCCTTGAACATAGACTCTGATTTTAAAAAATCTTCTTTTTCACGAGGAAGGTAGTAAAATAAGGCAGCTTGGTTTCTGGTGTGATTCCTTCGAGACCCAGCAGAGTCTGCTGCTTGTCCGTCGAAGAGTTGCTAACCATAAAAGTCTGCTGCAAGAGACCGAGCTTTTCAAGCAGAGGCAGGACTGTATCCAGGTGATTGGCTACCTTCATGATCACAATCGAGTCATGCAGCTCAAGCGCCGCCTCGATCTTCTCAGCTGAAGCCGTAGCCGGCATGACCGCCAGAGACTCCTCATCCATGGTCAGGGGCTGACCTAGCTCAGAAGCCATGCTGCAGAAAGAGGTGATACCAGGGATAGTCTGACAGTCGATTTCCTTTTCCAGCAGGGCCAGCAGGTAACTGTAAGTGCTGTAGACCATGGGATCCCCCAGTGTGATAAAGCCGACATTCTTGCCAGACTTGACATCCTCTGCTATTTCAGCAGAGATGGCCTGCCACTGGACTTCTTTGGTCGAATTGGAACGGACCATAGGGAAATGCCGCTGCTTGATTTCCAGATGCTCTTTTAGGTAGGGTTCTGCAATGCCTAATGCAAAGCTCTTGCTCCCCTTCTTAGCCTCTGGTGTATAGAGAATATCTAAGTCTTCCAAAAGCCGACTGGCCTTGATAGTGACTAGCTCGCTATCACCTGGTCCCACACCAATTCCGTAAAATTTTGCCATTCCTTCCTCCTATTCGATGATTTCTTCTAAATGCTGGATGTAGAGCTGCTGAACCTCAGGATATTCGCCCAGACCGACCAGATGGGCCTTAACCTCATATCCCTGCTCCTTGAAGAAGTGATACCAAGAACCTTCCTCATCTGAGCTCATATCATTGGTCGCGTGGTCGCCTGCTACCAGCATGAAAGGTGCCAGATGCACTTCTCGGGCGCCCTCTTTCTTCAGTTCCTGCTCAATCAGCTCAACTGGAGGATAGCTCTCTACACAGCCGACATAGACTGAGCTTCCCTTCAGCATATGATCCAAGGCCGCATAAGCTGTAAAAGCATAATGCTGGCTGCCGTGGCCCATCAGAACTGTTGCTGCATCCTGACCCTCATGGCCATACCGTTCCAGCAGAATATCCTTGACAGCCTCATAGTCTTCCTGGCTGTTGAGCAGAGGCTTGGCAACGACCAGCTTTTTAAAAGCTGATTCAAACTCTTTGGCTTGGGTAAGAATCTTCTCATACTCGCTGCCCAAAATGACATGGAGAGGCTGGATATAGACCACTTCAGTACCCGCTTCCAAGAGCTGCTCCAAAACCTCTTTGACCGTAGGGATATCTAGCCCTTCCTGCTTCTTAATCCGCCGTCTAACGACATTGGAGGTAAAAGCTCGATGGACCGGATAATCTGGAAAATGTTCCTGAATGGCCTGCTCACAAGCCTCGATTGTTTTTCGTCTGGTCTCGGGATAGGTTGTTCCGAAACTGACTACTACTATAGCTTTACTCATGACCCGTATCCTTTCAGAGAATTTCCCGACATTTGTCAATGATGGAAGCAATAGTCGCTTCATCTGTCTCAACAATCTTGCTAAAGCCTGCTTCCTCTAAAACAGCCCGCGTGCTGGCACCCATGACAACGATTGGAACATCCTTCCAGTCATATCCAGCTTCTTGACTGGCTGCGACAAAGTTCATGGCCGCAGCAGAGTTCGGAAGACAGACAACTTCAATCTCTGACCAATTGTCACTGCTAATCTGACTGTCAAAGGCCAGTCTGTGACTAGCAATAATCGGCAGCGAATAGAGTTCTGCCAGACTGGCTTTCTTATGCTCAGCTGTCAGAATATACCAGTTGCCGCCTTCTTTTTCAAGAGCAGCTGCAAAATCCGTATCCGACTGCTGAGGCGTCATCCGATCCAGCACAATCCCGCTCGCTTCGATAGATTTAGCCGTATGATGACCGATAGCTGCAAAGCGAATATGCGGCAGACTGCGCAAGTCTTTGCCTGCCTTGCGGAGGGCTTTCAAGAAGAGAGGCCAGCTCTGCATATCTGCAAAGAGGAGACCGTCTACTTTCTCCAAGTCCGGCAGCTGCAATTCTAACTCTTCAACCAAATCTCGAGCAGGGAAAGTAGTCAGCGCAGCTCCAGCATCCCTGAGCAAGCGAGGAAGCCTGCCCGTCTCTGACTGCTGAATAAGGATTTTCCGGCCGAAAAGCGGCAGATTCTCATGGAAATTCAGCTGTTCTCTATAGGCCACGACATCACCTACCACGATGACACTCGGTGCCTTAAAGTCCTTAGCTTCTGCTAGTTCGACTATGTTCCCCAAGGTTCCGTCCACCGAGCGCTGCTGAGGATGGGTTCCCCATTCAACGATGGCGGCTGGCTTGTCCTTGCCATAGCCTCTAGCCGTCAGCTCTTGGACGATGGAAGGCAGATTTTTCATACCCATGAGGAAGACCAAGGTTCCTTTGAGCTCAGAAATTGCTTCCCAGTTGAGCATTTCTGTCTCATCCTTGAGATGGGCTGTAAAGACATGGAAACTAGTCGCTACATCTCGATAAGTCATAGGAATCCCTGCATAGGTCAAACCAGCCACAGCAGAGGTGATACCTGGCACCACTTCAAAGTCCACGCCAGCTTCCACCAGCTTGACTCCTTCTTCTCCGCCTCGACCAAAGATATAGGGATCACCGCTCTTGAGGCGGACTACCCGCTTACCCTGACGGGCTTTTTCGATGAGAATCTTTTCAATCTCTTCCTGTCGGATGCAGGGCTGGCCTGGCTTTTTGCCGACATCTATCTTTTCGCAGTCAGACTTTAGATGCTGAAAGAGCTCCTGATTGACCAAGCGGTCAAAGACCAAGACATCTGCTTCTTGAAGCCGTCTCTTGCCTTTGAGGGTCAGCAACTCCGCATCGCCAGGGCCTGCTCCCAGTAATGTTACTAAACCGGACATTTTTTCTCCTTTTATTAGCTATTTTGTCAGATAGGCCTCTAGCTCTTCTAATCTAGAAACCATCTGCGGATAGGCCACAATTGGCCGAGAGATGATAATGCAGTCCATCCCCAGCTCTTGACAGCCATCAATCTTTTCACGAATACCACCGACGGTACCGCTCTCCTTGGAAACAAAGACATCTGCTCCCGAGCGCAGCAAGAGCTCTTTATTGCACTCTTTGGAAAATGGAGCCTTAATCGCATCGATCTGATCCGCTACTAGTCCCAGACTTTCACAGGCTAGAAGCACCTCTGAAGTCGGCAGAACGCGAACGACAATCCGCTGCTCTGGCAGACCCTTGACAAAGAGTGGCAAGGTCTTGCTGCCTGTTCCCAGATAGACTGTCTTGTAGCCGCGCTTGGCAATCTCATCAATCGCTTCTTGGGTCGAATGCACCACGATGGCCCCGCTCAAATCCAAGGTCGCCTGACGCTCAAAGCGCAGGTAAGATACACCGGCCATCTCTGCCGCCCGAATGGCTTCCTTGGAAACAATATCCGCAAAAGGATGGGTCGCATCAATGATTTCATCCACATCATTCTCTTTGATGAAGGCAACCATATCCTCGGCTGTCAGCCGGCCCTGAATGACCGGCTGGCCGAACTTGGAAGCCAAGTGCCGGCCGTAGTCTGTGACAACAGAGCTGGTCACATCAATCTTTAATCGGTCAAGCACTTCTAAAATAGCGGTGCTATCAGATGTCCCTCCCAGCAGTAATTTCATCATAAAGTATATCCTCGAGGTGTAATCATGCGTCCGTTTTTAACATAAGTTTCTTTGTTACCAACGATAACGATTGTCGTCATATCTACTAAAGTCTCATCCAAGTCTTTGATAGTCGTCAAGATGATTTCCTCATCCTTACGGCCAATGTCCTTACCGATACCGACAATGGTATCCTCTGACTTGTACTCAGACATGATAGAAAGTGCTTTTGTAAGATGGTCTGGACGTCCCTTACTCCGAGGGTTGTAGAGGCAGACTACAAAGTCACCTTGAGCTGCGGCATGCAGACGCTTCTCAATCATTTCCCAAGGCGTCATCAAATCACTCAGACTGATGTGACAGAAGTCGTTCATGAGGGGAGCACCCATAACTGCAGCAGCACCCAGACTAGCTGTAATACCTGGAACCACTTTAACTTCTACATCACTAGCATCTCCCAGCAATTCTAAAATCAAGCCAGCCATTCCATAGACTCCGGCATCTCCACTAGAAACAACTCCGACATTTTTGCCAGTCTCTCTAGCCAAATCAATGGCCTTTTGACAACGGTCGATTTCCTGGCGCATTCCATTCGCTACGAGCTCCTTGTCCTTGACCAAATCAAGAATCAACCGCATATAAGTCGAGTAGCCGACGATAATTTCACAATCTGCTATAGCAGCCAATGCTTCTTGCGACATCAATTCTTCTTTACCTGGGCCTAATCCGATAACGTATAACATATATTTTTTCTCCTTTATGGGTATGATAAAATTGTATAAGGGCAGTTGGTTCATAAGACCGTCTGCTCTTTTTGATTTACTTTTTGGTTATTGCTTTTGCAAGCGCATAGGTACAGCCGTTCTTGGCAAAGCGCTCTGTCAGGACTTGACCCTGACTGGCCAGATCTGCGCTGGCCAAGGCGACACTGCCGACTCCGACTGTCTTTTTGACAAATTCTGACTGAGGATAGCGGTCTGCTACGACAGACAGTTCTTCCTTGCTAAAGGTTTCAAAGGGACAGCCCAATTCCTCAGCCAAGGCCAGAATAGCAGCTTCATCCTTCTTGACATCAATGCTGACGATTTTGGAAATCTCACTGGCAGAAATCCCCTGCTGCTGACAAAATTCCTCAAAGCCTTCTCGGAAGACAGCAGGAGCCACATCTTTCCTAGCACCAACTCCTAAGATATAAGGTTGAGGATAGATGAGAGCCAGGTTTTCTCTTTGAATGTCCTTTTTTTCAGTAGTCAGCAGAATCAGCGGTTCACTTCCCTTGAGAACAGCCGCCAGTTCTTCCTCATCCACCAGAGTCAGACCGCGGAGGTCCGTAACCCAGTCCTTTTCCTGATAGAAGTAGACTTTTCGGCCGCTTCCTAGATAGCTGTTGAAAGGTTTGATGAACTCTCTCAATTCTGGCCGCCAGCCATTGACTGATTGAGCCAGATTGTCCAGAGCTGTTACATTCTGCACATCTGTCGCTGTCGTGATAACAGGATTTGAACCGAGCAATTCTGCGATGTCTAGCGCCACTTGATTGGCTCCGCCTAGATGTCCGCTCAGCAGACTGATGACATTCGTCGCTTTCTCATCCATGACAACCACTGCTGGGTCAGTCGCCTTGTCTTTCAAGACTGGTGCAATAGCTCGCACAACCGCCCCGATAGCCATGATACAAATGAGAACATCCACTTCCTGAAAGAGCTGACCAAGCGCCTCAACCACTCGTCCTTCGATAGCAATGACCCTGTCATCTGCCAATCGAGGCGTCGTATAGATAGGGATTTCCTTGCCCAGCTTCTCCCGCAGAGTCAGAGCCAAGTCCTTACCTACCGCTGTCACAGTTGCAATGGCATAGCGGGCTTGAGAATCACTTGGCATGGCTGCTCTTCCCCCGTCTGAACTCATGCTGAAAATCCGCATGGTAGAGCTTGGAATAGTAGAATTCCTGACCTAAAAAGTCACCGACCAAAATCAAAGCTGTCTTTCTAATCTTAGCTTCCTTGACTTTCTCAGCAATGTTTGTCAAATCGCCAAAGACCTTCTTTTCATCCGGCCAAGTAGCCTTGTAAATAACAGCCACAGGCGTTTCTGGAGGATAGCCACCCTCGATCAGCTCACTGACGACCTTTTCAATGCCTTGAACAGACAGGAAGATAGCCATAGAGGTCCGATGCTGAGCATAGCTTTTCAGGGATTCCCTATCTGGCACAGGCGTCCGACCAGCCATCCGAGTGATGATGAGACTTTGAGAAACCTCTGGTACGGTATACTCCGCCCCGATACTGGAAGCAGCTCCCAGAAAAGAACTGACGCCCGGCGTACAGTCAAACTCTATGTCGCGCTTCTTCATCTCTTCGATCTGCTCTCGAATGGAGCCATAAATGGAGAAATCACCCGTCTGCAGGCGGACTACATCTTTACCAGCCTTGACTCCAGCCTCCATGACATCGATGATTTCCATCAAGTGCATGCTGGCACTGTCGTGAATCTCAGCCCCTTCTTTACAGTAGTTCAGCAGGTCTGGATTGACCAAGGAGCCCGCATAAATGACCACGTCAGCCTCAGACAGCTGCTTGTAACCTTTGAGCGTAATCAGCTCCACATCACCTGGGCCAGCTCCAACAAAATGTACTTTGGACATCAATTAGCCTCTCTTTCTTTTTTCTTACAGGAAACGATAATGGTCGGATTCTGAGGCTTAAAGTAGTGCCCCTTACCTATACCTGTCCAGCGACTAGCCTGAACTGATACAATCTCTAAATCCTCCCAGTCCATCTGTTCCGCTATTTGAGCTGCTTCCAGAGCATTTTCCAGCAGGATAAAGTTCAAGACCAGCCGACCGCCCGGCTCCATGAGCTGGGCACACCAGTCGAAAATCTCCTGCATATTGCCCCCGGTCCCTCCGACAAAAATAGCATCAAAACTACCATCAAGCTCAATCGGAGCCAGTCCTTGATGGAGACGGACATTGTGGCAGCCAAAGTGCTGGATATTCTCCTGCGTCAAGGCCACCGCGTCTTCATTTCGCTCCACTGCCACCACTTCCAGTTCTGGATAGGTTCGGGCTGCCTGAATCGTAACACTGCCAGTTCCAGAGCCGACATCCAGCATGCGCTTGGCCCGATGCAGCTCCAACTTATCCAAACTGATGGCTCTGACTTCTTCCTTAGTCATAGGGACTTTAGCCCTGATAAATTCCGAATCCCTCATCTAACACCACCACCACATTCATTTCATATTCTCTATCTTCTACCTCATTCGCAGGCAGAATGGTAATACGCTCGTCTTCATAACTCAGCTGCTCACCGATGACCAACACCTTATCTAAGCCTCTTTTAACGGCCTCTTGAGCAATCTCGTAGGGGCCTACTTTCTGATCCGTCACCATAAAGACTTTTGACAGACTCATAATCAAGTCAAAGTTAGGCACCTTAGCATGACTGCTCGTCAGATAAGCGTCGTTCATAGGCAGGGCAATTCTGCTGGCCAGATACTGCATGGCGCTGATACCAGGCGAGATAACCACACGCCCCTTGAACTTCTCTGACAGCCATTTGCCCAAGCCGTAAATCAGGGGATCGCCTGAGGCCAGATATAGAATTTCTTCATCCTCACCAAAGCTTTCCAGCAATTCTGCCAACGCAGCTAATTTTTTAGGAGGGACCAAACCCTTATCCCGATAAGCCGGCGGCAAAATTTCCAGATGCCGCTCGCTGCCCAAAATGCGGTCAGCCTTCTCAAAATAGGCTTCCTGTCCCAGAAGACCATAGCTCGGATCTCCCGGACCAATTCCGATAACATAAATCATGTCCATTCCTCCTTTATCTGCTCTAAAGGCTGAGTCGATGCCAAATAGCCTTCCTCAGTCCCAAAGATGACCACTTCAATACTGACTTCTGGCTTACGATAGCGGAGCAGACGCTCACTTCTAGCCTTGATCTTATCCGCCAAGACCTGATAGACACCCTCATAAGAAAATTCCTTAATGGCTGTTCCAGCTGCCTCGGTCGTCAAGCACTTGTCAACCTTTTCCAGCAGCTCAATAGGCGCCCCCATCAGGGCTAGATTAGCCACCAGCGTTTCCATACGAGCATCCGAGTCCTTGCTGTGGGTAGAGAAAATCCCAGCCGCCACTTTGACAAACTTGCCCATGTGACCAATCATCAAAACCTTGGTAAAGCCGATGCGCTGCACTTCTTTGAGGACATGACCGACAAAGTTACTCATATTGACGATGCGCCCAGCTGGAATCCCCACAGTATTAGTAGCAAAGTCTTCACCATAGTTCCCCGGTACCAAGACGACTGAACGATGTCCTTGATTGTAGAGCATGGTTAACTCAATCGTGATGGACGCCTTCCAGCTGTCCTCGGACATTGGATTGACAATCCCTGTCGTTCCCAAGATTGAAATGCCGCCGACAATGCCTAATCTGGAATTGTAGGTCAGCTTGGCCGTTTCTTCGCCGCCAGGAACAGAAATGATGACCCTCGCCCCACAGTTGGGACCGATAATCTCACGGACATGCTGCTCAATCATCCGTCTAGGAGTCGGATTGATGGCTGCCATGCCGACATCACAGGCCAGCCCCTTCTCGGTCACGCGCCCAACGCCCTGACCACCGTCAATCTCAATTTCCGTCTGATCTGGCAGAAGGGTCACAGTCGAATAAATCAAGAGGCCGTGCGTCGCATCTGCATCATCGCCGCCATCTTTTTCAATGGCCGCTGTCGCTTCTTCTGGCCCGAAGGAAGGATTGTGAACATCCATGGTCACTTCCACACCTGAAGCCGTATGCACAGTAACCTTTTCTTCCCTTTCCTGATTTAAAATCATGCTCAAGGCTGCAACAGTCGCTGCCGTTGCACAAGTACCAGTTGTAAAACCTTTTCTTAATTTCTTTCCATTGACATAAGCGTATTCATCCATCATTAGCCCTCTCCTTTCTCCGGAGCCTGCTTTTTATCTGAAACACTGTAACGTTCATAGTCTGTAGTGTCGAGCTTGAGCTGGTAGAGGATGGCATTGACCACAGCTGCTGCGATGGTACTGCCGCCCTTTTGTCCCAACGCTGCGATAGAAGGCACCGAACTTTCATGCAGTTTGAGCTTGGATTCTGCCGCTCCGACAAAGCCGACTGGAACTCCGACAACCGCATCCGGCTGCAAGCTCCCCTCTTCGACCATATCCAAAACCTTAAAGATAGAAGTTGGAGCATTCCCAAAGACAAATAGTTTTGGACCGTCCACTTTAGCTGCATATTCTACAGCGGCCATGGAGCGAGTAATTCCTTTTTCCTTAGCTTCCTGAAAGACTGCTGGCTCATTGACCAGACAACGGTAGGAAACACCTAGATCATCTAGCAATTTCTTATTAAAACCGCCCAAGACCATGGTTGTATCTGTAAAAATGGTACCCTTGTTTCGGAGGACGTAGAGGATTTTCTCAATAACCTGATTGGAAAACTTGATATTGTAGAGGTAGTCAAAGTCTGCACTAGTAAAGACAACCCGCTTGAGCACTGCCTCTTCAAAAGGATCCGAAAAATGAATATCTGGATGCTCTTGGTCAATAATTTCCTGAATCTTGCTGAAACTAGCTTCTTCAATCTTGTGCGCTGCTTTTAGATAGGACATCTAGTTCTTTCCTCCTTCTTTACTGGATGGTGTAGAATAACGGACATAGTCATCTGTCACCACTTCTCTCAGCTGGTAGATAATGGCATTGACAATGGCTACTACAATGGTGCTGCCGCCTTTTCTGCCGAGATTGACAAGGGCAGGAAGACCTGACTGAAGCAGTTCTTCTTTTGACTCTTCGACATTGATAAAGCCGACTGGAACCCCAATCACTGCATCTGCTTCTACCAATCCCTGCTCTGCTAGCTCAATCAGGTAAGATAAAGCCGTAGGAGCACCACCGAAAGCAAATACTTTAGGCCCTTCAATCTTAGCTGCTATCTCAACAGCCGCCATAGCTCTGGTAATCTGCTTTTCCTTGGCCAGCGCAACCACTTCTTCATCGCTGATTAAACAGCGGTAGCCCACACCCAGCTGGTCCAGCACGCGCTTGTTAATCCCATTGAGTGAGATATTAGAGTCTAGAAGGATAGTCCCCTTAGCTCTGATTACCTCTTCAATTTTTTTAAGGACATCGTGCTCAAAGCGCATGGTATAGAGATAATCAAAATCTCCCGTCGTATGGATTGCCCTCTTGATGATGGATTCTTCCATTTCCGAATGGAAGACATAATCAGGATCTTTTTCAGTAATCATAGACTGAATAATTTGAAAGCTCTTTTCCTCGATAGAGGAAGGGTTTTGGATATATGTCATAGTATACTCCTAGAAATATGCTTGCATTACTAAATAAAAAAGAGTGAACAAGATTAAACCTGTCATGTTACTTGTATAAAGCAGAGAGATCGCCGTCTGAATATCATCCGCCGCAACCGGTCTGGAAGCCTCTCCTATGCTTGGCTTCTCAATCAGCTCTCCATGATAGACGTGCGGTCCGCCCAGCTGAATGCCCAGAGCTCCAGCTACAACTGCCTCCGAAAAAGCACTGTTGGGACTGGCATGCTGGTAGCGATCCCGCCAGCCAATTCGCAACGCCCCCTTGAAATCCAGCAGTAAAATCTGACTGCTGAGAATCAAGAAAAACCAAGTCAAACGCGCAGGAATCAGATTAGCCAGATCATCCATCTTTGCGGATATCAAGCCGATTTTGCGGTATTTCTCCGTCTTATAGCCTACCATAGAGTCTAAGGTGTTGATGGCCTTATAGGTCATGGCTAGAATGGGTCCGCCTAGAAAGAGGCAGAGCAGAGGGCCGATAACCCCGTCACTGGTATTTTCAGCCACCGTCTCAATCGTCGCCTTGCTGATTTCCTCTGGTGTCAGCTGGGAAGTTTCACGGCCGACAATCATACCAACTTGCTTTCTAGCTTCTTCCAAACTACCAAACTTGAGCGTATGGTAAACCTCTTGGGCCTCAAAAGCCAGACTTTTAGCCGCCAGACTGGCATAGGCCAGATAGATCCAGACAATCCAGTAGAGGACCGGATGAACCAGACCAGCCAGCCAGAGCAGCCCGTAGCTCACTCCCAGCGCTAGTCCAACTGTTGTCAGCCAGAGGAAAAAGCCAAATAGATAGGGCGAAAACTGCCTTTTCTCCTGCAAACGCATACATAGATAAATATAGGAACCCATCCACTTAACTGGATGAGGCCAGCTATAGGGGTCGCCAATCAGCCAGTCCAGTAAAACGGCCAAAAAAATTGCAATGAGTGTCATATCAGTTCGCCTCTTTGATATAATTCAGCCAGTTGGCCAGCATCTGCTCATCCTGATAAAAATGAACATGCAGGTAGCTAGCAAAGGTCCGGTCCTTTTGATAACCGCCTGTCCAGGCAGCTACGACCTGACCGTCTCTAACCTTCTCTAGCTTGAGGACCGTATCTTCCTCCGTCTCAAATATTGAATGGTGAAACTCATGTCCTCTGACCGACGTACCTTTAGGACCAAAAAGACTGTCTACCTGCGTTTCTGCTTGGCAATAACCAAAGCTTTTCAGGCCGGGGGTCATCAGGCTCTTGCCCTTGAAAATTCCAACCATTTCATAGACCTGCTCATCTACTTCCAGTATCTCTCCCAGATACATGAGTCCGCCGCATTCTGCGTAGATTGGCCGGCCCTGCTCGTGAGCTTTCTTAACCGAAGCCCGAAAGTCAGCATTTGCCATCAGCTCCTGAGCGTAGACTTCTGGAAAACCACCGCCAAAATAATAAGCATCTGCTGCTGGCAGTTCCTTATCTTTCAGAGGGCTGAAAGGTACCAGCTGGACATTGAGCTCTCTTAGAAAGTCTAGATTATCTTCGTAGTAAAAGTGGAAAGCATCGTCCAAGGCATAGGCCAAAGTCAAGGGCTGATCGTTGCGGATATGAAAAGGATTGGCCATCTGCTTATCGGGAAGTTCTGCCTTTTCCAGCAATCTATCTAGATTTATATACTTGGCTGCTGCCGCTCCCAAGTCCTCAAATCGACGGTCCAAATCATCCATTTCTACGTCAGGGATTAGACCCAGGTGACGCGATGGCAGCTCTGCTGTTGCATTCTTAGGCAGATAGCCCAACACTTCGACATCCGTGTAACGCTCAATGGCGCCCTTGATAAGTTCAAAGTGAGTCTGTGAAGCCACCCGATTGATAATGACCCCAGCAATATCCAAATCCGGATCAAAAGTCGCAAAGCCATGGACCATGGCAGCTGCCGAGGTAGATGTCGCCTTTCCATCAATAATCAAGACAACCGGAATTCCCAACTTCTTAGCAACAGAAGCAGAAGACGCACAGTCCTTGTCCGTTCCCAGACCATCAAAGAGCCCCATGACTCCTTCAACCACTGCCACATCAGCATCTCCATGCCATTTGTAGTAGGACCAGGCCAGGCTCTGATCGTCCGGTATCATAAAGCTGTCCACATTCCGCGACGGACGCTTGGTAATCCGACTATGATAAGCTGTATCAATATAATCAGGTCCTACCTTATAAGGCTGAACCTGATAACCTCTGTCTGCCAGAGCTTTCAAAATCCCTAGGGTAACTGTGGTCTTTCCGACACCGCTGGAAACACCCGCTAGCATAAATTGCTTCATCGCTTTACTCCAGATTCGCTGATAAAAAAAGTACTACAAAAAAAATAAGGAATTTTTATTTTTTTTGTAGCACCGTTGCTCACTTATATGTAGAGCAAACACCCCGTTGTGTTCGCTTCCAGTTCTTATATTAAATTTATTTTAATATAAAGCATAAAAACTGTCAAGTTTTTGATAGAGCATCTGCGAAAAAAGTCAGGATTTTAGAGCGTCTTCACTGAAAATTGGGCATTTTTTACAATTCTGTTAAATTTAAAAAAACATCAGGAAAAGGAACATTCCTGATGTTTTATTTGAGCATCAACCTGCATCTTCCTCTACAAACTGACTATTATAGAGGTCCGCATAGAAGCCATTCTGAGCCATGAGTTCATCATGGTTACCCTGCTCGATGATATTTCCATCGCGCATGACCAAGATAAGATCCGCATTACGGATAGTAGACAGGCGGTGGGCAATGACAAAAGAAGTCCGGCCTTCCATGAGTTTGTCCATAGCCTTTTGAATCAGCTCCTCCGTTCGTGTATCTACTGACGAAGTTGCCTCATCCAAGATCAAGAGCGGCGCATCTTTCAGCAGAGCACGAGCGATGGTCAGCAGCTGCTTCTGACCGACCGATAAGTTGACCGTGTCATCCAGCACTGTATCATAGCCCTGCGGCAGAGTCATGATAAAGTGATGAACACCGACCGCCTTCGCTGCAGCAACAACTGCTTCATCAGTCACATGCTCCTGATTGTAAATCAAGTTTTCCCGAATCGTCCCCTCAAAGAGCCAGGTATCCTGCAAGACCATTGAAAAGGCATCGTGAACCTCAGAGCGCTTCATATCCTTAATATCTATACCGTCAATGCTGATACGCCCTTTATTAATTTCATAGAACTTCATGAGCAGATTAACGATGGTCGTCTTACCAGCACCCGTCGGGCCGACAATGGCAATCTTCTGTCCGGCTTTGGCCTGGGCTGAGAAATCATGAATAATCGTCTGGTCTGGCTTGTAACCGAAGAAGACATCTTCAAAGGCAACATCTCCCTTGACAGCAGTAAGCTGCTGCTCTTTATGCTGGTCATCTTCCATCTCAGGCTCAGCCAGAAATTCAAGGACACGAACCAGTGCTGCGCCAGCCTGCTGCAAGACAGTGATTCCTTGCGCAATCTGTGACAAAGGCTGAGAGAAGGTCCGCACATAAACCATAAAGGCGACGATAATTCCGATACTAATA
Source organism: Streptococcus sanguinis (assembly GCF_019929145.1). Taxonomy (GTDB): domain Bacteria; phylum Bacillota; class Bacilli; order Lactobacillales; family Streptococcaceae; genus Streptococcus; species Streptococcus sanguinis_U. The sequence continues at coordinate 29,400 of NZ_JAHZOW010000005.1, read as the reverse complement.
GAGCCATTAATCGCCAGAGCAGCACCTACCAAAATAACCAGCACATAAGCAAAATTCCCCGTAAAGAACATGAGCGGCATCATCATGCCAGAGATAAATTGAGACTTCCAAATACTGTTATAGAGATTGTGATTGAGAACTGCAAAGCGCTCCTTAGACTGCTCAATAGCATTATAGCTGGTAACGACATTATGACCGGAGTACATCTCCTCCACATAACCGTTTACCGCAGCCAGATCGTTTTGTTGGGCGGTGAAATAGCCCTGGGACTTGCCCATGATGAGACCGACAAAAACAAAGCCGAGTATAGTAGCCAAGATAGTTACCAAAGCCAAGATCCAGTTCATGAAGAACATGGTCAAAACCACAGCCACCAAGAGCAGGCTGGCAGAGATAACATTCCCCAGACTCTGGTTGAGGGATTGGCCGACCGTATCTACGTCATTGGTCACGCGCGACAGAGTATCCCCCTGAGAATGACCATCGAAATAGCCCAACGGCAACTTGTTAATCTTCTCCGCAATGGCCGTCCGCAGCCGCTTGGAGAAATACTGGATAACCGTACTGATGATAAAGGACTGACCATAGTTGAGCAGAGCTCCGACTGCATAGAGCACGGTCAGCAGAAGGGCAATCTGAGACACAGCTTTCAAATCAATGCTGGTAGCCAAACCATCAGAAATGAGATTGGTAATTTCTTTTAATTTATTTGGCCCATAGACCGTAATAATGTTTGACAAGACAGCTCCCACAAATGCCAAAGCAAGAGGAAGCTGGAAGCCTTTGAGATAAGGCCGTATCTGGCTAAATAATGAAGGCTTCTTATTTTCCATTTTCTAATTCCTCCTTGGATAGTTGTGAGTAGGCAATTTCTTGATAGACTTCGTTGCTGGCTAAGAGCTCTCTGTGGGTCCCTTGACCGACTACCTTACCAGCATCCAAGACCAAGATTTGATCCGCATCCATGATAGTAGAAATCCGCTGTGCCACGATTAGCTTGGTCATATCCTGCGTCCGCTCAGCCAGTTCCTTGCGCAAAATGCAGTCTGTCTTATAGTCTAGGGCTGAGAAGGAATCGTCAAAGATGAGGATTTCTGGCTTACGAGCCAAGGCTCTGGCAATGGCCAAACGCTGACGCTGACCACCAGAGAAGTTGGTCCCGCTTTGAGCCACTTCTGACTTGAGCCCTTTTTCCTTCTCTTGGACAAAGGGCTTAGCCTGCGCTAGATCAAGAGCATCCCACATTTTCTGCTCATCCAGTGGGCTTTCTTTGCTTTGACCGAAGTCCAGATTACTCTCAATATCGCCAGAGAAAAGCACAGCCTTTTGCGGGATGTAGCCGACCTTATTATGCAGATCTTCCAGCTGGTAATCCTGAACATTGACGCCATCTACCAGAATCTCTCCTTCAGTCACATCGTAGAAACGAGGGATGAGATTGACAAGCGTGGATTTCCCTGAACCAGTTGAGCCGATAAAGGCCACAGTATCACCAGCTTGCGCTGTAAAGCTGACATGTTCAATGACCGCTTCAGAATTCCTAGCATAGCGGAAGGACACATCTCGAAAGACCACTTCTCCCTTGCTATCTGCTGCCTTAGGATGTTCCGGACTGGTGATAGAAGAATGCAGATCCAGCACCTCATTAATCCGGCCAGCGGATACAATGGTCCGAGGCAGGACGATAAAGAGGGCACCCATGAGCAAGAAGCCCATCACAACCTGCATAGCATAGGACATAAAGACGACCATATCACTGAAGAGCGGGAGACGTTCCTGCAGCCCAGCCTCCTGAATCAAATAAGCACCAATCCAGTAAATAGCCAGTGTCAAACCGCTGGAAATCCCCATCATAACTGGGTTCATCATGGCCATCAGACGACCGATGAAAAGATTGAGTCGAGTTACTTCATCATTGGCCGCCGCAAATTTCTCATCCTGATAATCCTCAGCATTGTAAGCCCGGACCACGCGAATCCCAGTCAGACTCTCTCTAGTGACACTGTTTAGCTTATCGACCAAGCGTTGCGCAACTGACTGTTTGGGAAAGGCCAATGTCACCAAAACTACTGTCAGCAGGATATTGACTATAACAGCAATAAGAACTGCTATCAGCCAGTTCTCGGACTTGCCAATAATCTTGGTCATGGCCCAAATCGCCATAATCGGTCCCCTGGTCACCACCTGAAGCCCCATGGTAATTAAGGTCTGTACCTGGGTAATATCATTTGTCGTCCGAGTCAGCAGACTAGGGATTGAAAATTTCTTAATCTCCGTCTGCGAATAGTCTAGCACACGGTTGAAAATATCGCTCCGCAAGCTCTGGGTAAAGCTGGCTGCTATACGAGCGGCAAAAAAGCCAACCACAATAGCTGACAGCAAGCTAGCAAAAGACAGGCCGATCATTTTCAGACCTGGCTCCCACAAATCTGCCAAACCAGTCCCTGGTGTTTGCAGCAACTCTGTAATCGTCGAAATATAGGTTGGAACTTCTAATTCCAGATATACCGTTAGGAAGGTGAAGAGCACACTGAGAACAATCATGCTCACTTCCCTTACCGTCAGCCGTTTAAATAACTTAAACATCTTTCCCTCCATTTTCTAAACTTTCGATATTCTGATAAAACTTGGCCATGACTTGAGAAAAAATCAGCAGTTCCTGCTCAGAAACACCATTCAAAATAGAAAGGTTCATTTCATCAAAAAAGTCACGGATTTTTTTCATTCTTTCCTGCGACTGCGGAGTGAGACGGATATATTTAGCCCGCTTGTCTGTCTTGCTCGCTTCCAGCTGGATAAAGCCATTCTTCTCCATCCTTTTCATTAAGTTAGAGGCCACCGATTTGGAAATATCCAACTCCTGCTCAATATCCTTGATAAGGGTATCCTTCCCCTCTTCCATACGACAGGCGACAATATGCAAGACCTGCCCCTGAGGCCCAGCCATGGACTCAATCCCTTGCTCCTTGGCAAGCTTTTCCGCTATGAGATGAATCTTTCGTCCAAAACGCTTCAATTCCAGTAAAGGCTTATCCATACCTGTATCCTTTGTAAAAATAGTTTTCGTGAGAACTATTTTAACACAAGAAAAAAGAAAGTCAAGAAAAAAGTTTCCATGAGAACTATTTTTTCAACAAGAAAAAAAGCGAAGAAAATTTCTTCACCCTTCCTTTCAAACTGACAAACAGCCTAAAAATTGATTGGTCCCGCATTAAAATTTTGAAGAAGAAGCGAGGAATAGAGCCCCTCCAATGATAAGGAGAATGCCTGCAATCCAGCCTATAAATGGAATGGGCGCGATGTTGCTGCTTCCGACGATAAGGAGGACGCCCGCTGCGACACTGAAACGCATTTGACCTTTGTAATAAGCCAAGGAAGTAATTCCCAAGCCCAGAGCTGCCAATTTAATCACCGCTCCCAGTAAATTCAGGCCAGAATCACCTAGTAGGGCTGAAAAAGGAACAAAAAAGATATTCGAGAGCAGCAAAATAGTCCCTCCAATCAAACCAACCAGACCGCTTATCAGTGCTAAAGTTTTTGTTTTCATTTACATCTTGCCTCCTTCAATATTATTCTGCTAATTATCTCTAATTTTAGACATTTTTTGCAATTTTGTCAAATTTTTCTAAATGATAACCCCTTCCAAATGATCCAATTCATGCTGGCAGATTTGGGCAGGCAGGCCTTTCAAGGTCATGGTCTGCTGCTGCCAATGTTTATCCAGATAATCAATTGTGATTTCCTGATAACGTTGGGTAGGACGGCTTCCAACCAAGGACAGGCAGCTCTCTTCTGTCTGATAAGGGCCTGACTTAGAGCGCAGCACCGGATTAAACATGACTACCGGCACCAAACCATATAGAAAGATAATGACTCGCTTACGGACGCCAATCATATTGGCTGCGAGTCCTATACAGTTTTCTCGATTGGCCTGCAGAGTATCCTGCAAGTCTTGAGCCAGATAAAGGTCTTCTCTGCTAGCCTGCTCTGATGGCTGCTGTAGGAAGAAAATATCTTTGACAATTGCTTTTTCCATTACTTTTCCTCATAGAGAAGGGCCTGATAAATCAGACCCTATAAACTTATTTTGCGTGGCGCTCACTAACTTCTTTAGCCAGTACAAAGTTGCCAAGCGTTGCGGAGCCATTTCCAGCCACAGCCGGTGTCACGATATAGTCACGGACATCAGGGACTGGCAAATAGCCATTCAGAAGAACTGTGAATTTCTCACGAACCCGATCCAGCATGTGCTGCTGAGCCATAACCCCGCCACCGAAGACGATAACATCTGGACGGAAAGTTACTGTCGCCTGAATAGCCGCCTGAGCGATATAGTAAGCTTGAATATCCCAGACGGAACTATTGAGTTTAATGTTTTCCCCACGAACTCCGGTCCGTGCCTCTAAGCTTGGCCCAGCCGCCAATCCTTCCAAACAGCCATTGTGGAAAGGACAAACGCCATTGAACTCTTTTTCCACATCCATAGGGTGCTTCGCTACATAATAATGCCCCATCTCTGGGTGACCTGTCCCCCCTACAAATTCGCCTCGCTGGATAGCGCCAGCACCGATTCCTGTCCCAATCGTATAATAGACCAGATTTTCAATACGGCCACCAGCATTGTTGCGAGCTACCACTTCACCATAAGCTGAACTATTGACATCCGTTGTAAAGTAAATAGGCACATTGAGAGCCCGGCGCAGAGCTCCGACAATATCCACATTAGCCCAGTGTGGCTTAGGCGTAGTCGTGATAAAGCCGTAAGTCTTTGAGTTGGGATCAATATCAATCGGCCCAAAAGAGCCTACAGCCAGACCAGCTAGATTGTCAAAACGAGAAAAGAACTCAATCGTCTTGTCTAGCGTTTCAATAGGCGTGGTCGTTGGAAACTGTGTCTTTTCAACAACTTCAAACCGTTCATCGCCTACAGCACAGACAAACTTAGTGCCGCCCGCTTCCAAACTTCCATACAATTTTGTCATTATAAATCCTCTTTTAAAATTTGATTTCTACTCTATTCATTATAGCATATCTCTTGCAGACTTCTTGCTAAAAATAGTCTTTTAAAAGCTTTTTCAACAAGACTGCACTTATGACATAAAAAACGAACAAAAACTGATTTGTTCGTTTTCTAAATTCCATTAGGCTTTCACTTCAATAATTGCGTCACCTTTAGCAAGAGCTCCTTCTGCTACTGGAGTCACGGAAGCGTAATCAGCTGTGTTGGTAACGATGACCATAGTCGTATCATCCAGACCAGCAGCTGCAATTTTCTCAGCTTCAAATGTTCCCAGAACATCACCAGCTTTGACCTTGTCGCCTTGAGCAACCTTTTGGTCAAAACCTTCGCCGCCCATAGACACTGTGTCGATTCCGACATGAATCAGAATTTCAGCACCATTAGCTGTCTTCAAACCATAAGCATGGCCAGTCGCGAATGCAATCGTAACTTCTGCATCGGCTGGAGCATAAACCACACCCTCACTAGGCTTGATAGCAATTCCTCGTCCCATCGCTCCGCTAGAGAAAACAGGATCATCAACATCGCTCAAAGCCACTGCCTGACCAACGATTGGAGAGATAATTGTTTCGTCTTGGAGGGCAGCTGGCACATTACCAGTTGTTTCTTCCTCAACCAGTTTTTCAGTTTCGGCTTTTTCTTCAGCAGTTTCTTCGTCTTTGTAACCAAACAAATAAGTCAGAACAAAACTCAAACCAGTTGTCAAAACAACCATAAAGATATATTGCAACAATTGACCATTCAGGTAAAGGAGAGTACCTGGAATAATTGTGATACCGAAACTTGTACCTGCAAGCCCCATAATAGAAGCTAACCAACCACCAACGGCACCGGCACCCAGTCCAATTACAAAAGGTTTAACAAAGCGCAAGTTAACCCCGAAGATAGCTGGCTCAGTAATACCCAATCCTGCAGAAAGTGCTGCTGGGAAGGCAAGAGCCTTGAGTTTTTTAGATTTTGTCTTCACAGCTACAGCCAAAGTCGCACCAGCTTGAGCTGTCATAGCAGCAGTGATAATCGCATTAAATGGATCTTTCCCAGTTTGAGATACCAACTGAGATTCCAGTAAGTTGAAGATGTGATGAACACCAGTTACGACAATCAGCTGATGCACAGCACCGATAATCAATCCAGCAAGACCAAACGGAAGGCTAAGAAGGAACTCTGTTCCATTTAAAACATATGACTCTACAATGTGGAAGACTGGGCCAATCACAAAGAGTCCCAGAATAGACATGACAAGGAAAGTAAGGAATGGAACAAGAAGAAGATCCAAAACATCTGGAATTTTCTTGTGCAGCCATTTTTCAAATTTTGCACCAAACAAACCTACAAAGAAGGCTGGAAGCACAGAGTTTTGGTAGCCAACTACTGGAATAAAACCAAAGAAGTAAATTGGGTGAACTTTTGTTGCTGTAACTTCGCTGGTAAATTTCAAACTTCCTAGAACATCCATATTAGCAATTTTGTCTAAAATGTCCTTAGAAGGATCAACAGCAAATTTAGTAGCCTGACCAGCTACCTCCCAAGCATTTGGAAGTGCTGAGTTAACCATCATTAGGCCAAGAACCAAACCAATGATTGGGTTTCCGCCAAAAACTCTAAAAGCCGACCAGCAAATCAAAGCAGGGAAGAAAGCGAAGGCAGTATCAGTTAAGACTACTGTATAAGTATAGAAGTCAGTTGCTTTGAAAGCATCCGCAGTAGTACCAAACAAAGCTAAAACTTGATCCTGAGCAATTGCTCCACGAACTCCCATGAAAAGTCCTGTCGCAACAATAGCTGGAAGAATTGGTACAAATACATCACCAAATGTACGGATGGCGCGTTGGAACCAATTCCCTTGCTTAGCAGCTTCTGCTTTCATGTCATCTTTTGATGAAGTTGGTAATCCTAAGGCTACAACTTCGTCATAGATTTTATTAACCGTACCGGTACCAAAGATAATCTGGTACTGGCCTGAGTTAAAGAAGGCACCCTGAACTTTTTCCAGATTTTCGACAGTATTTTTGTCGATTTTACCTTCATCTTTAACCATCACGCGCAAGCGAGTCGCACAGTGAGCCACACTGTTGACATTCTCACGTCCGCCAAGGGCTTCGATGACTTTTTTTGCAATTTCAGTATTATCCATTTGCAAAAATCTCCTTATAAATATTTTTAACTTTTTGAAAGCGATTTTATCGCCTTTACGAATATTATTTTACCATGATTCAAAAATATGTCAAGCGTTTTGCAGAAAAAATATTTTTTCACTGTTAAATGTTGATTTTTCGTCGGAAAACGTTTACTATAGTAATAAGAAATAATATGATTCGGAGGATAAAAGATTGGCTTGGACGACTGAAAAACGCTACAAACGCTATGAAGACTGGACTCAGGAAGAGCTACAGCACATCAAAGACAATATCGCTAAATCTCCTTGGCGGGCTAATTACCATGTAGAGCCTCAAACAGGTCTGCTCAATGACCCCAATGGCTTTTCTTATTTTGACGGCAAGTGGGTGGTTTTCTACCAAAACTTTCCTTTCGGAGCAGCTCACGGTCTCAAGTGCTGGGTCCAGATGGAAAGTGACGACCTAGTTCACTTCACGGAAACTGGTCTTCGAGTGCTGCCAGATACTGCTCTGGACAGCCACGGCGCCTATTCTGGCTCTGCCATGCAGTTTGACGACAAGCTCTTTCTCTTCTATACTGGCAATGTTCGTGATGAAAACTGGGTGCGTCATCCTTATCAAATCGGTGCCTTGTTAGATAAATCAGGCAATCTCAAAAAAATTGACAAGGTCTTGATTGAGCAGCCTGCTGAAGCGACCGACCACTTCCGCGATCCCCAGATTTTCAACTACAAAGGGCAGTTCTATGCCATTGTTGGTGGGCAAAACCTAGACAGGCAAGGTTATGTCGAGCTATACAAGGCAGTTGATAATGACTATACCAACTGGGAAGTCGTTGGCGATTTGGACTTCGCCAATGACAAGACAGCCTATATGATGGAGTGTCCTAATCTAGTCTTTATCAATGACCAGCCAGTCCTGCTCTATTGCCCTCAAGGTTTGTCTAAGGATGTACAGGACTATGGCAACATTTATCCAAACATGTATAAAATAGGTCAATCGTTTGACACAAGTAACGCTACTTTGATTAATCCTAGCCCTATCCAAAATCTGGACTATGGCTTCGACTGCTACGCGACCCAAGCTTTTAACGCACCTGACGGTCGTGCACTCGCTGTCAGCTGGCTAGGCTTGCCTGATGTGGAATACCCATCTGACCGCTTCGACCATCAAGGAGCCTTCTCCCTCGTCAAGGAATTAAGTCTGAAAGACGGCAAGCTCTACCAGTACCCAGTGCCTTCTATCAAGGATTTGCGAGCAGAGGAACAGCCTTTCACTGCTCTGGCAGAAAGCAAGAACAGCTACGAACTAGATCTAAATCTCGCTGCAGACACCGAGCATGAAATCGTCCTCTTTGCAGACAAGGATGGCAAGGGACTACGCATCAACTTCGACCTCAAGGCAGGGAAAGTGATCGTTGACCGCAGTCAGGCAGGTGAGCCATTTGCTCTGGACTTTGGAACCATCCGAAGCTGTGATATTGACAAAGAAGCCACAAGTGCTACTATCTTCATCGATAAATCGATTTTTGAAATTTTCATCAATAAAGGAGAGAAAGTATTTTCCGGCCGTGTCTTCCCAAGAGAAGACCAGACAGGTATTGCTATTACCAAGGGTAATCCAACCGGTACTTACTATGAATTAGATTATGGTCGCAAAGCTAACTGATGTAGCAAAACTAGCAGGAGTCAGCCCCACAACTGTTTCCCGCGTCATCAACAGAAAAGGCTACTTATCCGACAAAACGATCTCTAAGGTTGAGGCAGCCATGCGAGAATTGGCCTACAAGCCCAACAATCTGGCGCGCAGCCTCCAGGGAAAGTCGGCCAAGCTAATTGGACTCATTTTTCCTAATATCAGCAATGTCTTTTATGCAGAATTGATTGACAAGCTGGAGCATGAGCTCTTTAAACAAGGCTATAAAACCATCATCTGCAATAGTGAGCATGACTCTGACAAGGAGCGTGAATACCTTGAGATGCTGGAAGCCAATCAGGTGGACGGCATCATTTCCGGCAGCCACAATCTAGGTATCGAGGACTACAATCGCGTGACAGCACCAATCATTGCCTTTGACCGGAATCTCTCGCCGGATATCCCAGTTGTTTCCTCAGACAACTACGGAGGCGGAGTACTGGCGGCTCAGACCTTGGTCAAGGCCGGAGCTCAAAACGTCATCATGATAACTGGCAATGACAATTCCAACTCACCAACCGGCCTGCGCCATGCTGGCTTTGCTTCCGTCCTGCCAGACGCACCGATTATCAATGTTTCCAGTGATTTCTCACCGGTCCGTAAGGAGATGGAAATCAAGCAAATTCTGACTCAGACCAAACCTGATGGCATTTTTACATCAGACGATCTGACAGCCATTTTAATTATGAAGGTCGCACAGGAGCTGAACATCCAGATCCCTGAAGATTTGAAAATCATTGGCTACGATGGCACCTACTTTGTGGAGAACTACTACCCACAGCTGGCAACGATCAAGCAGCCACTGAAAGATATCGCCCGTCTCTCTGTAGACCTACTCCTCAAAAAAATTGCCGGCCAAGAAGTCCAAACAACTGGCTATTTCCTGCCAGTCAGCCTCTTGCCTGGTAAGAGTGTTTAACACAGATATAAGCAAGCAAAGACGACATCCATTATTGGAAGTCGTCTTTATTTAGCCATAGTCTAAAAAATTTCTCACAGGGCAATAATCAATTATTACTCTTTCTTTCTAAAGGTTAACAAACCGGCCAGGAAAGCAAGGAAGCCACCTAAAAGTGCCAGCAGGGAAGTGCTTGTTCCGGTTTTTGGCAAGGCTTTTTCTGTTTGGCTAGCCGCTTCTTTTACTTCTGAAGCCTGAGTTTTTTGCCCATCCAAGGATAAAGCCTGAGGCTGAGCGTTGGCTGCATAAGGGGCAGACAGCTGCTCTTTTTGAGCTACTGGAGCTTGAGATTTTTCTTCCTGAGCTGGGGTCACTTTTCGAAGTCGCAAAATAGTCGCTGTCAGCGGAGCTAGGGCTAAACCATTGCTGTTTCTGGTGACACCTGCTGGATCAGAAATGGCTGTCACTCCTGCCGTATTACCATCTGCCACAACCTCTGCACCTGCTAGATGCTTGTAGGCTTCACCAAAGTTGAATTGTCGTTCCTTGGTGTCTGCATTGATAAAGACCGCATAAATATCACCATTTGACGCAACTACTTGGTAACCGAGCACAAGGTCTTCTTTCTCAACACCATCCTTGCCAGGCTGGGTAATGAGGGTCACATTTTGCTCCACTTCATCTTTGGAACTGCGGGTAAAGGCATCCGTTGATTTCCGCAAGGCAATCAAGCCTTTCATATAGGAACGGCTCTTGGCATTTTCAGGGAATTTCTCCGAATCAGTCGCCTTGGTCCAATCAAAATGGTTGACCGCGTCGCTCGAATCATAAGAATCATGAATGAAGTACGGATAGTCAAACGGCGTGCCGTCCTCATTGGTTAACAAATGCGCTTTGTTTGGAACCTTGTCTTCTGAGACCGGATATTTATAATCGGGATCGCGGAATTGCTTGGTCCGGCCGTACTCTTGACCAGAGTGGATAAATGGTGTCCCTTGCGAAGTCAGAATCATCAGATTTCCCAGACGCAGGCGGCGATGAATCTCTTGATAATTGGCAGCCACTGCCGGATCTTTCTTGATTGACTGAGCAATGATATCAAAGAGCGTCAGATTATCATGGGCTGCGATGTATTGGATCACATCTCCTGGGCTATCCGCCTCAAAATTGGTTGGCTGCGCCTTGATGTTTTTGAAGACATTTTCCACACTGCGTTTGCCACCGGTGATAAAGGCTGGTGTTCCCTCATTTGGATAACCTGATTTCAAGGTATTGCGAATATCATCAGAGAAGACTGCTACCGTGTCTGTTGACTTCATCCAAGATTGGTCAGCCGGCTGGACAGCTTTATTTTCATCACCTGCATAAGTCTTCCAGCCCTCACCCAGCATAATGAGATTTGGATTGAGCTTTTTAGCTTCTTCAAAAGCTTTTTGGATGGACTCAGCATCGTGGTCCCCCATCATATCAAAGCGGAAACCATCTACCTTGTACTGCTCTGTCAGGTACTTGATCGAATCCACCAAGACCCGTCTGCTCATATAGTGAGTAGTACCCAAGCGGCCGCCGCCAAAGCTGGATCTCGGTGTACCATCCGCATCCATAAAGTGGTAGTAATTAGGCTCCAAATCCTCAAAGATAGAGGTTTTAGCCGTATGATTATAGACCACATCCATGATAACGCCCATGCCGCGCTTATGAATTTCATTGACAAGATTTTTGAATTCCTCAATGCGCTTGGCTGGATCTGTCGGCGCACTGGAGTACATACCTGTCAGCGAGAAGTAGTTTTGCGGGTCATAGCCCCAGTTATAGTTGCTGTTGCTAGAAGCGTACTTGTCCATGCGCTCAGCATTTTTCAGCTCATTTACAAAGTAATAACTTAGAACTGGCAGGAGCTGAACGTGGGTCACTCCCAAGTCTTTCAAATAATCTAATTTCTCAATGAAAGCTGAGAAGGTTCCAAATTGAGATTTCAAATCCTTTGAAATAGCTGGATCAGAGGTAAAGTCACGAACGTGCGCCTCATAAATCAAGGCATCTTCCCGCTTCTTGAAGTTCGGAATAGTAGCATAGGTCAGGTCTTTCGGTCCATATTCACTTGGATCTACAAAGGCTGCCTTAGCAATCTTGTAGGCATCCCCCTTGTCCGCATCTTCACTGTTCCAAGCTGCTAAAGACTTGGCATAAGGATCCAGCACAAGAAACTTTTTGCCGCCGCGAGTAATTTCATAATGATAAAAATATCCACGATAGTCAGAAATTCCTAGACCGCTCTCAGGCGTCAAACTGCTGGTCCATGTGCCAGACTCACCTTTCTGCATAGCTATGCGCCCAAGGACCTTGTTCTGATCTTCCTTGTCATAGACCACCAAATCAACTTGGTCCGCACTTGGTGACCAGAAAGTTAGGTCCACTTGTTTGCCCGCCTGAGAAACACGCGCTCCCAACTCACCATCATACTTGTAAATACTATCCTTCAGCTGCCAGTTCATGCTGGTTTTGAATTGATCATTTCCATATTTGATAAGGTAAGGTGACTGGGCTTGGTTAAAATCACCGATGAATTTGGCACTTTTGGTCTCAGGAGCCAGAACCACATCTTTAACAGCGACTTCATGGCCATCTTTGTCTGTAATCTTTAAGTTCTTTAAAATGTCCTCTTTTTTAGCACTTTCTAAGGTAGAAAAGCTGGCCTCAATCTCAGTCAAGCCAATATGCTGGGCTCCCGTCATACGAATATCATTGGCAAAGTAAGGGTTGGTATAAACTGTCGGATCCGCATCACGCAAGAAAATTTGGCTGTTTTTCTCCAAATTCGTGAAATTATAATCCTGATTTTGAATCTTCACATCATCTCCTGATTTGCTTTCGTCTAAAAGTAAGAAGCCAATCGTCTTAGCAGCATCCTTCAAGGGAACATCTACATAGCGGCCATATTTCCCAGTCTTCTCAAAGTTCACTCCGTCAGGCCAATTCTTACTTGGATTTTGGACATCTCCCCAGAGCCAGAGCGACTTCTTATCATACTGGCCGTCTGTACGATAGTAGTTGATTCGAACCATCCCTTTTTTCAAAGGCTCGTAAGTATGAGGTTGATAGTCTGTGTCAAACCAAATCTCATTCATCTGAGGACTGAGTAGCTCGACCGTCTTGTCACCCGTAATATTCTGACCTGCTGTATTATTGATTAGAAGGCTGATTTTGCTTCTTTTCTCAGCCATCTTAACATCAAGATAATAACCGTAGTCATCTTCTTTAGCAGTCGCAAAACTAGTCGCTCCGGTCGGCCAAGCTCCCTTTTGACTAGAAGGCGTCTCAACATCATCCCAAGTCCACAGGCCCAAGCTATCTAAATTTTGTGAGGGCAAGGTTTTGAAATGAAAGCGAATATTGCCCTCTTCGATAGCTTCTTTCGCTGAAGCTTGCGGCTGACTAACGGGTTCTTGCTTGTCTTTTTCACTTGGATTTGCAGCATCTTGACCAGCTGCTTCTGAAACTGCACTAGCTGGAGCTTGATCTGCTAGCATACCAGTTGGAGCTGCCTGCTCTGAAGCCCCCGCTCCTGAACTATCTGCCTCTCCAGTTTTTTCTTCATCTACTGACTTAGGTAGGGCGGACGCATTTGCATTAGATACTGCTTCTGTTGCTGGGCTGGTGGCTGTGCTCGCCTCATCCGCTTGGACTAGCTGAGCATTCCCCAGTAGGAAAACTGAGGCAATGACAACAGAGGCCACTCCTACTTTTAAGCGACGGATGCCGAAATAATGACGCTTTTCCCCCATCCGAGACTGTAGGTGATAGTTATTTTTCATAAACAGAAAACTCCTTTATTTTTTCTTATAGAGAACATCTATGCAAACGTTTTCTGTATTTATTATACCGATTCTCCTTCAAGTTGTAAAGGCTTTCAAGAAGAGTTTTTTAACTCAGATATTTCATGCTCTCTGTGCGGATTTTGATGATTAGGATAAACTATTTCTGGTTTAAACCACCTTTGACAGTTATGAACCACCTTAAAAACGGATGACTTGTACACAACTTTTCCCTTATCACTAGGTCTAAATGCAGACTTATTTTGCTAAAATTAAAAAAATCCGAGATCAACTCAGAGAAAATCAAAAACAGATTTTCAAAGAGTGTCATCTCGGATTTTTTGTTATCTTTCTGGCTCGCAATGAGACTGTATAGTAAAAACAAACATAAAGGACAATTACGAAAGCTAGCAGAGCTTCTGCATGACTTAGGCAAACAAGCCATGCCCAACCTAGATAATCAAGTCCCAGTTTCAGGGCAAAAGCTGTATTGACAAGAGGAAAGGTCAAGGCTGACCAGCTAAGCTGAGGTCCCAGTCGGAAAATGCGAGGTAAGAGGCATAGAACCAAGAGATAAAAGGCCTGCGATAAGAGGAGCAGCAAGGCGACAAACCAACCTTCAGCATCAGAACTAGCCAAACGGATATAACTTCCCAGCAGGAGCGAAAAAGGTGCACAGTAAATGGCCCACTGCGGCTTTAAAGCATCAGGCAGCCTTTGTGACCGCCTAGCCCTGTAAAATAAGGGATATAGAATCAAACTCAGTAGCAGAGCAAAAAACCAAGCTACATAGCCCAAAAATGGCTGATGAACTACACCCTGAGTCAAGCTTGCCATGGCCAAGCCAACATAGAGAACCGTCCAGCTCGGGGTTAAAGATAATCCTTCGGCCTTAAAAACATACTTCCAAGTAAAGATAGCTATTAGAAAAACATGCAGCAGCAAGGCCAAGTACCAAAGCAACTGGCTCATCCAAAATAAGCCAAGCTTGCTTAGGTAAGAAGCTAAGAGCATACTAGCCATAGGATAAGTCGCAAAGCTCGATAAGAAAGGGGCCTTTTGCAAATCCTGCCGATAGTCCGAAAATGACAGTACTAAAGCCAGTGTCAGATAAATCCAAAGTATCAATGCCAGACCATTTAACAAGTGGAAAAAGATAGAATGGTAGTTCAGTAAAAGATTAGCTAAGCCAAATAGGCCAAGAATCAACCCAGATAAGAGAATGGGCGGTCGTTTGCTGTTCACGAAGCAACTCCTTTTATAGTAATGTCATGAAGTCCCTTTTCAATGCCAATCAGACGTTTGTTTGCTATCATTTCTATGAAACTTCTAAAATATGCCGCAGCTGGACTGCACTCGGTGAGACAATGGGAAGAAAAGCTCCTTCGTTCCAACGGCGGATAAATCCAGAAGTCGAATTACTCAAGTATCCTCTGCCTCCACTAGCCTGCAACTCCAAGAGCAGACTTTGAGCCACTACATCAACTATATCAATTCGCAGCTGGAAGAGCTCCTTAGGACGCTCAACAAAATAGCCAGGCTGGAGAAGTCCTCTATAGAGCTGATCCTGGATTTCAGTCAGAGCAGCCACTTGCTCCTCCCACTCCTCTCTCAAAATGGAGCGAACTGACAGATTGGCCTCGACCTCCGTCAGAGACTTCTCTGCTAAGCCAAGAGCCAAACCAAACTGATAACCTAGAAAAGCTGGGCGATTTTCTGCCAAAAAGTCCTGGACATCTTGAGCAAGAATCCATTCCTCTTGCAAAGGCACATGGTTAAAGGTCAGGGCAGCTGTATTTCCCCCTTGCAAAGATACAAACTCTAAATCCGCTGAACGGGAGAAATTCTCTGCGTCAGATGGCACAGCCAGAACCAGCGGCTGGCGGCTCCCGTCTTCGAAACCGGCAACAAATATGCTGAGAAAGCGATCCGCGCGAGCATTGGTTACCCAAGGCAGACGTCCCTTGAGATAAAGCTGTCCATCTTCTTCCACAATAGAGACATTTAACTCTTCTAAGTCCGACAGGAATTTAACAGCATTGGACAGGGCTGTCGCACCTGCATATTCCCCTGACAAGAGCCCTTCCAAATAGTGGTGTCTAAAGTAGGGATTAGGAGATTTTAAAATGTTATCAATAAAGGTCCTCTGCCCCCAAGAGATAAAGGAAGCGGTCAAGGAATGGTGAGCCAGCTCCTTGAGCACTTCAATCACATCGGTATCATTGCCACCTCGGCCTCCCAGCTCTTCTGGAACGCCAACCCTAAAGGCTCCTTCAGCGGCGATACGCTCAATCAGTTGGTTACCCGCTTCACAGGATTCTTTGTCAATCTGATCAGCGTGATCATCCAACCAGTTGATAAACTCTTCTGAAAAAAATGTCATTTGCCACCTCCTTAAATACTAGGCATAAGGCTGTAATTCCGGATTAATTGGCGTGTTGGCCAGATTATTGGCATAATTGCAAAGAGTCGCAAGGCTGACACCCAGAACTACATCCAGAGCATTCTCATGCGAATAGCCCGCTTCTAGGAAGTCTGCCAAGGCTTCATCTCCGACCCGTCCCTTGGTATTGATGACAGCAATGGTAAATTTAGCAAGTGTATCTAACTTCGGATCTGTATCAATCGGAGTACGATTGCGCAGAGCCTCCAAAAGATCATCATTCATTTGAATCTGCTTGATTGAAAAAGCTGTATGACCCGCCACACAGAAAGCACAGCCATTGGTAACCGCAGCCGTAATCTGCACTACTTCACGCTCAGTCGGTGTCAGGCTGTTACGGCGATTGATAGCTCCAACCGTCCGATATGTTTCCAAAGCCGTTGGCGCATTGGCCAAAAGACCGATAAGATTAGGAATATAACCACCGTTATCTTTTTGAACAGTTTCCAGGACTTCTTTTACCTCGGCTGGTGCGGACTCAATCGTGTGGATAGTAAATTCTGACATATGAAACCTCATTTCTTTTAATTAGAAACTATCTTAACATAGGACCAATAGCTTGTATAATATATATTTTATATAAGTCCTATAAAGAGAATATAATGCGATTTTTCAAACTAAAATATATTTCCCTCGTGAGGTAGCTCCACATCAATTCCAAACAAGAATCCGAAACGAGAAAAAGAAGCCTTTGGGCTTCGATTTTTTAATATTTCCTGAATCTCTGGTAGCGATTTTCCAGTAATTGCTCCAAGGGTAGCTGAGACAGACTATTCAACTCAGTTGCGATTTCTTCTTTCACTGCAGCCAGTAATTCATGGTTGTTAAAGCCTCTTTCAGGAATGACCTTATCCACCACTTCCATCTGCAAGAGCTCGTGTGAAGTAATTTTCATCAGCTCGGCTGCTTCCATAGCGCGGCTGCCGTCTTTCCAGAGGATAGAAGCAAAGCCTTCTGGACTAAGAACTGCATACATAGAGTTTTCCAGCATCCAGACCTTGTCTGCTACAGCCAAAGCCAAGGCACCACCTGAGCCACCTTCACCAATGATGATGGCAATAATCGGTACTTTGAGATTGCTCATTTCCATCAAATTGCGGGCAATAGCTTCCCCTTGGCCACGTTCCTCAGCACCGACACCAGGATAAGCACCTGCCGTATTGATAAAGGTTACCACAGGACGACCAAATTTTTCCGCCTGCTTCATGAGACGCAGAGCCTTGCGGTAGCCTTCCGGATGCGGCTGTCCAAAGTTTCGTCGCAAATTATCCTGCAAATTGCGACCCTTTTGAATACCGACCACCGTTACAGGCTGACCGTTTAGTGTCCCAATACCTCCAATCACTGCACCGTCATCTCGAAAAGAGCGATCTCCATGCAGCTCGACGAAGTTATCAAAAATTCCTTGTGCAAAATCCAGCGCAGTCAAACGAGCCTGATCACGCGCTTCTTTAATAATCCGAGTGATTTTTGTCATGCTTGACCTCCATGGAATGCTAATAAGGTAGCAAGTGTATCTCTCATGTCACCACGCTTGACGATGGCATCAACAAAACCATGCTCCATGAGAAATTCAGCCTTTTGAAAATCATCTGGCAGCTTCTCACGAACTGTAGACTCAATGACCCGACGCCCGGCAAATCCAACAAGAGCCTGAGTTTCAGCCAGAATAATATCACCCTCCATAGCGAAAGAGGCTGTGACACCACCAGTTGTCGGATCTGTCAAGACAGTCAAATAGAAGAGGCCTGCAGCAGAGTGCCGCTGAACAGCCGCAGAGACCTTAGCCATCTGCATCAAGCTCATAATGCCCTCTTGCATGCGGGCACCGCCAGAAGCCGTAAACAGAACGACTGGCAATTTATGCTCTGTCGCATACTCAAAGAGGCGGGTAATCTTTTCACCCACAACTGTCCCCATAGAAGCCATGATAAAGTTCGAATCCATGATTCCAAGAGCCGTTTTATGCCCCTTGATGCTAGCCGTCCCAGTCAGAACAGCCTCATCAAGTCCCGTCTTCTCACGGGTAAGAGCCAACTTCTCCTGATAGTTTGGGAAGTTCAGAGGATCCTTGGTTTCAATTCCAGTGAACATCTCCTCAAAACTGTTCTCATCCACAGTTAGGTTTAAGCGCTCATGAGCAGAGATACGGAAATTATAGCCACAGTTAGGACACACACTGTCATTCCCAAGATCTTTTTGGTAAATGGTATGCTTACAACCTGGGCATTTCGAAAAGAGTTCGTCTGGTACCTCAGGCTTTGCTTGAGGCTTTTCCCGACTCGCTCGATTAGGATTGATACGGATATATTTATCCTTCTTTGAAAACAAAGCCATCGTTTACGTCTTCTCCTTTTCAAGATTTTATACTCAGGCACATCAAACAGCAAGAGCCACTATCTTTCGAGTTTACAGAGCAGCTCTTACATGTCTCATCTATTGTTTCTCTTGATAAGCCGGAAGGAACTTCTCCATGAGAAAGGCTGTGTCATAATCACCAGCAATTACATTAGAATCTGAGATTAAGTCCAATTGGAAACCACTGTTGGTCACAACACCGTCAATTTCTAGTTCATAGAGTGCACGTTGCATCTTCATCAGAGCATCAAAGCGATTTTCCCCGTGAACAATTATCTTCGCAATCATGCTATCGTAATAAGGCGGGATGGTATAGCCAGGATAGACGGCTGAATCCACGCGCAGACCCACTCCACCGCTTGGCAGATAAACATTTGAAATCTTACCTGGACTCGGCGCAAAGTTAAAGGCTGGATTTTCAGCATTAATCCGACACTCAATCGCATGCCCTCGGATTTCAACATCATCCTGACTGAAGGACAGCTTCTGACCGTTTGCAATCTTAATCTGCTCTTTTACAATATCCACACCGGTAACAAACTCGGTCACTGGATGCTCAACCTGCACCCGAGTGTTCATCTCCATAAAGTAGAATTCACCCTTGGCTTCATCAAGCAGAAACTCAATTGTACCAGCATTTTCATAGCCGACAGACTGAGCAGCCCGAACAGCTGCTTCACCAATCTGCTGACGCAGGGTTTTCCCAATCGCCACAGATGGACTTTCTTCCAGCACCTTCTGATTATTACGCTGCAAAGAGCAATCCCGCTCGCCCAAGTGGACGACATGCCCCTGCTGATCTGCCAAAATCTGCACTTCAATATGGCGCGCTGGATAGATGACTCGCTCCATATACATAGCACCATTACCAAAGGCCGCTTTGGCTTCGCTAGATGCAGACTCAAAGGCCGCTACTAAATCCTCAGCCTTCTCAACCTTACGAATTCCCTTGCCGCCGCCGCCAGCAGAAGCTTTAAGCATGACTGGATAACCAATCTTTTCAGCGACTTCCAAAGCTTCTTCAGAGGTATGAACTTCTCCATCAGAACCTGGGATAACCGGCACTTTCGCCTTAATCATTTGAGCCCGAGCATTAATCTTGTCGCCCATCAAGTCCATCACAGCACCTGAAGGTCCAATAAACTTAATGCCGACTTCTTCGCACATGGTCGCAAATTTAGAGTTTTCGCTCAAAAAACCAAAACCAGGATGAATGGCTTCTGTACCTGTCAGAACAGCAGCAGACAGGACAGCGTTCATATTCAGATAAGAATCTGTAGACTTGGCTGGGCCGATGCAGACAGCCTCATCAGCCAGTAAGGTATGGAGTGCTTCCTTGTCAGCCGTTGAATAGACAGCTACCGTATCAATTCCCAACTCGCGGGCTGCACGAATAATTCTGACCGCAATTTCCCCACGGTTAGCAATTAAAATTTTACGAAACATGGTGAAAGCTCCTTTTATCTACTGGCCAATCGCAAAGGTCAAGGTACCACTGGCTGCAAGTTTCCCATCAACTTCTGCTTTCGCCTCTACAACCGCAATGGTTCCGCGACGCTTGACAAACTTAGCTGTCATAATTAGCTGATCACCTGGTACAACTTGCTTTTTGAACTTAACCTTGTCCATGCCAGCATAGAAGACCAGTTTGCCCTTATTTTCTTCTTTGGACAATTCCAGCACGCCGGCTGTTTGAGCTAGAGCTTCCATGATCAAGACACCTGGCATCACAGGATATTGAGGAAAATGTCCGTTAAAGAAAGGCTCATTGACTGTAACGTTTTTCAGAGCAACAATCTCATCTTCACTAACTTCCAAAACTCGGTCTACCAAAAGCATCGGATAGCGGTGCGGAAGTGCTTCTTTTATTGCATTGATATCAATCATTTGATCCGTACCAGCCCTTTCCCAAATTCAACCATTTCTTCATTCTGAACCAGAATTTCTGTAACCAGACCATCTTTAGGTGCTGGAACTTCATTCATGACCTTCATCGCTTCAATAATCATCAGGGTTTGACCTTTTTTAACTTGGTCTCCAACAGATACAAACGGCGGCTTGTCTGGACCAGCTGCTAAGTAAGCCACACCAACCAAAGGACTTTCCACAACATCACCTTCAGCAGCAGGTGCCGGAGCTTCTGAAACTGCTTCTGGCTCTGCAGGCGGAGCTGCTTGAGGAGTTGGCTCAATCACAGGCGCACTCGTAGCCTGCAAAGGTGCAGCAATTGGAGCAGCACTGGCTGTTGGAACTGGAGCCTGACCTTCATTCTTACTAAAAGTCAGCTCATCGCTCTGATTTTTGTAAGAAAACTCACGCAGACTAGACTGGTCAAACTGCGCCATTAAATCTTTAATTTCGTTGATATTCATAGGTTTTTAAGCCTCCCAGCGTTTAAAGGCAAGAACTGCATTGTGGCCGCCAAAGCCAAATGTATTGGAAATTGCATAAGGGATTTCCTGTTCCTTACCTTGACCGTAAATAACGTTGGCTTCAATATAGTCTGGCAGCTCTGTTGTACCAGCTGTTTTTGGCACATAGCTATGACGCATTGCTTCAATCGTCGCAATAGCCTCAACCGCGCCCGCTGCACCGAGCAAGTGTCCTGTAAAGGATTTAGTTGAAGACACCGCTACATCTTTACCAAAGACAGAAACAATGGCTCCGCTTTCGCCTTTTTCGTTAGCAGGGGTTGATGTACCATGAGCATTGACATAAGCTACATCTTTTGGCTCAATTTCAGCTTCTTCAACCGCCTGTTTAATCGCCTTGATAGCGCCCAAACCTTCTGGATGCGGAGAGGTCATATGGTAAGCGTCACAAGTGTGGCCGTATCCTACCACCTCAGCCAAAATAGTTGCTCCACGCTTCTCAGCATGTTCCAAACTTTCCAGAACCAGCATACCAGAACCTTCACCCATGACAAAGCCATTGCGGTCCTTATCAAACGGAATAGAAGCGCGCTTAGGATCTTCTGTCATAGAAAGAGCAGTCAGAGCCTGGAAACCAGCAATCGCAAACGGCGTAATAGAAGCTTCTGAGCCACCGACCAGCATGACATCTTGATAACCGAACTTAATTGAGCGGAAAGCTTCACCAATCGCATCGTTTGCTGAGGCACAGGCTGTATTGACCGACTTACAGATACCATTGGCTCCAAAGCGCATAGCCACATTTCCTGCCCCCATATTTGGCAGGGCTTTTGGCAAGGTCAAAGGTTTGATACGTTTAGGACCTTTTTCATGCAAGCGAACAACCTGCTCTTCAATTTCCTGAATCCCACCGATACCTGAAGCCACAATGACACCAAAGCGATCCTTATCCAACGCATCTACATCTAAGTGAGCATTGTTGACCGCTTCTTGAGAAGCATAAATCGCATAAAGTGTGTAATTATCATAACGATTGGTATCCTTTTTGACAAAGTATTTATCAAAAGGAAAATCCTGAATTTCCGCCGCATTGTGAACACTGTATTCACTATGATCAAATTTAGTAATTGGACCGATTCCAATATTGCCTTCTTTTAAATTATTCCAGAATTCTTCTGGAGTATTCCCGATAGGTGAAGTTAAACCGTATCCTGTTACAACAACTCGATTAAGTTTCATATTGAGCTCCTTTATTTAGATGAATCAACTGATTTTCTACTCGTTAATATTCAAAAACTGTGACTTACTGCATAGTAAAGCCGCCATCAATCGTGATGACTTGACCCGTCAGATATTCTTGACCCGCCAAGAAGAGAGCAACATCTGCTACTTCTTCCGGAGTACCAAAACGCTTCATCGGAATGAGCGCCAGAGACGCTTCCTTAATTTTTTCTGGGAGCACATCTGTCATATCAGATGCGATAAAGCCAGGGGCAATGCAGTTCACACGGATATTACGCGCTGCCACTTCACGGGCTACTGACTTAGAAAAACCAATCAGACCGGCCTTGGAAGCTGCATAGTTTGCCTGACCGATATTTCCAGCCAAACCAACAACACTCGATAGGTTGATAATAGCACCCTGACGAGCTTTTGTCATCGGTTTCAGGACTGATTGTGTCATATTGAATGTTCCAGTCAAGTTCACTTTCAGCACCTGCTCAAAATCTTCTTCCGTCATTTTCAGCATCAGCTTATCACGTGTAATACCAGCGTTATTGACCAATACATCCACAGACCCCAGAGCCGCAACAGCTTCTTCCACTATCCGCTGAGCATCCGCAGATTTAGACACATCCCCAATAACAGCTACGACTTTACCAGAATAGCCGGCAAATTCAGCCAAAATATCATCAGAAATCCCGCTTAGTCCGTTTAAGATAACATTGGCTCCGACACTGGCAAATTTATGCGCAATTGCCAGCCCAATCCCACGAGCGGACCCTGTAATTAACACATTCTTGTTTTGTAATTCCATGATGATTCCTCATTATTTTTCTAGAAGAGCATTCAAACTTTCTACATCTTCAACTTGGCGTACATCCGCAGATTTATCAATTTTCTTAATAAAACCAGACAGGACTTTGCCAGGACCGATTTCGATAAATTCAGTCACACCAGTTTCCTGCATCTTAGCAATGCTGTCATAAAAGCGCACCGGCTCCATTACCTGACGGGTCAAAAGCTCTTTGACTCTTTCTTTTTCCATCACACTTGCTTCAGTATTTCCGACTAATGGCCGTACAAAATCTGAAAACTCAACTGTTTCCAAGACTTCTGCCAATCGTTCGCTGGCTGGCTTTAAAAGCGCCGTATGGAAAGGCCCGGATACATTGAGCGGAATTAAGCGCTTGACACCGGCATCTTTCAAAAGCCCCACAGCCTTGTCTACTGCTGCCACTTCTCCGCCAATAACAATCTGACTAGGCGTATTATAGTTGGCTGGTGAGACTACACCAATAGCGCTTGCTTCCTGACAGACCTCTTCAATGAGAGAAGCCTCAGCATTTAAAACTGCGACCATTTTTCCAGAACCTGCTGGAGCTGCCTCTTCCATGAAGCTACCACGCTTAGCAACCAAGCCCACTGCAGTCTTAAAATCAAGGGCGCCCGCAGCCACCAAAGCAGAATATTCTCCAAGCGAGAGACCTGCTACCATATCAGGCTCGATTCCCTTATCAGCCAAGAGCCGATAAATAGCTACTGAAGTTGTTAAAATAGCCGGTTGCGTGTAGCGAGTTTGATTGAGCTTTTCTTCATCTTGATCGATCAAAGCTCGGACATCATAACCTAGAACTTGGCTAGCTTCATCAAAAGTTGACCGCACAAGCTCATACTGATCATAAAGCTCACGCCCCATTCCAAGGTACTGCGCTCCCTGACCGGCAAAGAGAAAGGCTCTTTTAGTCATTTCTAGTTACTCCTGCCCAACGTTTAGCTTCCTGCTGAATTTTCTCAGCAGCACCATAGTAGATATCTTTGAGGATTTCTTCGACTGTCTCTTCCTTACTGATTAAACCAGCAATTTGACCAGACATGACGGAACCATTTTCCACATCTCCGCGAACAACCGCATTGGCCAAAGCACCAGCTCCAAGATTTTCAAAAACAGTCAAATCTGGATTTTCTTGCTTGAAGGCTTCTTTTTCTGCCTTTTCGAAATCACGTGTCAGCTTATTCTTGATAGCACGAACCGCGTGACCAAAATGTTGTGCAGAGATAGTCGTATCAATATCGCGAGCCTTCAAAATCATGTTCTTATAGTTTTGATGGGCATTGGATTCCTTTGCAACAACAAAGCGAGTTCCGACCTGAACAGCCTCTGCTCCCAGCATAAATCCAGCCGCAGCACCAGCACCATCTGCAATACCACCGGCAGCAATAACCGGAATACTGACTGCTTCTGCAACCTGACGAACTAAGGACATGGTAGTCAATTTCCCGATGTGACCGCCTGCTTCCATACCTTCTGCAATGACTGCATCCGCACCGATTTTTTCCATCCGCTTAGCCAAGGCCACACTTGGCACAACAGGGATAACTGTAATCCCCGCTTCATGGAAACGAGCCATGTGCTTGCTTGGATTACCCGCACCAGTCGTTACTACTTTTACTCCCTCTTCAATGACGAGATCAACAATGTCGTCCGCAAAAGGAGACAGCAGCATGATATTAACCCCGAAAGGACGGTCTGTTAAGGACTTAATCTTGTCAATATTAGCCTTTACCACTTCCTTAGGTGCATTTCCGCCACCGATGATACCAAGACCACCGGCTTTTGAAACTGCGCCAGCCAAGTCGCCGTCAGCAACCCAGGCCATCCCGCCTTGGAAAATAGGATAATCAATGTTCAATAATTCTGTAATACGTGTTTGCATAATACCTTCCTTTTATCATTGCTTAAGTAATAGCTTGATTTCAAACTACCACACGCTAGATGTATTTTCTTTACTTTGACAGTCAAACTATTACCTAAACAAGAGAGAATATCTTTCGATACTCTCAGTTACTTGCTTATTTAGTTTTTTCTTCTACATAAGCAACCAAATCACCAACTGTGTTCAAACCTTCTTCAGTTTCGATTTGGATGTCAAATGCATCTTCAATTTCTGAAATCACTTGGAACAAATCCAATGAATCTGCTTCAAGATCATCGAAAGTTGACTCAAGAGTAACTTCTGATGGCTCTTTGCCAAGTTCTTCAACGATAATTTCTTGTACTTTTTCAAATACTGCCATGGATAGACTCCTTTAAAAATAAAATATTTTTTATCATGTGTTTCCACTTGATTAACTAAATTGTAACAATAAGCGTGCCCCATGTCAAACCTCCACCGAAACCTGACATCAAAATTGTCTGATTTCCGTTCAGTTTAATCAGTCCTTGCTCGACACACTCAGATAATAAAATCGGGATGCTAGCAGCGCTAGTATTGCCATATTCCATCATATTGGCTGGAAGTTTCTCCCGCGCAACACCAAGCTTCTTAGCCATTTTATCCAAAATACGGATATTTGCCTGATGCAGCAACAGAAAATCCAAATCTTCCGCTGAAAGCTGACTGCTTTCAATGGTTTCCCTGATAGAACGAGCAACATCACGAATAGCAAAGTCGAAAATAGCTCTACCGTCCATTGTCAGATAAGGCTGATTCTCACCTTTTTCTGAAAAAGGTGAAGACAAACCGATTTTTCCGCAGGTCAGACTATCTCCGCGAGATCCGTCCGTAAACTGACTTTCTGCCAAAAAATGCTGTTCTGAAGCACTTTCCAACAGGACACCGCCAGCACCATCTCCAAAGAGAACCGCTGTTGAACGATCCGACCAATCTACCGTCTTAGAGAGCGTCTCACTTCCTATGACTAGACCTTTTTGATAACGGCCTGAAGAAATAAATTTTTCCCCAGTAGATAGGGCGAAGATAAAGCCACTGCAGGCTGCCGTCAAATCAAAGGCAAAGGCATTCTTAGCACCGATGTTTGCCTGTACTCTAGCAGCTGTTGAAGGCATTAAAGAATCAGGTGTAATGGTGGCAACAATGATAAAGTCCAGATCTTGAGCAGAAATTCCTGACTTTTGCAGCAAACTCTCTGCTACTTTTGTAGCTAAATCACTGGTCGTTTCATCTGACGATAAATGGCGTTTTTTAATCCCAGTTCGACTTGAAATCCACTCATCACTGGTATCCATAATCTTGGCTAGATCATCATTGCTGACAATCTGACGGGGAGCATAATGAGCCGCTTGGCTAATCTTAGCATAGTTCATTATTTCAAATCCTCTAGGAAACTATATAAATTTTGCAGGCCCTTTTGCATCACTTGTCTCTCTTCTGGACTCATCCCATCCACTACTTGCATGACCATGCGGTTGTGGAATCGCTTGTGAAGACGATACAAAAGCCGCCCATTCTTTGTCAAATTCAGATGCACCACACGACGGTCAACTTCCGACCGACGCCGCTCAATATAACCCTTACGCTCCAGATTATTCAAACTAGTCGTAACAGTCCCCAAGGTAACCATCAATTCTCGTGATATATCACTTGGAGTAGCATTTGGGGTTGTGCCAATGACATCTATTGTATGCATTTCCTTAATGGAGACATCGTTGAAGCGACTGCTTCTTAGGCTCGATTCTTCAATAACCAAGACATTATTGAAAATAGACGTTAAGTAATCATTTACTAACTGAAAATTCAAAACCAACCCTCCTTAAGAAAATACTTTGACAATCAAATTTTATCAGATAGAAAAGTAATTTGCAAGCTTTTTTGAAAATTAATTTGATTTTCAAATATTTCCGTAAACAACTTGCAAATTAAGCAACCTTGAACCAATACATTATTTACCTATGAAGTTTGGACGACGCTTCTCAGAGTATGCCCGAACTCCCTCTTTGAAATCTTCTGTGAAAGCCAGCGATTTCTGCAGTTCCAACTCTAGCTCTGCATACTCAGACCAGCCACTGAACAGACTCTTCCAAACCATTTCTTTCATGGCTCTGTAAGAATTTAGAGAGCCACGTTTCAGCTTCTTCAGCAACTGTTCCGTTGTTTTTTCCAATTTCTCTGCTTCACAGACTTTATAAAGCAAGCCGTAATCCAGAGCTTTCTCTGCAGTCAGAGCTTCCCCAGTCATAACCAGATGGGTCGCCCGAGTTACCCCGATAGCACGAGTCAGTAAGAAAAGACCACCAGCATCTGGCGCCAGACCAACACCTACAAAGGCCTGAATGAAACGGGATTTTTCAGTGGCAATACAGAAATCTGCTGCAACGACCATATTAGCAGCCGCACCAGCAACTGGGCCATCAACACTCATGATGATAGGCTTAGGCAGACGCTTCATAGCAAAGGAAATATCATTCACCAGCTCTGCGATTTTCACCAAGGATTGGACGTCATCATCACTGACAGCTCTCTGCATCTCAGCCAAATCCCCACCCACTGAAAAAACCTTACCATTAGCATTGATAACTAAAAATTTGACGGACTCATCCTTAGCAGCAAGTTCAATAGCCTCTAAAATTTCCTCACACATAGGAATATTAAAGCCATTTGAAACTTCAGGACGATTAAAAGTAATCGTTGCTACCTCATCTGCTACATGATAGAGAATTCCATTAAATGTCATTTCAGCTCCATTCCCGACCCGATTTCAAATCAGCCGTTTTGTTTTATTCTTAAATAATTTGATATTCAAATTATACACAACTTATATTTTATCATAAAATATAAAAGAAAGGAAATAAAAAATGGGAAAAAATAGATGGTCTTCAAATTTGAAGTGTAAAAGTAATATTTTGGATAAAAATAGTATAAAAACTGCGTTTGAATAATTTTCAGAATTTTGTTATAATTTTTAAAATAAGATAGGAGAACCAATGAAAGTTGTAAAATTTGGCGGAAGTTCACTGGCTTCTGCGACTCAATTAGAAAAAGTTTTGAACATTGTCAAATCTGATCCTGAACGTCGGTTTGTTGTAGTATCAGCGCCAGGAAAACGACACGATGACGATATCAAAGTAACCGATGCTCTGATTAAATACTACCGAGAGTACATAGCAGGAAATGATGTCACACCAAATCAACAGTGGATTATCAATCGCTATGCAGATATGGTGGCAGAACTTGGTTTGAAACCAAAAGTTCTGGAGAAAATTTCCAAAAGCATCACAAGCCTTGCAACTTTGCCAATTGAAGATAATGCATTTCTTTATGATACTTTTCTTGCTGCTGGAGAAAACAACAACGCCAAATTAATTGCAGCTTATTTCAGTCAAAATGGCGTTCCAGCTAGCTACGTACATCCAAGAGAAGCAGGACTCGTCGTTTCCAGTGAACCTGGCAATGCAAGAATTCTCCCTTCTAGCTATGATAAGATTGAAGAACTCAACAATTCTGACGAAGTTCTAGTTATCCCAGGTTTCTTTGGTGTTACTCAAGATGGCCAAATCTGTACTTTCTCCCGTGGTGGTTCTGATATTACAGGTTCTATCATTGCTGCGGGTGTCAAAGCAGATATTTATGAAAACTTTACTGATGTTGATGGGATCTTTGCTGCCCATCCTGGCATTGTCCACAAGCCACATTCCATTCCCGAGCTAACCTATCGTGAAATGCGTGAATTAGCCTACGCTGGCTTTACCGTTCTCCATGACGAGGCTCTGCTTCCAGCATACCGCGGCAAAATCCCGCTGGTTATTAAAAATACCAACAACCCAGAACATCCAGGTACCCAAATTGTTCATAAACACAGCAAGGACCATCTACCAGTCGTAGGAATTGCTGGAGATGCAGGCTTTGTCAGCATTAATATGTCCAAGTACCTGATGAACAGAGAAATTGGCTTTGGTAGACGCGTCCTTCAAATTCTCGAAGACCTGAATATTGGTTGGGAGCACATGCCTACAGGAATTGACGACCTTTCCATTATCTTACGTGAGCGCGAATTAACTCCTATCAAAGAGGAAGAAATTCTTCGCCAACTTGTCCAAAAAGCAGAGGTTGATCATGCAGAAATTGAACACGACCTTTCCATTATCATGATTGTTGGCGAAAAAATGAAAAGTCATATTGGTGTAACTGCCACTGCAACGAAAGCTCTTTCAGAAAACAATATCAACATTCAAATGATGTCCCAAGGCTCAAGCGAAGTATCCATCATGTTTGTTGTTGAAAAGAATCAAGAAAAAGCTGCCATTCGCGCACTTTACCGAGCTTTCTTTGAACCCCAAACACAGGAGTAAGACCATACCTAGAAACCATGTTTATCAAACAAAATCTAATCAAAAAAGCAGAAACTAGTCACTGACTAACTTCTGCTTTTTTCATTTAACTATAAAGAATACAAAGTCAAACTTTAGAATACACTAAAATAAGACTATAGAATACCTTGTCTCCAGTATACTCCATCACTAAAAATAAAAAGAGGTAAAAAACCTCTTTGAAACTCCGCCAGTAGGACTCGAACCTACGACATCATGATTAACAGTCATGCGCTACTACCAACTGAGCTATGGCGGATAACTGCTAAGCGACTTCCATATCTCACAGGGGGCAACCCCCAACTACTTCCGGCGTTCTAGGGCTTAACTGCTGTGTTCGGCATGGGTACAGG
>NZ_JAHZOW010000004.1:0-164019 GCF_019929145.1 Streptococcus sanguinis | reverse complement strand
ACCTTATTGATGATTTCTTGTTTTAATTCAGGAGAGTAATAATAATTCTTTCCTTTTTTGACATTTTCTATTCCGTAACGATCAATCAATCGGATTAAGTACTTAAGATTTGAAAGGTTCATTCCATATTTTTCTGAAAGTCGCTTGAAGCTGATTCCTTGTTTTCTTAGTTCATAGATTTGAACTTTATCCTCATAAGTTAGTTTCATTTAAAAACACCCCAAAAGTTAGATTTTTCTGTCTAACTTTTGGGGTGCGGTTCAGTGCAAGCTTAGTCCTTTTTCTGCATAAGAAATCATGTAATAGCTTTTGCTATGCTTCTGCATTTATAGTATAATAGTTCTATTGAGCGGCTGGAGGTATGTATGGATTTAAGTAAGAAATTTAATAAAAACTTAGAAAAAATAGAAATTTCGCTGATTCGTCAGTTTGACCAATCAATTTCTGCTATTCCGGGAGTTCTTCGGCTAACCTTAGGGGAGCCGGACTTTACAACACCGGATCATATCAAAGAAGCAGCCAAGGCGGCGATTGATGCTAATCAAAGTCACTACACTGGTATGAGCGGTCTCTTGGAGCTGCGTCAGGCGGCCAGCAGCTTTGTGAAAGAAAAGTATAATCTGCACTATCGCCCAGAAGATGAGGTTTTGGTCACAATTGGGGCGACAGAGGCCTTGTCGGCTACGCTGACAGCCATTCTAGAAGAAGGAGACAAGGTCTTGCTGCCAGCTCCTGCTTATCCAGGCTATGAGCCTATTGTCAATCTAGTGGGGGCAGAGATTGTCGAGATTAATACAACGGCCAATAACTTTGTCCTCACTCCAGAGATGCTGGAAGCAGCTATTTTGGAGCAGGGCGAGCAGTTAAAAGCGGTCATTCTTAATTATCCAGCCAATCCGACCGGCGTGACTTATTCGCGGGAGCAGATCAAAGCTCTGGCGGATGTCCTAGGAAAATACCAAGTCTTTGTGGTCTGCGATGAGGTCTATTCTGAGCTGACCTATACAGAGCAGGGGCATGTCTCCATCGCGGAGTATCTGCCAGACCAAACCATCGTTATCAACGGCCTGTCTAAGTCTCATGCCATGACTGGCTGGCGGTTGGGCTTTATCTTTGCTCCAGCAGTTTTCACTGCACAGCTGATTAAGAGCCACCAGTATCTTGTAACAGCGGCCAATACCATGGCTCAGTTTGCCGGTATTGAAGCCCTGACAGTTGGGAAAGATGATGCGGAGCCAATGAAGGCTGAGTATATCCAGCGTCGTGATTACATCATAGAGAAAATGGCAGAGTTAGGCTTTAAGATTATCAAACCAGACGGGGCTTTTTATATCTTTGCTAAGATACCAGATGGTTATAATCAAGATTCTTTCGCCTTTCTGCAGGATTTTGCAGAGAAGAAGGCTGTGGCCTTTATCCCGGGGGCAGCTTTTGGTCAATACGGAGAAGGCTATATCCGTCTGTCCTATGCGGCTAGTATGGAGACGATTCGAGAAGCTCTGAAACGCCTCAAGGACTACATGGAGGACTATGCTTAAATCTCTAACAAGTCAAGGTCTGGTTCTCTATAACCGCAATTTCCGTGAGGATGACAAGCTGGTCAAGATCTTTACGGAACAGGCTGGTAAGCGGATGTTTTTCGTCAAGCATGCTGTTAAATCCAAGCTAGCACCCGTCATTCAGCCTTTGACTGCGGCGAACTTACTGATGAAAATCAATGATGATGGTCTTAGCTATATCGAGGACTATCAGGATGTGGTTACCTACCATCGCATCAATGAGGATTTATTCATCATGGCCTATGCCAGCTATGTGGCGGCCTTGGCAGATGCCAGTCTTCAGGACAATCAGCCGGATCCGGCGCTCTTTGCTTTTCTGCAGAAAACCCTGGAGCTGATGAATGATGGTCTGGACTATGAAGTGCTGACCAATATCTTTGAGATTCAGATTTTGTCACGTTTTGGAGTTTCGCTGAACTTCCATGACTGTGCTTTTTGTCATCGAACGGGTCTGCCTTTTGACTTCTCTTTCAAATATAGCGGAGTGCTTTGCCCTGACCATTATCACCAGGATGAAAGACGATGTCATCTGAATCCCAACCTTCTTTTTCTGCTGGACCAATTTCAGGCGGTCCGCTTTAGCGAATTGGAGACCATTTCTTTGAAGCCAGATATTAAAAAGCAGCTGCGGGATTTTATCGACCTGCTCTATGATGAATATGTCGGCATCCATCTCAAATCCAAAAAATTTATAGATTCTCTGGGGGACTGGGGAAACATTTTAAAAGATAAGAACGAGGAATAAATCTAATGAAAAAAATAGCTGTTGATGCTATGGGAGGGGACAATGCCCCTCAGGCTCTGGTGGAAGGAGCCAATCGAGCGGTACAGGAGTTTGCGGATATTGAAATTCTCCTTTATGGCGATGAAGCGAAAATCAAGCCTTATCTGACTGCTGGTGAGCGGGTCCACATCATCCACACGGAGGAAAAGATTGACTCAGATGACGAGCCGACCAAGGCCATTCGTCAGAAGAAAGAGGCTAGTATGGTGCTAGCAGCCAAGGCTGTGAAGGCAGGGGAAGCAGATGCTATGCTGTCTGCTGGAAATACTGGAGCGCTTTTGGCAGCCGGCTTCTTTATCGTAGGGCGTATCAAGAACATTGACCGACCGGGTCTCTTATCTACTATGCCAACGGTTGGCGGTCAGGGATTTGATATGCTGGATCTGGGAGCCAATGCTGAAAACACAGCCCATCATTTACACCAGTATGCGACTTTGGGTTCTTTCTATGCTGAAAATGTCCGAGGAATCAAGAAGCCGAGGGTGGGTCTCTTGAATAACGGAACAGAAAGCAGTAAGGGCGACCCTCTGCGCAAGGAAGCCTATGAGCTTTTAGCTGGGGATTCGACACTTAACTTTATCGGCAATGTAGAAGCGCGTGATTTGATGGATGATGTGGCAGATGTTGTCGTTGCAGATGGTTTTACTGGCAATGCCGTTCTGAAATCAATCGAAGGAACTGCTATCAGTATTATGGGTCAGCTGAAGAAGTCTATTTTAGGCGGTGGTTTCAAGGCTAAATTGGGAGCTTGGCTGCTCAAGGACAGCCTGCGAGGACTCAAAAATAGTCTGGACTATTCTAGTGCAGGCGGTGCAGTTCTATTCGGTTTGAAAGCGCCTGTTGTCAAAACGCATGGATCTAGCGATGCTAAGGCTGTCTATAGCACGATTCGTCAGATTCGGACCATGCTGGAAACAGATGTTGTTGGTAAATCGGTCGTTGAATTTTCAGATGTAAAGGAGTAAACATGAGCGAAAAAGAAATTTATGCAAAAATTGTCGAAATCATTCAAGAACATGACAGCAGGAAGCTGCATATCACTCCAGAACTGAGCTTGAAAGAGGAGCTGGGAGTGGACTCTGTTGATTTGATGGAATTTATCATCAATCTGGAAGAAGCTTTTGATATTGAGATTCCTGATGAGGATATGGATAACTTCAAAACAATTTCCGATGTGGTGGCTTATATCCATGAGAAACTGAAGAAGCAACATTAAAAATAAAAGATCGGTATCTTCCGGTCTTTTTTCGTATCTTGGAAAGGAAACGATTTCTTTAACTGGATACAGAAAGTTTATACGGAATTTCTTGTAAAATGTATTCAAAGATGATAAAATGAGGGTATAAAACCACGAAAGGCGAATATTAAAATGTCTAATAAGTTGTTATATTCGGGAAAAGCTAAGGATATTTTCTCTACAGATGATGAGCAAGTCATTCTGGCGCGCTACAAGGACCAGGCAACGGCCTTTAATGGAGTCAAGAAGGAGCAGATTGCTGGTAAAGGAGTGCTCAACAACCAGATTTCATCTTTTATTTTTGAGAAACTCAATGCAGCTGGTGTGGCGACGCATTTCATTGAGAAGGTTTCGGATACGGACCAGCTAAATAAAAAAGTAGAGATTATTCCTTTGGAAGTGGTGCTGCGCAACTACACAGCGGGTTCTTTTTCCAAACGTTTTGGAGTAGAAGAGGGCATCGCGCTTGAAACTCCGATTGTGGAATTTTACTACAAAAATGACGATTTGGATGATCCTTTCATCAATGACGAACATGTGAAATTCTTGAAGATTGCCAGCGACGAAGAAATTGCCTTTTTGAAAGAGGAGACTCGCCGGATCAATGAGCTCTTGTCAGACTGGTTCCGCCAAATCGGACTGAAATTGATTGATTTCAAGTTAGAGTTCGGCTTTGACAAAGATGGCAAGATTATTCTGGCAGATGAATTTTCACCAGATAATTGCCGTCTCTGGGATGCGGAAGGCCATCACATGGACAAGGATGTTTTCCGGCGTGGCCTTGGTGAACTGACAGATGTCTATCAGGTTGTTTGGGAAAAATTGCAGGCGATTAAGTAAGGGCAGGGTGTGAAAAATCATGGACAAGCGTATTTTTGTAGAGAAGAAGAGCAACTTCGGTGTGAAATCACAGAGCTTGGTGAGAGAGCTGACGCATAATCTTCAGTTGAAAACATTGTCAGATCTTCGGATGATTCAAGTTTATGATGTCTTTCATCTGGCAGAAGATTTGGTCGCTCGTGCCGAAAAGCATATTTTCTCTGAGCAGGTGACAGATAGATTGCTGACGGAGGAGGAAGTAGAGGCTGCACTTGCAGAGACAGCATTTTTTGCCATAGAAGCGCTGCCGGGTCAGTTTGACCAGCGAGCAGCCAGCTCTCAGGAGGCTCTCTTTTTGCTCGGCGCTGGGACAGATGTTCTGGTGAGAACCGCTCAGCTTTATTTGGTCAATAAAGACATCTCAGACAGCGAGTTGGCAGCAATCAAGAAATACTTGCTGAATCCAGTTGATTCACGCTTTAAAGATATTGAGCAGCCGATCCAGCTGGAGCAGTTCTCCGAGTCCGACAAGACCATTCCGGTTCTGGACTTCTTTAAGGACTATACGGAAGCGGACTTTAAAGCCTACAAGCAGGAGCATGGTCTGGCTATGGAAGTAGCAGATTTGCTCTTTATTCAGGACTATTTCAAGTCGATTGGCCGTTTCCCGACAGAGACCGAGCTCAAGGTTCTGGATACTTACTGGTCTGACCACTGTCGACATACGACCTTTGAGACGGAGTTGAAGAAGATTGATTTTTCGGCTTCTAAGTTTGAAAAGCAGCTGCAGGCTACTTATGATAAATACTTGGCTATGCGTGATGAGCTAGGACGTGGTGACAAACCGCAGACACTTATGGATATGGCGACTATTTTTGGTCGCTATGAGCGAGCCAATGGCCGTCTGGATGACATGGAAGTGTCTGATGAGATCAATGCCTGCTCAGTAGAGATTGAAGTGGATGTGGATGGTGTCAAGGAGCCTTGGCTGCTGATGTTTAAAAATGAAACCCATAACCATCCAACAGAAATTGAACCCTTTGGTGGGGCTGCGACCTGTATCGGCGGAGCCATTCGTGACCCGCTTTCTGGCCGCTCTTATGTTTATCAGGCTATGCGGATTTCAGGTGCGGGCGATATTACTCAGCCGATTGCTGAAACGCGGGCTGGCAAGCTCCCTCAGCAGGTCATTTCAAAAACTGCAGCGCACGGCTATTCTTCTTACGGGAATCAAATTGGTCTAGCAACGACCTATGTCCGTGAGTATTTCCATCCAGGCTTTGTTGCTAAGCGGATGGAGCTGGGTGCGGTTGTCGGTGCGGCTCCTAAGGAAAACGTCGTCCGTGAAAAACCAGCGGCAGGTGATGTGGTCATCTTGCTGGGAGGCAAGACGGGCCGTGATGGTGTTGGTGGAGCTACTGGCTCGTCCAAGGTACAGACAGCTGCGTCTGTGGAGACGGCTGGTGCGGAAGTACAAAAAGGAAATGCTATAGAGGAGCGCAAGATTCAGCGTCTCTTCCGCGATGGCAATGTGACTCGTCTCATCAAGAAATCCAATGACTTTGGGGCTGGCGGAGTCTGCGTAGCTATTGGTGAATTGGCAGACGGGCTGGAAATTGACCTTGACAAGGTACCGCTCAAATACCAAGGACTTAATGGTACAGAAATCGCGATTTCTGAATCGCAGGAGCGGATGGCAGTAGTGGTACGCCCAGAAGATGTGGAACAATTTATCGCTGCAGCAGCTAAGGAAAATCTGCTGGCAGTCGTTGTGGCTAAAGTGACGGAAAAGCCCAATCTGGTCATGCACTGGAACGGGGAAACCATCGTCGATATAGAGCGGAGTTTTCTGGATACCAATGGTGTGCGCGTGGTTGTGGATGCTAAGGTTGTGGATGCCCAAGAAGCATTGCCAGGGCAGACTGTGACTTCTGAAGCGACTTTAGAGCAGGACCTCAAGAACTTGCTCAGCGACCTCAATCATACCAGTCAAAAGGGGCTGCAGACTATCTTTGACAGTTCTGTTGGCCGCTCTACTGTTAATCATCCTATCGGCGGGCGCTACCAAATCACGCCGACTGAGGCTTCTGTGCAGAAACTGCCAGTTGAGCATGGCAAGACTGAGACTGTATCTGTGATGGCGCAGGGCTACAATCCTTATGTGGCAGCTTGGTCGCCTTATCATGGAGCAGCTTATGCAGTGATTGAAGCGACAGCTCGCTTGGTTGCTGCTGGTTCGGACTGGTCCAAGGCTCGCTTCTCTTATCAGGAATACTTCGAGCGGATGGACAAGCAGGCTGAGCGTTTTGGACAGCCAGTCTCTGCTCTGCTTGGTTCGATTGAAGCTCAGATTCAGCTAGGTTTGCCGTCTATTGGTGGCAAAGATTCCATGAGCGGAACCTTTGAAGAATTGACCGTACCGCCGACCTTGGTAGCTTTTGGCGTGACTACTTCTACTGCTGGGCGCATCCTGTCTCCAGAGTTTAAGGCAGCAGGAGAGTCTATCTACTATCTGTCAGGGCAGGTCCTGTCTCAGGATATTGACTTTGACTTAATCAAGAATAACTTTGAAAATTTTGCGGCCATTCAGGCCAAGTATCAGATTACAGCCGCCGCCGCTGTTAAATACGGTGGTCTGGCAGAGAGTCTGGCCTTGATGAGCTTTGGTAATCGCATCGGTGCTCAAGTGGATGTTGCTGATCTGCCTTCCATTTTGCAGGCGCAGTTGGGCGGATTTGTCTTTACAAGTCCGGAGCAGGATATTCCAGGCGCAGTGAAGATTGGTCAGACCAAACCAGACTTTACACTGATTATCAATGGTGTCCAGCTTGAGGGAGCAGGGCTTTTGGCAAGCTTTGAAGGCCGACTAGAGCCTATCTACCCAACAGAATTTAAACAAGAAACAGTTATTGAAGAAGTGCCGGCTCTTGTCTCTGATACAGTTATCAAAGCCAAAGAGACAGTGGCGGAGCCGCTGGTTTACATTCCAGTCTTCCCTGGAACCAACTCAGAATACGACTCGGCCAAAGCTTTTGAAGCAGCTGGAGCCAAGGTCAATCTAGTTCCCTTCGTTACTTTGGATGAAGCAGCTATTGTCAAGTCCGTTGACAGCATGGTTGACAACATTGACAAGGCCAATATCATCTTCTTTGCTGGCGGCTTCTCTGCTGCAGATGAGCCAGATGGGTCAGCTAAGTTTATCGTCAACATCTTGCTAAACGAGAAGGTCAAGAAAGCCATCGATGCTTTCATCGCTCGCGGCGGTCTCATCATTGGTATCTGTAATGGATTCCAGGCTCTGGTAAAATCCGGTCTTCTTCCTTATGGAAACTTTGAAGAAGCAGGAGCTAGCAGTCCAACTCTCTTTTACAATGATGCCAACCAGCACGTGGCCAAGATGGTTGAAACCCGCATTGCCAATACCAACTCGCCTTGGCTAGCTGGTGTGCAAGTGGGAGATATCCATGCCATTCCGGTTTCTCATGGTGAAGGGAAATTTGTCGTGACGGCAGAAGAATTTGCTGAGCTGCGCGATAATGGTCAGATTTGGAGTCAGTATGTAGATTTTGATGGGCAGCCAAGCATGGATAGCAAGTATAATCCAAACGGCTCTCTCTACGCTATCGAAGGGATTATGAGCAAGAACGGTCAAATCATCGGGAAGATGGGCCACTCAGAGCGTTATGAAGACGGCCTTTTCCAAAATATTCCAGGTCAGAAAGACCAGAAATTGTTTGAAAGCGCCGTTCGTTATTTCCAAGCGAGTCACGAATAAAGCTGGATTGCAAGAGCAAGCAATCAAAAAGGAGTCTGCTTGGCCTGGAAGGTCAGGTTTTCTCCCTTTTACAAGACAAAAGAATTTAGGTAAAACAATGACATACGAAGTAAAGTCACTGAATGAAGAGTGCGGTATTTTTGGAATCTGGGGTCATCCACAGGCGGCTCAGGTCACCTATTTCGGACTCCATAGTCTGCAGCACCGAGGTCAGGAAGGAGCAGGCATCCTGTCAAACGACCATGGAAAGCTCAAACGCCACCGCGATTTGGGATTGGTTGCAGAGGTCTTTAAGAACCCAGCAGATTTGGATAATCTGACAGGAGAAGCAGCCATCGGCCATGTCCGTTATGCAACGTCTGGCGGAGCCTCCATCAACAATGTCCAGCCTTTCTTCTTCAGTTTCTATGATATGCAGATGGGCTTGGCGCATAATGGCAATCTGACCAATGCCCATTCACTGAGACGGGAGTTGGAAAAGAAGGGTTCTATCTTTGCCAGCTCGTCTGATACGGAAATTCTCATGCACTTGATTCGCCATAGTAAGCAGGAAAATTTCTTAGACAAGCTCAAAGAGTCCTTGAGACGAGTTCAGGGCGGCTTTGCCTATCTCATCATGAGAGAGGACAAGCTTTACGCTGCGCTGGATCCTAATGGCTTTCGTCCTCTGTCCATCGGCCGCATGAAAAATGGGGCCTGGGTCGTTTCCAGTGAGACCTGTGCTTTTGAAGTGGTGGGTGCCGAATGGGTGCGTGACCTTGAGCCAGGGGAAATCGTGATTATCGATGATGAAGGCGTGACCTACGATAGCTATACGGCAGATACCCAGCTGGCTATTTGCTCAATGGAATATGTCTATTTTGCTCGGCCGGACAGCGTCATTCACGGGGTCAATGTCCATGCAGCCCGCAAGCGGATGGGCCGCAGACTGGCTCAGGAATTCCAGCATGAGGCAGATATCGTTGTCGGTGTGCCTAATTCTTCCCTGTCAGCGGCCTCTGGCTTTTCCGAAGAGTCTGGTCTGCCAAATGAAATGGGTCTGATTAAAAATCAATACATCCAACGGACCTTCATCCAGCCGACGCAGGAGTTGCGAGAGCAAGGAGTTCGTATGAAATTATCTGCTGTTTCCAGCATTGTCAAGGGCAAGCGCGTGGTCATGGTGGATGATTCTATCGTGCGGGGAACGACCAGCCGACGTATTGTCCAGCTCCTACGAGATGCAGGTGCTGCTGAAGTCCATGTGGCTATCGGCAGTCCAGAACTTAAATATCCATGTTTCTATGGCATTGATATTCAGAATCGACGCGAGCTCATCTCGGCTAATCATACGGTTGATGAGGTCTGTGAGATTATAGGAGCTGACAGCTTGACTTACCTGTCTCTGGAAGGTCTCATTGAATCAGTCGGTATTGAGACGGATGCTCCGAATGGCGGACTCTGTGTGGCTTACTTTGACGGTCAGTACCCAACTCCGCTCTATGATTATGAAGAGCGCTATCTGGAAAGCCTGAAGGAAAAGACGAGTTTTTATTAAAACGAGGTCAGCGGTAGTTGTCGCAATCTTTTTCAAAAATAAGAGTAAGGAAGAAAATTATGACAAATAAAAATGCATACGCTCAATCCGGTGTGGATGTTGAAGCAGGTTATGAAGTTGTTGAGCGAATCAAAAAACATGTAGCACGTACAGAGCGGGCTGGCGTCATGGGGGCGCTGGGTGGCTTTGGCGGCATGTTTGACCTGTCTCAGACTGGGGTCAAGGAGCCAGTGCTGATTTCTGGTACGGATGGGGTCGGAACCAAGCTTATGTTGGCCATTCAGTATGACAAGCACGATACCATTGGGCAGGATTGTGTAGCCATGTGTGTCAACGACATCATTGCTGCAGGAGCTGAGCCCCTTTACTTCCTAGACTATATTGCCACTGGGAAAAATGAACCAGCTAAACTCGAACAAGTTGTTGCTGGTGTAGCTGAAGGCTGCGTTCAGTCTGGGGCTGCCTTGATTGGCGGAGAAACCGCTGAAATGCCTGGCATGTACGGTGAAGATGATTATGACCTAGCTGGTTTTGCTGTCGGGGTTGCTGAAAAGTCAGAGATTATTGATGGCTCTAAAGTCGCAGAGGGCGATGTCCTTCTGGGGCTGGCTTCCAGTGGTATCCACTCAAATGGTTATTCGCTTGTCCGCCGTGTCTTTGCTGACTATACGGGTGAGGAAGAACTGCCAGAATTGGAAGGTAAGAAACTCAAGGAAGTGCTGCTTGAGCCGACTCGTATCTATGTCAAGGCTTTGCTGCCGCTGATTAAGGAAAAGCTGGTTCATGGGATTGCCCATATTACTGGTGGCGGTTTTATCGAAAATGTGCCCCGCATGTTTGCTGATGATTTGGCTGCTGAGATTGAAGAAGACAAGATTCCAGTCTTGCCGATTTTTAAAGCCTTAGAAAAATATGGTCACATCAAGCACCAAGAAATGTTTGAAATCTTCAATATGGGGTTAGGGATGATTTTGGCTGTAGCTCCTGAAAATGTGGCTCGTGTCAAAGAACTTCTTGACGAGCCTGTTTATGAAGTCGGCCGGATTGTAAAAAAAGAAAGTGAAAGTGTCCTTATCAAATGAAAAAAATTGCCGTTTTTGCTTCGGGAAATGGATCAAATTTCCAAGTGATTGCTGAGCAGTTTCCTGTTGAATTTGTCTTTTCAGACCATCGAGATGCCTATGTGCTCGAGCGGGCAGATAAGCTAGGTGTCAAAAGCTATGCCTTTGAGCTTAGAGAGTTTGACAGTAAGGTGGCTTACGAGCAAGCTATTGTAGACCTACTAAAAGCGCAGCAAATTGACTTGGTTTGCCTAGCAGGCTATATGAAAATTGTCGGGCCAACCTTATTGGCAGCTTATGAAGGCCGGATTATCAACATTCATCCAGCCTATCTACCCGAGTTTCCAGGAGCTCATGGCATTGAGGATGCTTGGAATGCTGGCGTCTCTGAGAGCGGTGTGACCATTCACTGGGTGGACTCGGGCGTTGACACTGGCAAGATCATCCAGCAAGTGCGCGTGCCGCGACTAGCTGATGATACGATTGAAAGTTTTGAAGAACGCATCCATGCCGCCGAGTATCAGCTCTATCCTCAAGTGCTGGAGAGTTTAGGAGTGGGGAGAAGGTAGTAGGTAACTTATTTGGTGGGAATTCTAATTATAGGAAGGAAAAAATATTATGAAAAAATCACAAGCCAAAGGATATTTATTAGAAATTGTATTGGCTAAGTTATTAAAAGTTAACGGATATGATTTAGTAACAAGCTCTGATAATGAAATCAGGTTCTTGGAAAGGAATGGTTTAAATGTCAAGGGAAGAGGTGGTTATCATCAATTTGACTCTTTAGGAACGTTCCGTATCACGCCACCATTTGTATATCCTATACGTTTATTTTTAGAGGCTAAATTTTATATAAATAATAAGGTTGGCATAGATAGAATTAGAATGGGAATAGGTATTCTACAAGATGTAAATACTAATTATTCCACTGTTGAGATGACAAGTGAAGAGTTAAAGCTACCTAAATATAATTATAATTATGCTATTTTTTCTACATCAGGATTTACAAATGGTGCTCAAAGATTGGCTATCGCTCATAAGATTTACTTAATGGATTTATCGTCTGGTTATTATCAATGGATTAGAGATTTTATAAATCAAATTGTAGATGAATTATTTTTCAGTTACAGTATTAGTGGCGATGATATTAGTAGTGATATTTTTAATGATTTTAAAGAAGAGTTTTCTAGTTGGATTAATAATTTAAGTTATAATCAACTTTATAGATGGTTTGATTCTGACAATCGACAATCAGTTGTGGATGAATTTGTACACCAAATGCAAAATGTTCGTAGTATTTACATAGCGAGTACAAAGAGTTCACAACTCATAGCACTTATACCTGATAATGATGATGAATTTCGTAATTCTCTACTTAGAAACCCACATCAAGAAGTAACTATTACTTGGGAGGAAAATGAGAATAATGTATGGATAATCAGACCGATTGGCAATGATAATCAATATAGTCTTACATTTCAATTACCATCAGTTATTCGAGATTATATTTTTAATAATTCAGTAAATCAATATGAGAGTGCTTATGACGAAAAAAGAAGAAGTTTTGGGATGCTATCGTTTATTGCTTATCTAGATGAGAGAAATCCTACTCTGTGTACACTAAAATTCAATGAAAACGAAACGAGACGTTTGGTAGGTCGCTATAATCAACGATTAAGATTGGAGAATAATAATGACTAAACGCGCCTTAATCAGTGTCTCAGATAAGACAGGCATTGTAGAATTTGCGAAAGAGCTGAAAGCTCTGGGCTGGGATATCATCTCAACTGGCGGTACCAAGGTGGCCCTAGACAATGAAGGAGTGGGCACCATTGCTATAGATGATGTGACTGGTTTTCCAGAGATGATGGATGGCCGTGTCAAGACCCTCCACCCAAACATTCACGGAGGCCTCTTGGCTCGTCGGGATTTGGATAGTCACTTAGAAGCAGCCAAGGACAATAAGATTGAGCTTATCGATCTTGTTGTGGTCAACCTTTACCCATTCAAGGAAACCATTCTCAAAGCAGATGTGACTTATGCTGATGCTGTGGAGAATATTGATATAGGCGGTCCATCAATGCTTCGTTCAGCAGCTAAAAATCATGCCAGCGTGACAGTTGTCGTAGATCCGGCTGATTATACTCTTGTTCTGGAAGAGTTGGCAGCAAATGGCCAAACGACCTATGAAACGCGGCAACGTTTGGCAGCTAAGGTTTTCCGTCACACAGCCGCTTACGATGCTTTAATTGCAGACTATTTCACGAATCAGGTGGGCGAAAGCAAGCCTGAAAAGCTGACCTTGACCTATGAACTCAAGCAGCCCATGCGCTACGGGGAAAACCCCCAGCAGGATGCGGATTTTTATCAGACTGCTTTGCCACTGGGCTATTCCATCGCTTCCGCTAAGCAGCTGAATGGAAAAGAGTTGTCTTTCAACAACATTCGCGATGCTGACGCGGCCATTCGGATTATTCGAGATTTCAAGGATCGGCCAACTGTTGTGGCGCTAAAACACATGAATCCTTGCGGTATTGGTCAGGCGGATGATATCGAGACAGCATGGGACTATGCCTATGAGTCTGATCCAGTTTCCATTTTTGGTGGGATTGTCGTCCTCAACCGTCAGGTAGATGCTGCGACAGCTGAGAAGATGCACGGTATTTTCCTGGAAATTATCATCGCACCGAGCTACACAGCAGAAGCGCTAGCGATTTTGACCAATAAAAAGAAAAATCTGCGGATTTTGGAGTTGGCTTTTGATGCTCAGGTAGCTTCTGGAGCTGAGAAGGAAGTGACCGGTGTTCTGGGTGGTCTCCTCGTGCAAAACCAAGATGTCATCGAGGAAAAACCAGCTGATTGGCAGGTCGTGACCAAGCGCCAGCCGAGTGAGCAGGAGCGTGTGGCTTTGGAATTTGCTTGGAAGTCCGTCAAATATGTCAAATCTAACGGTATCATCATCACCAATGATCGTCAGGTGCTGGGAGTTGGTCCCGGTCAGACCAACCGCGTGGCTTCTGTCAAGATTGCTATTGAGCAAGCCAAAGATTGCCTCGACGGTTCTGCTCTGGCTTCTGACGCCTTCTTCCCCTTTGCGGACAATATCGAAGAAATTGCGGCAGCTGGTATCAAAGCTATCATCCAGCCGGGTGGTTCTGTCCGTGATGAGGAATCCATTATTGCGGCTGACAAGCATGGCTTGACCATGATATTCACTGGCGTACGGCATTTTAGGCATTAAGAAATAGAAAAAATCCTCGGGTTAGCCGAGGATTTTTGAGTAGTCTTATACTCAATGAAATTCATGAATAAACTAAGCAGGAGCAGTCTGCTCAAAGCACTGGTTTGAAGTGGTTTTGAGGAGTGCGAAAGTTACTTATTTAGGGTAGATATAGGTCAGGCGTCCCCAGTAGGAAGCAGTTGGGTCAAACCAGCCACGGAAGTTGCTGATGTACTGCTTGCCGAGGTAGTTAGACTCTTGGATCTGGATGCGGGTATTGGATTCGACATGAGTCACAACACCGACGTGGCCGTAGCCGCCGTCATCCCAGCAGGCGATAGCGCCAACCTCAGGCTTACTGCCGGTACGGAATCCAGCTCTTCTGGCACTAGCTGCCCATTGACCGCCGTTGCCCCAGTAATTTCCTGCCCAAGGAGCTAGAGCCTTGGCTCCCCAAGTGCATTGGCCGACAGGATAAGTTGTCGCATTAGCAGCGGCATAGTTTGGCTGAATATTAGCTGATTGAACGATTGATTTCTCAACCTGATAGCTAGTTCCAGTCAGACCAGTCAGTTGTCCCGCTTTTCTACGATAGACATGGGTATGGAATAGACCGCTCCCCTT
Source organism: Streptococcus sanguinis (assembly GCF_019929145.1). Taxonomy (GTDB): domain Bacteria; phylum Bacillota; class Bacilli; order Lactobacillales; family Streptococcaceae; genus Streptococcus; species Streptococcus sanguinis_U. The sequence continues at coordinate 149,403 of NZ_JAHZOW010000004.1, read as the reverse complement.
GTGTTTCTGAGTGTCTACGGTAAACTTGTATGTTCCATTGCCGACCTTATTGGCAGTATACCATTTGATATCATCTTGCCCATTGACTTCTGACCAAGTTGGCAGAATAATATCGCCATCTCCGTAGGCGTCTGTCACTGTCACCTCATAACGATTAGCCTCAGTTTTCCTGACTGCAACCTTGGCTTGAATTTGGTCGGTAGACATTGAGACTGTATCTGCTGCGTAGCTACGCTCACTGCCGTCCTTATAGGTGACATACACATGGTTGTTATAGGTTCCAGACAAAGCCTGATGATTACGGATATCAAAGGTTGCGCTGAAGGAGCCATCTCCGTTAGGCGTTGCCTTATACCATTTAAGATTGCTCTGATTGCTAGTGCTCCAAATGGGAACTTGGACAGACTTTATGGGTTTAGATAAAGCTGTTTCAGTGATTTTTACAGTATAGGTTCCTTGTTTGGGGTTGATATTTTCTATAGTAAAAAGCGGCTTTTGCTCCTCTTCAGAAGGCAATTTTCCACTATCAATTTGTGCAGTAGTCCCTGAGAGACCTGTTAAGTCTGACTTAACATAACTTTCACCGTAAAGGTGGATATTGTAAGTCCCAGTGTCGTAGTTATGCTTTCTGAGTTCCACCCGAGCGCTGTAGCTGCCATCTGGATTTTTGCTTGCTTCGTACCATTGTAAATCATCTTGCCCTTTCTTATCAGACCAAGTTGGAAGAACAATTCGATGCATGGTGTCAGGTACGTTTTTGACAGTAATTTCCATGATACCGGTCTGAGGGAAGCTGGTCTCAACATTAGGATTAGGTTTTTCTAAATTGAAAGTGGTTCCGTTTAAGCCAATCATCTTACCATCTTTATTTTCATAAGTATGAATGTGATAAGTTCCATAGCCTTTGTGATTTGAAAGTTCAAATTCAGTAATATCTTGTCCTGCATTGTACCATTTGATATCATCTTGTCCATTTTCATCAGACCAAACAGCATGTAAAATATTAGAATTTAGTTGGTCTTTGTTGCGATTAAAGTGAATTTGAGCGGTTTTCCCTAGGATATTAGAAGTGACATTAATGGCTGGTTTATCGAGAGTAAAGGTTGTTCCATTCAGCCCAATTAATTTTCCATAGAGATCAATATAGGTATGAACATGAAAGGTTCCGTAACCTGGATGGTTACTCAGGTCAATGTCAGTGTTAGTAGTTGTTGTTGACGGTGCTTCATACCATTTGATATCATCCTGTCCGTTCTCGTCAGACCAAACAGCATGTAGAATACGATGAGGTTCTTGAGCTTGGGAACGGGTATAACTAATAGAGGCTGTACGATCGTTCACAGTCACATCGACATTGCTGGCACGATCAGTAGGGCCTAGAATTTTGACTTCAGATTCAGGCGTTTCGGTCGCATGAACTGTTGAGTGGCTCGCAAAGAGACCTAGGACAGCTCCGGATAATAAAAACAGTTTTTGATATTTCTTCATAAAACTCCTTTGTGAGAATGGTTTTGGATGGGCCCACCTGTATTATTCGGAAAACTTATTTGAAAATGATAGTAAATTTGAAAAGCCCTGAATATTTTCTGTCTAAAATAGGCATAATCCACTCAAAAAGGAGAAAATAAACAGGCCATACTGAAGAAATTTACCTATGATGTAATCTATACGAAAAAGGCTTTAAAACAGTTAAAAAAACTAGATCCTTATACTCGAACTTCCATTTTGACTTGGATTGACAATCATTTGCAAGACACCGACAATCCCCGCCAGCACGGTAAAGGCCTGACCGCCAATCGCGTAGGTGAATGGCGCTATCGTGTTGGAAACTACCGCATCCTGGCCAATATCCTGGATGATGAAATCATCATTGAAGTCTTTGCGGTTGGGCATGGGTAATAGTTTTTGATAAACCTGCATTTTATGAACCATTGAAAGAAAGATTGTTAAAAGAATTGAGAATAACCACATAAGATAGTTTCTTTAGTAAGTTGAATTATGGTATAATCTTTGTAAGAAATGAGAGGAGGTAACTATAGTGAATGTTAAAACAAACTATTTATTAAATAGATTTTTTTCAAGGGCTACTATAAGTAATCTTCTTAAATATAATAAAGACGAAGTTTTTGAAAGAATATCAAAAGAAGAGACGAGTCATTTAGAAACAATCCAAAGCGTTTATCAAGAATTATCTAAAACATATCGGAACGAATATTTTTATAAGAATACTCTTTTGAATAAACGTTTATTAGGAATACATAGCGTCAATACTACAACAGCTTTAACAGAAATACCTGTCGGTAGAGCGAAACCGGATTTTATTTTAATTAATGGGAAAGCAGTTGTATATGAAATAAAAACAGAATTAGACAATTTTGACAGGCTTGAAAATCAAATCAATGAATATTATAAAGCTTTTAACCATGTTGCCATTATGACATACGAAAAGAACATTGAAACGGCAAAAAGAAAAATTGCTGAGATTAATAAACCTATTGGTCTATATATTCTACAAAAAAACGTAAAAATTAAAACAGTGATGGAACCCAAGGAATACAACAATGATTTAGATAGAGACGTTATTTTTAGTATTCTTCGGAAATACGAATACGAAAGTATTATTGAGAAGCGTTTTGGTTCCTTACCTCAAGTCTCTCAATTTGATTATTACGATGTTTGTAGGCAACTAACTGAAGATATTCCACTGGGGCGATTTTATTCAGATTTTTTAATTGAACTGAAAAAAAGGAATCCAATCAATAAGGAATTATTTACAGCAGTCCCGTACGAACTCAAATTTTTAGTGTATTTCATGAATTTTAAACCAAAAGATTATGATGCACTTGCACAATTTTTACAAAAATAGGAGGAGTAGGGTATGTACTTTCCATATCTAAGAGGTCGGCAGTATGAGCTAATAGCACTCAGAGAGTTGTTAGCCAATAATAAATTGGGCAATAATGTGATTCCAATTATTGAACCAGTGAAATTGTCCCCAACTCTAGTCAGCACTTTGGAAGCATTTGAAACGAAGAAGCAACCGTGCGCTCTCATCATGAATCCAGCGGTAGGGTCCTTTAATGAGGAATACAGCAAAAACGAGAAAAATCGAGCAAACCGCTTAGACGAAGTGATTGAGCAGAGTGAGCATTTGTACTATGCCTCACTGATGAGCAGGGGTTATCAAAAAGATGATAATTTCAAGCAGAATGATGACATGAGCAGGCAAATCATAATATGTAAAGATCCTGATGATTTAAATGGATATGAAGGTAATTATAGTACAGAACTAATAGCCTACAATCTTATTGGGGAAGACAGTAAGTTAAACAGAGAGGTAAGCGGGAGCAAAGTCAAGATTAGTGACAGATTTAAGAAAGCGCCAAGAAATGTAGATTATGCTAAAAAAACAGATGAATTTTTCTCAAAAGATCATAAATATTTTTTAAAGGAAGGGTATAAGGGGTTTTCGGATTACTCTATCGTTGGCGAGAGCTACAGTGATTCAGGATTTGCTCCTACTGCCATAGCCATTCATATCGTTTATTTTAATGAAAAACAAGATTTAAGAATTCATCATTTTGTATCTGATACAAATGAAAATTTGAGAAACCAGGCGGGTAAGTTTGAGGAGGCTCTTGAAAAGTTATTAAACGCTATTGAAGAAGGTAAAATATCACAGACAATGGCGATCAAAGAGTTTCAACGATTGTCCGATACCAAAACATATCCAGGGCTTGGCACCATTAAAAAATTAACCATGATGCATCATATTGAATTGGTTGGTAAATATCTTGATCAAATAAATGGAGACAGATAGTTAATGAAGTTTTGTCAAAAATGCTTTGCAGATGAAATTCTTAAATCTCAAGTAATCATAGCTGGAAGACAGTCTAGCTGTGATTTATGTAGTAATGCGAATGACTTTGTTTATGATACGCAGAAAGATAATTATTTAATTGATTATTTTAGTTCATTTATTTCTATTTTTTCTCCAATAGAAAAAATAGAAAATTTCCAATCTGGGCAGACACGCTATTAAAAACTGAAGTAGCAACAAATTGGAACATATTTACTACTAATGATGAGTATAATGTTTATCAAATGCTTTCAGAAATTTGTAAAGAACTGTTTGAAGAAATTCCAAACTTGTTAAACTCACCTGTTGGAGTAGATAAAATGTATGATCCTATCTATTTACAGGAGCATTCGTTATTCAGTAAGGGTTGGGAATGTTTTGTTGAAGATATTAAATATAACAACCGCTTTCATTCTAACCAGATAAATAGGGCTATTTTAGCAAAGTATTGTGAAGCTATCCAAAAGACTTATTCAGGAGGAGAACAATTCTTTAGATGTAGAATTTCAAAAGATAGAAAACAATTTGAGCCGAAAGAAATAGATGCACCTCCTAAAGGTAAATCTGCTGATGGAAGAGCGAATGCAAGAGGGATTGTGACGTTATATTTGGGTGATACAGAAAAAACAGCGATACATGAAACTAGAACAGGTTTATATGACCATGTCTGCATTGGGACTTTTGAATTAAAGTCTCCTATAATAGTTATTGATTTTAAAAAAATCAATGAAATTAGTCCCTTTCAAGATGGGATTATTGATGATATTGCCGAGTTGGCAATTAATAAAAAGCATCTAAAACAAATTGATTATGAGATGGGGAGAGTAATGAGAAAGTCTGATGATGTTTTAGATTATCTCCCAACTCAATATATAGCTGATTTTGTCAGATCTATAGTCTCAGAAGAATATCCTGAACAATATGCCTTTCAAGGAATTGAATTCCGTAGTGTTATGAATCCAGAAGGTTTCAATTTAGCTATATTCACACCAGAGTGTTTTGATGTAATTGATATAAAGACAAAACAAATAAGCCGTGTTTCATATGAATGGTAGATTTTCTACCTGAAAAAATTAACTATCTTTTGTTTGAGGAATTTTTGCTCTACTTCGCCTATCTTCATGATGAGGCGTTTTTGTTTTGTAAAGATTTCTGGAGCCGCAATCTATTTCGTTTCCCTAAAATTCATCTTATTCTCCCTATTTTTCTCATTAGAATGGAATAAAAATGGAATAAAACGAACGATTATGATATAATTTAGATAAATAATTCGTAAAAATGGCAATAATTTTTACGTGATGTGTTAGTTTGGTGCGTAAGCGCCTGTGATATTGGATATTGAGGTATCTTGGCTATGAAGCTTTTAGTTGTTGGTTCAGGCGGTCGTGAGCATGCGATTGCCAAGAAGTTATTGGAATCTCAGGGTGTGGAGCAGGTGTTTGTCGCTCCTGGAAATGATGGCATGACCTTGGATGGGTTGGATTTAGTAAACATTGGAATTTCCGAACATTCCAAACTAATCGAATTTGCCAAGGAGAATGATATTGCTTGGTCTTTTATCGGTCCGGATGATGCCCTAGCAGCTGGAATTGTAGATGATTTTAACCAAGCTGGACTCAAGGCTTTCGGCCCATCTCGTTTAGCAGCGGAGCTGGAGTGGTCCAAGGATTTTGCCAAGGAAATCATGGTTAAATACGGTGTTCCGACAGCAGCTTATGGCACATTTTCCGACTTTGAGGAAGCCAAAGCTTACATCGAAAAGCAGGGAGCACCTATCGTGGTCAAGGCGGACGGCCTAGCTCTGGGGAAGGGTGTGGTCGTCGCAGAGACCGTGGAGCAGGCAGTCGAAGCAGCTCACGATATGCTCTTGGATAATAAGTTTGGCGACAGCGGTGCACGTGTGGTGATCGAAGAGTTCCTGGACGGCGAGGAGTTCTCCCTATTTGCCTTTGTCAATGGCGACAAGTTTTACATCCTTCCGACAGCACAAGACCACAAGCGGGCCTATGATGGGGACAAGGGGCCCAATACAGGCGGTATGGGAGCCTATGCGCCAGTTCCTCACCTGCCACAAAGCGTGGTGGATCAGTCAGTTGAGACGATTATCAAGCCGGTTCTCAAAGGCATGATAGCTGAGGGCCGACCTTATCTTGGCGTGCTCTACGCTGGGCTGATTCTGACAGCCGATGGCCCCAAGGTTATCGAGTTCAACTCGCGCTTTGGCGACCCAGAGACCCAGATTATCCTGCCGCGCCTTACGTCTGATTTTGCGCAGAACATCACGGACATTTTGGACAAGAAAGAGCCTGCTATCACTTGGCTGGATGAGGGGGTGACACTTGGCGTGGTTGTCGCATCAAATGGCTACCCGCTGGACTATGAGAAAGGCCTGCCTCTGCCAGAGAAGACAGCTGGCGACATCATCACCTACTATGCTGGGGCTAAGTTTGCGGAAAATAGCAGAGCACTGCTGTCAAATGGCGGCCGAGTGTACATGCTGGTCACCACAGCAGATACCGTCTCAGCTGCGCAGGAAAAAATCTACGACCAACTAAAAAAACAGAACACAACAGGCCTCTTTTACCGAACGGATATCGGAAGCAAGGCGGTGAAATAAAACTCTTCGAAAATCTACGATTGACTGTGTTAAAGTTCCTTGAAGAACTTCAGTTCGAACTTTATCGCTTTGCCCAGTCATTCTGAGAATTTATTCGAGCATTTGCAATACTAGCGCTAGCTTAGGCGACGCAGTCGCTAAATACGATATGGTCGCCGTGGTGAAAAGACCAGAACAGTGTATGTTCTGGTCTAGGGAAAATTTGAGACTTTGGGCTCAAATTTTAGGAATGAAACCGAACGTTTGCTTCCGACCTACCACCTAAGACCATTATCAAAAAGAAAAAGGATATTAACAATGAAACCAATTATTTCCATCATCATGGGCTCCAAATCCGACTGGGCCACCATGCAAAAAACTGCCCAAGTTTTAGATCGCTTCGGTGTAGCCTACGAAAAGAAAGTCGTCTCAGCCCACCGCACGCCAGACCTCATGTTTCAGCATGCCGAAGAAGCCCGCAGTCGCGGTATCAAAGTCATTATTGCAGGTGCTGGTGGTGCCGCCCATTTGCCAGGAATGGTAGCGGCTAAAACGACTTTGCCTGTCATCGGTGTACCGGTCAAATCACGCGCGCTCAGCGGTCTGGACTCGCTTTATTCGATTGTTCAGATGCCGGGTGGTGTGCCTGTGGCGACTATGGCAATCGGTGAAGCGGGAGCGACAAACGCTGCCCTGACTGCCCTTCGGATCTTGGCCATTGAAGATCAAGGCCTAGCAGCCGCGCTAGCAGATTTTGCTGAAGAACAAGGAAAAATCGCTGAGGAGTCTACGAATGAGCTCATCTAAAACAATCGGAATCATCGGTGGCGGTCAGCTGGGACAGATGATGGCCATTTCTGCTATCTACATGGGGCATAAGGTCATCGCGCTGGATCCTGCGGCGGACTGCCCAGCCTCTCGCGTGGCAGAGATTATCGTGGCGCCTTATAACGATGTGGATGCTCTGCGTCAGCTGGCTGAGCGTTGCGATGTCCTGACCTATGAGTTTGAAAATGTCGATGCGGACGGTTTGGATGCCGTTATCAAGGATGGTCAGCTCCCTCAAGGGACGGACCTGCTCCGCATTTCTCAAAATCGGATTTTTGAAAAGGACTTTCTCTCAAACAAGGCCCAAGTCACCGTTGCACCCTACAAGGTCGTGACTTCTAGCCAAGACTTGGCGAATATCGACCTGTCGAAAAACTATGTCCTCAAGACTGCGACAGGTGGCTATGACGGACATGGACAAAAGGTTATCCGCTCGGAAGCAGACTTGGAAGAAGCCTATGCGTTAGCTGATTCAGCAGCCTGCGTTTTGGAAGAATTTGTCAACTTTGACCTTGAAATTTCTGTCATCGTGTCTGGTAATGGCAAGGACGTGACAGTTTTCCCAGTTCAGGAAAATATTCACCGCAACAACATTCTCTCTAAAACGATTGTGCCAGCTCGCATTTCAGAAAGTCTAGCTGAAAAAGCTAAAGCCATGGCAGTACGAATCGCAGAACAGCTTAACCTATCTGGAACTCTCTGTGTGGAAATGTTTGCGACAGCTGACGATATCATTGTCAACGAAATTGCACCACGTCCACACAACTCTGGCCACTACTCTATCGAAGCCTGCGACTTCTCGCAGTTTGACACCCATATTCTGGGCGTCCTTGGAGCACCATTGCCAGATATCCACCTGCATGCACCAGCTGTCATGCTCAATGTTCTCGGCCAGCATGTTGAGGCCGCTGAAAAATATGTCACAGAAAATCCAAGCGCCCACCTCCACCTGTATGGTAAAATAGAAGCGAAGCACAACCGTAAAATGGGACACGTGACTTTGTTTAGTAGTGTGCCGGATAGCGTGGTTGAGTTTGGGGAAGGGATTGATTTTTAGGAGGTTGCTTTGGAAATTTTTATTAATTATGTTGTGCCAATTCTAGAATTAATCATGTCATTTATTGGTGTTGTTTTTCTTTTCAAACCATCTACTCCATCGGTAAATATTGATATTGGTGATAAGTATTATTTTACTCAGAATATCAAAGAAAGTAATAATTCTAAATCAACAAATAATAACGATTATGCTCCTCTGATTATAGCTGTTTTGATATTTTTTGGAACTTACCTTTTTTATTCATTGGCAGGAAAGTTAATGATTTTTATAATAATGGTAATTTCTTTGATAAAAATTTTAAGATATTGGAGGTTAGGAATTGACTATAGATTTGAACTGGTTCCTCCAACAGCAAGTATTGTAGTTTTTTATCTTTTAAATTTTTTACCAACCAATGTAAAAGAATTTTGGGAAACAAATACAAAAATTGATTTTAGTAAGTTTTCTGGCTTACAATCAACCATTGAATCAATTTTAGCTCCTATGCCGGAATTTTTAAAGTTATTTACAAATTTTAAAATTGATAGAATCAGAAATATTTCAATTTTTTCTATTTTGACAATGACTTTATTTGTTTTACTTTGTGAAGGAACATCTGTATTTCAGAAAAAGGAAAATCTAAAAATATCATCTAAAAGTTTTGTAGCTTTTTATTGTATATCACTATTCATCTTACTGGGATACGCATTTTATAATATTGAACAAAATCCTGTGAGAATTGTAACAGAAATGATTATTAAATATTTAAATAATTAAGTTGTATAACACTTATATCAATAATTTCTAAGCTATTTAGATCTAATTTGCCAGCGCTGACCATGAAAAAGTAAAAGCCAAATATCAGGAATTAAAGATTCAATATCCAGACAATTATCTGGCTATCTATGATTTGCCATTGGATACAGATCTAAGTAGCTTGCCACACTATCCGTCGGTAGCGATAAGCAAGGAGGAGTTTGATTAGCCTATGAAAACTATTGGCCTGATTGGTGGTATGAGTTGGGAAAGCACCACATCTTACTACCAAATCATTAACGAAACCATCAAAAAAGAGCTGGGTGGTCTGCATTCTGCTAAAATTCTGCTTTACAGTGTTGATTTTGCAGAGATTGAGCATTATCAGGCAGTCGGAGACTGGGAGAAAAGCGGTCAACTGTTGGCAGATGTTGCTCAGCGCTTAGAGCAAGCTGGTGCGGATTTCATCGTTATTTGTACCAACACCATGCACAAGGTTGCTCCGCAGATACAAGAGCAGATTACGATTCCAATCTTGCATATTGCGCAGGCAACTGCGCATGCCTTGTTGGCTGACGGTATTCAAAAAGTCGGTCTCCTAGGGACCAAGTACACCATGACTCAAGATTTTTACAAGGAGAAATTAATAGAGTCTGGGTTAGAAGTACTGATTCCAGACCAAGCTGGCATTACAAAGGTTAATCGAATCATTTATGACGAACTCTGTCTAGGGGACATCAAAGAAAGCTCAAAGCAGACTTATCTTGCCGTTATAGATGATTTGAAAAAAGCAGGCGCTGAAGCTGTTATCTTGGGTTGTACCGAGATAGGTCTCCTCGTCAAGCAATCCGACACTGACCTGCCTCTCTACGACACAACAGTGATCCATGCAGAGAAAGCAGCGGAGTGGGCAGTAGAGTAAAATGTTGGAATGAACAATCATTAAATTTAGATTTAATTTAAAGGAGAATATAATGATACCTGAGTTATTAAAGAGCGTTGAGAATGGATATACTATTGAAACTGATGGCTTAACTATAAAAAATAATGCAATTATCACTAGAAATAATAGCATCCAAATAACAAATTTATCTATGTTAAGCAAAAATGAGTTTAAATCACCAGTTACACTACTAGATATAATCATTTTGATAGTTCTATTTATTATTGGATTAATCCCACCATTTCTAGGTTTAGTATTTTTTGGTCTGTATGCGTGGTATGTTTATAATAAACATCAAAATCATTTGAAGTCAAAATATTATATAGTGTTTAATTTGGGGTCGAGCCGGAATTATTTATTGTATTTTGAAGACGCTAAATTTAGAGATACTGTTTTTAATATTATTACTGAATCTTTTGGTAATAAAGCGGAAAATATATACATCGATATAAAAAATCAAAATATCGAGAATTATGATAGTAAAAATATCTATGAAAAGGAGGTATCTCAAACAAATGTGTCGGGCAATGATAATGTAATTGGAAATAATTTTGGTTCAGAGAATAATGTCGCAATAAAAGGTGATAATAATGTCAATTCAAGCATTATTAAAGATTCTAAAATAGGAAAATCCAGCATAGATGCTAATATTGCCTTCCCTTGGCCAGAACTTTCTCAACAGCTTCAACAGATTATTAGTAATTCTTCTGTTTTATCTGAACAAACTGTTGAAATTTTAAAGAAATTACTTGATGCGGCTAATAAAAATAATGAGACTGAGTTTACTGTAATTGTTAAAGAAAACGCAACGTTTTTTAATCAACAGTTCATTAAAGATATGGTATCAGGTACTTTAGGTAATATTATATCGTCACTACTATTAGGTAGATAAGAATCAAGGAGAAATATCATGATTAACCGTTACTCTCGCCCTGAAATGGCGAACATTTGGACTGAGGAAAATAAGTACAAGGCTTGGCTGGAGGTAGAGATTCTGGCTGATGAGGCCTGGGCTGAGCTGGGTGAGATTCCCAAGGAAGATGTGGCCTTGATTCGTGAGAAGGCAGGCTTTGACATTGACCGCATCTTGGAGATTGAGCAGGAGACGCGCCACGATGTAGTGGCTTTCACGCGGGCGGTTTCTGAGACGCTGGGTGAAGAGCGCAAGTGGGTTCACTATGGCCTGACCTCGACCGATGTGGTGGATACGGCCTACGGCTACCTCTACAAGCAGGCCAATGACATCATCCGTGAGGATCTGCGTCGCTTCACCGACATCATTGCGGAGCGGGCGCGTGAGCACAAGTTCACCATCATGATGGGACGGACCCACGGGGTTCATGCGGAGCCGACGACTTTTGGTCTTAAGCTCGCGACCTGGTACAGCGAAATGAAGCGTAACATTGAGCGTTTTGAGATTGCGGCTGCGGGTGTGGAAGCTGGGAAAATCTCTGGTGCGGTTGGGAACTTTGCCAACATTCCGCCATTTGTGGAAAGCTATGTCTGTGAGAAATTGGGCATCCGTCCACAGGAGATTTCGACCCAAGTTCTGCCACGTGATCTCCACGCTGAATATTTCTCAACTCTAGCCTTGATTGCGACGTCTATCGAGCGCATGGCGACTGAAATTCGCGGTCTGCAAAAGTCTGAGCAGCGCGAGGTCGAAGAGTTCTTTGCCAAGGGGCAAAAGGGTTCATCAGCTATGCCTCACAAACGCAATCCAATCGGATCTGAAAATATGACTGGTCTGGCCCGTGTCATTCGTGGCCACATGGTGACAGCCTTTGAGAATGTCTCTCTCTGGCATGAGCGCGACATTTCCCACTCATCTGCTGAGCGGATTATCGCACCGGACACGACCATTCTTATCGACTACATGCTCAACCGCTTTGGTAATATCGTCAAGAACCTGACCGTCTTCCAAGAAAACATGAAGCGTAACATGAACTCAACCTTTGGTCTTATCTTTAGTCAGCGGGCTATGTTGACCTTGATCGAAAAAGGCATGACGCGGGAGCAGGCTTATGATCTGGTGCAGCCAAAAACTGCCCAGTCTTGGGACAATCAAGTGGACTTCAAGCCTTTGCTCGAAGCGGATCCAGAAGTCACTTCCCGCCTGACTCAAGAAGAAATTGATGAAATCTTCAACCCAGTATACTACACCAAGCGCGTTGATGAAATCTTCAAGCGCGTGGGGCTGGATTAAACAAAAAGATAGGCACTTTGTAAGAAGCGCCTATTTCTTTACCTTAAATTTGACTAGCCAGTTGCCCGATTTTCTTGAGCATTTCTTGGCGTTGTTGGTCTGTTTTGCGTTCTACACTGTTGAGTTCAGTCAGTTTAACTGGAGAAATACCGCAAAGTTTCAGGACTTGATTTTTAAGTACCTTGCCGTAGTCTTGGACGAAAGGCAGAGCAAAACCTGGTGTGTTGTGGCTGACGATAATCCAGCCAGACTTGCCTTGCAGGTGACCTTGCATACCGACTTTCTTATAGGAGTAGGCGAAGTCAGCCGCAAAAACACGGTCGATAAAGCCTTTGAGAATGGCCGGCATACCGCTCCACCAGATAGGGAAAATGAAAATCAGATGGTCTGCCCAAGTAATCAAATCCCTGTATTTGGCCATTTCAGGGTCTTTGTGCAGGTCACGGCGTCTATGTTCTTGGTCAAAGCGCAAAATCGGATCAAAATTTTCAGCATACAAGTCCAAGGTTTTCACTTCGTGGTTCTTAGAAATGTTGCTTTGAACTTCTTTGAGAATAGCAGCATTGAAGCCAGTTGGGCTGGGGTGGGTGTAAATAATCAAGGTTTTCATGATTCTTCTCCTTTGATATAAATGTCAAGCATGTGCTCAATCGTGCTTTGGATGGCTTGAGGATCCAGGTCTTGGCCGATAGGACTGTTGGTCAGAACGGCCAGACCTGTGATAAAGCTCCAAAAGTGAAAAAGACTTTCCGCTTCGCTATTGTTAAACTTTTCCTCCTTGCGAAGCTTTAAAACGAGCTCCTTAAATTTATCAAATCCAGGCAGGTCAGACTCCAAGAGAATGGTGCCCTGCGTCACCTTCATATATTTAAAAGGGAATTTGATAAAAAGAGCTTCGAAAAAATAAGGGTAGGTCTTGGCAAAAATAATGAAATTAAGACCAAGCTGGGTCAGCTGATCACGCGCAGAACCTGTCGCATCAATATTTTCATTGATTTCCTGATTGAGAAACAGCGAAAGCTGGGTCAAAACCACCTTGAGGTAGCCTTCCTTGCTCTCAAAATGTCGATAAGGGCTGCCATGAGTCACACCGCAGGCTTTGGCAACAGTCCTGAGCGAGAGCTGCTCAATCCCATGTTTTCCGATTTCTTCAATCCCTGTTTGGATGAGCTGTTCTTTCAGCTGGGCAGTATTGCGTTTCATTCATCTCCTCCAAAAGTATACGCTGTCTACTTATCTATCTTTAGTATACGCTGTCTACTTTTTCTTGTCAACTAATTTGATGCTTTCTTCTAGTCTAGGATGTGGCGGAATTTGCTTTCGATAAGATAAAATGTTAAAATAACATTAAAATGATAGCGCTTTCTTTTTAGGGCGAATTGCTCATTTTAGAGAAACGCTGAGAAACGGAGGACACCTATGAAGAAAATTATCAATAATCCAACAGCAGTTGTGGACGAGATGCTGGACGGCTTGGCTTATATTCATAGCGATTTGGTTTATCGGGTGGAGGGCTTTGATATCATTGCTCGCAAGAGTGAGAAGACAGGCAAGGTTGGCTTGATTTCTGGCGGTGGCAGTGGTCATGAGCCTTCCCACGCTGGCTTTGTTGGAGAGGGCATGCTGTCAGCCGCTATTTGCGGAGCAGTCTTTACTTCGCCAACACCTGACCAAGTCTTGCAGGCTATCAAGGAAGCAGATGAGGGAGCTGGGGTCTTCATGGTGATCAAGAATTACTCCGGTGACATCATGAACTTTGAAATGGCTCAGGAAATGGCTGAGATGGAAGGGATTGAGGTGACTAGTGTCGTCGTAGATGACGATATCGCAGTGGAAGACAGCCTCTATACGCAAGGTCGCCGTGGAGTGGCAGGTACCATCCTTGTCCATAAGATTCTAGGGGATGCGGCGCGTGCAGGCAAATCTCTGACTGAAATCAAGGCTCTGGCTGATGAGCTAGTCAAAAATATTCACACAGTCGGCTTGGCTCTGAGCGGTGCAACCGTTCCGGAAGTCGGCAAGCCTGGTTTTGTTTTGGCTGATGATGAGATAGAGTTCGGCATTGGTATCCATGGTGAGCCCGGCTATCGCAAGGAAAAGATGCAGCCATCTAAGGACTTAGCCAATGAATTGGTCGAAAAGCTCAGTCAGTCTGTTGAGCTCAAATCTGGTAAGAAAATCGGCATTCTTATCAATGGTATGGGTGCAACACCGCTCATGGAGCAGTATGTCTTCGCGGCCGATGTAGCAAATCTTCTGGCAGATGTTGGAGTCGAAGTTGTCTATAAAAAACTGGGCAATTACATGACCTCCATTGATATGGCAGGGATTTCTCTGACCTTTATCGAGCTGGACCAGCCAGACTGGCTGACAGCTCTCAACAGTCCTGTCACGACAGCCGCTTGGTAAGGAGGTGCTTATGGACGCAGCAAGAGCAAAAAAATGGATGCAGTTGTTCAACGAGAAGATCCAGGAGCAGAAAGCCTATCTGTCTGATCTCGATACTCCTATCGGTGACGGCGATCACGGTGGCAATATGGCCAGGGGAATGGCGGCAGCAGTAGAGAGTCTAGCTGCTAAGGACTTTGCCAGTGCGGCTGAGGTTTTTCAGGCTGTTTCCATGCAACTGATTAGCAAGGTCGGCGGTGCTTCCGGACCTCTCTATGGTTCGGCCTTCATGGGCATGGCCAAGGCTGAAAAAGACGGCAAAGACTTGTCAGAAGTTATCCAAGCTGGACTGGACATGATTCAGAAGAGGGGCAAGGCTGTGCCTGGTGAGAAGACCATGGTGGATGTCTGGTCAGGAATTCCTCTTTCTCTGCAGTCCGGGGATTTGACCCATGAAAAGATTCATTCCCTAGTGGAAGCGACCAAGGATTTGAAGGCGACCAAGGGGCGGGCTTCCTATGTCGGTGAGCGCTCTATCGGTCATATTGATCCCGGTTCGGCTTCATCTGGTCTCCTCTTTGAGGCTCTTTTAGAAACGGAGGCAGGCTGATGGCAGATACTGGCATTCTTATCGTTTCTCATTCCAAAAACCTGGCCCAAGGCTTGTTTGACCTCATTTCGCAGGTGGCGGCAGATGTGGCCATCAGCTATGTGGGCGGCTTGGATGACGGCAGCATCGGGACGAGCTTTGAAGGGATTCAGGCAGCTTTAGATGCCAATGACAAGGATACTATTTTGGCCTTTTTCGATCTAGGCTCGGCTCGGATGAATCTAGAAATGGTCGCAGACTTTTCCGACAAGGAAATCATCATCAATAATGTTCCCTTGGTAGAGGGGGCCTATACGGCTGCTGCTCTTCTTCAGGCCGGGGCAGATTTGCCTAATGTTTTGCTTCAGGTCCGTGAATTAGAAATAAAGAAATAGCAGGTTTTCTAAAGACTTGATAAACGACTTCATTTGCAAAATAAGGAACATTTTATATCAAAAAGCTGGGATTGAATCCAGCTTTTTTGCTTTATCATTGTACTAATTTTCAGGGGAACAGCCAGTGTTTCTTATTTTTTCTTCTTTAAATTGATTAAAAATAGGACGAAATCATAAGTTTCGTTTACTTTTTGACAGAATTCACCTTTTAATGAACAAAAATTACTAGAATGGATTGCAAATTGGTATAGATAGACTTATAATAGATATAAGTACACAAGATGAAAGAAAAAACGACAGCCGATTAGAAGCCATCGTTTTCAATCTTAGTGGTCCCGATTGCAGGAAATGAACTTGATCTTGAAGAAGTCACCGCGTTTGTAAGTTTCGCTGTACTCTAAGATCTGTCCAGTACTTTCCAGCTGGGTAATCTTCACTTGATGAACGGTCGGGAAGTTGGTATCAACTTCCAGTACTTTCGCAACATCTTTTGGTGTTGGGAAGACAATTTCATTGGTCTCTTCAAAATGCTCATCATTCATGTGAATGTGGTAGTCAGTTTTGAAGCGGTTGTAAATGGAGCTGTAGTAGTCCATATCTGGATAGTTAGGATTGATGTACTGCTCAGGGATATAGGTTTGGTGATAGATATAGACTTTATCGCCAGTCCGTCTGATCCGGTCAATCTTATAGTAGAACTGCGTTGGTGCTAGTTCTAGCTTATCCAAGATTTTCAGGTCATTCCCGCGTTTAATGGAGAGAACAGTCACCTTATCTTTTTGGATAGGGAAGGTCTCAACGTCAGAAAATTCCACCAGCTTGTGCTTTCTTGCACGTGAAACGAAGGTTCCCTTGCCTTGCTGGCGGATGATGTAGCCATCATTGGCCAGTTCATTCAAAGCGCGGACAACGGTGATGGAGCTGACATTAAACATCTGAATCAGCTCAGCCTCTGTGTAAAACTTATCGCCATTTTCAAATTTGCCAGAAATGATTTGCTGCTTGAGCTCATCTTTGATTTGTTGGTATTTTGGAATAGCCATTTTGTTCACCTCTCTTTTTTTACTTATCTTACTTAAGATTTTAACATATTTTAAAAAAAAATGTTGACATTTATGCAAAAATTTATTATATTAATATTAATAAGAAATGAAAGCGGTTTTAAACCGAAGGGAACATCAGATGGCAAGATTCAAAATTGGTCATTCCTTCTGTTTGGATAATCGGGAGTTTAAGATTTTATCGGGAGCCATTCACTATTTTCGGGTACAGCCTGAGGACTGGTATCATTCCCTTTATAATCTCAAAGCTCTGGGCTTTAATACAGTGGAGACCTATCTTCCCTGGAATATGCACGAACCTCAAAAAGGTGTCTTTGACTTCCAAGGGATTTTAGATATTGAGGTATTTTTACAGACAGCTCAGGATTTGGGACTTTATGCCATTATCCGCCCTTCGCCTTTTATCTGCGCGGAGTGGGAGTTCGGTGGTCTGCCGGCCTGGCTGCTCAATGAAAATATGCGCATCCGCTCATCAGATGAGGCCTTTCTGCAGGCCGTAGCCAGCTATTATGACGAGCTGCTGCCGCGACTGACTCCAAGGCTTCTGGACAATGGGGGAAATATCCTCATGATGCAGGTGGAAAATGAGTACGGTTCTTATGGGGAAGACAAGGCCTACCTGAGAGCAATCAGACAGCTCATGGAAGAACGAGGTGTAACCTGCCCGCTCTTTACTTCAGACGGACCTTGGCGGGCTACCCTTCAAGCTGGTACGCTGATTGATGATGATGTCTTTGTGACAGGAAATTTCGGCTCAAAAGCAGATTACAATTTTGCCCAAATGCAGGAATTCTTTGACGAGCATGGCAAAAAGTGGCCGCTTATGTGTATGGAGTTCTGGGATGGCTGGTTCAATCGCTGGAAAGAGCCTGTCATCAAGCGAGATCCAGACGAGTTAGCTCAAGCTGTTCACGAAGTGCTCCAGCAGGGTTCAGTCAATCTCTATATGTTTCATGGCGGTACCAACTTTGGCTTTATGAACGGCTGTTCGGCCAGAGGAGTCATTGACCTGCCACAGGTAACTTCCTATGACTATGATGCTCTACTCGATGAGCGTGGCAATCCGACGGATAAGTACTATGCAGTCCAGAGGATGCTGAAAGAGCATTATCCAGAGTATCCACAGATGGAGCCGCTGGTGAAAGAGTCCTTTGAGCTAAGGGATATTCCGCTTAGTCAGAAAGTCAGCCTCTTTGAAACACTGACTGACTTGGCTCAGCCTAGCGAAAGTCTCTATCCGATGAAGATGGAAGAGTTGGGGCAGAATGTCGGCTACCTCCTCTATCGGACGTCAGCTAGCTGGGATGCTGATCAGGAAAGGCTCCGTGTCATTGACGGCCGTGACCGTATGCAGCTCTATGTGGACGGTCAGCACATTGCAACCCAGTACCAGACAGAAATCGGTCAGGACATTATGGTGGATGGCCAGAAAAAGGCGGAGCACCAGCTTGACATTCTGATGGAAAATATGGGCCGGGTCAATTATGGGCACAAACTACTGGCAGATACCCAGCAGAAGGGCATTCGTACCGGTGTCTGTAAGGACCTGCACTTCCTGCTTGACTGGCAGCATTATCCGCTTCCGCTGGACCATCCAGAAAAGATCGACTTTTCAAAAGGGTGGCAGGAAATGCAACCAGCTTTCTACGCTTTTGACTTTAAAATGAAAGCGCTTAAAGATACTTATCTGGATCTGTCCGACTTTGGCAAGGGCGTCGTCTTTGTCAATGGTGTCAGCATTGGCCGCTTCTGGAATGTCGGACCGACCTTATCGCTTTATATCCCGCACAGCCTGCTCAGAGAAGGCGACAATCGCATCATTATCTTTGAGACAGAAGGGATCTACAGCGAAACCATTCACTTAGTTAACCAACCTACATTTAAAACAATAAAGGGGGAAAATCTATGACAATAGTAGGTGCACGTATCGATGGACGTTTGATCCATGGACAGGTAGCCAATCTTTGGACTACCAAGCTCAACATTTCACGCATTATGGTGATTGACGATGAGGTAGCTGAAAATGCTATCGAAAAGAGCGGGCTCAAGCTTGCAACGCCAGCTGGCGTGAAACTCAGTGTTTTGCCGATTGCTAAGGCAGCAGAAAATATCTTGGCCGGCAAGTATGATTCGCAGCGACTCTTGATTGTTGCTCGCAAGCCAGACCGCTTCCTGCGGTTGGTCGAAGCTGGTGTTCCGCTGGAAACGCTGAACGTCGGCAATATGTCTCAGTCAGACGAAACTCGCTCTATTACTCGCTCTATCAATGTGGTAGATGCAGATGTTGAAGCCTTTCACAAGCTTCATGAAAAAGGAGTAAAACTGACAGCGCAAATGGTTCCCAACGATCCGGTTGAGGACTTCATGAAGTTATTAAAATAAGACAAAATTTTAGGAGGACATTGTTATGATACAATGGTGGCAAATTTTACTACTCACTTTGTACTCAGCTTATCAAATCTGTGATGAGTTGACCATCGTTTCGTCAGCAGGATCCCCTGTATTTGCTGGATTCATTACTGGCTTGATTATGGGTGATTTGACGACTGGTTTGTTTATTGGTGGTAGCCTGCAATTGTTCGTTCTTGGTGTAGGGACATTTGGTGGGGCTTCTCGTATTGATGCGACATCAGGTGCTGTTTTGGCGACAGCCTTTTCCGTTGCGCAAGGGTATAAGCCAGAATTAGCTATTGCGACAATCGCAGTACCGGTAGCAACTTTGTTGACTTACTTTGATATCTTAGGTCGTATGACAACGACTTACTTTGCTCACCGTGTGGATGCAGCAATTGAACGCTTTGACTATAAAGGTATTGAACGCAACTATCTCTTGGGTGCACTTCCTTGGGCTTTGTCTCGTGCCCTTCCAGTCTTTCTGGCTCTGGCATTTGGTGGAACATTTGTTGAAGCGATAGTAGATGGTGTTGCTGGTGTGAAATGGTTGGCTGCAGGTTTGACGCTGGCTGGTCGTATGTTACCAGGACTTGGATTTGCTATCTTGCTTCGTTACCTTCCAGTTAAACGTAATCTTCACTACTTAGCTCTTGGTTTTGGCTTGACGGCTATGCTGACTGTTCTTTACTCAAATATTCAAACTTTGGGTGGGGCTGTATCTAGTATTGTTGGAACTCTTCCAAAAGATGCTGCGATCACATTTGCCAACAACTTCAAAGGTTTGTCTATGATTGGTGTAGCTATCTTTGGTATCTTCCTTGCAGTACAGCATTTCAAATACAGCCAAAGAACAGTAGTTGCTGCTCCAGCTGCTAGCACAAACTCAGAAAGTGAGGAAATTGAAGATGACGAACTCTAATTATAAATTAACAAAAGAAGATTTTAAACAAATCAATAAACGCAGCTTGTTCACCTTCCAATTAGGCTGGAACTACGAGCGGATGCAAGGTTCTGGCTATCTCTATATGCTCTTGCCTCAGCTGCGCAAAATGTACGGAGATGGCACTCCAGAATTGCAAGAAATGATGAAATTGCATACGCAATTCTTCAATACATCACCTTTCTTCCACACCATTATTGCAGGTTTTGACCTAGCTATGGAAGAAAAAGACGGTGTTAAATCAAAAGATGCGGTCAATGGTATCAAGACAGGTCTTATGGGACCATTTGCTCCTCTTGGAGACTCTATCTTTGGCTCTCTTGTGCCAGCCATCATGGGATCTATCGCTGCTACCATGGCTATTGCAGGTCAGCCTTGGGGAATTTTCCTTTGGATTGCTGTAGCAGTTGCTTATGACATTTTCCGTTGGAAACAGTTAGAATTCGCCTACAAAGAAGGGGTTAATCTCATCACCAACATGCAAAGTACTTTGACAGCTCTTGTTGAAGCGGCTTCTGTATTGGGTATCTTTATGGTGGGTGGTTTGATTGCTACTATGATCAACTTTGAAGTATCCTGGGTATGGAACATCGGTGAAAAAGCTATTGATTTCCAAGACATGATGAATCTGATTTTCCCACGTTTGATTCCAGCAGTCTTTACAGGCTTTATCTTCTGGCTCTTGGGCAAGAAAGGAATGAACTCTACTAAGGCTATCTTCATTATCATTATCATGGCAGTAAGCTTCTCTGCTATCGGCTACTTCCTGCTGGGACAAGTACCAGAATAATGGAGTGATTTATGAGTAAGAAATTAGTTTTAGTCAGCCATGGTCGCTTTTGTGAAGAGCTGAAAACCACTACGGAAATGATTATGGGGCCTCAGGAGGACATCCATGCAGTAGCACTGCTTCCGGAGGAAGGTCCAGAAGACTTCGCAGCTAAATTCTTAGAAACGGTTAAAGATTTTGAGGATTACTTGGTTTTTGCGGATCTCTTGGGGGGCACTCCTTGTAATGTAGTCAGCCGCTTCATTATGGAAGGACAGGATATCGAGCTTTATGCGGGGGTCAATCTGCCCATGGTCATTGAGTTTATTAACGCTTCTTTGACTGGAGCAGAAGTCAGCTATCCATCCAAGGCAGCAGAGAATATTGTTAAGGTCAATGATGTTCTAGCAGGCCTAATGGATGATGAAGATGAATAAAAGCTTGAACAGCCACTTCTAGTTAGGTCAAGTCCTTGCGCTGTCAGCAGATGGGAGACTGATGATAGGTGAGGATTGACCACAGTGGATGATTCAAGCATACTGGTCTAAGAGGAATTTGGGAGATGCCTCTTAGCCTAGGGAAATGGATGGTTCAGCATTGCAAAATGCAGTCGCTGTCTGGTTTGAAAAAGCTTGTTAAAAGCATAGTTCAAGTCTAGCCATCGTTGCGGGGGTGGGACAGCGAGCCGAAAATCTTGGATTTTCTGGATTTCTGTCCCACTTCCCCTTTTTTTAAAATAATGGAAAGGAATGAGAAAGAGAATGTTAGATTATTCACAGGAAGAATTGCAGCGTCTGGGGGCTGACATCACAACGAGAGAAATCTATCAGCAGCCTGAGGTCTGGCAGGAAGCCTTTGAACATTACAAGGCTCAAGCCGCAGACATCGCTGCTTTTCTGAAAAAAATCGAGGACAAACATGATTACATCAAGGTCATTTTTGCCGGAGCCGGCTCATCAGCCTATGTCGGAGATACCTTGACGCCTTATTTCAGGCAGATTTATGATGAGCGCAAATGGAATTTCAACGCCATTGCAACGACAGATATTGTAGCCAATCCCTTGGTGCATCTGAAGAGAGAAGTGCCGACAGTGTTGGTTTCCTTTGCCCGCAGCGGTAATTCCCCAGAAAGTGTAGCGACTGTGGACTTGGCTAAGCAGTTGGTGGATGACTTGTACCAGATTACCATTACCTGTGCTGCCCAAGGCAAGCTGGCCCAGCAGGCTCAAGGTGATGAAAAGAATCTTTTGCTCCTGCAGCCAGAAGCTTCTAATGATGCTGGCTTTGCCATGACCTCTAGTTTTAGCTCCATGATGCTGACAGCCCTTTTGGTCTTTGACCGAGCTGAGCTAGCCCAAAAGGAAGCCAAGGTTGCGGCTCTAATTCAGCTCAGTCAAGATGTTTTAGAACGTGCTGCAGATGTGCAGCAGCTGGTTGATTTAGATTTCAGTCGGGCCATTTATCTGGGAGCAGAGCCTTTCTTTGGACTGGCGCATGAAGCCCAGCTCAAGATTTTAGAGCTGACAGCCGGCCAAATTGCAACTATGTACGAAAGTCCAGTCGGTTTCCGGCATGGGCCTAAGTCGCTGATTAACCAAGACACAGTCGTTCTGGTCTTTGGTTCGACAGATGGCTATACCAAAGCTTATGATTTGGACTTGGTGCGGGAAGTGGCTGGTGACGGGATTGTCCGCAGACTGGTCTTGCTGACTGACCGGGAGGAGCAGTTGGAAGGAGTCGAGCAAGTGGTGCTAAGTACCCAAGAGCCTCTGGGAGATAGCTATCGCATCTTCCCTTACATCGTTTACGCTCAGCTCTTTGCTCTCTTGTCCTCGCTCAAGGTCAAAAACCGTCCAGATACACCGTCTCCGACAGGCACGGTCAATCGTGTAGTACAAGGAGTTATCATTCACCCTTTTGAGGAGTAAGAGAAGGAAAAGTTATGGAGAAATTACAAATTAGCCACAAAAAAGTGAGCCATCTGAAAAAACTATCAGACGAGCAGGGGATTATCGGGGCTTTGGCCATTGACCAGCGTGGTTCGCTCAAGAAAATGCTGGCCAGCGGAGAAGATGCGCCTTCGGGTGACCAAGCTCTGGTTCAGTTCAAAGAATTAATCTCTAGTCAGCTAACGCCCTATGCCAGCTCTATCCTGCTGGATCCGGAGTTCGGTCTGCCGGCAGCTGAGCTGCGGGATGCGTCCTGTGGGCTGATAGTAGCCTATGAAAAGACTGGCTATGATGCGACAGCCGAGGGCCGCCTGCCGGACTTGCTGCCTAACTGGTCAGCTAGTCGCATCCGAGACATGGGCGCAGATGCCGTCAAGGTCTTGATTTACTATGATGTGGACGACAAACCAGAAATCAACGATATCAAGCAGGCCTGGGTTGAGCGCGTGGGCAGTGAATGCTTAGCTGAGGATATTCCCTATTTTCTGGAGATTCTGACCTATGATGCTAAGAGTGACAGTGTCTTGGATGCTAACTATGCCAAGCTTAAGCCGCATAAGGTCAACGAGGCAGTCAAGCTCTTTTCAAATCCCCGTTATCATGTAGACGTCTTAAAGGTTGAAGTGCCGGTCAATATGAACTTTGTCGAAGGCTTCACCAAAGAAGGAGTTGAGCCAGTCTACAGCGTGACGGAAGCCCGAGATTTCTTTAAAGAACAGTCAGATGCGACGCACTTGCCTTTCATCTTCCTCAGCGCTGGTGTCAGTGCCGAGCTTTTCCAAGAAACGCTGCGGCTAGCCCATGAAGCGGGCTCGCAGTTTAACGGAGTTCTGTGCGGACGGGCTACCTGGAAGGATGCAGTCTCAGTCTTCGCTCAAGAGGGAGCTGCAGCAGCTCAAGAGTGGCTGGACGAGTCAGGCCGTCAGAATATCGAGGATCTTAATCAAGTCTTGCGCCAAACAGCTGTGTCTTGGGTGGACAAGCTTGACCTGCCTTTTGAAGACAGGACTTGGCAAGTTCGTGATTTTTAACAGGATAGATAAAAGAGGTTTGGTATGAAATCTTACCGAGAATCCATTTTTGGAAAGCTGGGCGGTCAGGAGATTCTAGCTTACACTTTTGAAAACGATCAAGGTTATCGTCTAACAGTCATGAACTACGGAGCAACCGTCGTCCAGTATGTTACTCCTGATAAGGATAATCACTTTGACAATATCGTTGTCGGGTTTGATCAGTTTGAGGACTATATTGGGAACAGCCCTAAGCACGGAGCCAGCATTGGTCCAGTTGCTGGACGTATTGCTGGTGCAACATTTGATCTGAATGGTCAGACCTTTCAGCTAGAGGCCAATAATGGCTTAAACTGCAACCATAGTGGCTCCAGCGGCTGGGACAGTAGCGTTTTTGAAGTAGAGGAAGTCAGTAATGACGGACTTACCTTTTATACAGAGCGGACTGACGGAACTGGCGGCTTCCCGGGCAATCTGAAAATCTGGGTTTCCTATACCCTGACAGAGAAGGGCGAGCTGGAAATCTCTTATCAGGTACAGACTGATCAGGATACCTTGGTCAATCCGACCAACCACAGCTATTTCAACCTGTCTGGTCTTTTCAATCAGCCCATTGATGACCATATCCTGCAGCTCAATACTGGTGGTGTCTATCCTATCGCAGCTGACGGCCTTCCTGAAAAAAAGGCTGATGCAGAGCGCGACTTTGTTAAGAAGCTGACCAAGGGCGCTTCCCTTAAAGAAATTTTCGATGCGCCTGATGAGCAAATCCAGCTGGTATCTGGCTTGGATCATCCCTTTGCGTTAAAACCAAGCCGAGACCAGGCAGGCACGCTCTATCATCCAGCATCGGGCCGCCGCCTGACCATTCAGACTCAGGCTCCCTGCCTCGTGATTTATTCAGCGAATTGCGTGGATGATTCTATTCGGTTTGACGGACAGCCTATGATTCAGCATAATGGCTTGGCTCTGGAAGCTCAGGCCCTGCCGGATGCCATTCACAGTAGCCAGCAGTCAGATGTCATTCTCAAGGCCGGTCAGATTTTTACCAGCAGGACAGTGTATTTTGCTGATGTACCAGCAACTTTATAAAGAAACAATCGCGAAAGAGCACAGAAAACGGCAGTACCTCCTTCTGCCGTTTTTCTTTGTCCAGTTTTCAGAGACTATGTTTTCATAAGTGGCTAATCTTAAGCAAGGGAAAAGCCTCCACAATCAAAAGCAAAATCTTTTTTGCTAACTGAATTTTACTTTAAGTTTTTCTTAAGCTAAGGCTGCTATACTTATTTTTATCAAATGAAGCCCCCTAACTTTGTTTGATAATCCTAAACTTTTTCATAATAATCTCCCATAAAGGCCACCCAATCCGGTGGTCTTTTTTTGCTCAAATTTTAGAATAAGACGGGAAGTTTATCGGATTGTAACTCAAATGTTAAATTTTAAAGGATACGTTATACAAAGTTAAGGTTTCTTTAAGTTAGGGGCAGTATACTATGAGTATCAAATGAAGACCTCCTAACTTTATTTGATAGAAATCCTAAACTTTTTCATAATAATCTCCCATAAAGGCCACCCAATCCGGTGGTCTTTTTTTGTGTTCAGACGTTGATTAGATTTGCTTCCTCTGCTTTATTTTCTGCTATAATAGTTCTATGAGTAGAATTTTAGACAATGAATTAATGGGTGATGAGGAATTGGTGGAGCGCACCTTGCGTCCCCAGTATTTGCAGGAGTATATCGGCCAGGACAAGGTCAAGGACCAACTGAAGATTTTTATTGAAGCGGCCAAGCTGAGGGATGAGGCGCTCGACCACACCCTGCTTTTTGGCCCTCCAGGTCTGGGGAAGACGACCATGGCCTTTGTCATTGCCAATGAACTAGGCGTAAATCTCAAGCAGACTTCAGGTCCGGTGATTGAGAAATCTGGTGATTTGGTTGCGATCTTAAATGACCTTGAGCCGGGGGATGTCCTCTTCATAGATGAGATTCACCGCTTGCCAATGGCAGTAGAGGAAGTGCTTTACAGCGCTATGGAAGACTTTTACATCGACATTATGATTGGCTCGGGTGAGACCAGTCGCAGCGTCCATCTGGATTTGCCGCCTTTTACTCTGATTGGGGCGACTACTCGGGCAGGCATGCTGTCCAATCCTCTGCGGGCTCGCTTTGGGATTACCGGTCACATGGAGTATTATGAAGCTGGCGACTTGACGGAAATTGTCGAGCGGACTGCAGAGATTTTTGAGATGGATATCACCCACGAGGCTGCGAAGGAGCTGGCTATGCGTAGCCGAGGCACGCCGCGGATTGCCAACCGTTTGCTCAAACGGGTGCGGGACTACGCGCAGATTATGAGCAATGGCCTGATTGATGATAAGATAACCGACCAGGCTCTCTCCATGCTGGATGTGGACCAAGAGGGGCTGGACTACGTGGACCAGAAGATTTTGAAGACTATGATTGAGGTCTATGGTGGCGGTCCAGTAGGGCTTGGAACCCTCTCAGTCAATATTGCTGAGGAGCGTGAAACAGTGGAGGACATGTATGAGCCTTACCTGATTCAGAAAGGCTTTGTCATGCGAACTCGGACTGGGCGCGTGGCTACCCGTAAAGCTTATGAGCATCTAGGATATGAGTATATGAAGGAATGATGACAGAAAAGGAGATTTTAGACCGACTAGGTCAAGATTCAGACATCCGATCGATTTTGGAAATTATTCGTAGTCTGGAGCTCAAGGATTCTTGGCTAGCGGCTGGATGTGTGAGGAATTTTATCTGGAATATACTATCAGAGCGACCAGGTTTTGATTCAGATACGGATGTAGATGTCATTTTCTTTGATCCGAGTTATGCTGAGGCAGAGACGGTAGATCTGGAAGTCAAGCTCAAGGCAGACTGGCCACAGTATCGATGGGAGCTGAGAAATCAAGCCTATATGCACCGCCATAGTCCTGGAACAGCGCCTTATAAAAATGCTTGCGAAGCTATGAGTAAGTATCCTGAGCGCTGCACGGCTATCGGCCTGCGCTTGCTGGCAAGTGACAAACTGTAACTTTTTGCTCCCTATGGTTTGGAGGATATCTTAAACTTTCAGGTTAGACCGACTCCTCATTTTCTTGAAAATAAGGAGCGCCAGCATGTCTATTCTGAGCGTTTGGCTAAGAAGAATTGGCAGGAACGCTGGCCCCAGCTGGAATATCACTATCCTGATAAATAGGTATAAGCTAAGAGTAAAATGTTTAAGTTATTTTAAGGAAGTTTTAAGGAATGGATATTATACTATAACCAAGTTAAGAAATTAACTTAACTCCTAAAACTTTTTTCTTTTTAAAAAATAATCTCCCTACAAAAAGCCACCAAACGGTGGTTTTTTGCTATTTTCAGGCATGAGAAGGGCAGGGCTTGCCAGTTTTCAACGAGAATCAGGAAACTGTAAACGATTCAGGGCTAGTTTTTGCCATTATTTTGTTATAATAGATAGCGAGGTATTCTATGAAGAAAATTGTATTTGTATGTTTGGGCAATATCTGCCGTAGTCCGATGGCAGAATTCGTCATGAAGAGTTTAACAGACCAACTGAAAATCGAGAGCCGGGCAACTTCAAGCTGGGAGCACGGCAATCCCATTCATCGGGGAACACAGGCTATTTTTAAGAAATATGCCATTGCTTATG
This sequence comes from Streptococcus sanguinis, assembly GCF_019929145.1. Taxonomy (GTDB): domain Bacteria; phylum Bacillota; class Bacilli; order Lactobacillales; family Streptococcaceae; genus Streptococcus; species Streptococcus sanguinis_U. The sequence continues at coordinate 122,011 of NZ_JAHZOW010000004.1, read as the reverse complement.
ATAGGAACAAGACTTCTCAGCAGATTTCGGCAGCGGATTTTGGGGATTTTGACTACATCATCGGTATGGATGAAAGCAATGTCCGAGATTTGAAGCGGATGGCGCCTGAGGATTTTCAGCATAAAATTTATCAGTTTGAAGAAGAAAGTGTGCCAGATCCTTGGTACACAGGGGATTTTGACCAAACCTATGATTTGGTCTTGGCTGGCTGCAAGAAGTGGCTGGAGCGTTTGGATGGATAGGAATATGGATAAAGTAAAAGAATTTTACGCTAAATACAAGGTCTATCTGACCCGGCAGAATTTAGAACTTTTGGCTGTAACGGTCATTGTACTGTCAGCTATTCTGGTTTTTACATCGGGGATTCCTGGTAAGGGCGTTTTAACGCTGGATCAGGGGAAGATCAAGTATGACGGGACCTTGGTTCGCGGGAAGATGAACGGTCAGGGGACTATGACTTTTCAAAATGGAGACAGTTATAGCGGTCAATTTCGCAATGGCATCTTTGACGGCAAAGGAACCTTTACCTCGCAGGCTGGCTGGAAATACGAAGGGGACTTCAGCAAGGGCCAGGCCGATGGACAAGGAAAGCTAACGACAGAAGGCAATGTCGTTTATGAAGGAACGTTTAAACAAGGAATTTATCAAAATGCGCATTAAATGGTTTTCGCTCGTCAGAATCACGGGGCTGCTTCTAGTTCTGCTTTATCATTACTTCCAGGGCGTTTTCCCTGGCGGTTTTATTGGCGTGGATATCTTCTTTACCTTTTCTGGCTTCTTGATTACCGCTCTGCTTATTGACGAGTTTGCTAAGAAGAAAGAAATCGATATCCAAGGCTTTTTCAAACGGCGTTTTTATCGGATTGTACCCCCTCTGGTCTTTATGATTTTGGTCGTTATGCCCTTTACTCTCTTGATACGTAAGGATTTTGTGGCTGGGATTGGGACACAGATTGCGGCTGCTTTGGGCTTTGTGACAAACTTTTATGAAATGCTCTCAGGCGGCAGTTATGAGAGTCAGTTTGTGCCGCACATCTTGATTCACACTTGGAGTCTGGCTTTAGAAGTGCACTATTATGTTCTGTGGGGCTTGGCTGCTTGGGGCTTGGGCAAGGTTGCCAAGTCAACGGCCCGCTATCGCGGCATGATTGCGTTGGTTTCTGCAGGTCTCTTTTTGCTCAGCTTTGTATCAATGTTTGCTGGCGCTTTGACCACTAAGAATTATTCTGACATTTATTTCTCAAGTTTGACCCACATCTTTCCTTTCTTTGCAGGAAGTATCCTAGCAACCTTGTCTGGTGTCGGCCATGTCAGCAGTCGCTTCAAGATGCTGGAGGAAAAGCTGGCTCTCAAGCAAGTGCTAGGAATTATGGGGGGCAGTGCAGCTGTTTTGCTTTTGCTCAGCTTCCTACTGAAGTTTGATAATCTTTGGACCTACCTGGTAGGATTCTTGATTTCAACTATCTTGGCTTGTCTAATGATTTTGGCTGCTAGGATGCTGCATGATAAACTCCCTGATGTGAAGGAACCTAGCCTTATCAACTTTATCGCGGATACTAGCTATGGTGTTTATCTCTTCCACTGGCCATTCTATATTATCTTTACCCAGCTGATGAATAATGGTTTGGCTGTTCTCTTGACCACGCTGCTGTCTCTTACTTTTGCAGCCTTGTCTTTCTATATCTTGGAACCAACTCTTGCTGGTCGTCAGCCAGTTATCATGGGAACCAAGATGGACCTATCGTCTCTTACCAGACCAATCTTTTACAGCATGATTCCGCTGACTTTGATCATGTTCTTTATCTCGGTGACAGCACCAAAGGTCGGAGCTTTTGAGGAAAGTTTGATTGTCAATGCTCTGAATCAAGCAGATACAAAGATGCAGACGACTCGAAGTCAGGTTGATCAGTCCAAGGCGACTGAGTACAATGTGGCGGACGGGATTACCATGATTGGTGACTCGGTTGCTCTACGCTCAAGCGAACAATTGCAGCAGATCTTGCCAGGAATCGAGCTAGATACTGTCGTAAGCCGCAGTCTGAGTACAGGCTTGGAGGTCTACAAGACAGATATTGCTAATAGAGTGCTGAAGAAGCAGGTTATCCTGGCTCTTGGAACCAATTCGTCTGGTTATTCGAATGAGCTTTTGGATGAATATGTTTCTAGCCTACCTAAGGGTCATCAACTGATCCTCGTGACTCCTTATGACGGTCGCTCAGAGGGCGGTGTTTTAGCCCAGCAGCGGGAGTATGAGCTAGAATTAGCCAAAAAGTACGACTATGTCTTTGTGGCTGACTGGCATCAAACTGCTATCGAAAATCCGCAGATTTGGGAAGGAACAGACTATGTCCACTTTGGCTCAAACTCAGAGTCCATCATTGAGGGGGGAACTCTCTATGCCAATACCATTAAGCAAGCCATAGATGAAGCAAATTCTGGCAATGTGAAACCATAAATGATCAGCTCGGTTCGTCCGAGCTTTTATAGAAACCAAAAGAAAACACAGCCTTATCTAATGCTACTAACAGAGATTCGATGGGGATTCAAACTGGAAGTGCAAGGATTATCTTGATGTTGATAAATATTTCATAGTGGGTGCAGATATTAAATATGACTTGAGTTTATTGCAAGGTCATTATGGGGACAATGAAGGAGACGCTGCTATGATTCAGGATGGAATTGATGCATACAAGAAGGAGAATAAAGAATGATAACTTCAATAGTTTTTATTACTTCTCTAGTGTTACTTTTCCGTTATTTTAAAAATAGTAAATCACGGATTATTATTGCGTTATTATATAGTTTGTTTCTTATATGGTATGTTCAAGCAGTTTTGAATTACGGTAAATACACTTTGCAGCCTGGTCAAAGCATAGAGCTGAGAGCGCATCCTAATGCAGACCAACTGGGATATAGTTCTGAGTTGATTTTAAAAAAGAACGATGATAAAAAAATCAAATTAACAGGTATTGAAGTTTGGAGCGAAAAAATTCTAGAATTTACTATTATGTTAAGGAACAGTATATCTCTCAATCTATTTATGAAAATGGTGAAACGACTGATAAAAAACTATCTAATAATCAAAAAAATATTCACCTGGAGAAAGATGGAATTGTAGTTAATTATACTAATAAAAAAATCTTTGATGTTACTAAAAGTAAACCGTATAATATTACTATCACCAATATTGACGATAGACCCGCTCAATTTGAAGCCCGAGTGGTGGATAGATGAAGTCGAGTAGGAACTCGAAAAGTGAACCTTCGTGAGTGGTGCTAATAGCCGACTAAAGAAGCTTGGTACAAGTACAAAGGAAGAGATAATTAATAGGATTTTTAGGGTTGTCGAAATTATTACGGAAACTAGGTGGACAATATGCGACTATACATCAAAGGTGATTATGCTAAAAAAATAACATTTACTACTAGAGAACTAGTTTGGAAGATGTGGTTTAAAGAACGGAATGGCAAGAAAATAAGTTACTCCAACGTTGGTGATGATGAGATGCTGCAAGATGATTTTTATTTCGGAGCAGAGTTGCGCAAATGGGCTTCAGTTGATGAAAGATGGGATAAGGCTCCTTTTATAATTCCGAGCAATCCTTGGTTGTCCTTGCAATATGAAGATATTGAACTTGAATTTGAACATGCCTTTATTTCCGACGACCGCGAAAAAGGGGAGTTTCTTCGAATTGCCTCAACTCATGTAGATATTTTAATGGTTGACAAGCGCGCTTTATACGTTATGGCTATTGAAGTAGCATCTGCCATTGATGGTCAGATTAGCGAAGACGGCAAGCAAAGTTGGCTAAGTGTAGAAGAATTTAAGGAATATCACAAGGATGTTCTTTCACTGACTTATGATGAAGCTGTTGAAATCAGTTTGGAAGAATTAAAGACAATGGTACCGGTAAGAGATCCTCTATGGGAAGAGGAGGAAAGGCTTCGAGAAGAATATATCAAAATCCACGGTGAACGTGTTTATGACGATGAGGAAGATGAGTGAGACTATATCTTAAAGGCAACTACGAAACTAGTATCTATCAAGCCTGTATGGAATATCCTTTGAAAATGTGGTTCAAGGAACGTAAGGGAGTGAAAGTTGGTTTTTCTTATGCACGTGATGATGACTTCTATTTTAGTGTTAGTTTGGATAAATTTTCTTCAAATGATGAGCGTTGGGGAATGACTGATTTTAAAATAGGAGATAATCCATGGAGTTCATTTAAATATGAGTATCTAATATTGGATTGTGAAGATTCCTATGAAAGTGATGGGCGAGAAAAAGGAGACTATCTTCGAATAATCACGACTCATAAGGATATTCTAACGGTTGATAAGCGAGCTCTATATATCATGGCGATTGAAGTAGCATCTGCCATTGACGGTCAAATCAGCGAAGACGACAAAGAAACATGGCTGAGTATTGAAGAATTTAAAACGAAACATGCAGACCTGCTGAATTTGACCTGCGACGAAGCAGTCGATATTAGTTTAGAAGAGATAAAGGTTATGAAAGCCATTGACGAGCCACTCTGGGAAGAATTGGATAGGAAGCGCGAGGAGTATATCCGAATTCATGGAGAGGTAGAGTTGGACGACGATGAGGAAGATGAGTGAGAATTTATATTAAAGGTGATTACACCAAAGAAATTCCGTTTGATTATTTAGAACTAGCGAAGAGAATGTGGTTTGATACTAAAGATGGTAAGCGAGTAGATTTTTCTTATTTTGGAAATACTCGCCCATTTAAAACAGACCCAACTATTCACTTAAAATTAAATAAGTGGATACATGATAATAGATGGAATAATGTTCAGTTGAAAGAAGGGATTACCAACGAATTTGGAAGTCATGTATATGAAAATCTTGAATTAGATTTTGAAGATAATCCAGCAACAGACTATCGAGAAAAAGGAGACTGTCTACGTTTAGCTTCTACCCACCTTGAACTTCTCACTGTTGATAAACGTGCCTTCTATATTATGGCACTTGACATTGCGACTGCCATTGATGGTCAGATTAGCGAAGATGATAAAGAGAGCTGGTTAAGTGTGGAGGAATTTAAAAACCGGCATGAAGATATCCTTTCGATGAGTTATGAACAGGCTAATGAGCTGAGCCTTGAAGAAATTCCGTTTATGGATGATGTTCGAGACCCAGTTTGGGAAGAAGATGACCGCAGAAATGAGGAGTACATTAAAATCCATGGAGAGGTAGAGTTGGACGACGAGGACGAATGAAATTATATTTAAAAGGCGATTACACCAAAGAAATTCCGTTTGATTATTTAGAACTAGCGAAAAAAATGTGGTTTGAAAATTATCAAGGAGAAAGCATCCCTCTCTCCTATTCTGGTTTTCGTCAAATCAGAGATAGGAATGATATAGCCATTCATCTAAAACTAGATAAACAGGATTATGACGAACGTTGGTTGCATATTCCGATACAAGAAGGGATAAAATACCGTTTTTATTCACAAATTGATGAAGACCTAAATTTGGAATTTGAGCATGCTTATGTAACAGATTTTCGCGAAAATGGAGACTGTTTACGTTTGGCCTCTACCCACCTTGAACTGCTCACTCTTGATAAAAGAGCGTTCTATATCATGGCTATTGAGATTGCCACAATCTTTAATGGACAAATCAGTGAAGATGATAAGAAAACATGGCTAACAATCGAGGAATTCAAGGAAAAGCACGAAGATATCTTATCTCTGACCTTTGATGAAGCCAATGAGATGAGCCTGGAAGAAATTCAGACGATTGATGCTATTGACGATTCCATCTGGGAAGAGTTGGATAGAAAACGCGAAGAATATATCAAAATACATGGTGAACGTGTTTATGATGACGATTGAGATTATTAAAAATGGGAATTAAGGTTCATCTTTTATAAGTTTATAAAGTAAAGATCAGCTCGGTTCGTCCGAGCTTTTTATATTTAAATAAAGAAAGCGCTTTCATATATTATGTGAAAGTAAAAGTATGTGAAATCTCTAAAAAATAAAAAATTTTTTCACAATGACTAAAAGAATAGGCTGTAAAATAAGCGAATTTGTCATGTATTTCACAAATTAATAGAGAAAAGTTTGTGAATGTTAAGTGAAAGTGTTTACAAAAATCGTTAAATAAGTTATAATTGAATTGTGAAATATTTAACAAAGGTTGGAGTTCTTCGTCTAACCTAAGGCAAAACCATTGGAGGAATAGAATGGCTGAAAAGAAGAAAACGGTAGAACAAGAAGACAAGGCTATGGCGGCGCAAAAGCATGTCGACGAATTGGTGCAAAAAGGTCTGGTTGCACTCGAGGAAATGAGAAAGCTGAATCAGGAACAGGTGGACTACATCGTAGCCAAGGCCTCTGTAGCAGCTTTGGATGCCCATGGTGAGTTGGCTCTGCATGCTTATGAAGAAACGGGTCGCGGAGTTTTTGAAGATAAGGCAACTAAAAACCTTTTCGCCTGTGAGCACGTTGTGAATAATATGCGCCATACGAAAACTGTCGGCGTTATTCAGGAAGATGATGTGACTGGTTTAACCTTGATTGCGGAGCCAGTGGGTGTTGTCTGCGGAATTACTCCAACAACTAACCCAACTTCAACAGCTATTTTTAAGGCTTTGATTTCCTTAAAAACACGTAATCCGATTATCTTTGCTTTCCACCCATCAGCTCAAGAATCATCTGCTCATGCAGCACAAATCGTGCGTGATGCTGCGATTGCAGCGGGTGCGCCTGAAAACTGTGTACAATGGATTACTCAACCATCTATGGAAGCAACTTCTGCACTTATGAACCATGAAGGGATTGCAACAATCCTTGCGACAGGTGGTAACGCAATGGTGAAGGCAGCTTACTCATGTGGTAAGCCAGCTCTGGGGGTTGGTGCCGGAAACGTACCAGCTTATGTGGAAAAATCAGCGAATATCCGTCAAGCAGCGCACGATATCGTTATGTCTAAGTCCTTTGACAATGGTATGGTCTGTGCTTCTGAGCAAGCCGTTATCATTGACAAGGAAGTTTATGATGAATTTGTAGAAGAGTTCAAATCTTACCATACTTACTTTGTAAATAAGAAAGAAAAAGCTCTGTTGGAAGAATTCTGCTTTGGTGCTAAGGCAAACAGCAAGAACTGTGCTGGTGCTAAGCTCAATCCGGATATCGTTGGTAAGCCAGCTACTTGGATTGCAGAGCAGGCAGGCTTCAGCGTGCCAGAAGACACGAATATCTTGGCCGCAGAGTGTAAAGAAGTTGGTGAAAAGGAGCCATTGACACGTGAAAAACTGTCACCTGTCATCGCTGTGCTCAAGTCTGAATCCCGTGAAGACGGTATTGAAAAGGCCCGTCAAATGGTAGAATTCCATGGTCTTGGTCACTCAGCTGCTATCCATACAGCGGACGAAGAATTGACTAAGGAATTTGGTAAGGCTGTTCGTGCCATCCGTGTTATTTGCAACTCACCTTCTACTTTCGGCGGTATCGGGGATGTTTATAATGCCTTCCTGCCATCACTGACTTTGGGCTGTGGATCTTATGGTCGCAACTCAGTAGGTGATAACGTTAGTGCTGTGAATCTCTTGAACATCAAAAAAGTAGGAAGACGTAGAAATAATATGCAATGGATGAAACTCCCTTCAAAAACTTACTTCGAGCGTGACTCTATCCAATACCTGCAAAAATGTCGTGATGTGGAACGTGTCATGATCGTAACAGACCATGCTATGGTAGAGCTTGGTTTCCTAGATCGTATCATCGAACAACTCGATCTTCGTCGTAATAAGGTTGTTTACCAAATCTTTGCAGACGTAGAACCAGATCCAGATATCACAACTGTTGAACGTGGTACAGAGATTATGCGTACCTTCAAACCTGATACAATCATCGCGCTTGGTGGTGGTTCACCAATGGACGCAGCTAAAGTCATGTGGCTCTTCTATGAGCAACCAGAAGTGGACTTCCGTGACCTTGTGCAAAAATTCATGGATATCCGTAAACGTGCCTTCAAATTCCCGTTGCTTGGTAAGAAGACTAAGTTTATCGCAATCCCTACAACATCTGGTACAGGTTCAGAAGTGACACCATTTGCCGTTATCTCTGACAAGGCTAATAACCGTAAGTACCCAATCGCTGATTACTCTCTGACTCCAACTGTGGCCATCGTAGACCCAGCTCTGGTACTGACTGTTCCAGGATTTGTCGCAGCAGACACTGGTATGGACGTGCTGACGCACGCAACAGAAGCTTATGTATCTCAGATGGCCAGCGACTTTACTGATGGTTTGGCTCTCCAAGCTATCAAACTAGTCTTTGAAAATCTGGAAAGCTCTGTTAAGAACGCTGACTTCCACTCTCGCGAAAAGATGCACAATGCCTCTACTATCGCTGGTATGGCCTTTGCCAATGCCTTCTTGGGAATTTCCCACTCTATGGCCCATAAGATTGGTGCTCAGTTCCATACTATCCACGGTCGTACAAATGCTATCTTGTTGCCGTACGTAATCCGCTACAACGGTACACGTCCAGCTAAGACAGCGACATGGCCTAAGTACAACTACTACCGTGCGGATGAGAAATACCAAGACATCGCTCGTATGCTTGGCTTGCCAGCTTCTACTCCAGAAGAAGGTGTTGAATCATTTGCGAAAGCTGTTTATGAACTGGGAGAACGTGTCGGTATCGAAATGAACTTCAAGGCTCAAGGTATTGACGAAAAAGAATGGAAAGAACATTCACGCGAATTGGCCTTCCTTGCCTATGAAGACCAATGTTCTCCAGCCAACCCACGCCTTCCAATGGTTGACCACATGCAGGAAATCATCGAAGACGCATACTATGGCTACAAGGAACGCCCAGGACGCCGCAAATAAGGGAATAGCTTCCTCAATTAAAAATAAGACAGTCTGTCGGTCATCCCCTGCCCTTTGGTGGGGGATTTTTCTATGTATCTTAGCGAGGCAAGACCTCTGGTCGAAGCCGAGCTTAGAGACATGGATGCTGAGGAGCGGAGTGACGTGAGCGCTATGTGTCTTAACGAAACGTGTCTGTAGGACAAAGTTGAGTCATAGAGCAGTGGATGCAGTTTTGTCCGTTGGGACAAAAGCTGTACACCTTGAAGAAACACATAGCCAGGCAAGACCGTTGGTCGAAGCTGAGCTTAGAGACATTGATGCTGAGGAGCGGAGCGACGTGAGCGCTAGTTTTCTTAAGGAAAGGAGCTTGCTGGGATAAAAAGACGTAAACCTTCTGACTACTTGTGATTGAGTGAGCTTTTGTGCTAAGATAAGGGGACAATGGAAAAAAGGAGAGCAATGTGATTTTTTTATCTTTATGGGCTGGGCTGCTGAGTGGTCTTTGCTGGTTATTGGGGGATATTCTGCTGGTTGGCTTTGAGGTAGACAAGGAAAACTATGCCTCTTTTACGGAGCAGAGTCGGATTGGCAATAAGAATCTGTCTATGCTGATGCTGTCTGGCTCTGTTGGTCGGCTGCGTCTGGGCGCTCTGGTGGCTAACTTCTCAATCCCTCTTATGTTAGTCTCGCTTTATGCTCTCTTTGGTTTGACAAATAAGGGCTTGTGGGCCTATCTGTCAATAGCCTTGTTAGGAATTGGATTTGCTCTGTCGCCAGTGGCACATGTGGCCTTTTACTACGTTGGAATCATCAGCAAAAAGGCTTATAAACGAAGCAACGGACAGGTCTGCTCAGACGAAGACAGCGAGCTTATCAATGAAGCAGTCCTCTTTCTAGATATAACCTGGCGAACAGCTATCGCCCTGACCGGTCTAGGCTGGCTCGTTTACTCACTGCTAATAGTTACCGGTCAGACAATATTGCCTGCTTATCTGGGGCTGCTGACTCCTTTACCGCTGAGTCTGTTGACTATCTTACTGGTAGAAAAGCTGAGAATCGGACGCCCCTACCTTAACGGAGCCGGCCTAAACATAGGATTTAGTTTGTTCTATTTACTGCTCCTGCTTCATATAGGTTCTTAGGAGGTGAATCGGTAAAATTTCAGAAAAAACAGAAAATCTATATATTAACCTATTGAAGTTTTCCTCTTTCTATGGTATGATGAAAGAGGTTTCAAGAATCGTTGGGAGGATAAGACATGAAAAACCCTACTTTACTTAAAGAAATGTTACATTATCGCGGAAGAGATGAAATGCCCGACGATTTTGATACCTTTTGGAATAAACAAGTGGCGGAGGTGGAAGTGCCTCAGGACTACCAGTTGCTGGAAAAAGATTTTCAAATTGCATATGCGACTTGCTATGAGCTAACCTTCAAGTCTGGAAACGGTGGGCAAATCTATGCTAAGCTAGTTGTGCCTAAGTTATCAGAAAAAGTACCGGTATTGTTTCATTTTCATGGTTATATGGGGCAGGGCTGGGATTGGGCTGATATGCTGGCCTATACGGCAGCGGGCTGGGGTGTGGTGTCGATGGATGTGCGTGGTCAGTCAGGATATTCACTGGATGGTGATAGAGAAGTCCGCGGCAATACTGTTAAAGGACATATTATCCGTGGGGCTCTGGATGGACCGGATCAGCTCTTTTTCAAGGATGTCTATCTGGATGTTTACACCTTGGTCGAGCTAGTGGCTGGTTTGGACTTTGTGGATGAAAACCGTTTGTCTAGTTTTGGCGGTTCACAGGGCGGAGCCTTGGCTTTGGTAGCAGCTGCATTAAATTCTCGGATTAAGCAGACTGTAGCCATCTATCCCTTCCTTGCTGACTTTAGACGGGTTTTGGAGATTGGCAATACGAGTGAAGCCTATGATGAGCTCTTTCGTTATTTCAAATTCCATGATCCTTTTCATGAGACAGAAGAGCAGTTGTTGCAGACACTTGCTTATATTGACGTGAAAAATCTGGCCCATCGTATTAGCTGTCCAGTGCAGATGATTATTGGCCTGGAGGATGATGTTTGCTATCCTATCACGCAGTTTGCCATTTATAACCGTTTGGCTGGAGAAAAGGAGTATCATCTCCTGCCTGAATATGGGCATGAGGCTATGAATGTCCGTGTCAGCGATACTGTCTTTAACTGGCTCTGCGGAACCAAAATAAAAAAGACTTTCTCTCATTTCGGACTTTAAATCAGAGAGATAATATTCGTCCCCCCTTTGGGGCTAGGCCTTTGTCTAGCCCTTTTTACTTGCCTGAGGGAGTATAGAAATGAGAATCTTTTTAGAAGTTTGCTTGCTCTTTCATTGACTTTTCTACAAAACAGATTCCTGAAAGTACTTTCAGGAATTTCTATTTTTCTGGAAAATTCGGAAACTAAAATCTAAATCTCAAACAATATTGAAAGCGCTTTAAAAATTATTTATAATAACATTATGAAATACTCGAGTTAAAAAATGGAGTCTAGGATAAGGAAGTAAAAATATTTGTTTGCTGCCTTCTTCTCTGCTCCACCTGAGGTCCTAGGTAGTTGTTAGACTATCTGATTAGACCGATGTCTTACGAAAGGAGATTGTATATTCATGTCACAGATTTTAAAAGATGACTTGATAGCCAAGATTAAAGACGGCATCATTGTTTCTTGTCAAGCCTTGCCCCAGGAGCCGCTTTATACTGAAGCTGGAGGAGTCATTCCTCTCTTGGTCAAGGCTGCTGAGCAGGGCGGTGCTGTTGGTATTCGAGCTAATAGCGTTCGCGATATTCGGGAGATCAAGGAAGTAACTTCTCTGCCAATCATCGGAATTATCAAACGCGACTATCCGCCACAAGAGCCTTTTATCACGGCTACCATGCGGGAAGTGGATGAGTTGGCTGCTCTGGATATTGAAGTCATTGCTCTGGACTGTACCAAGCGGGAGCGCCATGATGGCTTGACAGTTGCGGATTTCATCAAGCAGGTCAAGGCCAAGTATCCTCATCAGCTATTGATGGCAGATATCAGTACCTATGAGGAAGCTGCTGCTGCTGTAGAAGCTGGTGTAGACTTTGTCGGCACGACCTTGTCGGGCTACACTTCCTACAGCCCTAAGGTTGACGGACCGGACATTGAGCTTATCCGCCGCTTGTGTCAAGCAGGCTTTGATGTTATCGCTGAAGGAAAGATTCACTATCCGAGTCAAGCCAAGCAGATACATGATTTGGGGGTAAGAGGCATTGTTGTCGGCGGAGCCATTACTCGCCCTAAAGAAATTACAGAGCGCTTTGTTGCAGGATTAAAATAAGTGAGGTAGATGAATGACAACCTTAACACTAAATAAACTATATAAAAAATATCCTAATAGTGATTTTTACTCTGTTGAAAATTTTGATTTGGATATTAAGGATAAGGAGTTTATCGTTTTTGTAGGACCTTCCGGTTGCGGGAAATCAACAACCTTGCGGATGATTGCAGGACTTGAGGATATCACAGAAGGGGAGCTCTATATTGATCAAAATCTTGTCAATGACATTGCTCCTAAAGATCGGGATATCGCCATGGTTTTCCAAAATTACGCTCTTTATCCTCACATGACTGTTTATGACAATATGGCATTCGGACTCAAGCTTCGCAAGTATGATAAGGCTGATATTGATAAAAGAGTCCAGGAAGCGGCGGAAATCCTTGGCTTGAAAGAGCTGCTGGATCGTAAACCAGCCGACTTGTCAGGTGGTCAGCGTCAGCGGGTAGCTATGGGGCGGGCGATTGTCCGTGATGCCAAAGTCTTCCTTATGGATGAGCCCTTGTCTAACTTGGATGCTAAACTGCGCGTGTCCATGCGGGCAGAAATCGCAAAAATTCACCGCCGTATCGGAGCGACGACTATCTATGTAACCCACGACCAGACCGAGGCCATGACCTTGGCTGACCGCATCGTTATCATGTCAGCTACTAAGAACGAAGCAGGAACAGGTACTATCGGCCGAATCGAGCAAATCGGTACGCCGCAGGAACTTTATAACGAGCCAGCTAATAAATTTGTGGCAGGTTTTATCGGCAGTCCAGCTATGAATTTCTTTGAAGTGAACTTAGAGGGCGATCAGCTTACAGATGGACAAGGCTTTGCTGTTGGACTTCCAGACGGTCAGCGTAAAATCCTAGAAGAAAAAGGATATCAAGGAAAGAAAGTGATACTGGGCATTCGACCAGAGGATATCTCGGCTGAGTTGATAGTAGAAGATACTTTTCCAGATAGCACTGTAGATGCTGAAGTCACCGTTTCTGAGTTGCTAGGCAGCGAGTCTGTTCTCTATTGTAAGGCTGGCGTACAAGAATTTTCAGCCAAAGTGGAAGCTTCTAACTATTTGGAGCCTGGCTCTAAGATTCGCTTTACCTTTAAGATGCCTAAGGCTCATATATTTGATTTTGATAGTCAGGAGAGAATCAAAATCTAAGAATTTTAAATAAAAATGAAAACGCTATCTATAAAAAGAGAATTATTAAAAGGGAGTGAATTTAATCGAGTTAAGGTTCTAAAAATACTTATTTACTGTTCTGAAGAAGCAGTAAAACAAGAAGGACTAACAGGTCCATGTCTGTTACCAGGTCCAATCCTTACTTGAAACTGGAAAAACAAAGACAAATAAGTCTCTCAGTTTTTGTAAAGAAAAGGACTAGATTTAAGAGAAATTCATTTTTAAGGAGAAAAGAATATGAAATTCGGAAAATTATTCGCATCGTTATTGACAGGTGCTGCAATTGTTTCTTTAGCAGCTTGTGGAAACAATGGCGGATCAGATAAAACAGCTAGCTCTGGCAGTAATTCTGGCAAAACAGAAATTACTTGGTGGGCTTTCCCAGTCTTCACACAGGAAAATGCCAACGATGGTGTTGGAACCTATGAAAAATCAATTATCGAGGCTTTTGAAAAAGCGAACCCAGATATTCACGTCAACCTAGAAACTATTGACTTTAAATCTGGTCCTGAAAAGATTACGACCGCTATTGAAGCAGGCACAGCACCAGATGTTTTGTTTGATGCACCAGGTCGGATTATTCAGTATGGGAAAAATGGTAAATTAGCTGATTTAAACGATCTCTTTACTGATGACTTTGTCAAAGATGTCAATAATGATAATATTATCCAAGCCAGCAAGGCAGGAGACAAGGCTTACATGTATCCTATCAGCTCTGCTCCATTCTATATGGCTTTCAATAAGAAAATGTTGGAAGATGCTGGTGTAGCAAATCTTGTCAAGGAAGGCTGGACAACTTCAGATTTTGAAAAAGTGCTGAAAGCTCTGAAAGATAAAGGCTATACTCCAGGTTCCCTCTTTAGTAATGGTCAAGGAGGTGACCAAGGAACTCGTGCCTTCATCGCTAATCTTTACGGCGGATCTATTACTGATGAAAAAGTTACCAAATACACAACTGACGATCCTAAGTTTGTCAAAGGACTGGAAAAAGCAGTTGGTTGGATTAACGACGGTTTGATGATGAACGGCTCTCAATATGATGGTGGAGCAGATATTCAAAACTTTGCTAACGGCCAAACATCCTACACTCTTCTTTGGGCTCCTTCTCAAAATGGTATTCAAGCACAACTTTTAGAAGCCAGCAAAGTCGATGTGGTGGAAGTACCGTTCCCATCAGAATCTGGCAAACCAGCTCTTGAATATCTTGTAAACGGATTTGCAGTCTTTAACAATAAAGATGAAAAGAAAGTAGCAGCTTCTAAGAAGTTCGTCCAATTTATCGCTGATGACAAAGAGTGGGGACCTAAGAATGTAGTTCGCACAGGTGCTTTCCCAGTTCGTACTTCATTTGGAAAACTCTATGATGATAAACGTATGGAAACCATCAGTGGCTGGACTCAGTACTATTCACCATATTACAACACGATTGATGGCTTTGCGGAAATGAGAACTCTTTGGTTCCCAATGCTCCAATCTGTATCCAATGGTGATGAAAAGGTTGAACCTGCTTTGAAGACATTTACAGAAAAAGCAAACGAAACAATTACTAAAAAATAAGCAAATGTGAAATCCTCCCCTTTTTCTGTTGACAGTTTCTAGAGGTAGAAAAAGGGGGATTTTGTTAGAAAATCTTGAAAGAGGGGTACCTCATTGTGAAAGTCAATAAAATCAGAATGAAAGAAACCCTAGTATCATACGCGTTTTTAGCTCCAATTCTGATATTTTTCACGGTATTTGTCTTGGCACCTATGATTATGGGTTTTGTTACTAGTTTTTTTAACTATACGATGACCTCCTTTACTTTTGTCGGATTTGATAATTATATTCGGATGTTTAAAGATCCGGTCTTTATGAAATCGCTGATTAATACGGTCATTATCGTGGTCGGCTCTGTGCCGATTGTAGTTCTCTTCTCTTTGTTTGTGGCTTCGCAGACTTATGAGATGAATGCTGTCTCTCGTTCCTTTTACCGTTTTGTATTCTTCCTGCCGGTTGTTACAGGGAGCGTAGCTGTGACGGTCGTATGGAAATGGATCTACGATCCGCTGTCTGGTATTTTGAACTTTGTTTTGAAGTCAGGCCATGTCATCAATCAAAATATTTCTTGGCTTGGGGATAAACATTGGGCATTGCTAGCGATTATCATTATTCTCTTAACAACTTCTGTGGGCCAGCCTATCATTCTCTATATCGCAGCAATGGGAAATATTGATAATTCTCTAGTTGAGGCTGCGCGAGTGGATGGTGCAACAGAAATGCAAGTCTTCTGGAAGATCAAATGGCCTAGCCTGCTTCCAACAACCCTTTACATTGCTATCATTACTACAATTAACTCATTCCAGTGTTTTGCCTTGATTCAGCTCTTGACATCAGGCGGACCTAATTACTCAACCAGTACGCTCATGTACTATCTGTATGAAAAAGCCTTCAAGTTATCTGAATACGGATATGCTAATACCATGGGAGTCTTTTTAGCAGTCATGATTGCCATCATCAGCTTTGCCCAATTCAAGATTCTTGGAAACGATGTAGAATACTAGAGAAAGGAGAAAGAAGATGCAAACTAAAAAAATGAACGTTTTTAAGGTGGTATCAGGCTTTGTTCTGGCCATACTAACCATCCTCTTTGTCTTTCCTTTCTATTGGATTTTGACAGGAGCTTTCAAGTCTCAACCAGCAACGATTGTCATTCCGCCAGAATGGTGGCCAAAAATGCCAACGGTTGAAAACTTCCAGCAATTGATGGTGCAAAATCCAGCCATGCAATGGATGTGGAATAGTGTTTTCATTTCGCTTGCGACCATGTTTCTGGTCTGCGCCACTTCTTCTTTGGCAGGATATGTTTTGGCCAAGAAGCGGTTCTATGGTCAACGGATTCTTTTTGCAATCTTCATTGCGGCCATGGCTTTGCCTAAGCAAGTAGTACTGGTACCACTAGTGCGTATTGTTAATTTCATGGGAATTCACGATACCTTGGCAGCAGTAATTTTACCGTTGGTTGGCTGGCCTTTCGGAGTTTTTCTAATGAAGCAGTTCAGTGAAAACATCCCGACAGAGCTTCTTGAGTCTGCTAAAATCGACGGTTGTGGCGAAATCCGGACTTTCTGGAGTGTTGCTTTCCCGATTGTCAAACCGGGCTTTGCGGCTCTAGCTATTTTCACATTTATCAATACCTGGAACGACTACTTTATGCAGCTGGTTATGTTGACATCTCGGCAGAATTTGACAATTTCTCTCGGGGTTGCGACCATGCAGGCTGAAATGGCAACCAACTATGGCCTCATTATGGCTGGAGCAGCTTTGGCTGCAGTGCCAATTGTGGCAGTCTTCCTCATCTTCCAAAAATCCTTCACACAAGGAATCACTATGGGAGCTGTTAAAGGATAGAAATATGATTTTTGATCAATTAGAGAATCTCGTTCGCTATCGAGGGATTCACAAAAATATCGATACAGCTATTGATTATCTCCTGAGTCACGATGTATCTAATCTAAATTCAGGGCGCTATGAAGTAGATGGTGATAGGGTCTTCTTCTTTTTGCAGGAAAATACTCTCAGTCAGCAGCAAGAGGAAAGCTTTGAATTTCACCAGAGATACTTGGACCTGCACTTTCTTTTGGAAGGGCATGAACTGATCCAATACGGCTGTCAGATTAGAGAAGTTCAGGAAGCCTATGATGAAGGTCGAGATATTGGTTTTGTTGTTTGCGAACAGACTTATCCGCTCTTGTTAGACGGTTTCAATTTTGCCGCTTTTTTGCCAGAAGAAGCCCACCAGCCTAATCAATTTGCTGGCAGAGAAGAGACAGTTAAAAAGTGTGTGTTTAAAGTTTTATTGGATTAATATTTAAAAAGGAGGCTAGCAATGGATAAAAGAGGTACCCGATTGATAGAGACTATTTTTGATACGGATAATTTCTTTATGCAGATTTGTGAGAAAATCCTTGATTTAGCGACAGTAAACTTGCTTTTTCTGCTGACATCTCTGCCTCTTCTAACCATCGGTATTGCGAAGCTAAGCCTCTATCAAACTCTTTTTGAAATCAAAGGCGGTCGTCGTGTAAAAGTAACGGCTGTCTATATCAAGGCCTTCCGAGAAAATTGGCAGCTGGGCTTCAAACTAGGCCTGCTGGAGCTGATGCTGTCTGCTATCAGTATTTTTGACCTCCTTCTTATCTGGGGTCAGGAGGCTCTGCCTTTTCAAATACTGAAAGTTGCCTGCTTTGCTCTTCTTATCTTTACAACAGCACTCTTTCTGTGTGTTTATCCACTGGCTGGCCGATTTGAGCAATCTCTTATAGGTGGGTTACAGACTAGTCTAGTTTTGCTCAGTCTTAACTTTCCTTGGTTTTTCCTGATGATAGCCATTCTAGTAGCAATTTTGACAGTGCTTCTTAGTTCAGGACTTCTGCTTTTACTAGGGCTATCGCTCTTTGTTTTAATCGGTTTTGCTGGATTGGCCTTCACGCAGATTACTGTTTTAGAAAAGATTTTTGCCAAATACGAAAAGCCTTAATTTATAGAAATTCTAGATTTGGAGATAAAAGAAAATGAAAAATATGACCAAATACCAAGGTGTCATTCCTGCTTTCTACGCTTGCTATGACGAGGAAGGTGAAATCAGCCCGGAGCGGACTCGCGCTTTAGTGGAATATTTCATCGCCAAGGGCGTGCAAGGTCTTTATGTCAACGGTTCTTCGGGCGAGTGTATCTATCTGAGTGTAGAAGACCGAAAACGGGTTCTAGAAGAAGTGATGAAAGTTGCTAAGGGGCGTCTGACTATCATTGCCCATGTGGCTTGCAACAATACTAAGGACAGCGTGGAGCTGGCTCGTCATGCGGAAAGTTTGGGTGTCGATGCTATTGCAGCTATTCCGCCGATTTATTTCCGTTTGCCAGAGTATTCGGTTGCCCAGTATTGGAATGACATCAGTGCGGCGGCGCCTAATACTGATTTCGTGATTTATAATATCCCTCAGCTGGCTGGTGTAGCCTTGACTCCTAGCCTTTATAAGGAAATGCTCAAGAATGAGCGCGTGATTGGTGTGAAGAACTCTTCAATGCCAGTGCAGGATATTCAGACCTTTGTAGCTCTTGGGGGAGAAGATCATGTAGTCTTTAATGGTCCAGATGAGCAATTCTTAGGTGGCCGTCTTATGGGTGCTGGAGCCGGTATTGGTGGTACATACGGAGCTATGCCAGAGCTCTTCCTCAAACTCAATCAACTGATTGCTAACAAGGAATTGGAACGGGCTAAAGAGTTGCAATATGCGATAAATGCCATCATCGGAAAATTAACCAGTGCCCGCGGCAATATGTACGCTGTTATTAAGGGTGTTTTGGAAATTAATGAAGGCTTGACCATCGGATCTGTCCGCTCTCCTCTGACACCAGTGCAGGAAAGTGATCGGCCAATTGTGGAAGAAGCTGCTCAGTTGATTAGACAAACCAAGGAGCAATTTTTATAAGCAACAGGATAAACACTAGAGAGAAGGTGTGCTATGAAACACTATGTTGCTATTGATATTGGCGGTACCAATATCAAGTATGGCTTAATCGACGAGGCGGAAACCTTGGTGGAAGCACATGAAATGCCGACGGAGGCCCACAAAGGCAGTCCGGGAATTATGCAGAAAGTTGAAGGAATTGTTGCAGCCTATTTAGAAAAAGGACCACTGGCTGGGATTTGTATTTCTTCAGCTGGCATGGTGGATCCAGACAAAGGTGAAATTTTCTATGCCGGGCCACAGATTCCGAATTACGCTGGGACCCAGTTCAAAAAAGTGCTGGAAGAAAAATTCTCCCTGCCTTGTGAGATTGAAAATGATGTCAACTGTGCTGGTCTGGCGGAGGCTATGTCAGGCAGTGGCAAGGGAGCCAAGATTGCCCTTTGTTTGACAATCGGTACAGGTATCGGAGGCTGTCTGGTCGTAGATGGTCAGGTCTTCCATGGTTTTAGTAACTCTGCTTGTGAGGTCGGTTACCTGCATCTACCAGACGGAGCCTTTCAGGATGTGGCATCTACAACTGCTTTAGTCAATTATGTGGCTGAGCTACACGGAGAAGACGCAGAGCATTGGAATGGCCGTCGGATTTTCAAAGAAGCAACTGAGGGCAATAAACTCTGTATCGAGGGCATTGATCGCATGGTTGGCTATCTGGGCCAAGGAATTGCCAATATCTGCTATGTTGTTAATCCGGAAGTTGTTATCCTAGGAGGAGGCATCATGGGACAAGAAGCTATTCTTAGACCTCGTATTCAGGCGGCTTTGCAGGAAGCTTTAGTCCCAAGCATTGCTGACAAAACCAAACTGGCCTTTGCTCATCATCAAAATACTGCGGGTATGTTTGGAGCCTACTATCATTTCAAAAATAGACAAGCTTAACCTGAGATTTTTCTCAGGTTCCTTGTCTTTCAAGAGGAAAATCAAATGACAGAAAGAAGTTTCATTCAGGAAGCTGCTCAGCTTCTAGGTTCTTTGATGGAAGATTTTCAAAAGAAGGCAATTCGGTCGAGTGATGAAATCCGCTTTTACGAGTGCTTAGTAGAAGTTTTGAGGAGTTTGGAGAAAACCAAGGCTCTGGATAATCGTATCCTCATTGCTCTTGAAAGATTTCATAAAAGTGCTAGTTTTTTAATTGGTCTTAGTAGCCTCAAACTGGATCGGTCTACTTATCAAAAGTGGCGTGCCTACGATGCTTTTTATATGGAGAAAGTTCAGCCCCAATTAGAAATCTACGGGCCAATCCTTCCCTTGTGAAAGAAAGAGGAAAACGTTAGAACCGAAAAAGAAAAACGAGTCAGAAAATCCTGATTCGTTTTTATCTTTTGTGAATATTGCGACGGTAGTAACCATTCAATTTCTGATTTTCCCAAAAGCTGTTAAAGATTTTTTCTTTCTTCTCGCGGTTAATCTCGAGGAAAAAGGCATAGATGAGGTCAATCATGAGAAGCATGGGGAATTGTGCGGAAATCCGCAGGATAAACTCAGGCTTGCTTTGAAGAGCAACAGGAACGACTTCAGTGAAGTCTTCTTGAATCTTTTCAGGCTGTCCTGTCACCAAGATGGTTTTTGCTCCCATATTTTTAGCGTCAATCAAGCTGTCAATGATGGACTGGGTCTGTCCGGATAGGGAAAATCCGATAACGAGGCAGTTCTTGTCCAGAATACTAGTTGTCCAAGCGAAGCCATCTTGGTCGGTTAGGGCTTCACAAACGACTCCCAGTCTCATGAAGCGCAGCTTCATATCACGTGCTACTAAGCCTGAGCTCCCTGTTCCAAAGAAATAAACACGGTCGGCCTCTTCTATGATTTGAGCCACTCGCTTCAGCTTTTCCTCATCTATCAGTTCTTTTGTCTGCTGGTGGATTTGGTTGTAGTTGTACAAGACATGACGGGATAAGCTGCTTTGCATATTATCCGCCTCGGTTTGCGCCTTTTGTAGGTCCTGTAAATATTGAAAGCTAAATTCCCGATAACCTTTAAAGCCGCATTTTTTGGCGAAACGGGTCAAGGCTGCTTGAGAAATGTGCAAGGTTTGAGCAACTTGCAAAGAGGATAAATCCTCTTGAATACTATTTGGATTCAAAAAATAGTGACCAATCCTCTGTTCCAAGTCGGTCATCTTGTCAAGATGGCTCTCAATGATGGCCAAGATATTCTGCTGACTCATAAAATCACTTTCTTCATGGGATAATGTTTATTAAAAGTTTAGGGCTGTTCTGGCTGGAAGGTACATTTGAAGCCACTTTTACTATTCTGCTATTCTATATTTGTCTTAGAATTTGTTTATATTATAACATAGTTATAGAGAAATAAACCGTTTGCAAGACTGAAACTTATCAAGAGTGTACAGTTGAGACTGATTTGTAAGTATTGAAATGAATCAAATCTATATGGGCTTTTTCTATCAGTTTGAGATGGCTGTTTAGCAATCTATGACTGTTTTTCTGAAAATATGTTATAATTTATGCAAGTACGAAGCTGTATTCCTGAAGATAACCTTACCAGATGGTTGGCTAGTCGGTCAGGAATGCAGATTTTAAAATCCGTTTTCAAAGGTTTTTGAAAACGAGGGGGTGAATAGATGGCCAATGAAACACTTGAAAAAATGCAGGAAATTGAAACTGCTGCAGAAGAAGTTTTGATGGGCTACAGGACGCAGGCTCAGGAGCTGCGGCAGCAGGTAGATGAAAATCTCAGGCAGCTGGCTCTGACTTATGACGATGAAACGCAGAAGCTGGCAGAGGAATTAACCGCGACTTCCCAGCAAAAGTTGGTGCTCCTGCAGCAAGACTTGGAGCAGACAATCCAGCAGAATGAGGACAAGGTTGAGGCTGCGCTGACGGACAAAAAAGCAGACTTGGCGCGAGCCATTGTAGAGAAGGTGGTAGAAGCCTATGGCCATTAGTCAAATGCGGCAGCTATCTCTGCTTCTGCCCAAGGAACTGCTGGACCAGCTTCTCTTTTACCTACAGGGCTTAGAGTCGGTTCAGATTCATGACTTGCGGCAGGAAGAGGACTGGCAGGCAGCTTTTGAGCAGGCTTTAGTCGGCCGGCCGGATCAGCAGCTATCTCAGCAGGATTTGCTCAGTCGTCAGGAGAAATTGGAACGGCTAATTGCAGAGCTGGAGCCTTTTATGCCCAAAAAGAAACTGCTGGAATCCTTAAAAGAAGAACCTTTGGAATTATCCTTTGCTGCTTTAGAGCAGGCAGGGAAGGCCCGGGATGAGGAGGCGTTGCTGGAAGGAATCAGTAAGCAGCTCAAGGTCTTACAAGAGGCCAAAGGTCAGATAGAAGCTGACCGTTTGGAAGTGGCTGCGCTGGAGAAGTGGGAGCCGCTGGAGCTAACACCGCAATCGGCTGCGACTTTCAGTCATCTGGGAGCGTTGATTGGGACGATTCCCAATACAGACGACGATGCTCTGCGCCTGACTCTGGGAGCACATCCTGACCTGAAGTTTCAGGAAGTCTTTACCGATGATACCGAGCATGGGGTTCTTATTTTTTACAAGGCAGGCTCTCTGGAAGAAGTCCGCAAAATCTTGAAAGAGTACGGCTTTAAGCCTTTTGAGTATGACCATGAGGAACTGCCTGCTGATCGGGTAGCCCAGCTCAAGGCCAATATTCGACAGCAGGAGGCTGTGGCAGAAGCTATGACAAAGAGTCTGGCAGCTTCTAAGAATGAATTGGACCAGCTCAAGGTTCAGCTGGACTATCTCTGCAATCTCTCCTCCCGCCAAGAAAGTAAAAATCAGTTAGCCAGCACGCAAAATCTGGCAGCTTTGGAAGGTTGGATCGAAAGCAATCAGGTTCAAGATCTTGAAGCTTGCTTGAAGGAGCAGTTTGGCCAGAGCATTCTCATCCAGACCAGAGAGATTAGAAAGGACGAGGAAGATAAGGTTCCGACCAAGCTAAAAAACAATGCCTTGGTGGAGCCTTTCGAGCTAGTGACGGAGATGTATTCCTTGCCTAAGTACGGTGATAAGGATCCAACCCCTGTCGTTTCCCTCTTCTATTTTGTATTCTTTGGCATGATGGTTGCCGACATTGGTTACGGCCTCTTACTCTTTGTGGGCACCAGTCTGGCGCTGCACTTCTTGCATGTCAAGCTAGGATTGGCTAAGAATCTGCGATTCTTCCGCTTGCTGGGTGTGGCAGTCATCATCTGGGGACTGGTTTATGGTTCTTTCTTTGGCTTTGAACTGCCCATCGCTCTGATTAGCACCAGCTCCGACGCCATGACGATTCTGGTTATTTCGGTCGTCTTTGGCTTTGTTACAGTGCTGGCGGGCCTCTTCCTCAGCGGTCTGAAAAATATCCGCCTCAAGGATTATGCAGAAGCTTATAATGCAGGCTTTGCTTGGGTGCTGATTTTGCTGGGGCTGCTACTCTTGGCCTTGGGAAATTTCTTCCCATCCTTGGCCTTTGCAGCAACGATTGGTCAGTGGCTGGCCATCATCAATGCTCTAGGCATACTGGCAGTGTCTATTGTCAGTGCTAAGAGCTTGGCAGGATTGGGGTCAGGTCTCTTTAATCTCTACAATGTTAGCGGCTATGTAGGAGACCTTGTCAGCTTTACACGGCTGATGGCTCTGGGACTTTCTGGGGCCAGCATTGGCTCGGCTTTTAACTTGATTGTCAGCCTCTTTCCACCTGTCGCTCGCTTTAGCATCGGCATTCTGCTCTTTATTGCCCTGCATTTGGTCAATATGTTTCTATCTTTTCTGTCTGGTTATGTGCACGGAGCGCGTTTGATTTTCGTGGAATTCTTCGGAAAATTCTACGACGGCGGTGGCAAGCCTTTCACTCCGCTCAAGCCTAGTGAGAAATACGTTCAGCAAAGCAAGAAATAAAGATTAGACACTATGGTAAGAGATGAGAAGCTCATCTTTAGAAAAACACTTTCTACAACATCAAAACAAGTATTATTCATTCAACTAGCTGTTGATTTTACGATGATTACAGCATTTTCATAGGAGTAAATCATGGAACATTTAGCATCATATTTTGGAACATACGGCGGCGCCTTTTTTGCAGGTCTGGGAGTAGCTTTGGCGGTCTTTCTCAGCGGAATGGGCTCAGCTTTGGGTGTCGGAAGCACAGGTCAGGCAGCGGCAGCCCTCTTGAAAGAGCAGCCAGAAAAATTCGCTCAAGCTTTGATTTTACAGCTTTTGCCAGGTACCCAAGGTCTCTACGGCTTTGTTATCGGGATTACCGTCTTCTTTAATATCAAGCCAGAATTGGCTCTGCAATCAGGCGTGGCTTATTTCCTAGCAGCTTTGCCAGTTGCGATTGTTGGTTACTTTTCAGCCAAGCATCAAGGACGAGTGGCGACAGCTGGTATTCAGATTCTGGCCAAGCGTCCAGAAGAGGTTATGAAAGGGGTTATCCTAGCGGCCATGGTTGAAACCTACGCTATCTTGGCCTTCGTTGTATCCTTCATCATGGTTCTGAATGTGAAGTAAGGAGGCTTTTATGTCTGACATATCAGATCTCAAAGCTTCTGTCTTGGAGCAGGCTCATGAGAAGGGACGTCTGCTTTTGGCCGAGGCTACTGAGAAAATAGAGCAGGAAGCCAAGGAGCGTGAGGCTCAGCTGGTTCGGCAAAAGCTTGGACAGCGGGAGCAGCAGCTGAAAGAAATCAGCCGGCGCAGTCAGCGTGAAATCCAGCAATTGGAAAATCAAAAACGTCAATCTACCTTGGTCATCAAGCAGCGGGTTCTCAGAGAGCTTTTTGAGGAAGCCTATGCTCAGATGGTGGCTTGGTCACCAGCTGAAGAAGAGCATTTTCTGAAGAGTGTCCTGGCTAAATACCCAGAGGAAGAGATGACACTGGTTTTCGGTGCTCTATCAGCTGAGAAATTCAGCTCCAGCCAGTTAGAAGGCTTGAAAAAGGCCTTTCCGCAAGTACACTTTTCAGACCAGTCCATAGCCGGTCAGGCAGGTTTTGTACTAAGCCAGGGACGGGTG
This sequence comes from Streptococcus sanguinis, assembly GCF_019929145.1. Classification (GTDB taxonomy): domain Bacteria; phylum Bacillota; class Bacilli; order Lactobacillales; family Streptococcaceae; genus Streptococcus; species Streptococcus sanguinis_U. Next base: position 97,177 of record NZ_JAHZOW010000004.1, on the reverse strand, counting down.
GATGACAGTTATCTCTATCGTGACTTGCTGGACTCTGTCTGGCAGGAGGAAAGCTACCGTCTGGCTCAGGATATTTTCAAAGACCAGGCAGAATAGGAGGCGGACCATGAGTGAAACAAGCTTCTCTCAAGTCAATACAGCCATTAGTGTACAGGAGGCTTCCTTTTTGACGCCCCAGCAATATGAACAGTTGCTGCAGGCTGACGATCCTGCCAGCCGCTCTGCAATCTTGCAGGGAACGGTATATGCCATGGATGCTGAAGCTATCAAGGATCTCAATGCCATTGAGCAAGTAGTGATGAAGCATTTGTATTCCGTTTATAATTGGGCGCTTGAGATTAGTCCAAGTAAGGAGCTGGTGGAGATTTTCACGCTCCGTTATACCTACCACAATCTCAAAGTTTTTCTCAAGGGTCGGGCGACGGGTCAGTCCTTGGAGCATTTGCTGATGCCGGTGGGGACCTATTCGCTGGAGGTTTTGGAGCACTTGGTCATGGCCTTTTCGGCTGAGTATTGTCCAGATTTCATGCTGGACGAGGTGCTTGCGACCTGGCAGGAATACCAGGATTATCAGGATGTGCGCGTGCTGGAGATTGGCATGGACATGGCTTATTTCCAGCATCTCAAGCGTCTGACACAGGAGTTGGAAGATGAGAGCCTGCTGCAGCTGGTGAATCTGACTATTGATTTTTATAATGCCATCACCGTCAAGCGGGCTGTTGGTTTGGGCAAACCGCGCAGCTTTATGAGGCAGCTCCTGTCTGATGAAGGAAGTCTTTCTGCTGCCAACTGGATTGCCATGGCAGAGCAGGGAGATTTCTTGACTTGGTTTAGTCAGGTCAATCCCTGTGGTTACGATCTGGATTTGCGCTCCTATGAGGAAAAAATGCGGAACCAGACCTTGACGACAGTAGAGTTAGAATATCTAGCGGACCTCTTGCAGGCTAAGTTGCTGGCGACTGGTCAGTTTGAGACAGATGGACCTCTTCCTCTGACCCGCTATCTGTTGGGCAAGGAGCTGGAAGTCAAGAATCTGCGGCTGATTTTGACCGGTATGGACAATCAGCTGCCGGTAGAGCTTATCAGAGAAAGGATGCGACCGATTTATGGACAAGACTAGCTACAAGATTGCTGTCGTGGGGAATCGCGATACTATTCTCCCGTTTAAGCTGATTGGTTTTCAGACCTTTCCGATTAAGGAAGCTCAGGAGACGGTCAATACCCTGCGTCGGCTCGCCCGTGAAGATTTCGGCATTATCTATCTGACGGAGGATATGGCTGCAGATATTCCAGAAACTCTGGCCTACTACGACCAGCTGGAGATTCCTGCTCTTGTGCTCATTCCTACTCATAAGGGGAGCACGGGACTGGCTCTTTCGCGGATTCATGAAAATGTTGAAAAAGCTGTCGGACAAGATATATTGTGAGGTTTTTATGCGAATCAATGAACTAGGCCAACCCATTGGGGATGCTCTGCCAGATTTTCAGCCGGGGGACTTGCCCAATCTGGAGCGAATCGAAGGCCAGTATGTTATTATCGAGCGTTTGTCCAAGGATAAGCATGGGACGGATTTGTATGAAGTGTATGGTCCGGATTCTCCTGCGGATATGTGGACCTATCTCTTTCAAACTCCTGCCCAAAATCAGGCAGAATGGTCCCAAAAGCTAGAACAGATGTTGGCAGCACAGGATCGTTTTCACTATGCGATTGTGGATAAGGAGAGCGGTAAGGCTCTAGGAACTTTTGCCTTGATGAGGATTGACCGAAATAACCGCGTTATCGAAGTGGGAGCGGTGACCTATTCACCCAAGCTGAAGCGCACCAGACTGGCTACAGAAGCCCAGTACTTACTGGCACGCTATGTCTTTGAAGACCTGGAGTATCGCCGCTATGAATGGAAATGCGACTCCCTCAATCAGCCGTCAAGACGGGCAGCAGAGCGGCTTGGTTTCACTTATGAAGGTAGGTTTCGTCAGGCTATTGTCTATAAGGGGCGCAACCGAGATACGGACTGGCTGTCTATGATTGACACGGATTGGCCGGCCGTCAAGAGTCGTCTAGAAAAATGGCTAAGCCCAGACAATTTCGACGAAAAGAGCCAGCAAATAAAAGCCTTATCTGATTTTTAAAATAAAAAAACAATCCTTGCCCTAGAGCTAGCTAAGAAAGATTTCAAACTTGCGGCAAGAATCAAAAAATACTCTTTGGAAATTAAATTCAAACTAGGTCTGTATCTAACTTAGTTTGAGCTTTGATTTTCATTGAGAAACAACAAAAATCTCCCAAGAATGGAGGAAGATTGTGAGTCAAGGAAAGATTATCAAAGTTTCTGGTCCTCTGGTGCTGGCATCAGGGATGCAGGAAGCGAATATTCAGGATATCTGCCGAGTTGGCGATTTGGGGCTGATCGGTGAAATTATTGAAATGCGGCGGGACCAAGCCTCTATACAGGTTTATGAGGAAACTTCTGGCTTGGGTCCGGGAGAGCCAGTCATCACGACTGGAAGTCCTCTGTCTGTTGAACTGGGACCAGGTCTGATTTCTCAGATGTTTGACGGGATTCAGCGGCCTTTGGAGCGTTTCCAAACCATCACGGCGAGCGATTTCCTCGTCCGCGGTGTCCAATTGCCAAATCTAGATCGAGAGGCTAAGTGGGATTTTGTTCCAGGTCTGTCTGTCGGAGATGCGGTTGAGGCTGGCGATGTTCTGGGAACGGTGCAGGAGACCAATCTGGTGGAGCACCGCATCATGGTGCCAGTCGGCGTCAGTGGACGCTTGGCTAACATCTCAGCTGGCAGTTTCACTGTTGAAGAGACTGTTTACGAGATTGAGCAGGCGGACGGTTCTGTCTTTAAAGGGACTCTCATGCAAAAATGGCCGGTCCGTCGTGGGCGTCCTTTTGCTCAGAAGCTGATTCCAGTTGAGCCTTTGGTGACAGGTCAGCGGGTCATCGATACCTTCTTCCCAGTAACCAAGGGCGGAGCAGCTGCCGTACCAGGACCTTTCGGGGCTGGTAAGACTGTCGTCCAGCACCAGGTGGCTAAGTTTGCCAATGTTGATATTGTTATCTATGTCGGCTGCGGTGAGCGTGGCAATGAGATGACCGACGTACTCAATGAATTTCCAGAACTAATCGACCCAGCAACTGGCCAGTCCATCATGCAGCGGACGGTGCTGATTGCCAACACCTCCAATATGCCGGTGGCGGCTCGGGAGGCATCGATTTACACTGGGATTACGATTGCAGAATACTTCCGTGACATGGGCTATTCCGTGGCCATCATGGCGGACTCCACCTCTCGCTGGGCGGAAGCACTGCGGGAAATGTCCGGCCGTCTGGAAGAAATGCCAGGTGACGAAGGCTATCCAGCCTATCTTGGCAGCCGGATTGCTGAGTATTACGAGCGGGCTGGCCGGGTCAAAACACTCGGTTCGACTTCGCGAGAAGGCTCTATAACCGCTATCGGGGCCGTATCACCTCCAGGTGGAGATATTTCTGAGCCGGTAACGCAAAATACCCTGCGGATTGTCAAGGTTTTCTGGGGCTTAGATGCCCAGCTGGCTCAACGCCGGCATTTCCCAGCTATCAACTGGCTGAGCTCTTACTCGCTCTATCTAGACGAGGTGGGAGCCTATATCGACCAGCATGAGAAGATTGCTTGGGCTGAGAAGGTAACCAAGGCCATGAATATCCTGCAAAAGGAAAGTGAACTGCAGGAAATCGTGCGTTTGGTAGGCTTGGATTCCTTGTCTGAAAAGGACCGGCTGACCATGAATGCAGCCAAGATGATTCGTGAGGACTATTTGCAGCAGAATGCCTTTGATGATGTTGATACCTATACTTCTTTCAAAAAGCAGGTGGCTTTATTGAGCAATATCCTGACTTTCGATGCGGAGGCCAATCGTGCCTTGGAGCTTGGAGCTTATTTCCGGGAAATCATGGAAGGAACAGTGGAGCTGCGTGACCGAATTGCCCGCAGTAAGTTTATCGATGAAGACCAGTTAGAAAACATTCAGGCCCTGAGTCAGACTATCGAGGAAACCCTGCACCAGATTCTTGCCCAAGGAGGACTAGACAATGAGCGTCATTAAAGAATACCGCACCGTCAGTGAAGTCGTCGGCCCTCTAATGATTGTCGACCAAGTCGCTGGTGTGCATTTCAATGAATTGGTAGAAATCCAGCTTCATGACGGCAGCAAGCGTCAAGGGCAGGTCTTGGAAGTCCAAGAAGACAAGGCTATGGTCCAGCTTTTTGAGGGATCTAGTGGTATCAATCTGGAAAAAGCCAAGGTTCGCTTCACCGGCCGTCCACTAGAGCTGCCAGTGTCAGAAGACATGGTGGGACGGATTTTCAATGGAATGGGCAAGCCGATTGATGGCGGCCCAGCTATCCTGCCAGAAAAATATCTGGATATTGACGGTCAAGCTATCAATCCAGTAGCTCGCGATTATCCGGATGAGTTTATCCAGACTGGTATTTCAGCCATCGACCACCTCAATACCTTGGTTCGGGGACAAAAACTGCCAGTATTCTCTGGCTCTGGTCTGCCCCATAAGGAATTAGCCGCTCAAATCGCCCGTCAGGCGACCGTGCTCAACTCTGATGAAAACTTCGCCGTGGTCTTTGCGGCCATGGGGATTACCTTTGAAGAAGCCGAGTTCTTCATGAATGACCTCCGGGAGACAGGAGCCATTGACCGATCGGTGCTCTTTATCAATCTGGCTAATGACCCAGCTATCGAGCGGATTGCGACGCCGCGGATTGCCCTGACAGCAGCTGAGTACCTGGCTTATGAAAAGGACATGCACGTTCTGGTCATCATGACTGACATGACCAACTATTGTGAAGCCCTGCGGGAAGTTTCCGCAGCTCGTCGCGAGGTGCCGGGCCGCCGTGGGTATCCAGGTTACCTCTATACTAACCTGTCCACCCTCTATGAGCGGGCTGGACGTCTGGTAGGTAAGAAAGGCTCGGTGACGCAGATTCCGATCCTGTCTATGCCAGAGGATGACATTACCCATCCGATTCCAGACTTGACGGGTTATATTACGGAGGGGCAGATTATCCTTTCACGCGATCTTTACAACAGTGGCTATCGTCCGCCCATCAATGTCCTGCCTTCTCTGTCTCGTCTCAAGGACAAGGGCTCAGGTGAGGGCAAGACCAGAGGTGACCATGCCGCAACCATGAACCAGCTATTTGCCGCCTATGCGCAAGGCAAGCAGGCCAAGGAGTTGGCTGTCGTTCTGGGGGAATCCGCCCTGTCCGAAACGGACAAGCTCTATGTGCGCTTTACCGACCGCTTCGAGCAGGAATACATCAATCAAGGTTTCCAGACCAACCGAACCATCGAGGAAAGCTTGGATCTGGGCTGGGAACTCTTGTCCATCTTGCCAAGAACGGAGCTCAAGCGGATCAAGGACGATATGATTGACCAATACCTGCCGCAGACCAAGGAGGAAGAAAGATGACGCGACTCAATGTCAAGCCGACTCGGATGGAGCTGAATAACTTAAAAGCCCGTCTCAAAACGGCTGTCCGTGGGCATAAGCTGCTCAAGGATAAGCGGGATGAGCTGATGCGGCGCTTCATTGAGTCTGTCCGTGAGAATAATCAGCTCCGCCAAAAGGTCGAATCCGCTCTGGTCGGCCACCTACAGGATTTTGTCATGGCCAAGGCTCTGGAGAGCGATCTCATGGTCGAGGAGATTTTCGCTGTGCCCATGCGGGAAGTCAATCTGCATGTGGAAACAGAGAATATCATGAGTGTGCGTGTGCCCAAGATGCACGCCCATATTGACAGTCCCTACGGAGATGACGAGGGAGACGTGGTTTATAGCTATGTGGCTTCTAACAGCCAAATGGATGAAACCATTGAAAGTATGAGCGATCTGCTTCCCGACCTGTTGCGACTGGCTGAGATTGAAAAAAGCTGCCAGCTCATGGCGGATGAAATCGAGAAAACCCGCCGTCGGGTCAACGGACTAGAGTATGCTACCATCCCTGACCTCAAAGAAACCATCTACTACATCGAAATGAAGCTGGAAGAAGCCGAACGGGCCAGCCTCATCCGAATGATGAAGGTGAAATAAGATGCGTAGGCGTTAAAAAACGACTGAAAAATAGGAACTGGACGATGGATTCGATGAATCCAAGTCCAGTTCTCTTTTTTCCGAGTTTTTAGCCGTAGTTCGATTTAGCTGAACTAAGCCAGAGTAAATAGATATATTCACAGCAAAAATAGACGAAGAACCGACAGCTTCTAGGAAATCTTCTCTTTTTTGCCAAGAGCCTAGGTCAGTTTTAGTTTAGCTGAATACCAAGAGTTTAAATAGGTCCAAAAGAAAAAACAGAACCTCTCTAAATGGGGTTCTTTTGCTTACTACCATTTTTTATATGTTACAAACAAATCTCCATATTACAGGGGGCAGACAGTTCTGTTAAATAGGTCGAAAAAGACTTTTTTCTTAGAAGATTTATGGTAAGATGGATTTCGTATCATGAATGATTAGGAAGGTGTATTATGCAAATGAAAATGAATAAGAAATTACTTTTGGCTTCAACTGTTGCTTTGTCAGCATTGCCTTTGTTTACAACAAAAGCTGAGGAGCAGCCACAAAACTGGACTGCCAGAACAGTTGAGCAAATTAAAGCAGATATTACTAGTAATGAAAACCAACAAACATACACTGTTCAATATGGAGACACTTTGGGAAATATCGCTCAAGCGATGAATATTGACCTTGTTGAATTGGCTAAAATCAATCAAATTGCCAATGCAGACTTGATTTTCCCAGGTACTGTTTTGACCGTTACAACAAATGGACAAAATGAAATTGCCTCTGTAGAAATCCAAAGCTACCAAGCAGGAAATAACGCAGGATATGTAACAGAAAGTTATACAGCTGACGAGATTTTTGGTACTGAGCAAGCAGCCCCTGCGGCACCGGCTCAAGCAGCAGAAACTCCAGCTCCAGCTGTTGAGGAAGCTGTTGCGGCTCCAGCAGACCAAGCACCAGCGCCTGCTGAAGAAGCTCCTGCCCCAGTAGCAGAAGTTGCAAGTGAAGCAGCGCCAGCTGCGGAAGACAATGCTGCAGCTCCTGTAGAGGCAGCTCCACAGCCAGCAGTAGCTGCAAGTCCAGAAGCACCAGCAGAGGCAGCTCCAGAAGTGACTGAATTAGGTCAAGACCAAGTCAGTCAAGCAACTGCCGCTGTTGAGCCAACAACTTACAATGCTCCAGCTGTAACAGATGCAGCCAGCGTTGCAACCAACAACTCTGCTAATGCCGGTCTTCAGCCACAGACTGCTGCTCTGAAAGAAGAGATAGCAGCTAAATATGGAATTACAGAATTTAGTCTTTACCGCCCAGGTGATAGTGGTGACCATGGTAAAGGCTTGGCGGCTGACTTTATCGTTGGTGAGAATACTGAATTAGGAAACCAGGTCGCAGCCGATGTTACTTCTAACATGACTGAAAGAGGAATCTCTTACGTTATCTGGCAGCAACAGTTCTATGCACCATTTGAAAGCGTTTATGGACCAGCTAATACTTGGAACCAAATGCCAGATCGTGGCAGCGTAACAGAAAACCACTACGACCATGTTCACGTATCTATGAATGAATAAGATGAAAACAGGCCCAGAAATGGGCTTTTTCTTATATTCTCTGTGAAAAAGCGAGAATTTTCTGATAAATTTTGGTATAATAAAGCGAACTACAGATAAAGGATGAGAGAGAATGACCTTAGTTTATCAATCAACACGCGACGAAAAGAATAGAGTAACAGCCAGCCAGGCGATTCTGCAAGGCTTAGCAACAGACGGCGGGCTCTTTACGCCCATTACCTATCCGCAGGTCGATTTGGACTTTGCCAAGCTCAAAGATGCTTCATATCAGGAAGTAGCCAAGCTGGTTTTGTCTGCTTTTTTGGATGATTTTTCTGAAGCAGAGCTGGACAACTGTATCAATCATGCCTACGACAGCAAGTTTGATGATGCGGCGATTGCTCCCTTGGTCAAGCTGGATGGTCAGTATAATCTAGAGCTTTTCCATGGAGCGACCATTGCCTTCAAGGATATGGCTTTGTCTATCCTGCCTCATCTGATGACAACCGCAGCCAAAAAGCACGGCTTGGAAAACAAAATTGTCATTTTGACGGCGACTTCTGGCGACACAGGCAAGGCGGCTATGGCAGGCTTTGCGGACGTTCCTGGGACTGAAATTATCGTCTTTTATCCCAAAGACGGTGTCAGCAAGGTCCAAGAGCTGCAAATGACGACGCAGACAGGTGCCAATACGCATGTGGTAGCTATTGACGGCAACTTTGACGATGCCCAGACTAATGTCAAGCGCATGTTTAACGACACAGACCTACGAGCTCGTCTCTTGGAGCACAAACTGCAGTTTTCATCAGCTAATTCCATGAATATTGGCCGTTTGGTGCCGCAGATTGTCTACTATGTCTATGCCTATGCTCAGCTAGTGAAGACGGGAGAAATCACAGTAGGAGACAAGGTCAACTTTACAGTTCCGACTGGTAATTTTGGGAATATCTTGGCGGCCTACTATGCCAAGCAAATCGGTCTGCCAGTTGGCAAGCTGATCTGCGCATCAAATGAGAACAATGTCCTGACTGACTTTTTCAAGACCCAGGTGTATGACAAGAAGCGGAGCTTTAAGGTGACGACTAGCCCGTCCATGGATATTTTGGTTTCATCTAACTTGGAGCGTTTGATTTTCCATCTGTCTGGTAACAGCGCTGAGAAAACGGCTGCCCTGATGGCGGCTCTGAATGAGCATGGACAGTATGAACTGACGGACTTTGACGCTGAGATTTTAGAGCTCTTTACGGCTGACTATGCGACGGAAGAAGAAACAGCAACTGAAATCAAGCGGGTCTATCAAGCATCTGACTACATCGAAGACCCTCATACAGCCGTTGCGTCCGCTGTCTATCAAAAATACTTGGCAGAGACAGGTGATCAGCGCAAGACTGTTATCGCGTCTACCGCTAGTCCCTATAAATTCCCAGTCGTGGCTGTTGAGGCTGTGACTGGTCAAACAGGACTCAGTGACTTTGAGGCTTTGGATCAACTGCACGAACTTTCTGGCGTAGCCCTTCCACCAGCTGTGGACGGCTTAGAAACAGCACCGGTTCGTCACAAAACGACGGTCGCTGCATACCAAATGCAGGCAGCAGTCGAGGATTATTTGGGATTGTAAAAAACAAAAACATCAGCTTATTCATTGGCTGATGTTTTATAATCTATTTCAACACAATCAACTGCTTGCCAGCTAGGTTGTAACTGTCAGCTAGCGGTGCAATTGGTTTTTGGACATCAATGGCTGGATACTGGAGATGCAATCTTTGCTTGTTTTTATTTTCGTAGACAGCCTCTTGGCTGCTGAAGTTGATGACGATGGTCATGCTCGCTTTGCTGTCTTGAATTTTGTACTCCAATAGACTGTCTGTCAGCCAGTTGACCTGACAGGCTTGCTTGATAGCGGCGCTGGTCTTTAGATGCAGCAGCGGATGTGCCCTGCGAAAGGAAATCAGCTTTTTAAGAAAAGCAATATCCTCTGTGTAATGCAGGGAGCGCAGCCAGTCTAGTTTATTGATCTCGTCGGGCATATTGTAGGTGTTGTCAATCAGATTTTTAGTCCGGAAAAATTCCTGACCGCTGTGGATAAAGGGAACACCTTGAGCCAGCAGGACGAGTTGGAGAGCCAGCCGCGAATTGGCCAGCCGATCCCGCAAGGTGATAGCAGGGTTGACGATATCAAAGTAATCAAAAACCGTTGCATTGTCATGGCACTCCACATAATTAATAGCCTGCTGGGGCGCTATGAAGTGAGCCTCGCCTTTTAGTCCGACATTGGCTGTCAGGACGTTTTCAAGCTGACTGGCAGGAGTCTTGCTCTCGATTTGCCGGCCTTGAGCGATGGTCTGCTTGAGACTGTCGCGGAAATGATCGCTGAAAAATCCATAATCTGGCAGCTGGGAAGCATTGTACTGATGGGCCAATTGCTCACTTGCCAGCCCAGTATCCATCTGCCAGCCTTCGCCGTAGAGGTAGATGTTAGGATAGAGCGTCTTGAGTTCGTCAGCTATCTGCTGCATGGTTTGGATATCTAAAATCCCCATCAGATCAAAGCGGAAACCGTCAAAGCCATAGAGGCTGACCCATTGCTTGACCGACTGCTTGATATAGCGGCGGACCATGGCCTTCTCACTGGCCACATCATTGCCGCAGAAGGTTCCGTTGGTTCGGTAGCCCATATCATTGAGCCGGAAAAAATAGCCGGGCACGATTTTTTCAAAAGCATAGCTGTTGGCATCATAGACATGATTGTAGACCACATCCATGATGACGCTGATATCAGCATTGTGGAAGGCAGTAATGGCCGCCTGTAGCTCTAAGATGCGGGCATAAGGGTCTCGTGGGTCACTGGCAAAACTGCCGTCTGGGACATTATATTGGACAGGATCATAACCCCAGTTGTAGACGAGCTCTGGATGCTTTTCATCAACGCTGCCAAAGTCATAGACGGGCATGAGCTGCACATGGCTGATACCCAGCTCTTTCAGATAGTCCAGACCGAACTTCTGGCCGTGAACGACTGGAGATTCGCTCAGCGAGGCAAACTTCCCGGGATAGGAGAAGCCAATTTCTTTCTGCATAGAGAAATCGCGGACGCTCATTTCATAAATGACAGCTTCTGTCGGATTCAACTGTGTTTTTGCTCGTTTGATAGGCTTTTTAATCTTTTCTAGATTGATGACATAGCTGTTGCCCGAATTGACATCTGAGGATAGGGCGTAGGGATCATGGACTTCTACCCACTTGCCATTGATCTTATGGAGATAAGAATAGGAGGCTCCCTCTAAATCTCCCTCAATCCGGGTATGCCAGACTCCCTTATCCAGACGTTTGAGATGGTGAACCTGGTCTTTCAGATGCAGGAGGACTTTTTCAGAAATAGGTGCCCAGAGTCTGAATTCGGTGGCTTGGGGACTGTATTGAGCTCCCAAATCGTCGCCTGCATAGTCAAAAATCTCATCGAAAATAGGCTTTTTCACGATATGGCGGTACTGCAGGTCGGTATGGTTGCGGTCTTGGTCATAGACCTTGTAGGACTGCGTCAGATCAATGGGCTCATTAGCCGACACGGTGTAGATAATCCGCTCTTCCTGATTGTTGATGTTTTTGATGGTTAAAGGGCTGGAGCTGTGCTTGTCTTCCAGTGTAAAGTGGATGGAATAGGCATCAAAGCTCTTTTCCAGTTCGATAGTGATGATATTTTCGTCATCTAAATAGGCTTGAAAAATACGAAAGGCCATGTTTTTCCTCTTTCTTTGTCAGTTTCTCTTCGGGTAATTATTTTGAGTTTAGGCTCTTCCCTGAGTTGGGACAAGGCCGATATGTGAATCTTTGATAAATGAGCAAAAGCACTCGGATTAGCGAGTGCTGATGCTATGCGGAATCAGCTGGCGATAGCAGATCTGCTTGTCTTCTTTATTGTCCTTGATGATTTGGAAGAGGGTCCGGAAAGACTCTTTCCCAAGCTCAAGGGCATTGATATCGATATAAGCATCCACATCAATGCGCGGTTTGAGAGAATCAAAGGTGATAATGGGAATCTGGTAGTCCTGATCTTTGAGATAGTGCAGGGCTCCTTCTGCTACCAAGGTATCAGAGGTCACGATGGCTTCAATCTCGTCCAGCGGCAGCTCCTCCATAATCTTGTAACTGTTGTCTTCCAGAAGGAAACCGAAGGCAAATTTGATAATGCGTTCATCCAAAGGCCGTTCTGCTTCATTCAGAGCTTGCTTGTAGCCTGTGTAACGATCCTGAGAAACGACCAGCTCCTTATTCCCGGCTAGAAAGGCAATTTTCTGATAGCCCTTGTCAAGGAAATATCTGGTCGCGTCATAGCCAGCCTTGATATTGTCATTGTCCACCAGAGAGATGAAAGGTGAGACAGCTTTCCCTAAGATGAGGAAAGGGAAGTTGTTTCTAACTGCAAAGTCGACCAAAGGATCGTCCTGTTTAGAATAAAGGAAGATCAGTCCGTCAACTCGCTTGCCCAAAATCATCTGCTTCAGATTTTCCAAGCGGTGCTCTTCATCTTGCCCAGTGCTGATCTGGATGGCATAGTCATAGTCAGAAGCGATTTGAGAAATCCCCCGCAATACAGTTGGGAAGAAAGGGTTTTGATAGAAGACATCTGAGTCGTCCGGCAGGACCAAGCCGATGACCTGGCTGGATTGGCTGACCAGACTTCTGGCATTGAGGTTGGGATGATAGTCCAGCTCCTTCATAGCAGCACGGACCCGTTTTTTGGTTTCTTCACTGATGGTTGATTTGTTTTGCACGACGCGGGTCACAGTAGAGGGCGACACGCCTGCTAGTTTTGCGACTTCTTTGATAGTAACTCGCATAAAAACCTCCTAAAGGCCTGCATTTTCTGGAAATCCTTTCTATAACATCAACTATTTTAAACCCACTAGTAGAAGCACTTGCTTTCTAAGAGTCATGCAAACCTATGCCCAAAATGGCTATCATAATCAGTGATTTTGCCTAACTATTGTGGTCAAAAAAGCAAGTATAAAGCAGTTTCTCAGTAAACGCAAACGTTTTCTGTTTGTAAGAACATTTTAACACAAAAAGAGAACGCTTGCAAGAAGAGAAAAACGGTAAACAATTGGGGCAGTAGGAGAGTCCTAAAAGTGCATTATATCTATTAACCAATAAATTGAAAAAAATCTCAAAAACCCCTTGCACTAAAAAAAAAAATAGGTTATAATCAAGTCGACGCAAACGTTTGCATTAAGTAAAAATGAAAAGGCGTAGAGGAAAAATAACGAGGTGACAAAATGAAAAAACGTCAAAGCGGCGTGCTCATGCACATTTCATCCCTTCCGGGCAAGTACGGTATCGGATCTTTTGGCCAAAGTGCTTATGATTTTGTAGACTTCTTGGTTCGCACCAAGCAGCGCTATTGGCAGATTTTGCCACTGGGAACGACCAGTTATGGTGACTCTCCTTATCAGTCTTTCTCTGCTTTTGCGGGAAATACCTACTTTATCGATTTTGATATTCTGATAGAAGAAGGTTTGCTGGATGAGGCAGATGTCAAGGGAGCTGATTTCGGAGATGATCCTAGAAAAGTGGATTATGCAAAGATTTTCGATGCTCGCCGTCCAATCATGGAAAAAGCAGTAGCTCGCTTCTTGAAAGCAGGCGATCTGCCTGACTATGAGAACTTTGTGAAGCAAAATGCAGCTTGGCTGGAAGTTTTCGCTGAGTACATGGCTATCAAAGAGCATTTTGATAATCTAGCTTGGACAGAGTGGCCGGATGAAGCTATCCGCCGCCGTGAGGCTGCTAGCCTCGCTTCATACCGTGAGAAGCTGGCTGACAAGCTAACTTATCATCGTGTAACCCAGTATCTCTTCTTTAAGCAGTGGTTAAGATTAAAAGCCTATGCTAATGAACATCACATCGAGATTGTCGGAGATATGCCAATCTATGTGGCAGCTGATAGTGCTGATGTGTGGGCACAGCCGCACTTCTTTAAGACAGATGCTGTTGGCAAGCCAACTTGTGTGGCAGGCTGTCCGCCAGATGAATTTTCAGAAACTGGCCAGCTTTGGGGCAATCCTATCTATGACTGGGAAGCTATGGACAAAGATGGCTATGCTTGGTGGATTGAGCGTCTGCGTGAAAGCTTCAAGATTTACGACATTGTCCGTATCGACCACTTCCGCGGCTTTGAGTCTTACTGGGAAGTACCTGCTGGCTCAGAAACATCTGCTTCTGGTAAGTGGGTCAAAGGTCCAGACTACAAGCTCTTTGCAGCAGTTAAGGAAGCCTTGGGTGATTTGAATATCATCGCAGAAGACCTAGGCTTTATGACGGATGAAGTGATCGAACTGCGCGAGCGCACTGGTTTCCCAGGAATGAAGATCTTACAATTTGCCTTCAATCCTGACGATGAAAGCATCGACAGCCCGCATCTAGCGCCAAACAACTCAGTCATGTATACCGGAACCCATGATAACAATACTGTTCTGGGCTGGTACAAGGATGAGATTGACGACGCTACTCGCGAGTATATGGCTCAGTACACCAACCGCAAGGAGTACGAAACAGTACCTCATGCAATGCTGCGCACAATCTTTGCTTCAGTCAGCTTTATGGCCATTGCAACCATGCAAGACCTGCTGGAATTAGATAGTGCAGCACGGATGAACTATCCATCCACAATTGGTGGCAACTGGACTTGGCGGATGACAGCTGAAGAGCTGAATCCAATCGTCGAAGGTGAGCTTTACAGCTTGACTAAGACTTACCGTCGTATGAATACCGATTTAATTAACGAATAAAGAACAGCCGAATCAGGCTTGAAGGGATTAATCATGTCAAACTTACAAACTTATATCAAAAATACTTATTCAAAAAATCTTGCTGATTGCAGCAACGAAGAACTCTACCTGGCTCTTTTGAACTACACTAAATTAGCCAGCGCTCAAAAGCCAGTCAACACTGGTAAGAAAAAACTCTACTATATCTCAGCAGAGTTCCTGATTGGTAAACTCTTGTCTAACAACTTGATCAATCTTGGACTTTACGATGATGTGAAGCAAGAGTTGGCAGATGCTGGCAAGGACTTGATCGAAGTAGAAGAAGTTGAGTTGGAGCCGTCTCTGGGTAACGGAGGCTTGGGCCGTCTGGCTGCCTGCTTCCTGGACTCTATTGCGACATTGGGTCTCAATGGTGATGGTGTAGGACTGAACTACCACTTCGGTCTCTTCCAACAGGTTTTGAAAAACAACGAACAGACAACTATTCCTAACTTCTGGCTGACTGAGCAAAACTGGTTGGTTCGCTCTAGCCGCAGCTACCAAGTGCCATTTGCTCACTTCACCCTGACATCTACTCTTTATGATATTGATGTGCCTGGTTACAAGACAGAAACTAAGAACCGTCTTCGTCTCTTTGATTTGGACTCAGTGGATGCGGATATCATTACAGACGGTATTGACTTTGATAAGACAGATATTGCTCGCAACTTGACCCTCTTCCTCTATCCAGATGATAGTGACAAGCAAGGGGAATTGCTCCGTATTTTCCAGCAGTACTTTATGGTTTCAAATGGTGCTCAGCTGATTATTGACGAAGCGATTGAAAAAGGCAGCAACCTGCACGACTTGGCAGACTACGCTGTCATCCAAATCAATGATACCCACCCATCTCTGGTTATCCCAGAAATGATTCGTCTCTTGACAGAACGTGGTTTGGATCTGGATGAAGCAATTGCCATCGTACAGAAGATGACTGCTTATACGAACCACACAATTTTGGCAGAAGCTCTTGAAAAATGGCCTTTGGAATTCTTGAAAGAAGTAGTGCCGCACCTGGTGCCTATCATCAAAGAGCTTGACAAGCGAGTTAAAGCTAAATACGCAGATCCAGCAGTGCAAATCATTGATGAGGACGATCGTGTGCACATGGCGCACATGGATATCCACTACGGATACAGTGTCAATGGGGTTGCTGCTCTGCATACAGAAATCCTGAAAAACTCTGAGCTCAAGGCCTTCTACGACATTTATCCTGAAAAATTCAATAACAAGACCAACGGTATTACTTTCCGCCGCTGGCTCATGCATGCCAACCCACGCCTGTCTCATTATCTGGATGAGTTGCTGGGTCGCGACTGGCACCATGATGCAACTAAGCTCGAAGGCTTGTTGGAATTCACTGGCGCTGCAAATGTTAAAGAAAAATTGGAAGGTATCAAGGCTCACAACAAGCGTAAATTGGCTCGTCACTTGAAGGAAGCCCAAGGCGTGGAAATCAATCCAGAATCTATCTTTGATATCCAAATCAAGCGTCTGCATGAGTACAAACGCCAACAAATGAACGCTTTGTACGTTATCCACAAGTATCTGGACATCAAGGCTGGTAACATCCCTGCTCGTCCAATCACTGTCTTCTTCGGTGGTAAGGCTGCTCCTGCTTACACAATTGCACAGGACATCATCCACCTCATTCTTTGCTTGTCAGAAGTGATTGCTAATGACCCTCAAGTAGCTCCACACCTGCAAGTAGTTATGGTAGAAAACTACAATGTTACAGCGTCTAGCTTCTTGATTGCGGCGGGTGATATTTCTGAGCAGATTTCCCTAGCTTCTAAGGAAGCATCTGGTACTGGTAACATGAAGTTCATGCTTAACGGTGCTTTGACTCTTGGTACTATGGACGGAGCAAACGTTGAGATTGCAGAGCTAGTCGGCGAAGACAACATCTACATCTTCGGTGAAGATTCTGAGACTGTTATTGACCTCTACGCAAAATCTGCTTACAAGTCTAGTGAGTACTATGCACGTGAAGCTATCAAGCCATTGGTTGACTTTATCGTCAGCGATGAAGTATTAGCAGTTGGTAAAGCTGAACGCTTGGAACGTCTTTACAATGAACTGATAAGCAAGGATTGGTTCATGACCCTGCTGGATCTAGAAGACTATATCCAAGTCAAAGAGCGCATGCTGGCTGACTATGAAGACCGCGATGCTTGGATGGACAAAGTCATCGTCAATATCGCCAAAGCTGGCTTCTTCTCATCTGACCGTACTATCGCTCAATACGAAGAAGAAGTATGGCACTTGAACAGCTAATATAATTTGAATCAAAACAAAAGCCGAGACAGCAGTGTTTCGGCTTTGATTTTTTAGTCCAAGATATGAATAAAGATTTAGCTATTGTGTGGGCTTCTGAAAAGGTGTAAGCTTCTTGGTCTTGTCAGCTTTTTCTTTTCGGTGTATAATAAGTGAAAATATTTCTTTACAGGAGGCGTTCATGAAAAAGAAACCAATTTATCTTTATGTTTTGCTGGGCTTGTCAACCGTGGGAACTTTGTGGGGACTTTTTGGCAAGTTCACTTCTTCTGATGCTGGAGTGAAAAGCATTCTTAAGCAGATAGAAGAACCAGCAAAATCCCAGTATGCAACTTATTTTAGCAAGAGTGCAGAAGTGGCAAATTCGCTAGCCAATAATTTCTTTTTTTACGGGCACATCGTTCTCTTAATAGTAGCTCTTTTCTTCCTTTTTAGGAAAAATATATTTAAGGCTAATCTTATCTACATTGTCGATGTTCTTGTGGGCTTGATTTCGACAGCCTATGCTTATGTAGTATCAAAGGGAATTATAGTTTCTTCTTTTTCAGACTCAACTCTTCTTTCGGCACAGATGACGGGGTTGAATTTCTCCATCCTCCTTTCAGTAGTCATTAGCCTAATCTTCCTTTCCATCGTCATCTTTAAGCTAATCCAGCAGCAAAAAGAGGCTGAAAAAGCAGAACTAGCTGCAAAGGAATAAAATTTGACAAATAACAGATAAGTGCTTACAATTTTAAGAAGCAATATCTGTTATTTTTTAGAATGGAGAGTAAAATGACAAAGGTTTCCTTGGTTTACATCAGCTTGAGCGGCAATACAGAGAGTTTTGTCCGTCGGCTGACAGACTATTTGCTGGAGCAGCATCCAAGCCTAGAAGTAGAGAAGATTCATATCAAAGACATGGTAAAGGAAGGGCAGCCCTTTTTTGAAATGGACAATCCTTTCGTAGCTTTTCTGCCGACTTATTTGGAGGGCGGCAATGGTGTGGACAATGGTGATGTAGAAATTCTGACAACCGATGTGGGGGACTTTATTGCCTATGGTCAGAATGCCAGCAAGTGCCTGGGCGTCATTGGCAGTGGCAATCGTAACTTTAACAACCAATACTGTCTGACAGCCAAGCAATATTCAGAGCGCTTCGGATTTCCGGTTTTGGCTGATTTTGAAATGCGTGGCATGTTGGGAGACATTAAGAAGGTTGCAGGAATTATTGAGGAGCTCTATCACATTGAAAAAAACGAAAACCAGTGAGGTTTTCGTTTTTTGATGTTCTAAATCAAGCTTACATCTTTTCTGGGGCTTCTACTCCCAGCAGACGCAGAGCTTCTTTGAGGACAACAGCTGTTGAGTAGCTGAGAGCCAGACGGCTGTCACGCTCAGGGCTTTCGTCCAGAATCCGTGTGTGCGCATAGTATTTGTTAAAGGCTTGAGCCAGACTGATAGCGTATTTGGCAATCAGAGATGGCTCATAGTTATCAGCAGCACGCTTGACAACGCGACCGAAGTCTTGAAGCAGCTTGATAATTTCCCAGCTTTCTGGATCGTTCAGGCTGTACGTAGCCTCTGCATCAGGCTGGAAGTTCGCCTTGCGCAGGATAGACTGGATACGAGCATAGGCATACTGGATGTAAGGGCCTGTTTCTCCCTCGAAGGAAACCATAGCTTCCAGATCAAAGTCGTAACCATTGCGGCGGTCAGTTTTGAGGTCGTAGAACTTAACTGCTCCTACCCCAACTGCACGAGCAACAGCTTCCTTGTCTTCCAAATCTGGGTTTTTAGCTCCAATCTGGCTCTTAGCCCGGCTGATAGCTTCCAGCAGAGTTGGTTCGAGGAGGATGATGTTTCCTTTACGTGTAGACAGTTTTTGACGGTTCTTAGTCACCAGTCCGAAGTCAACGTGAATCATGTCATCGCTCCAGTCAAAGCCCATCTTTTTCAGAACGGCCTTGAGCTGTCTGAAGTGGTTGGCCTGCTCTTGACCTACAACATAGACATTTTTGACAAAGTTGTAAGTGCGAGCCCGGTAGATGGCTGTTGCGATATCCCGTGTAATGTAGAGGGTAGCGCCGTCTGATTTTTTAATCATAGCAGGCGGAAGGTTAAAGTCTTCCAAGTCTACAATGCTAGCTCCTTTTGATTCCTGCAGGAGACCCTTGTCTTCGAGGATTTGAATCCCTTCATCCATCTTGTCATTGTAGAAGGCTTCGCCGTTTAGGCTGTCAAATTCGACACCTAGGAGTTCGTAGATACGGTTGAATTCTGTCAGACTTTCATCGCGGAACCATTGCCAGAGCTCAGTTGCTTCTGGGTCGCCATCTTCCAGTTTCTTGAACCAAAGGCGGCCTTCTTCATCCAGAGATGGGTCGTTTTCAATCTCGGCATTGATACGCACGTAGAGTTTGAGGAGCTCGTCGATTGGGTTGGCTTCAACAGCTTCCTGGCTTCCCCACTTCTTATAAGCTACCATCAAGAGGCCAAACTGTTTGCCCCAGTCTCCCAAGTGGTTGATTTTGATGGTGTTGTAGCCAATCTTGCGGAAGACGTTGGAAAGAGCATCACCGATAACAGTAGAGCGCAAGTGGCCGACTGAGAAAGGCTTGGCAATGTTTGGGCTGGACAGGTCAATGGTGATATTCTGATTGTTTCCTTCGTTTTGCTGGCCGTAGTCAGCTCCGTCTTTGATGACTTCTTTGATGACTTGGCCAGAAATTTCAGCCTTGCTGAGGAAAAAGTTGACATAAGGACCAGTCGCAACGACTTTATCAAAATGCGCTGTATCAATCTTTTCAGCGATGTCAGCAGCGATGATTTGAGGAGCTTTGCGCTCAGTCTTTGCCAGAGAAAAGGCTGGGAAGGCGATATCGCCAAGTTCAGAGCTCTTTGGCTGCTCCAATAAATTTACAATAGCGTCTTGATCAAGGCTGTCAATAACCTTGGCCAATTCGCCGGCAATCAACTGTTTGTTATCCATATTTGCTCCTTTGTGTCTTTTGTTATTATTTTATCACATTTTTCAAGGAATCTTCAATTTTTTTGGGAATAATTTTTGGGCTAATAGGAATTTTTCTGATATAATAAGAGGGATAAGAACCTGTATTTATAGATGGACTTTTCATCTAAATGCTTCCTTCCCTGTTACTCTTCGTTAAAGTTTTTTGTTTATTCTCAGTATTCCTGCAAATCTTTGCCTAGATTGATGGAGAAGCAGTCTTTTGTCCGTTGAAGTGCCCTTCATGAATGCAGCTTCTAAATATTCAACAATGAGGTAAAAATGAGAAAGAATGACCGTCATCAGTTAGTCAAAACGATGATTAAGGAGGAAAAGCTAGGAACGCAAAAGGAGATTCAGGATCGTCTGGAAGCGCAAGGGATTTATGTAACACAGACTACCCTGTCGCGTGACCTCCGTGAAATCGGCCTGACCAAGGTTAAGAAGAAGGGGCTGACTTATTATGTTTTGGCGCATGAGACTGAAGAGATTGATTTTATAGAGTTTTTAGCCAAGCATGTGGAGAGTGTAGCCAGGGCAGAGTTTAGTCTGGTTCTTCGCACTGGCCTGGGAGAGGCAACAGTGCTGGCCAATGTCGTGGATAACTCGTTCGATAGCCGTATTCTGGGAACCGTTGCGGGTGCCAATACTCTTTTAGTGGTTTGCCGGGATCAGGCAGCTGCTCAGGAGATTGAGGAGCAAATACAGGAAGTGATGTAAGAGTCACAGTTTTTTCAGGAAAAATGGAGAGGTTTGAGACAGATGTCCTGACCTCGTTTGTTTTTAGAAAGGATAGAGATGGCAGTAGAAAAGTTATCGCCAGGCATGCAGCAATATTTGGATATCAAAAAGGACTATCCAGATGCTTTCTTGCTCTTTCGGATGGGGGATTTCTATGAGTTGTTTTATGATGATGCGGTCAATGCCGCGCAGATTTTAGAGATTTCTCTCACTAGCCGCAATAAAAATGCTGAAAACCCCATTCCCATGGCTGGAGTTCCCTATCATTCGGCTCAGCAGTATATTGATGTTTTGGTCGAGTCAGGTTATAAGGTAGCGATTGCGGAGCAGATGGAAGATCCCAAGGAAGCCAAGGGCGTTGTTAAGCGGGAGGTCGTTCAGGTTATCACGCCCGGGACGGTGGTGGACTCCAGTAAGCCGGACTCTGCTAATAACTTTCTGGTGGCTCTGGATTACTCAGAGGGCCTCTATGGTCTGGCTTATATGGACTTGGTGACCGGTGAGTTTCAGGTGACTAGTTTAGATGACTTTGCCCTGGTCTGCGGGGAAATCCGTAATTTGAAGGCTAGGGAAGTGGTGCTGGGCTATGCTTTGCCAGAAGCTGAGGAGCAGGTCTTGGCTGGACAGATGAATCTTTTGCTGTCCTATGTACAGACGGCCTTGGACGATGTCCAGCTGCTGGGCGAGGAACTGTCTCCTATAGAGCGTCAGGCAGCGGGGAAATTGCTAGAGTATGTGCACCAGACCCAGATGAGGGAGCTCAGCCATTTGAAGAAGGCTCAGCATTATGAAATCAAGGATTTTCTGCAAATGGATTATGCTACCAAGGCGAGTCTGGATTTGACAGAAAATGCTCGCTCGGGCAAGAAGCACGGCAGTCTTTATTGGCTGATGGACGAGACCAAGACGGCCATGGGCGGCCGTATGCTGCGCTCTTGGATCCAGCGTCCGCTGATTGATGAAGCGCGAATTAGCCAGCGACAGAATGTCGTCGAGGTTTTTCTGGATCATTTCTTTGAGCGGAGTGATTTGACGGAGAGCCTCAAGGGAGTCTACGATATCGAGCGGCTAGCTAGTCGGGTGTCTTTTGGCAAGACTAATCCCAAGGATCTGCTGCAGCTGGCAGCAACATTGGGCAATGTGCCTCAGATTAAGGCTATCTTGCAAGGAATCGGCAGCCCGCATCTAGCTCGTTTGATTGAGGGTTTGGATCCTATTCCAGAGTTGGCGGGCTTGATTAGCTCAGCTATTTCGCCGGATGCACCTCATATCATCACCGAGGGCAATATCATTCGGACCGGTTTTGATGAAACCTTGGATCAGTATCGGCTTGTGCTGAGGGAGGGGACTGGATGGATTGCAGAGCTGGAAGTTAAAGAACGTGCTAACAGCGGCATCAGCAATCTGAAGATTGATTATAATAAAAAAGATGGTTACTATTTTCATGTGACCAATTCTCAGTTGGCTCATGTGCCTAGTCATTTCTTCCGCAAGGCGACCCTGAAAAATTCTGAGCGTTTCGGAACGGAGGAGCTGGCCCGGATTGAGGGAGAGATGTTGGAGGCGCGTGAAAAATCTGCTAATTTGGAATACGAGATTTTCATGCGGATTCGCGAGGAAGCTGGCAAATACATCCAGCGCTTGCAGGCCTTGGCACAAACGCTGGCAGCTGTAGATGTCCTGCAGAGCTTTGCTGCGGTAGCAGAGCAACTACATTTGGTTCGCCCAGTCTTTACTGCAGAGCGCCGTCTGCAGATTGAAAAAGGTCGGCATGCTGTTGTGGAAAAGGTCATGGGAGCCCAGAGCTACATTCCAAATAGTATTCTGCTGGACCAGAAAACGGACATCCAGCTGATTACCGGGCCTAATATGAGCGGGAAATCAACTTATATGCGCCAGCTGGCTATCATCGTTATTATGGCACAGATGGGCTCTTATGTGCCCGCTCAGTCTGCCAGTCTGCCAATATTTGATGCGATTTTCACTCGCATCGGTGCGGCGGATGATCTGGTGTCCGGCCAGTCCACCTTTATGGTGGAGATGATGGAGGCCAATCGGGCCATTCGGCAGGCCAGCGAGCGTTCGCTCATCCTCTTTGATGAGCTGGGCCGTGGGACGGCTACTTACGATGGGATGGCGCTGGCTCAGGCTATTATCGAGCATATTCATCACTATACTGGGGCCAAGACCCTCTTTGCTACCCACTATCATGAGCTGACAGCCTTAGAGAATAGCTTGGAGCATTTGGAAAATGTCCATGTGGCAACCTTGGAAAAGGACGGACAGGTGACTTTCCTGCATAAAATTGAGCCAGGTCCGGCTGACAAGTCCTACGGAATTCATGTGGCGAAGATTGCCGGACTTCCTAAGAAATTGCTGGAGCGGGCGGATAGCATTTTGAGTCATTTGGAGAGTCAGGATACAGGACTAGGCTCAGAGCTTCCTGCTGAATCTAGACAAACACGGTCGCAAGTGGCGGAGCAGATGTCTCTTTTTGCAGAAGGGCCGGAAAATCCAGTCCTGACTGAACTACGAGACTTGGACATCTACAATATGACTCCCCTGGAAGTCATGGCGGCGGTAGCCGAGCTCAAGAAGAAGTTGTAAAAACCAAGAACAGACTTGTGAAATTAACAAGTCTGCTCTTTTTATTTCTCACGATTTTCTAGACAAACCGCTATTGATTTTTTGAATGTTGCGGTAAGTGCGGTAGTAGATGGCACCTGAAATGATTAGATAGATGAGAGTGAATTCCCCAACGGCAGTCAGTGTCAGGCTGAGTATTTTTTCTCTTGGGAAAAATCCAGCTAGGTTAGCTAAAAGTGCAAAGGTCAGAATCATCACACCATAGTGGCTGACAACGGAGCGCAGGATGCTCCAGTCTCTTTGAAAGAAGCTTCCGCTCCATCTGAAAATAGCTCCCATGATAAACCAGATAAGCATGCAGTAGAGCATGATGAGGGAAACATGGACATGCTGGATCAAAAAGAAGTGGCCGGTAGGAGAGCGAGGATGAAGCGGTAGATAAGCTGGATTGTAAAAATAAGAAACAATCATGGAGAAGAAGAGACCGATGAAAATACCTCCAATCCCTCCGAAAAAGAGTTCTTTAAGACGAGTTTTCATAATTGCAACCTTTCTTTAATGGATTTGAGATAACGGCGGGACGAGTAAGTCTGATCGCCGTTTTTCAGAAATATTTGAATCAGACCATTTGGAGTCAGCTTGAGGTGGCTGATTTGTCGGCTATTGATAATCTCCGACTGAGAAATCTGCAGAAAATAGTCCGGCAGGACCTGCAGTAACTGATAAAGAGCTTGTTGAGCTCGATAGCTGTCTTTTGCTGTTCGAACCCGAACCTGACGGTTTTCTGTATAGATTCGGTGGATTTCCTCAGCGTCTAGTAAGTAGATTTCGTCTTCTTTCTTGACATGGATCTTGTCCTCTTTATCCAGATGTTGCGCAAAGTGGACCAATTCCTGAATACTTTCAGTCATTAGTCGAGCCTCAATGCTGACGGAGTCTTCGGTGACTTGAGAATCGATTCTTAGCTTAACTTTCATAACTTCCTCCTTTCACCTTTATTAAACCGCAACTTGGCAGCGAAAACAAGCCCTTTTGACCATGTGGCAGCTATTTGTGTCTATCTGGTTTGGCTTGTGAGCAGAATGGTCGAGAAAGGCTGCCTTCTGATAGAAAGAGCCCAATGTGTTATAATAGATAGCAGAACAAATACGGAGAAAAAGATGTCAAAAATTATCGAACTTCCAGAAATTCTAGCCAATCAGATTGCGGCCGGTGAAGTCATTGAGCGGCCTAGCAGCGTGGTCAAGGAGCTAGTGGAAAATTCAATTGATGCGGGTGCAAGCCAGATTACCATCGAAATCGAGGAGGCCGGACTCAAGAGCATTCAGG
Organism: Streptococcus sanguinis; assembly: GCF_019929145.1. Taxonomy (GTDB): domain Bacteria; phylum Bacillota; class Bacilli; order Lactobacillales; family Streptococcaceae; genus Streptococcus; species Streptococcus sanguinis_U. The sequence continues at coordinate 72,844 of NZ_JAHZOW010000004.1, read as the reverse complement.
TAACGGATAATGGCGAAGGCATAGACCACGAAGATGTTCCTCTGGCCCTTCGACGCCATGCTACCAGTAAAATCAAGAAGCAGGCGGATCTCTTTCGGATTCGGACATTGGGTTTCCGTGGTGAGGCCATTCCTTCCATTGCTTCTGTCTCGCGTTTTACTATTGAGACAGCGACGGAAGCCGGCCAGCACGGGACTCTGCTGGTTGCCCAGGGTGGCGAGATCGAAGAGCATGAGCCTACCAGCAGTCCGGTAGGAACGAAAATCAAGATAGAAGATCTCTTCTTTAATACTCCAGCCCGGCTCAAGTATATGAAGAGCCAGCAGGCAGAGCTTTCCCATATCGTTGATGTGATTAATCGGCTTAGTCTGGCCCATCCGGAAGTGGCTTTCACCCTTATCAGTGACGGCCGCGAAATGACACGGACTGCCGGCAGTGGTAATCTGCGTCAGGCTATTGCAGGAATCTATGGTTTGGCAACAGCTAAGAAAATGGTGGAAATCTCTGCTTCAGATCTGGACTTTGAAGTGAGTGGCTATGTCAGTTTGCCTGAGCTGACTCGTGCGAATCGGAATTATATTACCATTCTCATCAACGGCCGCTATATCAAGAATTTCCTGCTTAATCGTGCTATTTTGGACGGCTACGGCAGCAAGCTGATGGTAGGCCGCTTTCCACTAGCGGTCATCAATATTCAGATTGACCCCTATCTGGCCGATGTCAATGTCCATCCGACCAAGCAAGAGGTGAGGATTTCTAAAGAACGGGAACTCATGGCCTTGATTTCGCAAGCCATTGCGACCAGTCTCAAGGAGCAGGATCTTATCCCGGATGCTTTGGAAAATCTAGCCAAATCAACTGTTAAGCGTGCGACTAAGCCCGAACAGACCAGTCTTCCGCTGAAAGAAAATCGCCTCTACTACGATAAGGAGCAGAATGACTTCTTCCTCAAGCCACAGGTGGCAGAGCAGCAGCTATCCTTCGAAGAATCAGCGGAGCCTGTTCATGAAGCGACAGATGAAAAAGTAGAATCGCAACCGACTTCGGTCAAATTTGCAGAGAGAAAGCCAGTTAGCTATGACCAACTAGACCATCCAGAGCTAGACCAGGCCAGTCTGGAGCGGGCTGTGGATAAGTTGGAGCAGGAAGAGAAGTCAAGCTTCCCAGAGTTAGAATATTTCGGCCAGATGCATGGCACTTATCTCTTTGCTCAGGGCAAGGGTGGTCTTTACATTATTGACCAGCATGCTGCCCAAGAGCGGGTCAAGTATGAGTATTATCGGGAGAAGATTGGGGATGTGGACAATAGCCAGCAACAGCTCTTAGTGCCCTATATCTTTGAATTTCCAGCGGATGATATGCTACGAATCAAGCAGCGGATGGAGCTGCTAGAAGATGCTGGCATCTTCTTAGAGGAGTACGGAGTCAATCAGTTTATTCTCCGTGAGCATCCCATTTGGTTCAAGGAAGAGGAGATTGAGGCAGGCATCTATGAGATGTGTGATATGCTTCTCCTGACCAAGGAAGTTTCCATCAAGAAATATCGAGCAGAGCTGGCCATTATGATGAGCTGCAAACGCTCCATCAAGGCCAATCACAGTCTGGATGACTACTCTGCGCGTGACTTGCTCTTTCAGCTGTCCCAGTGTGACAATCCCTACAACTGCCCACACGGCCGACCGGTCTTAGTCAACTTTACCAAGTCGGATATGGAAAAAATGTTCCGCCGCATTCAGGAAAATCATACTAGCCTGCGGGAGTTGGGGAAATACTAAACTCTATAGAAGATCAAACAGCCCTAGTCATAGAACTAGAGCTGTTTTGAATTTTTGAGCTGAACTTGCGTTCCAGCAAGCAAATCAGCTGGATGGCGTTTGTCCTTGCGAAGTAGTCCCATCAGCAGAAAGATCAAGAAGAGAATCCCTGCTGAAGTTGACAAGAAAATTGACAGGGCATCTGCTTGATAAGCACTACGGATAGCTCCCATATGTCCCAGCTGCCAAGAGGAAAACTTGATAGCAGATCGCAAAAGGCTGTGGGAAAGGTTCCTGTGCTTGTAAACCAACTGTAAACCTGCCCAACGCTTGCCAAAACTTCCTTTTCTATAGTCTAGCCAAGCAAAGATGATAGTTAGAGGCAGGACGGAGCTAGAAAAAGCCAGAAGCTGGCTCTGGACTTCAGTGAATGCAGGAATGCCTCCTAGAACTAGATTGTAAAAGCCCATAGCTAGTAAAAAAAGAGCAATGAGGTAGCCCGAGATGAAGAGCCAGTCTCCAAGCAGCTCTTTCAGACGAGTTTTGACAGGTATGGGATTATCAGTTTTTAGTTTCATCTTGAGCACCTTCTTTCTTAGAATCCTCATCGAGGCCTATAACCTTGTCCAGATACTTTTTCTTAATCTTTAGCGCCTTGTTAATAGCTATTGCTGATGCGATTAAGAGGAAGAAGGTCAACCAGACTAGGGCAGTGAATGTTGCTGGAAAGCTAGAACCTGCGAAAAAGAGAAAGATAGCCAGAGCTGATACAAAAATATACAGAACCTGCCAAAAGCCATAAGATTTTACTTCCTTGTAGTAGCGGTTCTTTTCGTCTTCTAAGAGGACGGGTTTTATTTCTGGCTTGTCGCTGTCTTCTAAAAGCAGATAATCTGTCGTCACTTGGAAAATCTTGCTCAGTTCTACAATTTTTTCGAGTTCTGGCAGCGCTTGGCCAGACTCCCACTTAGAAATGCTCTGGCGAGAGACATTGATTTGTTCAGCCAGTTTTTCTTGTGACCAGCCTTTTTCTTTTCTTAGTTCAAATAATTTATCAGCAAGTTTCATGATCACAGCCTCCTTTTCTTTGCTAACTCTATCCTAACAGCTTTTAGTTATCTTGAGAATACAGCTTCCTGTACATTTTGTCAACCAATGGTTGCACTTCTATTTGCAGTTTCCAGACTGAAAATATGATATACTAGATAGGCAAAATGATACAAAAAGAAGGAAGATTATGTACGAATATTTTAAAGGAATCATCAGTAAAATAACAGCCAAATACATCGTATTGGAAGTCAACTCTATCGGCTATATTCTTCATGTGGCCAACCCTTATGCTTACTCAGGGCAGCTTCATCAGGAAGCTAAGGTCTATGTGCACCAGGTGGTGAGAGAAGATGCGGAGCTCCTTTACGGCTTTGCGACTGAGGAGGAGAAGCAACTCTTTCTCAGCTTGATTTCAGTCTCAGGTATTGGGCCAGTGTCTGCCCTGGCTATTATTGCGGCGGATGATAATGCTGGCTTGGTGCAGGCTATTGAGCAAAAAAACATCACCTACCTGACCAAGTTTCCTAAGATTGGTAAGAAAACAGCCCAGCAGATGGTGCTGGACTTGGAAGGCAAGGTGGTGGCGGCAGGCAGCCCAGCAGAAAGCAAGGCGCCCGTCCAGACTGCGGATAATCAGGAGCTTGAAGAAGCTATGGAAGCCATGCTGGCTCTGGGCTACAAGGCTGCTGAACTTAAGAAAATCAAGAAATTCTTTGAAGGCACGACGGATACAGCAGAAAACTATATCAAGTCTGCCCTTAAGATGTTAGTGAAATAGGAGAAAGCGATGACCAAACGCTGCGGCTGGGTAAAAATGAACAACCCCTTGTATGTAGCCTATCATGATGAGGAGTGGGGCATGCCTCTCCATAATGATCAGAAATTATTTGAATTGCTCTGCATGGAGACCTATCAGGCTGGACTTTCTTGGGAGACCATTCTGAATAAACGTCAGGCTTTTCGGGAAGCTTTTCATTTCTATGATGCCCAGAAAATTGCTCAGATGACGGATGCAGATCTGGATGGTTTGTTGGGGAATCCCGACATCATCCGTAACAAGATGAAAATTTATGCGACTAGGGCTAATGCCCAAGCTTTTTTGGCTGTTCAAAAGCAGTTTGGCTCTTTTAATGACTTTGTCTGGTCCTTTGTAGATTTCAAAACGATTGACAATCAAATTACGAACTACAAGGAAGCCCCAACAAAAACAGAGCTATCAGAAAGCATGTCCAAGGCATTGAAAAAGCAAGGCTTCAAATTTGTCGGTCCCGTTTGTGTCTATTCATTCCTAGAAGCCGCTGGCCTTATCAATGATCATGAAAATGATTGTGACTGGAAGTAGAACGATGAAAACAATAAAATCTCAGCTTATTTTTATTTCTCTATATACCATTTATTCCTAGGTAGAGGTTTGCAGTTTATTGGACAACAATGGCTGAATTATCTACTTCATCTCCTTATTATCTATGAACAAATGAAAACCTAGAAGTTCCAGACCTCTAGGTTTTTTATTATTCTCTTTATCTCCTCATTCTCCTTTCTGCATCCAAATCTTTTCCTTGATAAAGATGCGCAGTTCATAGAAGAGCATAAAGAGGGTGGAGATGAGGAAGCCAGCCATAAAGATATGGTGCAAGTAAGCGAAGGCACCAATATAAACCAAGATGGAAAAAAGGTAGAGGATGACTAAATAATGCCATTTTTTGGCCTTGCTATCTTCGATAACCTTTTTCTCCAAGCGCTCATCCTCCTTGATGAGTGTGTCCAGACTGATATCAAATTCCCGACTGATAGCGATGAGATTTCCAATATCAGGGATACCTTTTTCGCTTTCCCAGCGGGCAATGGCAGAGCGGGAAACCTTGAGCCTTTCTGCCAAAGCCTCCTGAGTGAGTTGATTTTGTTGACGAATGTCTTTGAGCACTTGTGAAATTTTCATGATGATCTCCTTTCTTCAAATAAAATTATTTAGATGATTTCCTTTTTTCATCTTTATTATAAAAATAATGAAACCATTTGCCAATAGCATTTCCCTAACAATCCAGTTATTCTGCATAACACCAGTCCTTCTTAAAAGTTTTCCACAGCATGTTGACAAGTTTGTCAAGGAGCTTGACAACTCTATTTATTTCCTGAAATGAAAATCAACTTTTTTTAGATTTTTTGTGATAAAATAAAGCCAATTCCGAATAGTAAGGTAGGAGGTTCTATGAAAGCAGAAATTATTGCTGTGGGCACCGAGATTCTGACAGGTCAGATTGTCAATACCAATGCCCAATTTTTATCTGAAAAACTGGCGAGTCTGGGGATTGATGTCTATTTTCAGACAGCAGTGGGGGACAATGAAAATCGTCTCCTCTCTGTTCTAGAAATTGCTAAAGGGCGCAGTAATCTGATTATCCTGACTGGAGGCTTGGGGCCAACAGAGGATGATTTGACCAAGCAGACCTTGGCTAAGTTCTTAGAACGTGAGCTCAATTTTGACTCACAGGCTGTGGAAAAGCTAGATCGCTTTTTTGCTAGCCGACCAGATTACGCTCGAACACCCAATAATGAGCGTCAGGCCCAGCTGGTCGAAGGCTCAACCCCTTTACCAAATGCGACCGGATTAGCTGTCGGAGGCTTGTTAGAAGTTGATGGGGTGACCTATGTAGTCCTGCCTGGCCCGCCTAGCGAGCTTAAGCCCATGGTCAATAACGAGCTGGTTCCCCTCTTATCCACAGGCCAGAAATTGTATTCACGGGTGCTGCGCTTCTTTGGTATCGGCGAGAGTCAGCTAGTGACTATTTTGTCAGAGATGATTGAGCAGCAGAGTGACCCCACCATTGCTCCTTATGCAAAGACAGGGGAAGTTACCCTGCGATTGTCCACCAAGGCCTTGAGTCAGGCAGAAGCGGATGCTAAGTTTGAGGCTGTGGAAAAGGAAATTTTGGCACATAAGACTTTTGAGGGACAGCCCTTGTCAGAGATTTTCTATGGTTATGGAGATGACAATTCCTTGGCACAGGTGGCTTTTGAGTTGCTGAAGAGTCAATGGAAGACGATTTCGGCGGCGGAGAGTCTGACAGCAGGTCTCTTTCAAGCGACCCTGGCAGATTTTGCTGGAGCCTCTTCCATTTTTTCAGGTGGCTTTGTCACCTACAGCATGGAGGAAAAGAGCCGGATGCTAGATATTCCGTTGGGAGACTTGGAGGAGCATGGAGTTGTTTCAGCTTTTACGGCAGGGAAAATGGCAGAGCAGGCTAGAAAGCTAACCGAAAGTGACCTAGCTGTCAGTTTGACAGGTGTGGCTGGCCCAGATTCACTGGAAGATCATCCAGCAGGGACCGTTTTTATCGGCTTAGCTAGTGCTTCAGGAACGGAAACTATTAAGGTCAATATTGCTGGACGCAGTCGGCGCGATGTGCGGAAAATTGCTGTTCTGCACGCCTTCAACCTAGTACGAAAAACTTTATTAAATAGCTGAATTTTGGTATAATTACAAAGATGGCCAAAAGACATTTTAGAAAAAACAGGAGAAATAAATGGCAAAGAAACAAAAAAAATTAGATGAAATCTCAAAGAAATTCGGCGATGAGCGCCAAAAAGCCTTGGATAATGCTCTTAAAAACATTGAAAAGGACTTCGGTAAGGGAGCCATTATGCGTCTGGGCGAGCGGGCAGAGCAAAAAGTTCAAGTTATGAGTTCAGGCTCTTTGGCCTTGGATATTGCCCTTGGTGCTGGTGGTTACCCTAAGGGACGGATTATTGAAATCTATGGTCCAGAGTCTTCTGGTAAGACAACCGTTGCTCTTCACGCAGTTGCTCAAGCGCAAAAAGAAGGTGGTATCGCAGCCTTTATCGATGCTGAGCATGCTTTGGATCCGTCGTACGCAGCTGCTCTGGGTGTTAATATTGATGAGTTGCTGCTGTCTCAACCTGACTCTGGGGAACAGGGACTGGAAATTGCTGGTAAGCTGATTGACTCAGGTGCGGTGGACTTGGTGGTTGTGGACTCAGTTGCAGCCCTAGTACCACGTGCGGAAATCGATGGCGATATCGGTGACAGCCATGTCGGCTTGCAGGCTCGGATGATGAGCCAGGCTATGCGCAAACTGTCTGCTTCTATCAACAAAACGAAGACGATTGCGATTTTCATTAACCAGCTGCGCGAAAAAGTTGGCGTTATGTTTGGTAATCCTGAAACAACACCAGGTGGACGTGCACTGAAGTTCTATGCTTCTGTCCGTCTGGATGTCCGTGGTAATACTCAAATCAAGGGAACTGGTGATGAAAAGGATACCAATGTTGGTAAAGAAACCAAGATTAAGGTTGTTAAAAATAAGGTAGCTCCGCCATTCAAGGAAGCCTTTGTGGAAATCATGTACGGGGAAGGTATTTCTAAGACAGGTGAGCTGATTAAGATTGCGACTGATTTGGATATCATCAAAAAAGCTGGTGCTTGGTACTCCTACAATGATGAAAAAATTGGCCAAGGTTCTGAAAATGCTAAGAAGTACTTGGCTGATCATCCAGAAGTCTTTGACGAAATTGACCGTCAGGTTCGTGTACGCTATGGTTTGATTGAAGGCGATGACTTGGCAGAAGTGGTTGGCAGCAAGGCTGAAAGCCCTGTGGAAACGATGGAAGAAGTGACTCTGGATTTGGACGATGCCATCGAAATTGAAGAGTAATTTTGCAAAATAGGTCGCAAGACCGATGGTTTTTGTGATATAATAGACTACGATATTAGTATCGTGTAGCGAAAGGAGTACTTACATGATCACAATCTATACTGTCTCAAGTTGTACTAGTTGTAAAAAAGCAAAAACCTGGCTAAACGCTCATCAATTAACTTATAAAGAACAAAATTTAGGCAAAGAAGGCATCACCAAAGAGGAACTTCTGGATATTTTAACCAAGACAGAAAATGGTATCGCGAGCATTGTTTCATCCAAAAACCGCTATGCTAAAGGTTTGGGTGTTGACATTGAGGAATTAAGTGTCAACGAAGTTCTTGACATCATCATGGAGACCCCACGTATTTTGAAAAGTCCCATTTTAGTGGATGATAAACGTCTCCAAGTTGGTTACAAAGAAGATGATATCCGTGCTTTTCTGCCTCGTTCTGTTCGCAATGTTGAAAATGCAGAAGCTCGTCTGCGGGCAGCTCTCTAATCTTTGAATATAACTGAAAGAGTCGGGAAGAGAATCTCGGCTCTTCTTTTTGTTCGGGTTGACAGCAGTCTTTAGCGACTGGATGGATTGACAAGGAACAGAACTGTGATACAATATCTCTGAGGAGGATGGAAGATGAAGAAAATATTATTAGGGCTGGGATTGAGTGTGGCACTGTTAGCAGGCTGTGGACATAAAAAGACAGAGACGAATTCAAATGGGGCTGATAAGAAAGAAATCAGCAATAATCTGCCTATCATTGATAATGCCAAGCAGCAGGAAGTGATTACTCGGATGCTTGTTTTTCCAAAGGATGAACGAGGAAACCAGCAGAGTCAGACAGTGACTTATCAGGGAGAGCATTTTAAACGCTTGGTTATTGAAAGGCTGACTGCGACTGATGATGAGATGAAAGAAGCCATCAAGCAGATGGGGCTGGAGGAAGCGCAGAAGTCGCTCAATGAGTCACTGGAGCAGGATGCAGACTATGTGCAGGCTCGTGGACTTCAAGGTTTTAGCGGCTCAGTGACAATTTTGAATGAGAACGAGCTGAAAATGACTTCCACCTATGACTTTGAGAGTTTGGATATCGAAAAAGCAGCGTCTATGCCTTATTTTCAAAATCTCAAGCTCAAAGAAATGATTAAGCTGACGCCAGAAGAATATATCAACAATCTCCTGATGAATGGAGCAGAAGAGCAGAAATAAGCTGCTCTTTTTTATTACATTTTAATGACAGAGTGACAATCAGTTTGACAGCGCCGTTTTTATAATGATATGATAAAATCAGCTCAATATTGAAGGAGATAAGACATGAGAAAATTAATTGTCTTTTTGCTGGCAGCTTTGGCAATCTTAACAGCCTGCAGTCAGCAGTCAAATAACAGTTCATCCTCACAGGGAGGAGCTGGAAAAGGAGATATTGTCACTAAGTCCTATAAAACTGAGAAGCAATTAGAACATGGAAAAGAAACCAGAATCTTAACAATCAGCTACAGCGGACAGAAGTATGATAAGGTTGTCCTGCATGTCAGCAAGGCTATTCCTGACAACATCAAGGAAGCTCTGTCAAAACAGGATGTTTCCACTGTGAAGAAGGAAATGCTGTCTTTGATCGAGGAAGCACTGGGTCTGAAAGAGGCGGTGAATATCACCGGTCTTGACTTGAAAACAGATATGACAGCGGAAGAGATTTCTCTGGAGATGACTATCGATCCGGAGAATCTAGACTACGAAGCAGCCAAAAAGCTTCCAAACTACGCGCAGCTGTTTGAGCAAATCGAGACCCTGACTCCAGAAGAATTGCTGAATAAGTTTAAGGGAAGCGACGGCGTGGAAGTGCCCGCTTCAAATTAGGAAGTTTCCATCCAGTTCTCTGAAGAGAGCTGGATTTTTGCTGGATTTCAGAGCCAGACTTCGGATAAATATTAGCTAAAGCTTATTGAAAAATTAGGGAAATTCAGGTGAATTAAATTTGTGAAAAGCCTATAATTATGCTATAATAGGGATATTATAAAGAAAGAGGGTGTAATTGTGGGATTTACAGATGAAACAGTACGTTTTAATCTTGATGATTCAAATAAAAAGGAAATTAGCGAGACTTTGACCGATGTCTACAAGTCGCTCAATGAAAAAGGATACAATCCAATCAATCAAATCGTGGGATACGTACTCAGTGGCGATCCTGCGTACGTACCTCGCTATAACAACGCCCGCAATCAAATCCGCAAATACGAGCGCGATGAGATTGTTGAGGAGTTGGTTCGTTATTATTTGAAAGGACAAGGCGTCGATCTCTAATGAGAATTATGGGATTAGATGTGGGCTCGAAAACGGTTGGGGTTGCCATTAGTGATCCTCTTGGTTTTACGGCTCAAGGACTGGAGATTATTCCGATTCATGAAGAAAAGGGCGAATTCGGCCTAGAGCGCTTGGGTGAGCTGGTGAAAGAGTATAAGGTTGATAAGTTCGTTATTGGCCTGCCTAAGAACATGAACAATACCAGCGGACCTCGGGTGGAGGCCAGTCAGGCTTATGGTCAGCGGATTGCTGAGCTATTTGGCCTGCCGGTTGACTATCAGGATGAGCGTCTGACGACGGTGGCTGCTGAGCGCATGCTGGTGGAGCAGGCGGACATTAGCCGCAGCAAGCGCAAGAAAGTCATTGATAAGCTAGCAGCGCAGCTGATTTTGCAGAATTATCTGGATCGAAATTTTTAGAAAAGAAATGAAGGAGACACTAGTATGACACATGATCATAACCATGACCACGAGCATGAAGAGCGTGAATTAATCACCTTGGTTGACGAGCAAGGGAACGAGACTTTATTTGAAATTCTTTTGACCATTGATGGTAAGGAAGAGTTTGGCAAGAATTATGTTCTTTTGATTCCGGCTAATGCGGAAGAAGATGAGAACGGTGAAGTAGAGATTCAAGCTTATTCCTTTACCGAAAATGAAGATGGCACAGAAGGTGACTTGCAGCCAATCCCAGAAGACTCAGATGCTGAATGGGATATGATTGAAGAAGTCTTCAACAGCTTTATGGAGGAGTAAGACTGGCCTAGCCTCGTTTCCAGAAATGGACAAGTGCGGGCGAGATGCTAGCTGAACTTGACAGAAGAAGGAAGTAGCCAAGGCTCGGTTATTTTCTATCTCGTATCATAAAGATTAGAAAGAGGAGCGAGTTGTAATTCAGATTTGAGTTCTGCTTCGCTGCTCTTTTTTAGGTAAAAAAATGAATGAAATTGAAGAATGGCTGAATAGCCGAATTGGTCTAAACTTTCGTTCGGGTCTAGGGCGGATGCAGCAGGCTGTAGCTCTTTTGGGAAATCCTGAGCAGAGTTTTCCAACGATTCATGTAACTGGTACAAATGGCAAAGGCTCTACTATTGCTTTCATGCGTCAGCTGTTTGCGGGGCATGGTCGCAAGACAGGGAGTTTTACCTCGCCTCATATGATTAGTATTCACGATCGGATTTGTATTAACGGTCAACCGATTGCTCCAGCTGATTTTATCCGTCTGGGTCAAGAGGTGCAAAAGATGGAGCAAGAACTGCTCAAAAGTCATGACCAGCTGTCCTATTTTGAAATTCTGACCTTGATTGCCTTTCTCTATTTCAAGGAGCAGGAAGTGGACATAGCCCTGATTGAGGTGGGAATCGGCGGACTCTTAGACACGACTAATGTCATTACGGGAGATATTGCGGTCATCAGTTCTGTGGGCTTGGACCATCAGGAGACTCTGGGAAGGAGCTTGACGGCGATAGCAGAGCAAAAGGCAGGGATTTTCAAGCCGGGGCGACCAGCGGTCATCGGGCCGCTGCCAGAGGAAGCGCGATTGGTTTGTGAACAGCGAGCTCAGGAGCTGGGAATAGAACTCTATCAGTATGGTCGTGATTTTTCTCTGACGAATCAGACTTTTTCCAATTCGACTAGGACCCTATCCAATCTTGAACTGGGACTCAAGGGAGGCTATCAGGAGGAAAATGCAGCGCTGGCTTTGCAGGCATTCTTGCTCTTCATGCAGCAGCAAGGCTGGGAAGTAGATTCTGCTAAGATTCGGATAGCCTTGCAGGAGACTCGTTGGGCAGGGCGTTTGGAAGAAGTCAGTTCAGGTATTTATCTTGATGGGGCCCATAATCTGCCTGCACTGGAAAGGTTAGTGGAGTTTATCCAGAGCCAGAATGACAAAGAGTGCTTGCTTCTTTTCGGTGCTCTCAAGCGTAAGGACTATAGCGCTATGCTGGCTTATCTGCGAGAGGCTCTGCCAAATGTTCAGTTGACGGTTACTTCCTTTTCTGATGGAGATTCCCTTGGTCAAGCTGAAGCGGAAGGCTTCTTATACATAGAGGATTATCGGCAGCTTATTCAGAATTTTCAGGAGAGACAAAACGATAATCAACTGCTTTTCATTACGGGCTCCCTCTATTTTATTGCAGAAGTCAGAGCTTATTTGACAAGTTTATAAATTGACCGCCAGAGTCTCGCTTTGGTACAATAAAGACAGAAGAAAAAGGAGAATACTATGGCAATTTCTAAAAAGTTAATGATTTCAGGTCTAACTGCTGCGGCTGTTTTGGCCTTGGCAGCCTGCGGTTCTAATCAGAACCAGACGGCACCTTCCTCTCAGTCTCAGTCAGTCGCTTCCGGTAAGCCAGCAGAGTCTTCGTCAGTAGCTAGCACGTCTAGTGCGGCCAATAATAGCTCATCTGCTTCAGCATCCTCTTCCGAGCCAGCAGCCAATGGCGAGCTGGATGGCAGCTACCAGACAAGTCATGAAGGCGATCAGCTGACCTTGCAGATTTCAGGCACCACTGGCCAGCTGACCAAGGTTGAGGCGGATGGTGAGCAGGAAATTGAACAAGTTCAGATTGATGCTACCAACCAGACCATGATCATCGGAGATGATGTCAAGCGCTATCGCATTGAGGGCAATCAGCTGACAATTGAGGATCTTTCCCAAGAGCCTTATGATGATGACACACTGGTCTTTACGAAACAATGATGAAAGAGCCCTGTCTTAATGGGGCTTTTCCTTTTATCAGTTCTAATCTTGCAGTGAAATTTAGAGGATAGCAGTATTCAAAAGAAGTGATTGGTTTTTCATTGACCAGAAATACGATTTGCATTGATATAAACATTGTTTTAAGGCGACTTTACTGATATACTAGAATATATGCAATGAGATAGGAGAGTGTATGACTTTCAGGAAATTCCGCTTATTAATGTCAAAATACGGTTTCAGCATCATTATTATGCTGCTGGAGCTAGCCTTTGTCTTTGTTGCGTTCTTCTATTTTAATGAGATTGCACCCAACTGGCTGTCAGTGGCGATGATTGTCTTCCTGTATATTGGGACCATTTTAGCGATTGTCAATCGCAATATGCCACCGGAGAGCAAGGTGACCTGGCTTTTGATTGCCGTGGTGCCGGTCTTTGGCTTTCTGCTTTATCTGATGTTTGGCGAGCGGCGGCTGTCTAAAAAAGAAATGATTCAGCTGGAAAATATGGACTCTATGAAATTTCGAGAGGACAATAGCTATGAACTCCGTGTTCAGCTGAAAAAGGAAAACAAGTCAGCCTACGGCATTATCAAATCACTGCTGAGTATGGACAATAATGCAGATGTCTATGACGGTACAGCTTCTCGCTATTTTCCTATCGGTGAGGAGATGTTTGAGGCCATGCTGGCTGATCTGCGGGCTGCTGAGAAATTCATTTTTCTGGAATTTTATATCATTGATGAAGGTCTGATGTGGGACAGTGTTCTGGAAATCTTGGTCGAAAAAGCTGCGCAGGGCGTTGAAGTCAAGCTGCTCTATGATGATATTGGCTGCATGGCCACTTTGCCGGGTGATTATACGCGTAAGCTGCGCAAGATGGGCATCGAGGCCTATAAGTTCAACAAGGTGATTCCGCGAATGACGGTATCCTACAACAATCGTGACCACCGCAAGATTTTGGTGATTGATGGTCAGGTTGGCTATACTGGCGGCATCAATCTGGCTGACGAGTATATCAATCATATCGTTCGTTTTGGTCACTGGAAAGATGGCGGTGTCCGCTTGGAAGGTCGGGCAGTCAAAGCTTTGACGCGGCTCTTTCTCATGAACTGGTACATCAACCGTGGGGAAATCACAGACTTTGACAAGTACCATCTGGAAAATAAAGCTGTCGAAGGCAAAGGGCTTTACATTCCCTATGGCAGCGGGCCTAAGCCTATTTATAAGGGTCAGGTTGGTAAAACGGTCTATCAAAATATCATCAGTCAGGCTACGGACTATGTCTACATTACCACGCCTTATCTGATCATTGACTACGACTTGACGGAGGATATCAAGAATGCTGCTATGCGGGGAGTGGATGTCCGCATCGTGACTCCTTTCATTCCGGATAAGAAGCTGATTCAGATTGTCACTCGCGGAGCCTATCCGGATCTGATGGAAGCAGGGGTTAAGATCTTTGAGTACACGCCTGGGTTTATCCACAGCAAGAATGTGGTAGCCGATGATGAATTTGCCGTGGTAGGGACGATTAACTTTGATTACCGCAGTCTGGTGCACCACTATGAAAATGCAGTCCTGATGTACCATACGGATAGTATCCCAGCTATCAAGGAAGATTTTGAAGCCATTTTTGAGGCTTCTGAAGAAATCCTTCCTGAAAATCTTGATAGCAGCTGGTATCGTCGCTTTATCAAAGAAATCATGCAGCTCTTTGCACCTATGCTCTAATACCGGTGGAGGGTAAGTTCTGCAGAAATATACAGAAAATCTGAGGCGGAAGTTTCAGATTTTTTGAATGTGCTTTTGCTAATCGTGCTGAGATGTGTTTTCCCCTTTTTGCTTTTATATAGGGATGGATTTTTGCTCTGTTTTTACGAATGTAAAAAATAAAGGAATTTTTTAAGATGACAATGGAGAAAATTTCCAGTCAGCCGCTTGCTTATGAAACGAGAGAATATCGCTGTTTTCGGGAATTGGAGGAGCTGGCTAGAAGCTATAATGCCCAAAAGAAGGGTCAAGAGAAAGCTGACAGGAGGACAGGAATTTGATATACTAGATGGGACTGATATCAAGGAGAATATTTTATATGCATGATACAACGGAAGAAAAAGTTTTAGAGGTTTCAGAGGAGCAGCTGACTAGGTCTGAAAGGTCTGAGCAAAAAATTACCAAGCCAGAGCCGACGCCCTATTTTTTGACCCTCTTATGCAGTTTGGCTATCAGCCTGCTGAGTGTGGTCAATCCTTTTTTGACCAATCTAGCAACGAATTTACAAAGTCAGAATCTCTATGCCGGCTGGGCCATGACTCAGGGGCAGGTGCCTTATTCGCAAATATATGGGACCAGTGGTCTGCTTTACTATCTGATGGCTTGGACCAGCAGTCTGGCTTTTGGTCAGCTTTTGTGGATGGTTTTTCAGACGCTGGCTCTGTGGTTGGCTGGACTTTTCCTGCACAAGACCTTGGTGCTCTTACAGCCTAAACAGGATTTATCGCGCAGCCTCCTGCTGCTCTTTTACCTGTTAGTCTTTGCCCTTGGATTTGGCGGTCTTTACTCTAGTATTTTTGTTCTGCCCTTTATTTTTTGGAATCTATCTTTCTTGGTGCGCTATCTGCAGGATTCAATCAAGGATGAAAAGTTCATTCTATATGGAGCTTTCGGAGCTCTTGCTTTTATGATTGATCCGGTTTCCAGCCTAGTCTTCTATTCTTTGACTGCTCTGGTGCTTTTGGTCTACAATATCGCAGCCAAGCGTGCGGCTCGAGGTTTTTATCAGCTTTTAGCTGGTCTCTTTGGCTTCTCAGTGATTTTTTATCCTATTGGCTACTTTACTGTTGCCAATCAAACCTTTGGCCAGGCTATCAGTCAGGTGACCTATGCTTGGGATTCCATCAGTTTGATTGGCAGTCATAGTCTTTCTAATTTGATTTATTATGGCTTGCTGACAGTCGGTCTAGGTTTCATTTCTGCTTTGGGTGCCAATCTCTTTTCAAGAGAAAAGGGGCAGGCAACCAGCCTGCGCGTCTTGCGCTTTATCGGTCTGCTAGGGCTCTTCATTACTGTCTTTGCGGCTTTTATCCTGCCAGATCAGGGCAGCTATCAACTGCTTCCTGCCCTGCCTTTTGCCATGATTCTTTTTGCTTTGTGGTTTAATAAAGGCAAGCAGCAGGCACCAGGGCGTCATCGCCGGGATCGCCGTCGTCCTACGATGTGGACTTCCTATCTCTCAGGCCAGTTCTTTCTGCCGCTCCTAGCCATCTTTTATCTGATTGGTTATCCTTTGGTGAATGAGTATATCCTTTCCAGCGGTGTCTCTGCTGAAAGAAGTAAAGCGGCTCAGTATATTAAGGAAAAGACCAAGGACGGGGACACTATCTATGCTTGGGATACCTCGGCTAGTCTGTATCAGAAGAGCGGCCGCCTATCAGCTGTCTCTCTCTTGTCTCCGACTTTATATGTGGGAACTGCTGAAAATCGTTTGGGTCTTCAGAATGGACTTGAAAATAGCCAACCCAAGTATATTTTGGTTAACAATGATGTCAAACTGCTGTCAGATGTGAAGCAGCTAATTTCCCAAAATTATAAGGAAGCTGACCTCAAACTCGACCATTTCAAGCTTTATCAACTCAAGTAGTAAAAAATCAATATGTTGTGTATAAAAAGAAAAAATAACTTTTTTGCCACAACATATTGATTTTTAATTTTAACGTGCTATAATGAGTCTTGTATCGACTTATTTATAAAATACTGTTCTTTGGATGAACTGCTGTCGGAGATTTCTTGGAAATTTCTTAGCAAGCGATAGGTTTAAAGAGACTTGATTTGTCCTAAGGGCAGAGAAAAGGATGTGTTCGTGATGATTTTAAGGGAAGAGAAGTTTGAAACTGCTCCAGCGATTTATGTGGAGAAGCGGGATGGCCGCAGAGTGGCTTTTGATGTGTCAAAAATCTATAAGGCTATGGTGCGGGCAGCTCAGGAAGTCGGTCCGCTGAATCCGATGCTGGAAGCCAAGCTGGAAGCTATCACAGACCGCATTGTGGCAGAAATCAGCAGTCGCTTCGCTAAGTATGTCAAAATCTATGAGATTCAGAACATCGTTGAGCATGAGCTTTTGAATGCCAAGGAATATGCCATTGCGGAGAACTACATCACTTACCGCACCCAACGGGATTTTGAGCGCTCAAAAGCGACAGATATCAACTTTACCATTGACAAGCTCCTCAACAAAGATCGTACGGTAGTCAACGAGAATGCCAATAAGGACAGTGATGTTTTCAATACCCAACGGGATTTGACAGCTGGGATTGTTGGCAAATCCATCGGTCTTAAGATGTTGCCGCCTCATGTGGCCAATGCCCACCAAAAGGGGGACATCCACTACCATGATTTGGACTACAGTCCTTATACACCGATGACTAACTGCTGTTTGATTGACTTTGACGGCATGTTGAAAAATGGCTTCAAGATTGGCAATGCAGAAGTAGAGAGTCCCAAGTCTATCCAGACCGCAACAGCGCAAATCTCGCAAATCATTGCCAATGTAGCTTCTAGTCAGTATGGAGGTTGCTCAGCGGACCGAATTGATGAGGTCTTGGCGCCCTATGCTGAGCTTAATTATCAAAAGCATCTCAAGGATGCGGAGCAATGGGTTTTACCAGATAGGAAGGAAGAATACGCCTGGGCGAAGACCAAGAAGGACATCTACGATGCCATGCAGTCGCTGGAGTATGAGATCAATACCCTCTTTACCTCTAATGGTCAGACTCCTTTTACTTCGCTGGGCTTTGGTTTGGGGACCAATCGTTTTGAGCGGGAAATTCAGAAGGCTATTGTTAATATCCGTATCAAGGGACTGGGAAGCGAGCACCGCACAGCAATTTTCCCTAAGCTGATTTTCACCCTTAAGCGCGGGCTTAATCTTGAGCCGGGAACGCCTAACTACGACATCAAAGAACTGGCTCTGGAGTGTGCCACTAAGCGCATGTATCCAGATGTGCTTTCCTATGACAAGATTATCGACTTAACTGGATCGTTCAAGGTACCGATGGGCTGCCGTTCTTTCCTACAAGGCTGGAAGGATGAAAACGGTCAGGAAGTCAATTCCGGCCGTATGAATCTAGGTGTCGTTACTGTCAATCTGCCGCGGATTGCGCTTGAATCCGAGGGGGATTTGGATAAATTCTGGGAACTCTTTAACGAGCGGATGAATATCGCTGAAGATGCTTTGGTCTACCGAGTGGAGCGGACAAAGGAAGCCAGTCCAGCTAATGCACCGATTCTTTATCAGTATGGGGCTTTTGGCCAACGTCTGGGCAAGTATGATCAGGTTGACCAGCTCTTTACTCACCGTCGTGCAACGGTGTCTCTAGGCTATATCGGTCTGTATGAAGTGGCAGCAGTCTTTTACGGCGGTAATTGGGAGACCAATCCAGAAGCCAAGGACTTTACGATTGCTATTGTCAAAGATATGAAGCGCCGGGTGGAAGAGTGGTCCGAGCAGTATGACTATCATTTCTCTGTTTACTCAACGCCATCTGAAAGTCTGACCGACCGTTTCTGTCGCTTGGATACAGAGAAGTTTGGGGTCGTTCCAGATATTACTGACAAGGAATACTATACTAACTCCTTCCACTACGATGTGCGCAAGAATCCAACGCCTTTTGAAAAACTGGACTTTGAGAAGATTTATCCTGAAGTGGGAGCCTCAGGCGGCTTTATCCACTATTGTGAGTACCCTGTGCTGCAGCAAAATCCCAAGGCTCTGGAGGCTGTCTGGGACTATGCCTATGACCGAGTCGGCTATCTGGGAACCAATACACCAATTGACCGCTGTTACAAGTGTAACTTTGAGGGAGATTTCACGCCGACCGAGCGGGGCTTCACCTGTCCAAACTGCGGCAACAGCGATCCCAAGACGGTTGATGTGGTCAAGCGGACCTGCGGTTACTTAGGAAATCCGCAAGCCCGTCCAATGGTCAATGGCCGACACAAGGAAATATCAGCTCGGGTCAAGCACATGAATGGCTCGACTATTAAGTACGAAGGAAATTAAGATGGGAAAGTATCAATTGGACGACAAAGGAAAGGCTCAGGTGCAGCGTTTCCATGAAAAACATTCGCAGGGTGGCAGCGGCAAAAAAGAACGATTGGCCAAACTGCGTCAGCAATTTTTAGAAAAGAACAAGAAACAATAGAAGTCAGAGTGGGGCGCAAGGCGGTCTCACTCTCTTCGTATCAGGAGGATCTATGGAGCTGAGACGACCGAAACTAGAAGACAAGGAAAAGATTTTAGAGATGCTGGCTGACTTTGAAGCAGCTAGCAGCCGACAGGACGGCTTCTTTGGCGGAGCGGATTTTGTCTACGAGGACTGGCTGGAGACGATTCAGCTAGCTGAGGCAGGTCTAGGCTTGCCGCAAGGGTTTGTGCCTTACATCCAACTAATCTCTTTTGCTGCGGCTGGTCAGGCTGTGGGCTTTCTCAATCTGCGCTTGCGGCTCAATGATTATTTGCTCCAAGAAGGCGGGCATATCGGCTATAGTATCCGTCCCTCTGCGCGTGGGAAAGGAATGGCAAAGGAGCAGCTGCGACAAGGATTGCAAGTAGCCAAAAGTAAAAATATTAAACAAGTCCTAGTGACTTGCGATAGTTATAATGCTGCTAGTCGAGCAGTGATTCTGGCTAATGGCGGAGCTTTAGAGGATATTCGAGGCGGGAAAGAGCGCTACTGGATTGATGTCAATTAAGGAGGGAGCATGGAGCTAAGACGACCAACTTTGGAAGATAAAGATGCAATTTTAGAGATGATTGCGGAGTTCAATGCTGCAAAATCCTATATGCACGGTGGCATGGGCTCCACTTGGAAGCGAGCAAAGGATTATGAGGATTGGTTGAAAATTGTAGAACAGAAGGAAGATGTGGCAAACTTGCCAGCAGGTTGGGTTCCTGCCATCCAATTTTTGTCCTTTGATGAGACTGGCTTGCCTCTGGGTTTTTTAGCCCTGCGCTTGTCCTTAAATGACAAATTATTTGTGGAGGGCGGCCATATAGGCTATTCTATCCGGCCCAGTCAGCGCAGGAAGGGCTTGGCTAAGTTGCAGCTAGAGCTAGGACTAGCAGAGGCTCGAAAGCAAGGATTAGAACGAGTGCTGATTACCTGCGATGAAGACAATGAAGCTAGTCGCCGCACGATTCTCTCTGCTGGCGGTGTTTACGAAAATACAATCGACAGAAGCCAGCGCTACTGGATTGATTTGGAGGATGAAGATGAACAATCCCAAACCTCAAGAATGGAAAAGTGAGGAGCTGAGCAAGGGGCGAATCATTGACTATAAGGCCTTTAACTTTGTAGATGGCGAAGGCGTCCGCAACTCCCTCTATGTCAGTGGCTGTATGTTTCACTGTGAGGGCTGCTATAATGCAGCAACCTGGTCTTTTAACGCTGGCATTCCTTATACCCAAGAGTTGGAGGATCAGATTATGAAAGACTTGGCGGAACCCTATGTGCAGGGGTTGACCCTCCTAGGCGGCGAGCCTTTTCTCAATACAGGCATTCTCCTGCCCTTGGTCAAGCGGATTCGGAGAGAGTTGCCGGACAAGGATATCTGGTCTTGGACGGGCTACACCTGGGAGGAGATGATGCTGGAAACGGAGGATAAGCTGGAGCTGCTGAGTTTGATTGACATTCTGGTGGACGGCCGTTTTGACCTTACCAAGAAGAATCTCATGCTACAGTTCCGCGGCTCTTCTAATCAACGCATCATTGATGTGCAGAAGTCCCTTGAGGCAGGCCAGGTAGTCATCTGGGACAAGCTGAATGATGGCCTCCAGGCCTATGAGCAAGTTGACAGAGATAAAATGCTTTAAAAAACAAGCAAAATACTGATATAAAAGAGGGTTCACCTCTTTTTCTGTTGCCAAAAACAGTATAAAATATCGGTTTTTCGAGAAGGGAGAAGGAATTTACTGAAAATTAATACAGACTGTCCTTTTTTGTCAACAAATTTTGGAAAAAACTAAAATATTTTTAAATATTTTAGTGTATCATAATGCATTTATGATATAATAAAATGTATTTATATCTCAGGGGAGAAAAAGGGAGAATTATGAATCAACATAGGAGAAATGTGCCTGCTTCTAAAAAGGGGAAGAAGCTTAGGCTCTTTAATGCAGCTTTACTGACATTGGTAAGCTTGGTTTCAGGTTTGCTTATTTTTTCTATATTTAAAAATAATGTTCTGGCGTTTCATCACCTGAACCTTATTTTGTCTGCTCTTTTGGCGGCTGTTATTTTACTGGCAGCCTTCTTTGTATGGAAAAATAAGTTCAAAGTTCTGACAACCTTACTTTTGCTTGTGACTTTGTTGGTATCCTCAGGAGTCATGTATGGGGTCAAGGAGCTGATGGACTTGTCTAGAGGTGTGAACTCCACTTCAAATTACTCTGAAATTGAAATGGCGGTTTATGTCCGGGCAGACAGCGATAAATCAGATGTGACGCAACTGAAGAAGCTGACAGCTCCGACTGAAAATGGGGATAAGGACAATGTGACAGCTCTTCTGGAGCACATCAAGAAGACTAAAAAGACAGAACTCACTGTAGAAAACAGCTCGTCTTATATCGCAGCCTACAAGGCCCTCATCAATCAAGAGACCGAAGCCATTGCCCTCAACAGCTCATTTGGAGATATGCTGGCCTCTCACGATGCTGACTATGCTTCAAAGATAAAGAAAATCTATACTTATAAAATCACCCGTCAAGTAGAGACAGGCAAGCGCAGGGATGATGCCAATGCAGATGTCTTCAATATCTATGTCAGCGGTATTGACACTTATGGCTCTATTTCATCTGTCTCTCGCTCAGATGTCAATATCATCATGACGGTCAATCGCAAGACCAAGAAAGTCCTCTTGACGACAACTCCTCGTGATTCTTATGTGGCGATTGCAGATGGAGGAGGCGGACAGATGGACAAGCTGACCCATGCAGGGATTTACGGAGTAGATGCTTCTGTCCATACGCTGGAAAATCTTTACGGTATTCGCATTGACTACTATGTTCGTCTGAACTTCACTTCCTTCCTCAAGCTGGTAGACCTGTTGGGAGGGATTGATGTTGAAAATGACCAAGAATTTACCAGCCGACATGGTAATCATCATTTCCCAGTAGGGAAAGTTCATATGAACTCAGATCAGGCACTTGGCTTTGTTCGCGAGCGTTACTCCCTTCAGGGTGGCGACAATGACCGCGGGAAAAATCAAGAAAAGGTTATCGAAGCAGTCATTAAAAAGCTGACTTCAACTAGTGCTTTGAAGAACTACAACGAGATTATTTCCGGCTTGCAGGATTCTATCCAGACCAATATGGAGCTGCCTATTCTTATGAATCTGGTCAATACCCAGCTGGAATCAGGTGGAAGCTATCAAGTTCAGTCACAAGCCATCAGCGGAAACGGTCGTATGGATCTACCATCCTACGCTATGCCAGATTCCAATCTCTACATGATGGAAATCCAACCGGAAAGCCTTGATAATGCTAAGGCAGCGATTCAGCAGGTAATGGAAGGAAAAACACCATGATTGATATCCATTCTCATATTATCTTTGATGTGGACGATGGTCCTAAGACCTTTGAGGATTCCAAAAAACTGCTGGAAGAAAGCTATCGACAGGGAGTTCGGACTATTATCTCTACTTCTCATCGCAGAAAGGGCATGTTTGAAACGCCTGAAGAGACCATTAGCTCTAACTTTAAAATGGTAAAAGAACTGGCAGAGCTTGTGGCGCCTGACTTGACGGTTCTCTATGGGGCAGAGATTTACTACACCAGTGATGTGGCGGATAAGTTGGAAAAGGGGATTTTCCCCAGTCTAGCTGGCACACGCTATGTGTTGATTGAGTTTAGCATGGCGACGCCCTATAAGGATATCCATAAAGGCTTGGCTCAGATTCTGCGCTTAGGTCTAACACCGGTCGTGGCTCATATCGAGCGCTATCACTGCCTGGAAAATGATGAAAAGAAGGTACAGGAACTCATTAATATGGGCTGCTATACTCAGATTAATAGCTCCAGTGTTCTGAAGCCCAAGCTGCTTGGAGACTCGCATAAATTTATGAAAAAACGGGCTCAATTCTTTTTGGAGAAGGACTTGGTCCACTTTGTTGCCAGCGACATGCACAATCTAAGCCAGAGACCGCCCTTTATGAAAGAGGCCTTTGACATCGTCGCTAAGAAATACGGTTCTCGCCGGGCAGAGGCCCTCTTTGGCGGTAACCAAGCATTATTATTGAAAAATGAATTGATTTAGGGGAAAAATGGAAAAACAAGAAAAGCAAATCGTAGAAATCGATATTCTGTCCTTGCTGAGAGCCTTATGGCTGAAAAAGTTCACCATCGTATTGGGAGCAGTGCTCTTTTCTTTGCTGGCTTTTGGCTACAGCGTCTTTATTGCTAAGAAAATGTATCAGAGCACCACACGCATCTATGTGGTCAGCCGTCAAAACGAAACGCAGGCAGCTTTGACCAATCAGGACCTGCAGGCGGGTTCATACCTCGTTAAGGACTTTAAGGAAATCATTCTGTCACAGGCGGTTCTATCACAGGCAATTAGTGAGCTGAAACTGCAAACGTCACCAAGAGAGCTGACGCGTCACATCACCGTTTCCGTTCCGGCGGATACTCGTATCGTTTCGATTACAGTTAAGGATGACAATCCAGAGGAAGCGGCTCGCATTGCCAATGCCTTCCGTAATATTGCTGCTGAGAAAATCATCGAAGTGACAAAAGTTTCTGATGTGACAACTTTGGAAGAAGCAACAGTCCCAGCAGAGCCTTCTTCACCAAATATTCGGCGTAATGTTATCTTAGGATTTTTAGGGGGCAGCGTCCTGATGTCGATCTTTATCATCGCTGTCGAAATCCTGGATGATCGGGTGAAGAAGCCAGAGGACATTGAAGAAGTCATGGGCTTGACGCTATTGGGCGTTATCCCAGATATGAACAGAATGTAAGGGAGAGAAAATGGCAACCTTAGAATTAGTTAGGAAAAAAAGGAACCTTGTAAAACTAACCGAGGAATACTACAATGCTCTAAGTACTAATGTACAGCTGAGTGGCGCCAATATCAAGATGGTCGAAATAAGCTCGGTGACGGCAAATGAAGGAAAGTCTACAATCTCAGTGAATCTCGCGGCCGCCTTTGCCAGAGCTGGTCATAAGACCTTGATGATCGATGCGGATATCCGCAACTCAGTCATGTCTGGTGTGTTTAGCAGTCAGAGAAAAGTATCAGGACTGACGGACTATCTGTCAGGACAGGCTGCCCTGCATGAAGTCATCAACGATACAGATTTGGACAACCTAGATGTGATCTTGTCTGGTCCAGTATCACCTAATCCGACTGGGCTTTTGCAAAGCAAGCAGTTTGAAGCGCTTTTGACTGACCTGCGTGTCCGCTATGACTACATCATCGTAGATACTTCACCGATTGGTCTGGTCATTGATGCGGCTATCATCGCTCAGAAATGCGATGCCAGCTTCTTGGTGACACAAGCAGGCCATATCAAACGAAAAGCAGTCATGAAAGCTAAAGAGCAGTTGGAACAAACGGGAACTCCTTTTTTAGGTGTTGTCCTCAATAAATATAACATTGATTTGGAACGCTATGGCGCCTACGGAACTTATGGGGGATATGGCAGCTATGGCAATTATGGGAAATAATAGGGATTAAAGAGTTTTAGGATAATTGGGAGATTAGGAACATGACAAGAGCGAGAAAAAGAGTCATCTTAATTGTTGTTGATATTATTTTGCTCAGTATAAGTCAGGGGATTTCAAAATTCTTCTTAGCAAAATATGTCGGGATAACGGATTTATCTTTTGTCTCTATTTTAATGGGGATTATTGTACTGTATTTGACATTTGCAACACTGTCGAATGTCTTTTCTACCATTACAAGGTATACAGATTACAAAACAATGTTTCGAGTGAGTGGCTCAATTTTGGGAGCTTACTCGATTGTATACATTGCAGAGAAAATTTTTTATGAATCCACAAACAGTAGATATATTGTTCTTTCTATGCTGCTATCTTTTTTGTTGGTTATTGCTTCAAGGCTGACCTGGCGGGAGATTCATGAATTCGTGCAGCACCCTTCAGCCTTACTGGGTAAGAAAGTAGATGGGACGAAAACCCTTGTTGTTGGTTCAGGGGATGGTGCTAGTCTTTTTATCAAGACAGCCCAGCAAAAATCAAAAGATTTGAAGATAGTCGCGATTGTAGATGACGATAAGAATAAGCAAAATACGTATCTTCATGGAGTAAAAGTTGTAGGAACAACTGAGCAGATACCTGAAATTGTAGGGAATTATGAAGTTGAACAAATTGTCATTGCCATTCCTTCGTTGGCTCCGGATGATTACGAGCGAATCATAGAGTACTGCCAACAGACGGAGGTCAAGGTCAATGCCATGCCTAAGTATGAACAGGTGATTACGGGGAAACTATCTGTCAGCAAACTTCAGGAAATTGATATTGCTGATCTGTTAGGGCGTAAAGAAGTTAAGCTGGATCAGCAAAGTTTGAAGTCCAATATTAAATGCAAGACAGTGCTTGTTACGGGGGCCGGTGGGTCTATCGGCTCGGAACTTTGCCGTCAGATTGCTCAATTCTGCCCAGCTAGGCTCCTGCTTCTAGGTCATGGAGAAAATTCAATTTATTTGATTCATAAGGAGCTGTCAAGCCGATATAAAGATGACATTGAGTTGATTCCAATCATTGCAGATATTCAAGATAGAGAGAGGATTTTCCATATTATGGAAACCTATCGTCCTGATCGAGTGTATCATGCAGCGGCTCATAAACATGTTCCTTTGATGGAGTACAATCCGACAGAAGCGGTCAAAAACAATATCTATGGTACACGAAATGTAGCAGAAGCAGCAAAGGCAGCTGGTGTCGCGAAATTTGTCATGATTTCTACAGATAAGGCGGTCAACCCGCCTAATGTTATGGGGGCAACAAAGCGTGTGGCAGAAATGGTCGTGACCAGTTTAAATGAAGAAGGAAAGACTCTTTTCTCAGCTGTCCGCTTTGGGAATGTTTTGGGCAGCCGAGGTAGTGTGGTTCCTTTGTTCAAGGAGCAGATTGCCAAGGGAGGTCCTATCACCGTGACGGACTTTCGAATGACACGCTATTTCATGACGATACCAGAAGCCAGCCGCTTGGTAATTCAGGCTGGGGCCTTGATGCAAGGGGGAGAGGTTTTTGTCTTGGATATGGGCGAGCCTGTGAAAATTTTGGACTTGGCTAAAAAGATGATCACACTCAGTGGCCATACTGAAGAGGAGATTCAGATTCAGGAAGCAGGCATTCGACCGGGCGAAAAGCTTTATGAGGAGCTCTTGTCTGCCAAGGAAAAGGTCAATGATCAAGTCTATGAAAAGATTTTTGTAGGGAATGTTCAGTCGCTGCCCAAGACCGAGGTGGATTCCTATGTGGACTCTCTTCTGACTCTTGGTGCAAATGACCTCAAGGACAGTCTGGTAAAGTTTGCACAGCAATAAGTTTTTAGGATAATCATGTATAAATTTTTTAAACGAACATTAGATATAGTCTTGTCATTCTTAGGAATGATTGTCTTATCACCGTTTTTTCTGCTTCTAGTACTCGCTATTAAATTGGATTCAAAAGGACCAGTTTTGTTCAAACAGAAGCGGATTGGTCTGCATAAGAAACACTTCTATATTTTGAAATTCAGAACGATGCGAATTGACACACCTAAGGATACCCCAACTCATTTACTGGAAAATCCTGAGCAATGGATTACAAAGGTTGGGAAGTTTCTTAGGAAGACGTCTCTGGATGAGTTGCCTCAGATTTGGAATATTTTTGTCGGCGATATGAGTATCATAGGTCCAAGACCAGCTCTTTGGAATCAGTATGATTTGATTGAAGAGCGAGACCGCTATGGGGCAAATGATGTTTTGCCAGGTCTGACAGGATGGGCTCAGATTCATGGGCGAGATGAGTTGCCAATCGCCAAGAAAGCTGAATTGGACGGCTACTACATCCAGCATTTGTCTTTTGGATTAGATGTCCGCTGTTTCTTTGGCACCATTAAGAGTGTGGCCAAGAGCGAAGGAGTTGTTGAAGGCGGCACGGGAAATATGGAAAAGAAAGATTAAAGGCTGATGAAAAGAATATTAATTACAGGAGAGGGTAGCTATATCGGCCAGAGCTTTAAGAAGTATGTTTCTTCACGGGAGGATGTTCAGGTTGATGAGTTGGACGTCCGCGAAGAAACCTGGAAGGAGAAAGATTTTTCGTCTTTTGATGTAATTTTGCATTTGGCGGCGATTGTCCATATCTCTAACCCATCAAAAGAGATGGAGTCGGAATATAATCAAGTCAATACTCAGCTACCGTATGAATTGGCTCAAAAGGCTAAAGGCGAAGGCGTCAAACAGTTTATCTTTATGAGCAGCATGAGCGTCTATGGCGAAGTTTTGGGAGATCGGGTTATCACAAAGGATACAGAAGAGCGCCCTGATTCTTTTTATGGCAAAAGCAAACTAGCTGCTGAGCAACTTCTGGCGGAATTGGAGAGCGAAGATTTCAAATTGGCAGTTTTACGGCCGCCAATGGTTTATGGTCATCAAGCTAAAGGAAATTATAAGCGACTGTCAAAGTTGGCTCAGAAACTACCAGTCTTCCCTTTGGTTCAGAATGAACGTAGTATGATTTATATTGATAACCTTTGTGAGTTTATCAGACTGATTGTTCAGAATCAAGACAGCGGTATCTTCTATCCTCAAAATCAGGACTATGTCAATACCTCTCAGCTAGTCAGAGAAATAAAAAGAACTCATGGTCAGAGAGTAGTCTTGCTGCCTGCATTTAACTGGATTTTAAAAGGATTGTCTCGCCATGTTTCGACTATGAATAAGTTGTTTTCAGATTTAACTTATGAAAAAGAGATGTCTAGCTATTCTCAGTCTTATCAGGTAGCAGATTTTAGGAGGTCTATTGAGAAGACGGAGAAGGGAAACTAGTTTAGGATGATTGGGGGGGATTGTAAGTGAAGTTTTCGGTATTGATGTCTGTCTATCAGAAGGAGAATCCGGATTTCTTAAGAAAGAGCCTAAATAGCGTTCTTATAGAGCAGAGCCGCAAGCCAGATGAGCTTGTCCTTGTAGAGGATGGGCCGCTGACAGAAGAGCTTTATCAGACGATTCAAGATTTCAAGGAAACATTTCCAGAGATGAAAGTTCTACCCTTAAAGGAAAATGTCGGATTGGGAGAAGCTTTGCATCGAGGAGTTGAGGCTTGTTCTTATGATTGGATTGCTAGAATGGATACAGATGACATTGCGACACCGGACCGTTTCCAGCAACAAGTGGACTATATTGAGCAGCATCCGCAGTTAGATGTTCTTGGTGGCAATATCATAGAATTTGATTCGGAACCAGATCAAATAGTGGCAGAGAAACAAATGCCGCTTTCCCATGAAGAGATTATCAAAAGGTTGCAGCGGAGAAATCCTTTCTGTCACATGACGGTATTTTTCAAGAAATCATCTGTTTTAAAAGCAGGCAATTACAAGCCCCTGCCTTTAGTGGAAGACTATTATCTTTGGTCGAGAATGGCTGCTCAGGGATGTCGTTTCGCTAATCTTAATCGGGTCTTAGTTTATGCTCGTGTCGG
Source organism: Streptococcus sanguinis (assembly GCF_019929145.1). GTDB lineage: Bacteria > Bacillota > Bacilli > Lactobacillales > Streptococcaceae > Streptococcus > Streptococcus sanguinis_U. The sequence continues at coordinate 44,676 of NZ_JAHZOW010000004.1, read as the reverse complement.
AAATGGCATGCATACGAGAAGAAGCCAGACAGAGCAGATTGCCAGCTGGAAAGTGGTCAATACTTTTTTGCTGTCACATGGTATGTTGAACCGAGGGCAATATTATCAAAATATGTTGATGATTCGCGCTTTTGTGGGAACGCCTATTTGGATAAAAGCGTTCATTTATAAGTATCTGCTTAGAAGAAAGTAATGGCTTTACAGACAGAGCAGTCTAGCTTAGATAGGGAGAAAGCGATATAGGATGAAAAGTTTAGGAAGGAGGGAGAAATGATTTCTGTCGTGATGGCGACCTATAATGGGGCGGAGTTTATTTTGGAGCAACTAGACTCTATCCGCACTCAAAAGCTGAAGCCTGATCAGGTCATTATCTGTGATGACTGTTCTACAGATCAGACAGTGGTACTAATCAAGGATTACATCACCAAGCACCAATTGACTGATTGGCAGCTGATTGAAAATCAGGAAAATTTAGGTCATTATCGAACTTTTATAAAATTAGCGAGTTTGGCTGAGCACGATATTGTTTTTTTTGCTGATCAGGATGATAAATGGCTGCCTGATAAAACAGCTGCCTTGCAGAAAGTACTGTTAGAAACAGACGCTGCTATGGTGTATGGCCAGTCTTACTTGATTGATCAAAATGGTCAGGTCATCAAGGAGCCCAAGGTTTCAGGAGAATGTCGAGAAAGAAATCTAGCTTGGCTTCTAAAAAAATGGCCGTCAGGTTATCAGACAGCTTTTAGAAAGTCGGTACTGACTGATATTTTGCAGCAGCAGTATACGGATTATCCTGGATTTGACTATCATGATGTTTTATTTGGTATGCTGGCTCCATTGTATGGAAAAGTTGTTTGCTTGGACCAGCTTCTAGATCAGCACCGCATTCATCAGGCGAATGTAACCCAGTCTGCGTCGTCGCTCAGTTTTAATAAAACAAGGTTATCTAGGATTGACTATTTACAGAAGGTCATCAGTCGCTATGAGTCCGTGCAAAAAATCGCAGAGGAGCGCCAGATTTCTGAGGCGGATCATCGCCAGCTTGCTAGGGCTTTGGCCTTGACCAATCTTAGACTGAAATTACTACAGTCTAGAAATCCATTTTGGGCTTTGGGCCTGATGTTTCAAATAAGGGAGTATCGAACAATAAAAGATTTCATCAGTGATTTGGTATACACCTACTCACTGAATGGAGTGGCTAGGAGATTATTGAAAAAGTTTGGGAGGTAAGAAAAATGAGAGGAACCAGTAAGATTGAATGGGAGTTGGCTTTGGGAGAACGCTTCAGCCCCATGTATCAGAAAATTACGGATGATAAATTAAAGGTTTTACAAAAAGCCTATTTACAAATGTATAAAAAATTTGATGCAGAGTGTCGTCGGCATCATATTCATTCCTACATGGTTGCAGGGACCTTGATTGGTTCTTTGCGACATGGAGGCTATATCCCTTGGGACGATGATATCGACTTGGTGATGTTCCGAGAGGACTACAATCGTCTGCAGGAAATCTTTGCGGACAGCGAGGACTTTGAGTTGATCTCTCCTGCGGATGCGACAGACAGTGTCTTTAAGGTGCTAAAGCTGCAGAGCAAGTCACTGACTTACTATGATGTTTTGGGAGAAGGTTTCAGTAAAAAGAAACATCTTTATCTTGATATGCTGCCAATTGACTTTGTCCCAGAGAATAACATGCTTCGCAAGCTCAAGGGCCTTCTATTCAGAGCCTTGGATTTGTCACACAATAGCTCACGCTGCTATACGAAGTTTACTCCGCATCTGACCTATATGGCTAAAGAATCCAAAGAACTCAGACAAAATCTTTGGATCAGAAGACTGATAGGCTTCCCTTCTTTTATCATGGGGCCGGCTAATATGTATAAGTTGATGGAAAAACTCATCCAGTCTAATAAGAAGACTTCAAAAATAACAATTGCTTATGGTGTAAAAGGTTATTTGGGAGAGACAATCGACTATGAAAGTTTCTATCCAGCTAAGAAGTATTCCTTTGAAGGCTATGAGTTCGATGGACCCAATGATGCGGACAAGTATCTGACCAATCGCTACGGTGATTACATGACACCGCCTGAAAGAAAAGAACAGACAGAACGTCATGTCAGACTGAGAGATAATTGGGTTGAATTAATAGAAGGAAGATAATGGTTTTTTTACTAATTTTGGGAGGCCTTTTCCTCTTGTTTTTGACAATCAAAACAGTAGGACGAGACTATGCTAACCCGGCTTTTATATATCTGGCAATATGGATGATAGCAAGCATTTTTACTGCATTTTATTCATCCAAATGGGGAGAGGGACTTTCTCTGATAACGGTCACTGTCATCTTTGTTGGAAATGCCATTTTTTTAATGGGAGTCCTCTTGTCATCGAATTTGTTTGCTGAGAGAAAGTTGGACGCCAAACCTAGTCAAATAAAGGTGAGTAATTTTTTCATTATTTTAGTTCTCTTGTTTTTGGCTTATGCGGTCAGGTTTATTTATTCCGATTTGCTTTACTTGGCGGCGCAGAGCAAGCAGGTACCTGGGGGATTGTTTAAAACCATTGAATTGGCTCGGCATATGACTACAAATTATGATTTCTCTCTTAGTCGCCTTAGCCTCAATTTGCTGCGAGTTAACTTTTCCTTAGGAATTGTTTTCTTCTACTTTTTCTGTGAATCTCTTTTTTCAGGAAAAGATGGCATTTTCTACAAGGGCAAGTTACTGCTGGTTAGTCTGATTTCTTTAGGTATTTCCCTTTTGTCTACTGGGCGTACGGAGTTGCTGGGCTTGGTTGCAGGCTATGCTATTGTATATATGTTGTTTTTCTCGAAGTATTATTCGTGGAAAGACAGCAGGTATGGTGTGAAGCTTTTTCGCTCTTTGCTGATAATTGGCTTTGTATTCCTTGTCTTATTTATGGCGGTTGGAACCTTTGTTCTCAATCGAGTGGATAGTCGGGCAGAGTTCGGAATTTTGGATAATTTGGTTAAATATATGGGTTCACCCATTCAGGCTTTAGACTATTATCTGAAAAATCCTACTCTTTATAGCGATAATCAAGTCTTTGGAGAAAATACTCTTATTGCTATCTATGGAACATTGAAATCCCTCGGTCTGTCTAGCCATGAGCTGACACCTTTCTTGCCTGTCGTTCATTTTAACGACGATAAAACCAATGTTTACACAATTTATTACTACTTTATCAAGGATTTTGGCTATTTCTCAGTCCTTATCTTTCAGCTTTTATATGGCTTCTTTTACGGAAGTTTTTACTATTCTATCAAAAAACGCTATTTCACCCCGCTAAAGGTTATTGTTTTCGCTTTATTTGCGTATCCTTTGGTCATTTCATTCTTTCAGGAAACGTTGCTGTCATTGGTGACAACCCATATTAATCGGATTATCTATGCTTTTGTGATTTATATGGCAGCTGATTTACTGAGTAGAGTACGATTTACAAGGAGAGGAAGGAAAGTATCGGTATGACGACATCAGCTCTGATATTCGCAGGCGGCACAGGCAGCCGCATGAATACCAAGACCTTACCCAAGCAGTTTTTAGAGTTGCATGGTAAGCCTATTATTATTCATACGATTGAGCACTTTGAAGACCATCCGGCAGTATCGGACATTGTGGTTGTCTGTGTAGACGGCTGGCTGGATTATTGCAGAGATTTATTAGCTCGATTCAATATTAAAAAAGTCAGTCAAGTGGTTCCTGGTGGAGAGACTGGACAAATGTCTATTTTTAATGGTCTATCTGTCTTACGGGAAAAGTACAAGAACGATGACGACTATGTGTTGATTCATGATGGTGTTCGCCCCTTGATTGACGGGGGAATCATTTCTAAAAATATTGAAGCAGCCAAAAAGTATGGGGCAGCTATTACGGTTAAGCCGGTTATCGAAACGGTCATTCAGGTCGACGAGGCGGATGTTATTAATCAGGTAATTGAGCGTTCCACTTGTCAGACAGCTGTCGCCCCTCAAACCTTCGCGCTTTCAAAGATTCACTCCCTACATTTAAAAGCTCAGGCAGAGAATCAGTTTGATATGACGGATTCTGCGACACTGGCTCGTTATTTTGGACTCCCTCTGCATACAGTCATGGGGGGCAGCGAAAATATCAAAATTACGACTCCCTCTGATTTTTATATTTTTAGAGCGATTTACGAAGCGCGTGAAAATGCACAAATTTTTGGTTGATATGGGAAATAATACAATTTTACAAAAGGATATGGAAGACCTAGCTGCTGTCAGTCCTATTCTCAGAGAACTGAGCAATGTTACAGTCTTGGTAACCGGAGCAACCGGACTTATAGGGAGACACTGCATTTCCGCTTTGATGGCTTTAAACGATTTGTACGATGCCAATGTCAGAGTAGTGGCCTTGGCGCGAAATCAGAAAAAAGCGGAAGATCTATTTCAAGATTTTTTACATAGTGAGAATCTGCAGCTAGTGTATGCTGACTTGCTGTCAGATTGGCAGATAGAGGAGGATTTGGATTATATTATCCATGGAGCCAGTGCGACGGACTCCTCTTTTTTCGTTAAGCATCCTGTGGAGACAATTGATCTAGCCATAAATGGAACGAAAAAACTGCTGGAGCTGGCTAAAAATAAGCAGGTTCGCAGTATGGTCTATCTCTCTTCTCTGGAAGTCTACGGGACGACAAATCCTGATGCTTCCAGCATTAGCGAGAAAGATTACGGTTATTTGGATCCAACCAGTGTCCGTAGCAGTTATTCGGAAAGCAAGCGCATGGCAGAGTCCTTGTGTGTAGGCTATTGTCATCAGTATCAGGTGCCAGTGAAAATGGCTCGTTTGTCACAAACTTTTGGCCCAGGTGTGAGCTATGAAGACAACAGAGTTTTTGCACAGTTTGCGCGTGCTGTCCTTGAAAAGAGAGATATTATCCTCCGGACTAAAGGGGAAACTGTTCGGAACTACTGCTATACCAAAGATGCCATTGAAGCCATTTTTTACATTCTGCTGAAAGGCCAAGCAGGTCAAGCTTATAATGTCGCCAATAAAGAGACGGCTATTTCCATTCGTGAGATGGCGGAAATGGTTATTGAACTAAGCGGTAGCAATGAAACAAAGTTAGTCTTTGATTTGGCAGAGGATGTGGAAAAGCTAGGCTATAATCCGACAGTCAAGATTCGTCTCAATACGGACAAGCTTGAGAGTTTAGGCTGGCAAGCTCATACTGATTTAGAAACCATGTTTTTACGTTTGATTGAGAGCATGGCAGCAGATAGGAAGGAATAGGAGGGCAAATTTGTCTGGTGGATTTAAAAAAATAGTAGCTAATTTTTCCTATGTTGTCTTGTCCAATTTGCTGACAGTAATAGTTTCTTCTCTGGTTGTCTTGATTTTACCTAAGATTATGGGTGTAGAGGAGTATGGCTACTGGCAACTCTATATTTTCTATTTATCCTATGCCGGTTTTGTTCATCTGGGCTGGGTGGACGGAATCTACCTTCGCTACGGTGGTTTGGAGTATGATGATCTGGATAAAGAAAAGTTTTTCTCTCAGTTTATCATGCTTTTGATCTATCTGACAGGGATTGGAATTTTATTTTTCTTAGGGACTTCTGCCTTTATTAGAGATGAGAGCAGTCGGTTTGTTTTTATACTTTTGGTTTATACTATGTTGGTCACCAATCTGCGCTTTCTCTTTGTGTACGTTTTGCAGATGACTAATCGACTAAAGGAAAGTTCTTATGTTGTCAGTGGAGACCGACTCCTCTATTTACTGCTCTTACTGGTCTTTATTTTCATGGGTTTCCGAGACTTCAAAATTATGGTCTATGCAGATTTGATTGGTAGAGTTGTTTCTCTTTTTTATGCCATGTATCTATGCCGAGATATGGCCCTGCGACCTCTCTATCAGTTTAAGCTTGATATACGGGAAACTGTTCGCAATATTGCTGTCGGAATCAATCTGATGCTATCAAATGTAGCCAGTATGCTCATTATCGGGACGGTTCGAATGGGGATTCAAAAGGTATGGAACATTGCTACATTTGGGAAAGTATCCTTGACCTTGAGCATTTCCAATCTGCTGATGACCTTTATCAACGCTATCGGTTTGGTCATCTTTCCAATTTTGAAACGAACGGACGAAAGCAAGTTGCCTAAGATTTACAATCAGTTGCGGAATGTCCTTATGGTTTTTATGTTTGGTGTTCTTTTGCTGTATTATCCCCTGAAAATAGCTTTGGACAGCTGGCTACCGGCTTACAGAGAGTCCTTGATATTTATGGCTCTGGTCTTTCCTATGTCTGTCTACGAGGGCAAGATGGCTCTGCTTATCAATACCTACTTAAAAGCCTTACGAATGGAGAGGCAGATTTTTAAAGTAAATGTTATTGCCATGCTTTTAAGCTTTGCTACTACCTTGATTTTTGCAGTTTTTCTGCGCAATCTGAATGCTACGGTTCTGTCTATCGTGCTGCTGCTGGCGACTAGGAGTATACTGGCAGAGCTAATCTTAGCCAAGAGGATGCAGATCGAAGTCGTCAAAGATATCTGGGTTGAGTTGCTAATGACGCTTGTATTTATTGCTTCGAATTGGTTTTTATCAGTTTATCTAGCTGCTGCAGCTTACGGATTTGTCTATCTGACCTACAGCATTTACAAATACAAAAGTTTGAAAGGTCTGCTCCAGCAATTGCGGGCTCGTTGATGCTCGAGAAATTATAAATAGTTTAACAATCTAAATGCTAAGCCCTGTCCGGGCTTTTTAGGTTTGTAATGTAGCGTTAGCATACAAAATTACTCTGGCTACAATTAGTTTGCTGAACCAGATATTGTATATAGTGGAAATGAAAGACAATTTTTCCAGTAACTTATTGCAGATTATGGTATTTTTTGATAATAATTAGAAATTAGCTAAAATAATTCCGTTCTTTATGCCTGAGAATATAAATGGTTTTGCAAGTTATTCTACCATGAAGAGATTCCAAAAGGCATCAGGAGAGCAGAGCTGCTAGGATAGCAAATTGGGCTAGTTTTTGGTATTTTAAGTAAGTGCAGAATTCGGCGGTCAACTATAGAAAGAGAAATACCTGTTAGTTGCAATAGTAAAATTAAAGAGAACTTTAGGATTGGCAAGAAGAGGTGTCCTATGAAAAAATTTTAGTTACAGGCGGAACGGGGTATATAGGAAGTCACATAGTGGTTGAACTAGCCGCAGCAGGCTATGGAGCTATTATCGTGGATAACTTTTCGAATAGCTCTCCAGAAGTGCTAGAGCGCTTAGAAACTATCACTGGTGTGAACATCCCGTTTTACAAGGGTTCGATTTCTGATAAAGATATGATGAACCAGATTTTCGAAGACAATCACATTGACGCAGTCATTCATTTAGCGGCCTATAAATCAGTAGAAGAATCGGTGCGGGAACCGCTAAAATATTACGAAAATAATGTCAGTGCTGGTATTGCTCTTCTTGAAGTTATGAAAGAGCATAAGGTAGAACATATCATCTTTAGCTCCAGTGCCACTGTCTATGGTATGAATCATGGTTCATCCTTGACAGGAGATTTATCTACTTCAGCTACCAATCCATATGGTTATACCAAGCTGATGATGGAGCAGATTTTGACGGATCTTGCTCTTGCAAATTCAGATTGTTCTGTAACCAATCTTCGTTACTTCAATCCAATTGGTGCTCACGAGTCTGGTATGATTGGTGAGGCACCAAATGGAATTCCTCATAACCTCATGCCTTATATTACCCAGGTTGCAGTCGGTAAATTACAAGAGCTTAGTGTTTTCGGAAATGATTATGATACGCACGACGGTACAGGAGTGCGGGATTATATCCATGTAGTCGATTTAGCCAAGGGCCATGTTTTGGCTTTGAAACATAATTTAGAAAACAAGGGAGTCGCTGTTTTCAATCTTGGCACAGGAATTGGCTATAGTGTGCTGGATATGGTTAAGGCCTTTGAAAATGTCAATGGTGTGAAAATTCCTTATACTGTCAAGGATAGGCGACCTGGAGATGTGGCGACCTGCTATGCCGATGCAAGTAAAGCGAATGACATTTTGGGCTGGAAAGCTGAGAAAACTCTCCAAGATATGATGCGAGATTCTTGGAGATGGCAAAGTTCAAATCCCAATGGCTATGAAGGCTAATGTAGAATATCAGTCAGGTGAATAAAACTCTTCTCTAATAGTGCAGTATATAAGAGCTGTCTTCTCCCTCAGGTACAAAACTTTTTAAAGAATGTCATCAATTGATATGTTTTTTAATGGGCATGTAATCTGGTCTTGATGAGCTGTAATAATAAACATGCTATAATGTCTGCATGAAGACTGAAAACACAACTTTGCACGCTTTTAAGGCCCTAGCTTGCTTTAGTATTGTTTCCTTACACTTTCTGCTGCCGGGGCAATTTGGCGTTTTTTATCAAATTGTGGCCCGCTTCGCAGTTCCTTTTTTCATGATGCTGTCGGGCTATTTTTCCTTTAATATTTCCAGAGATAAGGTCAAGTATCGTCTCAAGCAGATGCTTCTTTTGACAGCTGCCAGTCTCCTATTTTACACGATTGTGCATTTTGTTAATCTAGTGCTGACCAGAGAGTTAACAGAAAAGATGGTAGCTATAGATCTGTCTGATTTTGCAGACTTTTTCCTCTTTAACAGTCCCAGAGACTTGATTGGTTCGGCTGCTACACCGACCTGGTATTTGCTGGCTATCTCCTATATCTACACGCTTTATCTGGTTTTTTATAAGCATTTTCACCGCTTAACTAGCTTGGGTGTGTCATTGTTCTTGTTGATCCTGGCCTTTTGTATCGAGTTCAATACAGATAGCGAATTTTACTATCGCAACTTCCTGTTTATGGGTCTTCCCTTTTTCATTCTAGGGATGCAGTTTGCTAAGCATCGGGATCGGATTTTAGCCTACGACTTGTCTTCTGTCAGGAAATGGGCTATTGGCTTGGGAATAGCAGGCTTGATTTTACTTGAGTACTGTTTCATGGGTACGGAATATGACCTCTATCCCAGCACTCTTTTTTCATCCAGTGCAATTTTCTTCTATGCGGTCAGAAACGGGACTGATATTGATATTCCGATTTTGAATAATATCGCCAAGAGATATGCCACCATGATTTATATCATTCATCCTTTCATTATCTTCATTTTCAGGTCGATAATGCCTCGGAATACCATTTACAGTTTTGGCTTTTTTATCATTTTCTTACTGTCTTACTTGCTGAGCATAGCTTTTCAGAAAGCCATCAGGCCCAGACTTATCAGTGCACTTCCAGCTCGGTGATGTAAGCTAGCATAGCTTATCCTCGTATTCACTCCAAACCAAAAGCAACAGACCATACTGTTGCTTTTATTGGTCTATCTCGGCTTCAGACTGCTCAATACTTTTTCAAAACTGTCAGAGCGGGCTTCGACGGTGATTTTTTCTAGTGTAAAAGGGTGGGTGAAGGTCAGCCGATGGGCGTGGAGCATAAGCCGCCCTTTAGGCTGCGGATGATAAAGGGGGTCGCCGATAAGTGGGTGTCCGTGGTGAGCTAGATGAACACGGATCTGATGGGTGCGGCCAGTCTTGAGTTGGCATTTGACCAAGGCAGCCTGCCCAAATTGCTTGACCCTAGTCACATGGGTCTCTGCATAGAGTCCTTTTCGGGGGTCAACCAGCCGTTTTCTGCGATCATGGCGGTCGCGGCCAATCTTGTCTTTATAGATAAGCTTTTTGCTTGGGAACTTGCCTTGAACCAGAGCCCAATATGCGCGGTTGATTTCTCGCTTTTCCAGCAGTCGATTGAGGATGGGCAGGACAAAGGGATTCTTGGCAAAGAGGACAGCGCCGCTGGTTTCCTTATCCAGCCGGTGAACGACATAGCAGGTCTCACCGACGTAGGCAGAAACATGATTAAGCAGGGCCAGCTCTGTTGCTTCATTAGCATGGGTTTTCATACCCTCGGGTTTATTGACTATAATGAGGTGTTGGTCCTGGTAGAGCTCTTCTACGAGTTCGCCATTTCCAAGCAAGATTGTCTTTTGAGGATAATCCTCTTCATCAAATATCAGGCAGATGTCATCTCCGGGGTTAACCAAGGTCTGCCAGTTGATAGCCAGGCCGTTGACAGACACGTGCTTTTTGGTCCGCAGAAAGTGCCGAATTTTTCGCGGAATGAGAAATTGTTCTTCCAGCAGCTCTTTGACTGTCATGGCAGGCAGTCCATCTGGGATAGTGAGTGTAAATTTCATACACTTATTGTAGCAGAAAGCTATAACTTTGGAAATAGGCAGTGTCGGATAAGACTTGCTGCAGAGGGCTTTTAAACGGCTATTTAATATACCCTTTTTCTTAAAAATAACTAAAAATCAGACGGGAAATAGGGTACTTTCTTGTCTGCACCTAAATAAGGTGATAAAATAAGGTTTATGAAGAATTTAAAAGATTTGTTTGAAAAATTAGTAGATTATTTTACCATACAGAAACCTCAAAAAGAAGCAGCAGAGGAGGTAGAGCTGACAGAAGAGCAGGCTAAGTCTGGACTCAGCCGTTCGGGCAAGACCAAGAAGAAACCTCTCTCTCAGCACCCTATCCGTCGTTTTTGGCGCAGGTTTCATCTGACCAAGATATTCCTGATTCTCGGCTTGACCTTTGGTCTGGTGGTCGGTGGCTATCTCTTTTATGTGGCTAAGACGACCAATGTCAAGGATTTGCAGAATGCCCTCAAAGCTACCACGCTCATCTTTGACAAGGATGGTAATGAAGCGGGAAGCCTGTCTGGTCAGAAAGGAACTTATGTTGAGCTGACCGAGATTAGTCAAGACCTGCAGAATGCTGTCATCGCGACAGAGGACCGGACTTTCTATGAGAATGGCGGGATTAACTACAGTCGTTTTATCTTGGCTATTTTGACAGCTGGTCGCTCGGGTGGGGGTTCTACCATCACCCAGCAGCTGGCCAAGAATGCCTATCTGTCTCAGGACCAGACCATTGAGCGGAAGGCCAAGGAATTTTTCCTGGCTCTGGAAATCAATAAGAAATACAGCAAGCAGGAAATCCTGACCATGTACCTCAATAATTCCTATTTTGGGAATGGGGTCTGGGGTGTGGAGGATGCCTCTAAGAAATATTTCGGAGTTTCGGCTAGTCAGCTTAGTCTGGACCAGTCGGCTGTTCTGGCTGGTATGCTCAAGGGACCGGAGATTTATAATCCGCTGTATTCAGTTGAAAATGCGACCAATCGTCGTAATACGGTGCTGCAAAATATGGTTGCTGCAGGCTTTATCGATCAGGGGACGGCCGATCAGGCTGCCGCTGTAGGAATCGGTGGCCAGCTGGTTGATGCTTATGCCGGTAAGTCAGAAGACTATCGCTATCCATCCTATTTCGATGCGGTCATCAATGAAGCTGTCAATGACTACGGCTTGACTGAAGAAGAGATTGTTAATAATGGCTACCGCATTTATACTGAACTGGATCAGAACTACCAAGCCAGCATGCAGGTTATTTACAGCAATGTCTCTCTCTTTCCTGTAGCAGAAGATGGCACTATGGCTGAGTCGGGCAGTGTTGCCTTGGATCCAAAAACCGGCGGTGTGCGAGCACTAGTAGGGCGAGTCAATAGTGCAGAAGGCTCGACCTTCAGAAGCTTTAACTATGCAACCCAGTCTTCTCGCAGCCCCGGCTCTACTATCAAGCCCTTGGTTGCTTACAGTCCAGCCGTCGCTGCTGGTTGGCCGACAGATAAGGAGCTGGATAATACCAGAACCACCTTTGGCGACTATACTATCAACAACTACGGCAATATCCAAAGCTCCCCTAAAGTTCCAATGTATCAAGCCTTGGCAGAATCTTTGAACATTCCAGCTGTTTCAACTGTAGATGAGTTAGGCATTAACAAAGCCTTTGAGTACGGGAAAAAGTTTGGTCTGAATATGGACAAGGTTGATAAGACTTTGGGCGTAGCGCTAGGAAGCGGAGTTACGACCAATCCAATGCAGATGGCGCAGGCATATTCAGTCTTTGCCAACGGCGGTGTGATGAATGATGCCCATCTCATTACAAAAATTGAAAATGCCAGCGGTCAGGTTGTCAAGACCCATCGCCAAACCTCTACTCGGGTTCTTAATGGCTCGACTACTGACAAGATGAACAGCATGATGCTGGGGACTTTCTCGAACGGTACAGGTATCTATGCGGCTCCGTATGGTTATACAATGGCTGGTAAGACCGGTACGACTGAAACGGACTTTAACCCAGATCTATCTGGTGACCAATGGGTTATTGGTTATACGCCAGATGTGGTTATCAGCCAGTGGCTAGGCTTTCCAAAAACTGATGAGACCCACTATCTGACTGGGACCAGTGCGAATGAAGCCTCGACAGTTTTCCGAAATGTTGCCAATAGCATTCTGCCATATACAGAAGGAACTTCCTTTGAAGGGCAGAAGAATGCTTATGCTGCCAACGGCATTGCCCCTGTGGACACCTATGGTACCGAAGAAACGGGAACTACAACTGAAAACAAAGACTTCCTGCAGGACGTTCAGGACCGAGCTCAAAATCTGGTGGATGAAGCCAAGAAAGCCATTGATGACACTGGTATTCCTGAGAAAGCTAAGAATCTCTGGGATACTGTTACCAGCTGGTTTCAATAGGATTTAAAAGAGCTGAACGGCTTGTCAAAAGCATAGAATCCTGCTATAATAAGAAAGATGGAGGCGTTATGGCATTAAAAAAAGCGAGTCTAGCGTGTACAGTCTGTGGTTCTAGGAACTACTCGGTTAAGCTCAGTAGCACTCCAAAACCAACGCGTTTAGAAGTTAATAAATTTTGTAAGCATTGCAGTAAATACACCCTGCATAAAGAAACTAGATAGGAGATTGTTGTGAAATTCTTTAAAGATGTTTTTAAACTATTGAAAGATACAACTTGGCCTACCCGAAAAGAGAGATGGACAGATTTTATCTCTGTCATGGAATACACTGCATTCTTTGTGGTAATCATCTATATCTTTGACAAAGTAGTGGCAAGCGGTCTTTTCCAGATTCTGAATATTTTCTCTTAATGATTTAAGTAGAAATAAAAAAGTCTACAACAGGCATATTATTCAAAGTCCCACCTATTGTGAGTAGGTGGGACTTTTGACGTATGCACTTATTTATGCGCTGACAATTTCAGTCAGCTTCAAAAAATCAAATCTATCTATAATTCATCGTTTGAAATAAAAATTTCTCATACTAGACAACGCTGATTCAAGAATTTTTGGGCAGAATTGCAAGACTTTGATTGGTCAGGAAAATACTTATTAAATTCCTTTGCATTTGAGGAAATTATGGTATAATAGGGCTAGAAAGAAGCAGAAGCCCGCAGGCTTTTTTATTTAGGAAAGGATGAACTCATGGACAGTTTTGACAAAGGCTGGTTTGTACTGCAGACCTATTCAGGCTATGAAAACAAGGTAAAAGAAAATCTTTTGCAGCGCGCTCAGACTTATAATATGCTGGAAAATATCTTGCGCGTGGAAATCCCTACTCAGACCGTGCAAGTAGAGAAAAATGGCAAGACCAAGGAAATCGAAGAAAATCGCTTCCCTGGTTATGTCTTGGTGGAAATGGTAATGACAGACGAAGCTTGGTTTGTCGTGCGGAATACTCCGAATGTCACAGGATTTGTCGGTTCACACGGAAACCGCTCTAAACCAACACCACTCTTGGAAGAAGAGATTCGCAACATTCTCATCTCCATGGGTCAAACAGTGCAGGAGTTTGACTTGGATGTCAAGGTTGGAGATACCGTTCGTATCATTGATGGTGCCTTTACTGACTATACAGGTAAGATTACTGAGATTGATAATAACAAGGTCAAGATGATTATTTCCATGTTTGGCAATGACACTGTGGCCGAAGTTAATCTTAGCCAGATTGCAGAGCTTTAATCGACGAAGCCGCTATCCTCGTCAAAAATAAAATCCAAGACTAAAAACGTCTTGGATTTTTGTGTTTTTGGAGCCAATTGTAAGATTACTTATCCTTAATGACAGAGTCAATAATGTCTTTAGTTTGTTTCATTTGATAGGTAGACATTACCCCAACGATTTGATTGTTCTGGGTAGAGAAACTAAACTGTTCATCATTAGAATTTTTATAGACAAAGGTTGTATCGCGTTCTGAACGTATAATCATTTCCGGACGACCAAGCTTGTCGAAAGCTGTCTTGGGAGTGTCGGATGTGGTGATGCTAGAGTAACTGCTTTTGGCCGGCTGAGCGTCTTTTAGGCTAAAACTCAAATTCGTCAGGACATTATTGGTAAAGTAGCACATAATGTCTCCGTTGTCTGTGTGCCAGATGTTGACAGAGTTGCCAGGGTCATTCTCATCAGTGCTAAATGTAGGTTGGCCTAGAGCTGCTGTTACTTCATCGTAAGACGTTTTAGGTTTGTCACCATTGATATCCTCTCCGTTTACCTGAATGACAAAGCCAGTGGAAATATGAAAATTTCTTATTTTCTCTAATTCAGGAATAGAAGCTGCATCTGGTATGTATTGTAGTGCAGAAGCATCATCTGGATCAAAGGTAGCACGTTTCTGAAATACCTCATCACTACTTTCATAGGTGCTAGAGCTACTGCTAGATGATTTGCTGGATGTTTCCTTAGAGGATGAACTTTTCGAAGCTTTGAGGGAGCTAGGCGTCTTTTTTCTTTGCTGCGTCTGCTTGGCAGGCATGCAGGCTGAGAGAGCTAGCAAAGAGAGGAGACTAAGGGTATAGAAGCTGACTTTTTTCATAATCAATCTTTTTTCCTTTCGCTGATGATGGATGATATTTTTATAATATTATATCAGCAAAGTTTGCTAGAAACAATAGGAAATGCAATAAAAAAAGCCCTTTGAGGACTTCTAGAAATATATTTACGAAGGCGGTAGACGGATTTGAACCGACGATCAAGCTTTTGCAGAGCCGTGCCTTACCACTTGGCTATACCGCCGCAACTCTTATTATTCTATCGTAAATACTTGCTTTCGTCAAGAGTGTTTCATAGTCAAAGCAGAAAATATTAGACGCTGCCATTCTGAACGTTTCGGAAAATACATGTTCTGCTGAGAGGTAGAATTCATTTTTAGTGGCAGATAGTGGCAGAAAATATGGCAAACGTCTTGTCAAATAGCTGCGCTTTTGTTATAATATAGGGTGCCGTGTAAATGGCAAAATACTCATTTTAGATGAATTGTGGGACTGTTGCCCTAGGGTGGTCCTGCGAGCTGAAATCTAAAAGAGGAAAAAAACAAAAAGGAGAATTTACTCATGGCAGTAATTTCAATGAAACAACTTCTTGAGGCTGGTGTTCACTTTGGTCACCAAACTCGTCGCTGGAACCCTAAGATGGCTAAGTACATCTTCACTGAGCGTAATGGCATCCACGTAATCGACTTGCAGCAAACTGTAAAGTATGCTGACCAAGCTTACGATTTTATGCGTGATGCTGCTGCTAACGATGCAGTTATCCTCTTCGTTGGTACTAAAAAGCAAGCCGCTGACGCTGTCAAAGAAGAAGCAGAACGTTCAGGTCAATACTTCATCAACCACCGTTGGTTGGGTGGAACTCTTACAAACTGGTCTACTATCCAAAAACGTGTAGCTCGTTTGAAAGAAATCAAACGCATGGAAGAAGACGGAACTTTCGAAGTTCTTCCTAAGAAAGAAGTCGCTCTTCTCAACAAACAACGTGCTCGTCTTGAAAAATTCTTGGGCGGTATCGAAGATATGCCTCGCATCCCAGATGTGATGTATGTAGTTGACCCTCATAAAGAGCAAATCGCTGTTAAGGAAGCTAAGAAATTAGGTATCCCAGTGGTTGCCATGGTTGATACTAACACTGATCCTGATGATATCGATGTGATTATCCCAGCTAACGACGATGCAATCCGTGCGGTTAAATTGATCACTGCGAAAATGGCTGATGCTGTTATCGAAGGCCGTCAAGGTGAAGATAGCGTTGAATCAGTAGAAGCAGAATTGGCTGCAACTGAAACTCAAGCAGATTCTATCGAAGAAATCGTTGAAGTTGTTGAAGGTTCAAACGAATAATTAGTAAACTAACCTAAAGGGGCAGGGCTCAGCCCAGCTCCTTTATTTACATTAAAAAATAGGAGAAGAAAAATGGCAGAAATTACAGCTAAGCTTGTCAAAGAATTGCGTGAAAAATCTGGTGCTGGTGTCATGGACGCTAAAAAAGCACTTGTTGAGACAGACGGTGACATTGAAAAAGCGATTGAATTGCTTCGCGAAAAAGGTATGGCAAAAGCAGCTAAGAAGGCTGACCGTGTTGCCGCTGAAGGTCTGACAGGCGTTTACGTAAACGGTAATGTTGCCGCTGTTGTTGAAGTGAATGCTGAAACTGACTTCGTTGCGAAAAATGCTCAATTTGTTGATTTGGTAAATGCAACTGCGAAAGTAATCGCTGAAGGTAAACCAGCTAACAACGAAGAAGCACTTGCTTTGACAATGCCTTCAGGTGAAACTCTTGAAGCTGCATACGTATCTGCAACTGCAACTATCGGAGAAAAAATCTCTTTCCGTCGCTTTGCTTTGATTGAAAAGACAGATGCTCAACACTTTGGTGCTTACCAACACAACGGTGGCCGTATCGGAGTTATCTCCGTTATTGAAGGTGGAGACGATGCTCTTGCTAAGCAAATCTCTATGCACATTGCTGCGATGAAACCAACTGTTCTTTCATATAAAGAATTGGATGAGCAGTTTGTCAAAGATGAATTGGCACAATTGAACCACGTCATCGATCAAGACAACGAAAGCCGTGCAATGGTTGGTAAACCAGCTCTTCCACACTTGAAATACGGTTCTAAAGCTCAATTGACTGATGCAGTTGTTGCTCAAGCTGAAGAAGACATCAAGGCTGAGTTGGCTGCTGAAGGCAAACCTGAAAAGATTTGGGACAAGATTATCCCAGGTAAAATGGATCGCTTCATGCTTGACAACACTAAAGTTGACCAAGCTTACACACTTCTTGCACAAGTATACATCATGGATGACAGCAAGACAGTTGAAGCGTACCTTGAATCAGTAAATGCTTCAGTAGTTGAGTTCGCTCGCTTTGAAGTTGGTGAAGGTATCGAAAAAGCTGCTAACGACTTTGAAAATGAAGTAGCTGCAACAATGGCTGCCGCTCTTGGTCAAAACTAATCGTTTTTAGCTTAGAAATTGAACGATAAAAAGGTCTGAGATTTTTCTCAGACCTTTTCATTTGTAGCATTTTGAAACATCAAGTTTAGAATGGTGAGCAGCATCACTTAGCTGCTTTTTCTCTTTCTTCTTTATGAGCAATCAAGCCATTGGTAAAAATCAAGACTACCAATATGAAGAGAAGAGCTGTGGTTTGGGGGTAAGTTAGGCTAAACTGGTAGACTTTGGTAATAAACAAAAGGGGCAGAGTAACCACCATCATGATCAGAAAGCTATACCATTTGACTCGGTTGCTGACCAGCTCCTGTTCGAAGAGCAGGGGAGCATAAAGACAGGCGATGAGAGCTCCGATAGGAATATCAACGTAATCAGCGGAAAAGATGGTAAAAATACTCAGAGCTGCAAAGAGCCATTTGAGTACATGACGAGAATAGTTGAGCCAATCCATTTTCATAGGATTATCCTCCTTGTTTAGATGATAGTTGGCAGGCAGGAGTTTCTGTCTGTCTTTTCCTTGTGGATTTCCACCTATATTATAACGCTTTAAAAGCAAAAAGCAAGCGGTTACACAAGCCTGACAAAGCTTTTTCACTAGTTTGAATTGTCAGACCTTTCAGTCATCCCTTTTTCTTTCAAAATAGAGACTTTTCCGGTATAATATTAGTCAAAGATAGTCAATGTTAGAGAAGCAAGGAAAAAAGAAATTTATTCTGAAATTCTCAACTGGAAAGGGAAGTCATGGGTGCAAAAAACACATCGGACAGTATTGAAGCATATATCAAGTCTATTCTGGCTCAGGCAGGGATGGTTGAACTGAAACGCAGTGAACTGGCTGATGTTTTTCAGGTGGTTCCCAGTCAGATTAACTATGTGATTAAGACGCGTTTTACGGAAAGTCGGGGCTATATCGTCGAGAGTAAGCGTGGCGGCGGAGGCTATATTCGGATTGGAAAGATAGAATTTTCCGACCGACATCAGATGCTTTGCGGCCTGTACGACAGTGTGGGAGAGCGTGTCAGCCAGCAGGTTTTCACAGATGTTATTCAGCTTCTTTTTGACGAGAAGATTATGACTGAACGTGAGGGCAATCTAATCTTGTCAACAGCAACGGACTCGATTTTGGGTGATGGAGCTGCGGTGATTCGTGCCCGGATATTAAAAAAGATTTTACAACAACTAGACAGAAAAGGAATGGAATCATAAATGAAATACTCAAAAGCCTTAATAGAAAGCTTGGAAGCAGCCCAGCTCTTGGCCGGCCATTTTACGACAGATTATCTGGAATCATGGCATCTGCTGATTGCTCTGGCTAATAATCCCTACAGCGTTGCTGGCTCAGTCCTCAATGAGTTTCCTGTGGAAGTTGATGGATTTGAAGAAGCGGCTTTTCAGATTACTGGTCAGGCTTATCAGAAAGACGGTCACTTTGAGCTGCTGCCTTTTTCTTATCGCTTAGAGGAGTTGTTTGAGGAGGCGGGGCAGATTGCAGAAGCTGTTCGGGCTAAGCATGTAGGTACTGAGCATGTGCTGCTGGCCATGCTATTTGACCGGGGGACCTTGGCTTCTCGTATTCTGGAATTTACCGGCTTTAGCTACGAGGACAAGGAGCAGGGACCGAAAATCAGTGATTTGCGTAAGGTCTTGGAGCAGCGAGCTGGCTGGGGCAAGGAAGATATCAAGGCTATTCGCAGTCTGAATAAGGGAGTAATGGCCGCTAAGCAGACCATGGCTAATATGATGGGTATGCCAGCTTCTACCAGCGGGGGGCTAGAAGACTACACTCGTGATCTGACGGAGCTGGCTAGAGATGGCCGATTGGAGCCCGTCATTGGCCGTGATCAGGAAATTTCACGGATAGTTCAGATTCTCAGTCGCAAGACTAAAAACAATCCAGTCTTGGTTGGAGATGCTGGGGTTGGTAAGACAGCTCTGGCTTTAGGACTGGCTCAGCGTGTAGCGGCTGGTCAGGTTCCGGCTGAACTTGCTAAGATGCGGGTTTTGGAGCTGGACTTGATGAATGTAGTCGCTGGCACTCGCTTTCGCGGAGACTTTGAGGAGCGGATGAACAACATCATCAATGACATTGAAGAAGATGGTCATGTCATTCTCTTCATCGATGAGCTGCATACTATCATGGGATCTGGCAGCGGTATTGACTCGACCTTGGATGCGGCCAATATCCTGAAACCGGCTCTGGCTCGCGGCACTCTGCGGACAGTTGGCGCCACGACGCAGGAAGAGTATCAGAAACATATTGAAAAAGATGCGGCCCTTTCCCGGCGTTTTGCCAAGGTCAGCATAGAAGAGCCAAATGTGGCTGACAGCATTGCTATTTTACAAGGTCTGAGAAAGAGCTATGAGGACCATCACAAGGTACGGATTAGTGATCAGGCGATTGAGACGGCGGTGAAATACGCCCATCGCTATCTGACTAGCAAGCATCTGCCAGACTCTGCCATTGATCTTTTGGACGAGGCCAGTGCGACAGTCCAGAACAGAGGACCGCAGAATTACGAGCAGTCGGATTTGACGCCAGTGGATCAAGCCTTGATGGCAGCAGACTTTAAAAAGGTGTCGAAGCTGCTTGAGCAAGAGCAGCAACCCAAGCTCTATAAACTGAAAGTGGAAGAAGACGATGTCTTGGCTACTCTTAGTGGTTTGTCTGGGATTCCTGTGCAGAAGCTGACTCAGACAGATGCGAAGAAATACCTCAATTTGGAAACAGAACTGCATAAACGCGTGATTGGGCAGGACGAGGCGATTTCAGCTATCAGCCGAGCCATCCGACGGAACCAGTCTGGTATCCGCAGCAGTAAGCGTCCGATTGGCTCCTTTATGTTCCTAGGTCCGACAGGAGTCGGGAAGACAGAGCTAGCCAAGGCCTTGGCCGAAAGTCTCTTTGATGACGAGTCTGCTCTCATCCGCTTTGATATGAGTGAGTACATGGAGAAATTCGCGGCTAGCCGCCTCAATGGAGCGCCTCCAGGCTATGTAGGCTACGAAGAAGGAGGGGAGCTGACGGAAAAGGTGCGCAACAGACCTTATTCTGTCCTGCTCTTTGACGAGGTGGAAAAGGCGCACCCGGATATTTTCAATGTTCTCCTGCAGGTCTTGGATGATGGTCAGCTGACTGACAGCAAGGGCCGCAAGGTGGACTTCTCCAACACGATTATTATCATGACTAGCAATCTGGGAGCAACTAGTTTGCGGGATGATAAGACGGTGGGCTTTGGTGCGCGTGACATTCGCTTGGACCATGCCAATATGGAAAAACGGATGCTGGAAGAACTCAAGAAAGCTTATCGACCAGAGTTTATCAACCGTATCGACGAGAAGGTAGTCTTCCACAGCCTATCTGCAGAAGATATGCAGGAAGTGGTCAAGGTTATGGTCAAACCGCTCATTGCCAGTCTTGCTGATAAGGGAATTGAGCTGAAGTTCCAGGCTAGTGCCCTTAAGCTGCTGGCTCAGGAAGGCTACGATGTGGAAATGGGGGCACGGCCATTGCGCCGCACTCTGCAGACCCAGGTAGAGGACAAGTTGTCTGAGCTACTCTTGACAGGAGACTTGACGACGGGTCAGACTCTTAAGGTCGGGGTCAAGGCTGGCCAACTTAAGTTCGAAGTGGCCTAGAAAGCGAACCTTGCAATGGGAAATTGTGTGCTCGCGGTTAATCCCTTATAGCAATCATACCTATAGATACCGAACAGTTATTTCATCATTCAATGAAACTAGGAAATTGAAGGATTGGAGGCTGATATGTCGTTTTTTAAAGACTTGTTTGCTGGCAAGAAAGCCAAATTGAAAACACCAGAAGAGCGCAAGGCGGCTAGTATCCAGCGTTTGAAAAAGGAAGGTATTCCTTACATCGAGCATTTGCCGGTTATCGAAGGTGCTGAGCAGGTGCGACCGCGCTCGCTAGAAGAAATTGCGCGTCGAGCTATTACCAGCCTCTTGATTATTCAGGCGGCCTTGGATATCGAAAATAATAATTATAATGAGGAGAGCCGCCAGTGGCTGCAGGATAAACTGCAGCAATACGGGGTGCAGGAAGAGTTGACGCCCAAAGAAAGGGCAGTCTTGGAAGATCGTGCCGACCCGGCAGCTATCATCAATATGGTTTGGAAATACGAGGCCTATTGGTCCTTGATTTGGTACTTGGGTCTAGTAGATGCTTTGCCGTTTCCAGATAAGATTTGTGATTGTGATGCTGCTATTGATGCAGTCGCTAGTGCGGTTGACTTTCAGGAATTTCTGGGAAAATGCCAACCGCGCAGCTTAGAAGAGTTACTGGATGAGGATGATTTGATTTATCGTTATCATTGGGCCTGTGTTGATGCTCGGATTCATGACCAGCCAGCACCGGCAGGCCTTGATGAAAGTGTTGTTCTGGAGAGGCGGTCTGGCCTTGACTGGCTGCTGGGGCTGAATACGGCCCAAGACTGGGATGCTGTTGAGCTGCATACCTAGTCCAACTTCTCTTGATTCACTCAATTAGAAAAGGAGGTACCTTTGTCCGCTCGTAAAATGGCTAAAATTGCCATCCTATCGGCTTTATGTGTGGCCTTTCGCTATGCATTTTCCTTTTTGCCCAATGTGCAGCCTATTTCAGCTATCTTTTTCCTGATAGTTATCTTTGAGGATTTGCAGACTTCACTCCTAGTGATGGTTGTGACGATGTTTACATCAGCATTTCTTTTGGGAATGAGTCCGATCGTCCTCTTTCAGTTGCTGTCCTTTGGACTGATTCTTTGCCTTTGGCAGCTGCTCTATCCTCGGTTAAATCTAGTGGGACAGGGAATAGTAGCAGCTCTCCTATCCTTTGGCTATGGCATTGCCATCGATACACTGACAGCCTTGCTTTACAACTATCACTGGTGGTCTTATGCGATTATCAATGCTTTGACCTTCAATATAGCGCACGGACTGTCGACCTTGTTTTTTTACCCACTCTTGTACCCTATTTTAAGGAGGCTCTATAATGAAAAAAATCTTTAGTTTGCTCACACTTGCTTTTGCCCTTCTCCTTGTAGGTTGCGGCAGCAGCCAGACAAATACTGACAAGAGCTCTAGCTCGGCTGATTCTTCTGTCAAAAAGGAACTGAAAATCAGCATCAGTATTGCACCAGAAGGTCAGGAGAAGAGCGAGAAAACAGTGGCTGTTGAAGAAGGAAAGACAGCTATGGATGCTTTGAAGAAGGCCTATAAGGTCGAAGAAAAAGATGGTTTTATCACTTCTATTGACGGCCATGCTCAGGATGAAGCAAAGGGCCTCTACTGGATGTTTAAGGTCAACGGAGAAATGGCTCCTAAGGCAGCCAATCAAATCACTGTCAAGGATGGAGACAAGTTGGAATTCTACCAAGAAGTCTATCAGCAATAAATCTTGTAAAAAAGAATCTGATGCTTAAGACATTAGGTTCTTTTTTTGTGCTTAATACAGTTTTAAAGTGTCTGAAAAATATTTTTATAAAATTTTATAAAAAACTATTGACAAAATAAAAATATAGTTTATAATAAAATAATAGAAATAATAAAATATAAAAAATAATAAAAAGGTTAAGCATATGAAAGAAAAAATTGCAATCGTCTTTGGAACATTTGCTCCCTTGCATCAAGGGCATATCGATTTGATACAGAAGGCTAAGCGTTCTTACGACAAGGTGCGCGTGGTGGTTTCAGGTTATCAGGGAGACCGTGGGCAGGAAGTGGGGCTGTCTCTGCAGAAGCGATTCCGCTATACGCGGGAGACTTTCGCTGATGATGAGTTAACACAGGTTTATAAGCTAGATGAAACTTCCTTTCCCCGCTATCCTCTAGGTTGGGACAAGTGGCTGCCGGCTTTATTGGAGTTGGTGGGCTATGATGCAGAACGGGAGGAACTGATTTTCTTTGTAGGAGAATCAGACTATCAAGCGGAGCTGACAAAGCGTGGTTTTGAAACCTGTTTGGAAGAGCGCCAGTTTGGTATCTCAGCTACGATGATTCGGGAAAATCCTAGTCGTTATTGGAAATATATCGCCCAGCCTTTCCGCCGTCACTTTACCAAGAAAGTGCTGATTATGGGTAGCGCCAGCAATGGTAAAACGACCTTGGCTAAGGATTTGGCTCGCTACTATGATGCTCCGGTTAGTCTGGAATATGCTCGAGAATACCAGATTCAAAATAACGTGCGAGATGATGAGCTGACCCCTAAAGACTATTATTATCTGCTCTTAGGACAATATGCTCAGACTTCTCGCCTGATTGACAGCAGCGCCAACCGTGGTCTGGTCGTGGCTGATACAAATTCGCTGGTAACCAAGGCTTACTATGATTACTATCTGAAAGAAAGTCCGGTTCAAGACGAAGAGACAGATACCTTTGACAATCTCTTTGCCAGCATTTTGTCTAAGGAAAAATGGGATTTGATTCTCTTTGCTGAGCCGGTCGGCACCTATGTTAACGATGGCTTTCGCGATATGAGCATGGCAGACGAGGCTATCCGCAGTGATTTTTCCAGCCATCTAAAAAGGCTGAAAGAGCAGTGTTTGGCTCATATTCCGACGGTCTATCTGGCTGGCAGTTATTTGGACAATTATCAGGCGGCCAAAGAAGCGATCGACATGATTTATCAAGCGGATTAAAAAAGAAAGTGGTAAAATAGAATGGTAGTAAAAAATCAAAAACTCGCTCCTTCGGATCTCTACGCAAGACTGAAACAAAAATCTCAAACCTTTGCTCGGAATTTCCGCAATGTCTGTGCCGCAGCTAAAAAGCAGGGTATTAAGGGGATTGCAAAATTGCTCTGGCAGGATTTATGTAGCGGGCGCAGCTTGGCTCAATGGCTCTACTTGATTACACTTTCCAGTTTGCCTTTCATTCTGGAGTTCACCAGTGGCCAGAAGCAGCATGATTGGCTGGGACTCTTTGCTTCTTGGACAGGCATCGTTTGCGTTATTCTAGTGGCCGAGGGGCGGGCCAGCAATTACCTCTTTGGAGCGGTTAATTCGGCAATTTATCTCCTATTGTCCTTTCAGGCTAGCTTTTATGGAGAAGTGCTGACTACGGTCTACTTCTTTA
The DNA here is from genome assembly GCF_019929145.1 of Streptococcus sanguinis. Lineage (GTDB taxonomy): Bacteria > Bacillota > Bacilli > Lactobacillales > Streptococcaceae > Streptococcus > Streptococcus sanguinis_U. Next base: position 20,418 of record NZ_JAHZOW010000004.1, on the reverse strand, counting down.
TCATGCAGCCTATTGGCCTTTATACTTGGCTGTCCAACCGGGTCAATGAACAAGATAAGGAAGAACCCTCTCATTTTGAAGCTAAGAAGTTAGACTGGCGTGGCTGGCTTAAATATTTGGCCTTGACGGCCTTGATTTGGATTGGTATGGGCTTTGCCTATAAGAGCATTCACAGTCACCGGCCTTTCCGTGATAGTGTGACAGATGCGACCAATGGTATCGGTCAGCTTCTTATGACTGGTCTCTACCGCGAGCAGTGGATTTTCTGGATTGCGACCAATCTCTTCAGTATTTATCTCTGGTGGGGTAGCAACCTTCATATCCAGGCCATGTACTGGGTCTATACCCTTAATAGTATCGTTGGATGGTATCAGTGGACCAAGGCGGTGAAGAAAGCTTAGACTAAGATTTGAGATTTTTTGATAGAAAAAATAGCTTAGGAAAGGAAGAAACTCATGACCAAACAGGATATCCCAGCGGGAATGTCAGAAAAAGAGTACTATGAAACCATGGCGGATGAGTCCGCCTTTTTGGCATGGTACAAGACACAGGATTTACCTAAGTATGAGACACCCAGCGTAACAGCAGATATGGTGGCCTACTGCTTCGTAGAAGGTCAGATAAAACTCTTGGTTATCAAGCGCAAGGCCCACCCTTATCAAAATAAATATGCTTTGGTCGGAGGTTTTGTAGACAAGCATGAGGATGCCTATCAGGCCTGCATTCGGGAAGTCAAGGAAGAGGTGGGGCTGGAGATACCGCTGGAAAAGGTGGAGCAGCTGATGACGGTATCTACTCCTGGGCGTGATCCGCGAGGTTGGGTCATCACTATTGCCCATCTGGTCTATCTGCCGGCCATAGCAGTAGACCAAGTACAAGCTGGCGATGATGCCAAGGAAGTCACCTTTCTTGATGTAGACTTTAAGACAAGGAGTTTTAGAGATGGTGAGCGGCTCCTGACAGCAGAGGACTTTGCCTTTGACCACTACCAAATCCTGCTGGAATCTATCAAGCGGATTCAGGGGCGACTGGACTGGAATCCAACTTTTCTCCATCTGCTGGAATCACCGTTTACTGTTTATGAAGGGACTGAGTTGGTCAATCTCATCACGCCTAGACGACCTATTGTCAGCAATAATTTTCTAGTGAAATTTGGAGAATACTTGGAGGAGGCTGGCGTTAAGCGCGTGCCAAAGAAGAAGCCGAGAAAAGTCTATCGGTTGAAGGCAGAAAAATCAGATTAAAAGAAAGCTGATCATATATTTCTCTTGCAGGACAAATTTGTCCTGTTTTTCTTATTTTAATGACGAATAGATAAGTAGGAGCAAGTTTCTCATGACAAAAGAAGCAGATTGAGAAACAGAACTTTACTTGAGTAAAAAATTTTTTAAGAATTTTGCATAAATGATTGACATAGTAAAATTACAGTGTTACAATAATGTTACAAAAAGATTTCTTAATATTACAAGGAGACAAAAGATGAAAACACGTACTTATACAAAAATGATGGCAGCTGCAGTTCTGGCTTCTAGTTTGCTTTTAGGGGCATGTGGTAAGAAAGAAGAAAATACAACAAGTGCTAGTTCTAGCAAGACTGTTCAAGCTTCTTCTAGCTCAAAAGCTGCGTCTTCCAGCAAGGCCAGCGCTTCTTCAGAAGGAGCAGTTAGCCAGCCTGGACAAACCCAAGCTCCTGCCAGTCAGCAACAGTCTACTGTAGAAGCGCCTCAAGCCCAACAACCGCAGCCGCAGCAAGCTTCAGGTCGACAAAATACTCAGTCTCAGCCGACTCAACCAGCCCAAGCGCCCGAAAGCAATCGCCAGCTTCAGAATAAACAGGCAGCCAGCAATGCTCGCTATAAAGGTGTCTTGACTATGGTGGATGGGGATTTCTCAGCCGCTGCTGGTACTTGGAAAGATGCCAATGGAAATACTGTGACTGTATCAGGTAATGGTCAATTCACCGTCCAGTCTGCAGATGGAAAGACAGATAATTATTCCATTGCTTCCTACTCTTATACACTGGATGATGGCAAATACAATGCGCAGTTAAGCGGGCAAGGCAATGCCAATCTGCAGATTACAACAGGAGCAGATGGTTCAGTAACAAGCGTTGTGGTGACTCAGCCCTAAACAGAACAAAAAAGGAAGTCCAATCGGCTTCCTTTCGTTTTTATTTTTGAATTTGTAAGAGTTCTTCGATTTCAGCCAGACTTTCAGCTTGTGAAATAGCACCGCGGAGCTTGGCTGCTCCGGCAGTACCGCGCAGATAGTGCGGAGCTAGGCCCCGGAATTCGCGGATGGCCACGTATTCTCCTTTGAGATTTACCAAGCGGGAGAGGTGGTCGTGGGCGATTTTCATCTTGTCCTCGAAGCTGAGGTCTGGAAGGATTTCGCCGGTTTCAAAGTAGTGGTTGATTTGGTTAAAGAGATAAGGATTTCCCATAGCAGCTCGGCCTACCATAACGGCATCGGCACCGACTTCCTCGATACGCTGTTTAGCATCATGCACACTCCGGATATCACCGTTAGCGATGAAAGGAATCTTGGTCAGAGCTTGCGCTACGTCGTGTAAGGTCTCAAGGTCAGCATGACCAGTATACATTTGCTCACGGGTGCGACCGTGCATAGCCAGGGCTGAGACTCCAGCGGCTTCGGCTGCTAGAGCATTTTCTACAGCTAGTGAGCTGTCAGACCAGCCAGTCCGCATCTTAACTGTCAGGGGAATATCCAGAACGGACTGGACCTTGTTGATGATTTTATAGATTTTCTCAGGGTCCTTGAGCCATTTAGCTCCAGCTTCGTTTTTAACGATTTTATTGACCGGGCAGCCCATATTGATATCGACAATATCCGTCTTGGTATTTTCTTGGATAAATTCTGCTGCGCGAGCCAAACTGTCCTCGTCGCTACCGAAAAGCTGGATAGAAACGGGATTTTCTCCTTCATCGATGTGGAGCATATGGAGGGTTTTTTCGTTGTTATACTGGATGCCCTTGTCAGAGACCATTTCCATCACGACCAGGCCTGCTCCCAGCTCTTTGGCAATGGTTCGGAAAGCAGAGTTGGTTACACCGGCCATAGGTGCCAGAACTGTGCGGTTGGGAATTTCAACATTCCCAATCATAAAAGGGGTATTAAGATTTGTCACGAATCAGTTCCTCCAGGTCGTTTTGGTCAAAGTGATAGGCAGTCTGGCAGAATTGGCAGACGATTTCAGCCCCTTGGTCTTGGTCACGCATCTCTTCTAAGTCAGTCTTTGGCAGGGTAGCCAAGGCATTCATGAAACGCTCTTTGCTGCAGTCGCACTGGAAGCGGATTTCCTCTTCAGACAGGCGTTTGTATGGCTCATCACCATAGATGGCAGCCAGCAGAGCTTCGATATGGTCATCGGATTCCAGCAGTTTTGAGATGGCAGGCATTTCTTGGATCCGCTTCTCAAAGCGGGCAATTTCAGCTTCTTTAGCACCAGGCAGAACTTGTACCAAGAAACCACCAGCAACCTTAACTTTATCATTCTCATCCAAGAGGACATTAAGTCCAACTGCGGAAGGTGTTTGCTGGCTTTCGGTTAGGTAGAAAGCTAGGTCTTCACCGATTTCTCCAGAGATGAGAGGAGTCATGGAGTTGTAAGGATTGCCCGTACCGTAGTCCGTGATAACGAGGAATTCTCCTTGGCCTACAAAAGGACCAACCAGAACTTCGCCGGTGGCAGTCTTTTTGATATCTACTCCGGGATTCTGTACATAACCTTTGACATTACCCTCGGTATCTGCCACTGTGATGATCGCGCCTAGTGAGCTGGTCCCGAGGATCTTGACGGTAATCTTGGTCTGGCCTTTTTCATTTGCAGCTAAAATTTGACTGGCAATCAGTGTGCGGCCAAGTGCAACGGTAGAGCTTGCTTGAGTTTGATGTTTTTCTTGAGCGGTCCGAACCGTCTCTGTGCTATCCAGCACATAAGCGCGGAAAGAACCATTTTCTGAGATAGTTTTGATAATTTTGTCCATACCTTTTATTTTAACACAAAATAGAAAAACAAGCGCGAGGCTGCGCTTGTTTTTTGGGGTTAGGAAGCATTTTAAGACCAAAAATAGTATAATAAAACAAAGGAGGCTAGCATGAACCAATCTTTGAAAGCGGCAGTCTATGGTCTGGCAGTAGCTGATGCATTAGGCGTTCCGTATGAATTTTTAGCCCGAGGCAGTTTTAAAGCGGTTGAGATGGTGGGCTATGGCAGCCATCAGCAACCTGCTGGCACTTGGTCAGATGATACCAGCCTTGTTTTGGCGACCTGTGATTCTATTAGGGAAAAAGGTAAGATTGATCTTACTGATATGCAGCAGCGGTTTAAAAATTGGCTCTTTGAGGGAGCATACACACCAGATGGTCTGACCTTTGATGTAGGAAAAGCGACTCGCGAAGCCTTGACAAGAGGACACGGTCTGTCTGATGAATATTCCAATGGAAATGGTTCCTTGATGCGGATTCTGCCCCTTGCCTTTACGGAAGCCAGTCCGTCTGATATTGAAGCTGTTTCCAGTATTACACATGCCCATGCGACTTCCGTAGAGGCCTGCTTGCTTTATGTGGCTATTGCTCGTAGGCTCTTAAAAGGCCAGCAACTATCGGAAATATTATCAGGCTTAGAGACTAGCACGACCTACGCTCGTTTGCAAACTTTAGCAGAGCTGACCGAAGATGACATTCGCTCTACTGGCTATGTGGTGGATACCTTGGAAGCAGCGCTGTGGTGTCTGCTGACTAGCACTTCTTATCCGGGAACTGTCCTGAAAGCTGTTAATTTGGGCGATGACACTGATACAGTAGCAGCAGTTGCTGGTGGCTTGGCTGGTATCATCTATGGTTTGGAAGGGATTCCTGACAACTGGCTAGCCCAGCTGCGTAATAAAGAACTGTTGGAAAGCTGCTTGTTTTAAAGGGATAATCGGAAGACAGGACTGTATTGATCATTTAAAAAGTAAAACATTAAAAGAGCCATCTAGGCTCTTTTGCTTATTCTGAAGTTAATTCTTTCTGGGCTTCCTTACCTTGATCCAGTAGGGCTTGGATAATCTTTTGATCACGCAGTTTTACAGAGTTGTTGATAGTTTCTGCGGATTGGATGACAGCCGCTTCTAGCAGAGCGCGTTTTTCCCGTCCTTTATCAATAGCTTCGATAATGCCTTGATTTTGTGCGACTAGGCTTTCTGCTAGCTTAGTTACAGACTCAACAGCGATAGTAGGGCTTTGGGAAATCCGCTCCAGTTGAGGAATGACTTCCTTGCTGGTCTCAGCGAGCATTTGTAGGGCAGCATTATTCGCGTTAGAGATAGCGTCAGCTACCTGACCTGACTTCATTGATTGCTGGAGAATGCCTAACTGGGCGATAGACAGTTTCATAGTTGGAATGGTATTGCGACGGAGCATTCCAAGTTTTTGGCGCATATCAGAGGAAACCTTAACCAGATTACGCATTTGAGGCGTTGTCGCCCAAGCTACATAGAGACGGCTGACATATTCAGTGTGTTGCTGCTCTAAGGTATTGACCACCTCCGTCATTCGGGCTAATTCTTGCGATTTGACTTGGTAGTCAACGGTAGTCATATCTAACTGAGCAACTTCAGCCTGCAACTTAAGCGCTCGATTGCCAGCTTCTTGCTGAGCAGCTTCGATAAAGGAAATGACTCCGACTAGATTTTCAATCGATTTGGTATTGTCCTCAATCAGCATTTCAGCAGAAACAATATTGCGAGCCAGAACGTCTTCTTGCTTGACGACGGTTGCAGCCATGCCGTCCATTTTCTGCTCAATATTTTGTGAATCAAAATAGAATTCTTGAAGAGTGTTTTTGCTCTGTTTGAAGAGTTTTTCCAGGAAATTAGGCTTCTTGTCCAGTTCCGCAACTTGAGCGTCCTTGTATTTTGCGACAAAGCCATTGAGTTCCTTGTTGGTATTTTTTAAGAGCTCATCTACCTGAGGGATCTGCAATTTTTTCTGTTCGGCTAAGATACGATTGACAGTGCCGTTGACCTCTTCTACAGCAGATTGGCCAAAGTCCAGCAAGGCATTTTGGTCTGATACGAAGTTATCCACCAGCTGCGGAGCTTTAGCCGTAATCGCACTCTGTTGCTCAGGAGTCAGCTTTTCCAGAAAAGTTAGCTGACCATTTTCTTGAGTCGTGTTGGCTTCGATGATTTCTGTTGTTTTGTCGCTTTTGCTGATAGCATTATTGGCAATTTTATCAATATCAAAATTAAATTCTTGGCTCATAGTTTCTCCTTTGGTTTATCTAGCTTAAAAGCCGGTGTCTGTTTGCTTTTCTTTGTCTAAGATGCGCAGGCTGATGTCAAAGTCCCTCAAATCAGCTTCGTTTAACTGGCGCAGCGCTTCGTCTAGGTCCAAGTCAAACTGCTCGATAGCTGCTTTGGCCTTGGCTAGCCGCTCCTCTGCATTGTAAAAATCTTTGGGAGAGGCTTTGATTTTGAGGTAGCCTTCTAAAATATCTTCGTAGTGCTCCATCTGGGACTGATGAATGGCGGTCAGTTCTTCCTTGTTATTGCTTTCGGATTGAGAGATTTTTTGAAGAATGGCCTCGTGGTCAATCTGAATATTGCGAACCGTAGCGACCAATTCTGGAGCTAGCTCTTCTAGGCTCGTTTTCTTGGGCTGCGCTTCCTGTTGCCTTTTCTCTCGTTCAATCTTTTGCAGTTGTTTATCAATTTCCTCGGTTACAGTAGTAATTTTAGTCTGAATGCGCTGGTAGACAGATGCAGGAATTTCATCTCGCAATTCCTTAGCAACGTTTTTGATATAGGTGAGTTGGGGAAGAATTTGCAGGGCTAAATCCTGGTAATCTTCCTTCTTACCGTATTCTTGGTAGCTTTCTAATTCTTTAATACGACGATCAGCTTGACCAATCTCTGCTTTTAAATCTTCAATACGGCCAATGCTGGCTTGTTTAGCTTCAATACGAACTCTTTTCTGTCTTTGGTAGCGATAGATTCCGTAGCCAACACCTCCCAAAATAGCAATGGGGATCAGATAGCTGGCTACCACTCCAGAACCAAATATAATTGCAAGTATCCAAATCCAGCTAAACCATTCCGGCTGCTGGTTAGAATCATCCTTTTTTCTCGACATGGACTTTGCTCTTTCTTCTCAATGTGATATCTCTATTTTAACATAAAAGCTGGTTTTTGAAGGATAAAGATTGAAATGATTTTATATATTGAGACCATTTTTTATATTTGCTTAATTCAGGAAGACATTTGATTCCTATCAATAAAGCAAGCGTCATTTCTAAAACGAAAGTTTCTTCGTTTCTCTCAAGTATTCAAACAAAAATCGCAAGTAATACCCTGCGATTTTTGTTTTGTCAGTCCATTTCTGGGAAAAGTTTAGCCAGTATTTTAGGGGTGATGCTTTGTCCCGGTCCCTCAGCACAATAGGTGTGCATATACATAGAGGGGTTGAAGTTTAGCTCGATGCAGGTACAGTTGGGATTTTCCTTTGTGGAAATAGCAGAGCTGTCAGGGATGATCAGGTCAACGCCACAAGCCCAAGCTCCCATAGCCATGGCCATGTCTGCGGCAAGTTCCTTATAAGATGGGTGCATGCTGTCTGTGACATCAATCGAGTCTCCGCCAGTAGAAATATTGGAATTGCGGCGCAAGTCAACCTTAACTCCAGCAGGCAGGATATCATCTGGTCCATAACCTTGCTGGTCCAGCATGAGCAGTTCAATGTCCCCCAGTTCAATGATTTCGAGCGGTGAGCGATGATCCCGGCCCCGCAGCGGATTGTCATTTTTGATGGCAACCAATTCTCTCACGGTATGCTGACCGTCTCCGATGACATTGGCTGCTACTCGCAAGAGGACTGCCTCACACTGACCGTCTAAGACAAAGAAGCGGTACTCTGTTCCAGCGATAAATTCTTCGACTAAGACAGCAGCGTCTTCTGAAAAAGCGATCTCCAAAGCCTTGCGATAAGCTTCCAGACTAGCTGGTTCTTGGAAGATAGAGATGCCCAGTCCGAAGTTGGTTGACTTAGGTTTGACAACAATTTGTCGCTCCTTAATCAAAGGGTAATAGGCTAGTCCATCCTCTAGGGAAGAAAATTCTGCTCCAGCCGGAACGGGAAAGTCAGCTGCAGCCAAAATCTTTTTGGTGACTGTTTTATTGGCCATGGCCAGAGGGATGACATAGTTATCCTTGGAGGTCATGTTTCCGTTCTTGACATACTCCACATGGTGACCGTGCCAAAGCTTGAGAAATTGGTCATTTTCATCTAAAATTTCTACATTAAGCCCCTTTTGAATAGCATCAAAGAGTAGCATCTGGGTGGACAGTTCCATATTTTCGTAGCCTTTAAGGGCATAAGGAGCAGTCCAAGCATAGCGGTGATATTCCTCTGCTTTTTCTAGCCCAAAGGCCATTAAGGAATCCTGCTGGATATGAGGCAGGAGCTGACCAGATAGGGTAAGCTGAGGATTCAGAAGTGCCTCCTTAAGCTGCTCAAGCAAGGCTTGGTAGTAAGTTGGCAGTTCAAAATGCTGGATGAGCTCTTCCATGGCTTGGAGAAGGGCTGAGCTGTCTCCTTCATCGGGCAGGGCAGTCAGCGGGTGGCTACAAGCAATCTTTTGGTTCAAGTCGTGGGCAGCTTTTAATGCCGCATCCACATTTTCTACATCATCTAGCCAGAGCAGGCTCAGTAAAAAGAGATGGACAGTATCTAAGGTTTCCTGGCTAATGCCTAAATGGTCAAAAGGATTGAGGTCAAAACAGCGGAATTCCAGATAGGTGATACCCTGCTCCAGATAGGCGCGATTGTGCTTCTGTCCTCGGAAGCGAACGGCTGAGTAAAATTCTTTTTCAGCGCTGAGCTCGCCTGACTGAACGTAGTTTTCAATATCAGTTATATATTGTTCCAAAGAAGCGTAGGATACCTGAATATTCTCGTCATTGACATAGCCATAGTCGCTGTTACGAAAAGAGCGGATAGGCTGGGAAATTTCCTGACTGTAGAAACCGGCTTCTGCCAAAGGGGCAGCCCCGTAGAGATAGGTTAAAATCCAGCGGAAACGCAGAAAGTTTCGAGCCAGCTTGAGATAGAGGTCATTTTTAAAGTCCTTGAGTGAATGGTAGGAGCTGACTTGAAAGAGAGAAGTGACCAGATCTTTTCCTAGCTCCATGTTGTAGTGGATGCCAGAGATAGCCTGTAGTTTTTTTCCATATTTTTTCGCTAAGCCCTCTCGATAGTGGCGTTCGTAGTCGTTTTCCAAACGGGCGATGACAATCTCTTCTTCAGTCAGCTGCGGTGGCATGGACAGGGGCCAGAGGCGTTCACTCTGGTCAATCGAGCGGCCAGCCACATCGCTGATAGCTCCCAGCAAGCGTCGTGCTTCCTTAGTCGAGTGAGCGATAGGTGTAATTAGTTCCAGTTGTTGCTCGCTGAAGTCTGTTTGGATGGTCGGGTGGAAATTGCGGGAACCCAGCTGACTCGGATGGGCAGTTTGAGCTAAGTGTCCGTCAGTTGTTACCCGCAGATTTTCTCTCTCCAGACCAAAGGTCGCTTGGAGAATGGGGCTTGCTGTATCCAGTTTCTGAAGTAATTGATTAATCGTCATCGTTTCACCGTCCTATGGTAGTAATTTTAGTCTATTACAAACGGAAAAAGAAAACAAATTTCCGCTACGATTTTACAAAAATTCCGAACTTTTATTTTTAATAAACTAACAAATTTCAGAAAATACAGATTTTTTGAAAATTTAATTCGTTTTCAAAAGGGAAAAAGCAAATCAAGAATGGGTCCCACCTTGAAAAATTGTTAAATTTTTCATATAATGAGGTATAAAATATAATCGCAGGTGAGATTCCTGCCTGCTTTTCAAGAAAGGAAGAGCTGCTTCAGCTCAGACAAAATTATGACATCAGTAGTTGTTGTAGGAACCCAGTGGGGAGATGAAGGAAAAGGGAAGATTACAGACTTCCTTTCAGCCAATGCCGAAGTGATTGCCCGCTATCAGGGTGGTGACAATGCCGGCCATACTATCGTGATTGACGGCAAGAAGTACAAGCTGCATCTGATTCCGTCAGGGATTTTCTTCCCGGAAAAAATTTCTGTGATTGGAAATGGAATGGTGGTTAATCCTAAATCTCTGGTCAAAGAATTGAACTACCTGCATGAAGAGGGCGTGACGACAGACAACCTTCGCATCTCTGATCGAGCCCATGTCATCCTGCCTTACCATATCGAGCTGGATCGTCTGCAGGAAGAAGCAAAAGGTGACAATAAAATCGGAACAACAATCAAGGGAATCGGCCCTGCCTATATGGACAAGGCTGCCCGTGTCGGTATCCGCATCGCCGACCTTTTGGATAAAGATATTTTCAGAGAGCGCTTGGAGCGGAATCTAGCTGAGAAAAACCGCCTCTTTGAGAAGTTGTACGATAGTACAGCAATCAGCTTTGATGATATTTTTGAAGAATACTATGAATATGGCCAGCAAATCAAGCAGTATGTGACCGATACTTCTGTTATCCTCAACGATGCGCTGGATCAGGGCAAGCGAGTGCTCTTTGAAGGGGCTCAAGGGGTTATGCTGGATATTGACCAAGGTACTTATCCATTTGTAACTTCATCTAACCCAGTTGCGGGGGGAGTGACTATTGGTTCCGGTGTTGGTCCGAGCAAGATTGACAAGGTAGTCGGTGTCTGCAAGGCCTACACCAGTCGGGTTGGAGATGGACCATTCCCAACAGAGCTTTTCGATGAAGTTGGTGACCGCATTCGTGATATCGGCCACGAATATGGCACCACCACTGGCCGTCCGCGTCGGGTAGGCTGGTTTGATTCGGTTGTTATGCGCCATAGCCGCCGTGTGTCAGGGATTACCAATCTTTCGCTTAACTCCATCGATGTATTGAGCGGTCTGGATACCGTCAAGATCTGTGTAGCCTATGACTTGGATGGTCAGCGAATTGACCATTATCCAGCTAGCCTAGAACAGCTCAAGCGCTGCAAGCCGATTTACGAAGAGCTGCGAGGCTGGTCAGAGGACATCACCGGTGTCCGCAGTCTGGAAGACTTGCCAGAAAATGCCCGCAACTATGTTCGCCGGGTGAGTGAGCTGGTTGGTGTTCGTATTTCTACTTTCTCAGTCGGTCCTGGCCGTGAGCAGACAAACATCTTGGAAAGCGTCTGGTCAAATTTATAAAAAAGTCAGCACAAGGAAATTGCTTCTTGTGCTTTTTTGTAAGAAAATTTCATCTTAAGATTCATTTAAGATATATATATTATACTAACAGCATAAACAAAGACCTCCTAACTTTGTTTAAAAATCCTAAACTTTTTTCATAATAATCTCCTGAAAGTCACCCCAGTGGTGGCTTTTACTTTTTTTGAGAAGTGCAGCAGGCTTGTGGTATAATGAGATAGACGACTATAGATTTAGAAAGGCAATGATGAATTACACGATTGAAGAAAAAGAAGCATTTATGAGGGAAGCTTTGAAGGAGGCGGAGACTGCCCTAGCTCATGATGAAATTCCCATCGGCTGTGTCTTGGTTAAAGGGGGGAAGATTATTGGTCGCGGCCACAATGCACGTGAGGAGCTGCAGCGGGCTGTTATGCATGCGGAGATTATGGCTATCGAAGAGGCAAATCAGCATGAAAATAGCTGGCGTTTGCTGGACACAACGCTTTTTGTGACTATTGAGCCATGTGTCATGTGCAGCGGAGCAATCGGTCTGGCACGCATTCCTCATGTTGTCTATGGGGCAGCAAATCAGAAATTTGGAGCAGCTGGCAGCCTTTATGATATTTTGACAGATGAGCGCCTTAACCACCGTGTAGAAGTGGAGGTAGGTGTCCTCCAAGAAGAGTGCGCTCAAATCATGCAAGATTTTTTTAGAAATCGTCGCCAAAAGTAAAAAAATGTGATATACTATTCATGGAGCAACAGTTTTGCGTGAAGCGGGTCAGGGGAGGAATCCAGCAGCCCTAAGCGAAGTAAGCTGTGTGCTCTTTTTCTATGCCTCTTAACGAATCAACTCCGAAGGAGGAAGATGAGTTTAGAGACATTGACGCAGTTTGAGCGAAGCGAGAACTACGTTCCGATGTTGAATGAATCAAGCCTGAAAGGCGCAGATGAATATTGGAACAGTGAATCTAGTTCGAACGGACCTGAAATGAATTCAGCCGCCATCCAATTTTAACTAGAATATTGGGCTCTTTGTAAATCAAAATTATTCTTCTCAATAGGCCTAAAATTTGTTGACTTACGCAAACGATTGCTTTCAGATGGCTACTAGGATTAGCTCATTTATAAAAAATTAAATTGGAAGCGTTTTAAAACAATAAATTACTTGCTAAATAAGTATGAAAGCGATATGATAGAGTGGAATAAAAAATGGAGGAATATCATGTCACATATTAAATTTGATTATTCAAAAGTTTTAGATAAATTTGTTGCCCCACATGAAGTGGAGTACATGCAATCACAAGTAACAGCAGCAGATGAATTAATCCGCAAAGGAACTGGTGCTGGTAGCGACTTTTTGGGTTGGTTGGACCTTCCTGAAAACTATGACCGTGAAGAATTCGACCGCATTTTGAAAGCTGCTGAGCAAATCAAATCAGACAGCGATGTCTTGGTTGTGATTGGTATCGGTGGATCTTACCTTGGTGCCAAAGCAGCCATTGACTTCTTGAACCACCACTTTGCAAACTTGCAAACAAAAGAAGAACGCAAGGCCCCACAAATCCTTTACGCTGGAAACTCAATTTCATCTACTTACCTTGCTGACTTGGTAGAGTATGTAGCTGACAAAGATTTCTCAGTAAACGTAATTTCTAAATCAGGTACAACAACAGAACCAGCTATCGCTTTCCGCGTCTTCAAAGAACTTTTGGTGAAGAAATATGGTCAAGAAGAAGCCAACAAACGTATCTACGCGACAACTGACCGCCAAAAAGGTGCTGTTAAGGTCGAAGCAGATGCTAACGGTTGGGAAACATTTGTGGTTCCAGATGACATCGGTGGACGCTTCTCAGTATTGACCGCAGTTGGTTTGCTTCCAATCGCTGCATCAGGTGCGGACATCAAAGCCCTTATGGAAGGTGCTAACGCAGCCCGCAAAGATTACACTTCAGACAAACTTTCAGAAAATGAAGCCTACCAATATGCAGCAGTTCGTAACATTCTTTACCGCAAAGGCTACGCAACTGAAATTTTGGTAAACTACGAGCCATCACTTCAATACTTCTCAGAATGGTGGAAACAATTGGCTGGTGAGTCAGAAGGGAAAGACCAAAAAGGAATCTATCCAACTTCAGCTAACTTCTCAACTGACTTGCACTCATTGGGTCAATTTATCCAAGAAGGAACTCGCATCATGTTTGAAACAGTTGTCCGTGTTGACAAACCACGTAAAAACGTGATTATCCCTAGCTTGGAAGAAGACCTTGACGGACTTGGTTACCTTCAAGGAAAAGATGTTGATTTTGTAAACAAAAAAGCGACCGACGGCGTTCTTCTTGCCCACACAGATGGTGACGTACCAAACATGTATGTGACTCTTCCAGAGCAAGATGCCTTCACTCTTGGCTACACTATCTACTTCTTCGAATTGGCAATTGCCCTTTCAGGTTACTTGAATGCAATTAACCCATTTGACCAACCAGGGGTTGAAGCCTACAAGAGAAATATGTTTGCCCTTCTTGGTAAACCAGGATTTGAAGAGCTGAGCAAAGAATTGAATGCACGTTTGTAATATTAAACGCAGCCTCCCTTAGGGGAGGTTTTTTGATTGGAAGAATAATTTATGTTATAATATTGTAAAATTTGTCATTGTTTTTCAATGTTTTCGCAATATGACAAATCAATAAAATTTATAAGGAGAAAACCATGTCAGATAAAGATGGTCAAGGTCAAGCGCAAGGGGCTTGGCAAGAAAATCAAACTAGCAGCCAGCCATTGCAAGGGAATTTCCAGCAGATTCAGCCGCAAGGATTGCCTGATAAGAAGGGTAATATCGGAAAAGTCATAGGACTTTCAATTTTTGCTCTCATAATTGGTCTTTTGATTGGCAGCGGTTCAGCTTATTTTATCGGCAAGCAGGCGCAGACAAATAAGGATATTCAAAGGATTAAGCGTCTGAGTAAGGCTCAGGAAGAAGCCAAAGCCAAGAGTGACAGCTTTACTACAGACGGGCAGTCGGTTCAGTTTAATTGGACATTGAAAGACTTGGGACGGTTGAGCTATACAAATGATGAAGGATTAGGCCTGACGGCTGATCAAATCGTTGAAACTTATGGCTTGGCTAGTTCAGCAGAATATGATCGTAATCGTCTGTTACTCCGATGGGGCCCTTCTGTCAGGGACAAGGAGCAAAATATTTCTTTTCAATTTGATAAAGTTGACCAGAACTACTATCTGAGACAAGTGGTAGTTGGAGATTCTTTTAAAGAATATAGAAAAGGGAAGGAAACGACAGATTGGAGCGTATTATCTCCCAAAGACCTTGAACGTTTGAAAAAAGGAGACAAGGAAACGGGTGAAGGAGGAACAGCTTTATCAGAGGTTCTGAAGAGGCATCCTGTTCCGTCAGAAATTGTCATCACAAGCGAGCGTGACGTAGATAATAAGATTATCTCCAACCGTCTGATTGCTGAGGTGACTTATAAAACAGAAGATGGTTATGAATACCTATTGTTTGTAGGCCAGCCAGATGGAAATTTCTTATATATAAAGTCAGAGGAAATGTAAGTTTTTAGTTATTTAGTTTATCTTTTGTGACTGACTGCTTTCAAAGCATTTCGTTATTAAAAGAGAACTGATAAGACTATTGGAAATAAACAAGAAAGAGGAAAGAAGATTGACAGAACAGCAAACACAGCATTCTTTTGAGCCTTCAAGGAATGCTCAGTCGCAAGAGGAATTCCCGCATCATTTTCAACCTCAGCAGGGCCATGTTTCAAGTCCGCAGGGACCAACCCCACCTTTGGCCAAGAATAAATCTTGGAAAGGAATCCTGATAGGCGGAGCCTTGCTCTCTCTTGGTCTTGGACTAATCGGAGGGGGAATATGGGGATATAGAGTGGGAGTAGCGGAGGTCATCAGAGGAGAATATCCTGTGCTTCATCCTTTGGCAGATGCTAGGGAATCAAAGAGAAATCAATCAGATCAGTACATTGACCCCGATACTACTGAGTTCAAGTGGGACATTGATAGTTTGTCAGAGTTACGGTTCAATACTATTCAGACAGATACGAATGGTACTTCTGTGGAAGATATTCTTGATAAATATGGCAAGGCTTTAAAAGAAGAAATCTCTCGTGACAGCCTTGATTTAGAGTGGGGAACGCTTCAAGATTCTGATGATGAGGAGGACTGGCCAGTTTATTATACAGATCAAACCGCTTCTCTGGCTTTTGAGAAGAAAAAAGATGGTTTCTATCTGAATAGCCTTCATATCTATAATATTCGCTTTGAAGGAAGTAAACATAATGCTGAGGACGAAGCGATGGCGGCTGATTACTTTGAAAAATTGAAAAAAGGCGATGCAAAGACTGGTAAGGATGGCATTTCCTATAAGGAAGTTTTTAAGGAATATGGCAGTCCGAGGAGTATCTCTATTCGTGTAGATGAAGATTTTAGTGAGGATACTAGTCAAACCATTATGGAGGCGGCTTATGACGCTCCTAATGATGGTACTTATAGGTTGTTCTTCGTTCAGCAGGAGGACGGAAACTATCTTTTGTCCACTACTGCCAATAAATAAAACAGAACTCAAATAATAAAAGGAGAAACGATGTCAGAACAAAATAAACCGCAGGAACAATCTTTAGAAGGATTGGCTCCGTACCCGCAGCAAGTCCAGTCATCAGACTCAGGACAATTTGTAGCTAACTCAACAGAGGGGCAGCCTCTCCCAGTAGAAGGGGGCAGTCCTGAAATGCCGAATCCTAATCAAGATTTTGGCGTTCAGCAACCAATTTTTGATGCTCCTCAGCAGCAGATGCCTCAGCAGGATAATTGGGGAAATCCTGCTTTTCAAGAAGCAATTCCTCAGGGATTTAATCCAGCTGGTCAGAACTTTGCCGGACCACAGCAAGCTGCAAACTTCGCTGCCCAGCCAAGTCCAGAGCCAAAGAAAAATAGTACGGGCAAGCTGATAGGATTTTTAGGAATAGGTTTGGCAGCGGGACTATTGCTAGGAGGTCTTGGCGGCTATTTCCTAAATGATTTTATGGGTGGGGGAAGTGTGCCAAGTCTGTCTCGAAAGGGACATCAAAGCGATGTTGCTTCTTTTGTGGCTCCGTCAAAAGAGGATGTGTATGAGTGGGAAGTGAAAGACCTTGAAAAGCTGAGCATTGTTAGTGCGGATGATGAAGGATTGACCCCTGAACAAGTAGTCAAAGATTTTGGCTTGGCCAGCAGTGTGACGTTTCAGGAAGAAGGGCTCTCATTGTCTTGGTTACCTGACTCTAGTTATACCACTCTGACCTTTATGAAACACGAGGATGGCAGCTACCATCTTCAGGGTATGAGTATTATGCCCGGTAGTGACGACTATGATAAAAAGGTATCTGGCCAGATTACAGAGAACTTAAAGATGGGTGATGCGGAAACAGGCGAGGGCGGTTCTTCCTTTAAAGAAGTAATCAAGGAATACCCAGAATATCAACATATCTCAGTTTATGGGGATGGTGAATCAGAGCCGAAGATGCTTGTAAACTATGAAACCTCTTCAAATAAGGAGATAACTTTGACTTTTGTCCGTCAGGAAAATGGACAGTACCTATTGAGTAATCTTTCTAAATAGAATAAATGAATAGGAGTGCTTATCTTACAGCTGGAAGCTCTGAACGGTACGCAAAAGATCAAAATGACCATTGATGCCAACAGTGGGAACATTTTGAACGAAAGAATTAAATAATATCGTTGGTATATAGTTTGGAATTGCTTTGTTGGGCACGGACGAGAGTTCGTGTCTTTTTACAATCTGTATCTCATGTAGAGAGTCTTATAGGAGTTTTGCAATCCCCTTTTTTGTGTTATAATATTGTCTAATCAAGCTTCTTGGTTTACTTCAATTGTTCTTCAAGTTGTTGGAGATTGAGGAGATAAACAAACTAAAAGGCTAAACTATTCACGAATCGAGGGAAGAATCATGTCTGCTACTAAAATGAACGCTCAAGAAATTATCAAATTTATCGCTGATGCCAAGAAAAAAACTCCGGTCAAGGTGACCTTTTATGGAGAATTGCACGGTTCCATTCCTTGGTCTGTTGTGAAGTTAGGCAATGTTCTTTTTGGAGACTGGGAAGAAATTAAGCCACTCCTAGTGAACTTAGAGGAGAATAAGACCTATGTCGTAGAGCAGGATGCCCGCAACTCTGCGGTGCCGCTTTTGGACAAGCGCGATATCAATGCCCGTATTGAGCCGGGTGCTATTATTCGAGACCAAGTTGAAATTGGCGACAATGCTGTCATCATGATGGGGGCGGTCATCAATATCGGTGCAGAAATTGGTGCTGGGACCATGATTGATATGGGTGCTATTCTGGGTGGCCGAGCGATTGTCGGCAAAAACAGTCATGTCGGTGCTGGTGCGGTTCTGGCGGGAGTCATTGAGCCGGCTAGTGCTGAGCCAGTTC
The DNA here is from genome assembly GCF_019929145.1 of Streptococcus sanguinis. Classification (GTDB taxonomy): domain Bacteria; phylum Bacillota; class Bacilli; order Lactobacillales; family Streptococcaceae; genus Streptococcus; species Streptococcus sanguinis_U. The sequence continues at coordinate 2,754 of NZ_JAHZOW010000004.1, read as the reverse complement.
GGGTTGGAGACAATGTGCTGATTGGTGCCAATGCGGTTGTGATCGAAGGTGTACAAATTGGCAGTGGTTCCGTTGTTGCGGCTGGTGCGATTGTGACCCAGGATGTTCCGGAAAATGTAGTGGTTGCTGGTGTTCCGGCACGAGTTATCAAGACTATTGACGAGAAGACCCAGCAGAAGACAGCTCTGGAAGACGCTCTGCGTACTCTTTAAAGATGGCATAAATTTGAATTGATTGGGTGCGGCCCAACACTTTGACTGGTCTGACAAGATTTTAAAGGAAAGAAACAATGCTTGATTACCTGAACATTCGCCGTGATTTACACCAGATACCAGAAATCGGTCTGGAAGAATACAAGACTCATGCCTACCTGATGCAGGTCATTGATGGCCTGACAGCTGGCCTAGACTTTGTGGAAATCCGAACTTGGCGGACTGGTATTTTGGTCTTTATCAAGGGAAGTTCACCAGATAAGACGATTGGCTGGCGGACAGATATTGATGGTTTGCCGATTGTGGAGGATACAGGCCTGGACTTTGCCAGTACTCATGAAGGTCGCATGCATGCCTGCGGACATGATATGCACATGACGGTGGCTCTAGGTCTGCTGGAGCAAGCTGTGAGCACTCAGCCTACCCACAATCTGCTTTTTCTCTTTCAGCCTGCAGAGGAAAACGAAGCTGGTGGAATGCTCATGTACGAAGACGGTGCTTTTGGTGACTGGCTGCCAGATGAGTTTTATGGACTTCATGTGCGACCGGACCTCAAGGTCGGTGATATTGCGACTAACAGAGGAACTCTCTTTGCTGGCACCTGTGAAGTCAAGCTGACTTTTAAGGGTAAGGGGGGCCATGCGGCCTTTCCTCATGAAGCCAATGACGCTTTGGTGGCGGCTAGCTACTTTATCACCCAGGTGCAGACCATTGTCAGCCGCAATGTCGATCCTATCAAGGGGGCAGTTGTGACCTTTGGTTCGCTCCATGCTGGCACGACCAACAATGTCATCGCAGAAACGGCCTTTTTGCATGGTACCATTCGGACTCTGACTCAGGAGATGAACCTCTTGACCCAGAAACGCTTACGGGAAATAGCAGAAGGCCTAGCCCAAAGTTTCGGTCTGGAATTGGACTTGGAGCTTAAACAAGGTGGTTACCTGCCTGTAGAAAATCATCCTGACCTGGCAGACGAATTGATGGACTTTTTCCAGAAGGAAGAAGGAGTGCAGTTGATTGATATTGCGCCGGCTATGACAGGCGAGGATTTCGGTTATTTGCTCAGCAAGGTCAAGGGCGTCATGTTCTGGCTGGGAGTGGACAGCCCCTATGCCCTTCATCATCCCAAGATGGCCCCGGATGAGGCAGCACTGTCCTTTGCTATTGAAAAGATTGGGAAATTCCTAGATTATAAAATCAACGAAAGATAAGAAAAAGGTGGACGAGCTGCGTGAAAAAAGAGCTGAGACAAACTGTACTGAACCAGATGAAGAAACTGTCAGGAAAAGAAAAAGAACAGGCAGATAACTGGCTGACCCAGCACTTGCTCAGTTCAGCAGCTTATCAAAAAGCTCAGGTTATCGCTACCTATCTTTCTATGCCGCATGAAGTCTCAACTGCAGCCTTTATTAAACAGGCTCAGTTGGACGGCAAGCGGGTTTTAGTGCCTAAGACCTATGGCCAGGGTCGGATGATATTTGTGGATTATGATGAAAGTCGCCTTCAAAAAAGCTCTTTTGGACTTATGGAGCCGATAAGTGAAGAGGCTGTGGAGAAGACGGAGATTGATCTGATTCATGTGCCGGGTGTGGTCTTCAATTCTCAAGGCTTTCGGATTGGTTATGGCGGTGGCTACTATGACCGCTATCTGGCTGATTTTGCAGGAGCATCCATCAGCAGCATCTATAGTTTTCAACAGTCTGATTTTGAGCCCGATTATCACGATATAGCAGTAAAGGAAGTGTTGACTTATGAACTACATCTATGATAAAAAATATCCTGTAACCAGTATTTTGCTAATTCTAACAACACTTGTCTTTGTGGGGATGCTTATTTTACGTGGTTTTTCTTATGCTGAAGCACAAACGGTCTTTGAATTTGGAGCAGTATATTCTCCAACTATTATCATGAATCCCATTCAGATATGGCGTCTCTTTTCTGCTATCTTTGTGCATATTGGCTTGGAGCACTTTGTGGTAAATGTCATTACTCTTTATTTTATTGGACGGCAGGCAGAAGACATTTTTGGCTCGCGAAATTTCTTTCTGCTCTATATGATGTCTGGCCTAATGGGAAATATCTTTGTCTTCTTTTTCAGTCCGGATGCTCTATCAGCAGGAGCTTCAACCGCCTTGTTTGGACTTTTTGCCTCTATCGTGACCCTGCATTATGTCGTTCGCGACAGCTACATTCAGCAGCTGGGGCAGTCTTATATGACCTTGATTGTGGTCAATATCATCTTTAGTTTCATGCCTAGTATCAGCTTGGCGGGGCATTTGGGAGGTTTGATTGGCGGCATACTCTGTGCGGTCATTCTCCCTATCAAAGGCTCAAGCAATGCTTTTAAACCTGCTCAGCGCTGGCTAGTCTTGTTTGGCTATCTAGCCTTGGCCGCCCTTCTGATTTTTCTAGGCTTTCATCATTCCTTGATTTAACAAGTATGTATAAATAACTGGCGAAATATAAAAAAAGAGGCCCTTCGGCAGTGTACTGACCCCAAAAAGTTAGACAAATAATTTAAGTGAAGGATTTAGTTCTGTAT
>NZ_JAHZOW010000031.1:0-500 GCF_019929145.1 Streptococcus sanguinis | reverse complement strand
CCATATTTTAAATATGGGTTACACCACATCATCCGCATTGCAAGGAATATTATAGATATTTTGACTTTTTAAAGTTAATGATATACATGAATATACTACAATATTAGTAACAATGTGACTTTAAATCACTTGCTATTTATGAGTTTTGACACAATAATTTTATGTGCATCTATTGTATCTAAGCAATACAGAAACAACTGTTAATTACAGCGTAATAAAACGCAAGCGTATACATAGTATACAAATGATAAATATGAAATGCATTTGCATTCTATGCATTTACATCGTTGTTTTTTTCTGCGCACCATTTTACATGGTGGGGGATTAACTGCATTATCATATGATTTACTTTCTCAAGACGAGAAAGACTTGTGCTTATATATCCATTATTTACACCATATCGCTCACAGATATTCTTTCTTGGCGTTCCAAGAACAAGATAATCATACAATGCTTGTATAAGTTTTTCAATACGTATAGCTGATATTTCTATTAAAAGC
>NZ_JAHZOW010000030.1:0-517 GCF_019929145.1 Streptococcus sanguinis | reverse complement strand
AACAGTTTACCTTCTGCAAAATGGGGGGAATAATCTGATTTTGTTTGACTAAAAATTAATCACTCGAACCTATTTAATGCTGAGCATTGTCAATCGGTTAATTTTGCGTGCTTTAGCATTCACATCTATCCAGACGATGCAGTGAAAATTGGGTAATCCCCAGCAACCGCTGCGTAATGTCGTCTATCTTGTCGCGATCCTGGCCCCAATACATTATTTGTGGTCAGTGAAGATTATTTCACCGCAGCCACTCATCTACGCTGGGCTGGCGGTACTGCTTTTAGCCTTACGGTATAAGAAGTTGCTTTCCCTTTTTAACCGGTTACGCAAGCAGGTTCACAACAAATTATCTGTATAACTTCATATTGCCGACAAAGTACGCGTTATCCCTGCCGGATGCGGCGCGAGCGCCCTATCCGGCCTACGCAGATCACATCAAGTTATGTTTCGTTTGTCATCAACCTCAAATCATCGACATAATTTATTTTATTTCAATAAGATAGATAAGCACACCTGA
>NZ_JAHZOW010000029.1:0-524 GCF_019929145.1 Streptococcus sanguinis | reverse complement strand
CGTCGATGGATTAAAGCTAATTGAAAGCGGCGACTGGTTAGACAGGGATAAGTAATAATAAAAGCACGCCACCTTCGGGTGGCGTTGTTTTTTGCGAGACGACTCGCATTCTGTTTTGTAATTCCCTCACCTTTTGCTTTTCTCTCCGAGCCGCTTTCCATATCTATTAACGCATAAAAAACTCTGCTGGCGTTCACAAATGCGCAGGGGTAAAACGTTGCCTGTAGCACCGTGAGTTATACTTTGTATAACTTAAGGAGGTGCAGATGCGTATTACCATAAAAAGATGGGGGAACAGTGCAGGTATGGTCATTCCCAATATCGTAATGAAAGAACTTAACTTACAGCCGGGGCAGAGCGTGGAAGCGCAGGTGAGCAACAACCAACTGATTCTGACACCCATCTCCAGGCGCTACTCGCTTGATGAACTGCTGGCACAGTGTGACATGAACGCCGCGGAACTTAGCGAGCAGGATGTCTGGGGTAAATCCACCCCTGCGGGTGACGAAATATGGTAAAGAAAA
>NZ_JAHZOW010000003.1:0-216594 GCF_019929145.1 Streptococcus sanguinis | reverse complement strand
TTCGAACTTTATCCTCATAAGTTAGTTTCATTTAAAAACACCCCAAAAGTTAGATTTTTTCTGTCTAACTTTTGGGGGTGCGGTTCATTTTTAACCTCTTTTTTATAGCTAAAATTTTATTTTCAAGGCTAGTTGTTTGAATCAATTATTTTTTACTTTGTTTTTTCTCTAATGTATGACCCAAGTCAATGATATACTGCTTCAAGGAGTCTTTGACCTGCGGATGCTTGAGGGCGTAGTCGATTGAAGTCTTCATAAAGCCGAACTTGTCACCGACATCATAGCGATCACCTTTGAATTCGCGAGCGAACACGCGCTGCGTCTTGTTAAGAGTATCAATCGCATCGGTCAGCTGAATCTCATTTCCAGCACCTGGCGCTTGCTTTTCCAAGATTTCAAAAATTTCTGGTGTCAGCAGGTAGCGGCCGATAATAGCCAAATCACTCGGTGCATCTTCAGGTTTTGGCTTTTCGACAAAAGTTTCCACGCTGTAGAGACCTTTGACACCTTCGCCTTGAGGGGCAATCACACCATAAGAGGAAACTTCATCATGAGGGACCTGCATGACAGCGATGGTAGAAGCGTGAGTAGCCTCGTAGTCATCAATCAATTGCTTGGTCAGCGGCACAGCCTTATCATTGGTGATGTCCATAAGGTCATCGCCCAGCATGACAACGAAAGGCTCGTTTCCTACGAAAGCCTTAGCCTGAAGGACAGCATCTCCCAGTCCGCGCGGATGGCTTTGACGGATGAAGTGCAGACCGATACCAGTGGTTTCATCAACCAATTTGAGCAAGTCGTCTTTACCCTTTTCTTTGAGGTTATATTCTAATTCAAAGTTTGAGTCAAAGTGGTCTTCGATGGAGCGTTTTGACTTACCTGTGACAACTAGAATATCTTCAATTCCAGATTTGAGAGCTTCCTCAACGATAAACTGGATGGTTGGCTTGTCAACGATTGGCAACATTTCTTTGGCTAGTGCTTTAGTAGCTGGCAGGAAGCGGGTTCCGAGACCAGCTGCAGGGATGACGGCTTTCTTAACTTTTGACATAATTATTTCCTTTCTATTAGAACGAAGTCCATTCGTTCTCAGCCTTGAATTCATTGTTCATGATTTCATAAATGGCTTCTTTGATATTACAGTTTTGATAAATAACCTTATAAATAGCCTGGGTAATCGGCATATAAACATCCAGCTCCTGGGCCAGTTCATAGGCAGCCTTAGTGGTGGAAATTCCTTCGATAACCATGCCCATATTGGCTTCAATATCAGCTAACTTCTCCCCGCGTCCTAGAGCATTGCCGGCCCGCCAGTTGCGGGAGTGGACAGAGGTCCCTGTGACAATCAGGTCACCGACACCAGATAGGCCGCTGTAAGTCAGAGGATTGGCTCCTAACTTGACACCTAGACGCGTGATTTCGGCCAGACCGCGTGTGATAATAGCTGCCTTGGCATTGTCACCATAGCCTAGTCCGTGTAGAGCACCGGCTCCGACTGCGATGATGTTTTTCAGAGCGCCGGCAGTCTCCACTCCGATAACGTCGGTATTGGTGTATAGGCGGAAGTAGTGATTGCTGAAGAGCTCCTGCACATACTTAGCTGTTTCTAGGTCCTTAGAAGCAGCAGTAATTAGGGTAATATCGCGTACAATGGTTTCCTCAGCATGGCTGGGACCTGAGACAACGACAATCTCGCTGCGTAGCTCTGCAGGGATTTCTTCTTCCAGGATAGTTGAAATCCGTTCATGAGTATTGGGCTCCAGTCCCTTGGAGGCGTGCATGATTTTTACCTTGTGGTCCAGAGCTTGAGCTACTTGTTTGGCTACCAGACGGGTTACCTTGGTAGGCACGACAAAAAGCACGGCATCGGCATCTTTTAAAGCTTCTTCCAGATTATGATAAGCCTTGATCTTTTCGTCCAGTACAATATCTTTGAAATAGCGTTTATTGGTGTGTTCGTCGTTGATTTCGTTGATTTGCTCAGCGATATTTCCCCAAATACGAACCTCGTGTCCGTTGTCGTTTAATACTTGTGATAAGGCTGTTCCCCAAGAACCAGGACCAATCACAGCAACTCGTTGTTTATCCATATCTTCTCCTTATGATGAAATTCCGAGTCTGAATTTAAATCAGTTTTAGAGTCTATATCTCATTTTACCATATAATATAAGAAATTTCTTGCTTGACATTGTTTTTATCTATGATATAGTAAGGAAACTAAGTCAAATATGAAAAAAGTAGGAGGAAGCATGTTTTTTAAAAGTCTATTACGGTATAAATGGTATGCCCTGAGTTCGCTTTTGATGACCTCGCTGATGATTGCCAGCTCTCTTTTACTGCCCTGGTTTTTAAAGCACATCTTAGATGCTCTGCAGGAGCAAAATAGCCAGACCATCTACAGTATGGGTGGTTGGCTGATTGGCATCGGTTTTGTCGGACTGGTGGCAGGAGGGATTAATGTAACCTTGGCGGCTTACATTGCCCAGGCTGTCTCATCAGATCTCCGTGAGGAGACTTTCCGCAAGATCCAGACCTTTTCTTATGCCAATATCGAGGAATTCAACGCCGGCAATCTAGTCGTGCGGATGACGAATGACATCAATCAGATTCTAAATGTGACCATGATGCTCTTTCAAATTCTTCTTCGACTGCCCATTCTTTTTATCGGATCAGTTATCTTGGCCATTGTGACCATGCCCTCTCTCTGGTGGATTATCTTCTTGCTGATTGTGCTCATAGCTGGTCTAACGGCTGTCATGATGGGGATGATGGGGCCTCGTTTTAAGAAATTCCAGACTCTTTTGGATAAGATCAATGCCATTGCTAAGGAAAATCTTCGTGGTGTGCGAGTGGTCAAGTCCTTCGTTCGGGAGGAAGACCAGTTTCATAAGTTCAGTCAGGTGTCTGATGAACTTTTGTCAGAGAATCTCTATATCGGCTATGCTTTTTCAATCATTGAGCCAATGATGATGTTGGTCGGCTACAGCTCTGTTTACTTGGCTATCTGGACTCTATCTGGCATGATTCAGGCGGAGCCAGGACTGGTCAGCTCCATCGCTTCTTTTATCGGTTACCTGAGCCAGATTATTTTCACCATCATTATGGTTGGCTTCTTGGGAAATGGTGTGACGAGGGGGATCATTTCTATCCGTCGGATCAAGGAAGTATTGGCAACGGAGCCAGCTATGACTTTCCCAGACTCACCAGATGAAGAACTAGAAGGCAGCCTTAGCTTTGAGCATGTGACTTTTTCCTATCCCAACGATGACGAGCCAATGCTAAAGGACATTAGCTTTGAAGTTGAGTCGGGGCAAATGATTGGCGTTGTTGGTGCGACAGGTGCTGGTAAGTCTACCTTGGCCCAGCTGATTCCCCGTCTTTTTGACCCGCAGGAAGGTTCTGTCAAGATTGGCGGCCGAGATCTGCGAGAGCTTAGTCAGGGAACTCTTCGCAAAAATGTTTCCATCGTGCTCCAGCGGGCGATTCTATTTAGCGGGACCATTGCGGACAATCTCCGTCAGGGCAAGCTCAACGCTTCGCTGCCTGAAATGGAGCGGGCGGCTCGTATTGCCCAAGCTAGTGAATTTATCAGCCGTATGGAAGAGAGTTTTGACAGTGCAGTGGAGGAGCGTGGCAGCAACTTCTCTGGCGGACAGAAGCAGCGGATGTCCATTGCCAGAGGTGTTGTCAACAATCCCAATATTTTGATTTTAGATGATTCGACCTCAGCCTTGGATGCTAAGTCAGAAAAGCTGGTTCAAGAAGCCTTGAACAAAGAGCTGCAAGGAACGACGACAATTATCATTGCTCAAAAGATTAGCTCCGTTGTTCATGCAGATAAGATTTTGGTCTTGGATCAAGGACGGCTGATTGGTCAAGGGACGCATGCGGAATTGGTCGCAACTAACGATGTTTACCGTGAAATCTACGAAACTCAGAAAGGAAAGGAGGACTGAGATGCGGACGATTGCATTTTTCTGGCAATATTTTAAGCGTTACAAATTATCCTTTGTCATTGTCCTTTTGATGATGATAACAGCGACTGTTTTTCAGGTCCTTTTTCCGGTTTATGTCGGTCAGGCTGTTCAGCATTTGGTTGAGTTGGGACGTGCTTTTGCAGAGAAGGGTGAGACTGATCAGATTCTGTCGACTTTTGGCAGCGTCATGGGCAGTGTATTGGTATCCTTTGTCTGCCTGTCTGTTTCTAGCCTGATTTACATGCTTTTGATGACCCGAGTTATTGCCCATTCGACCAATGAGATGCGCAAGGGCCTGTTTGGCAAGCTGTCCAAGATGACTGTCGCTTTCTTTGACCGCCATCAGGATGGAGATATTTTATCTCGCTTTACCAGTGACTTGGACAATATCCTGCAAGCTCTAAACGAGAGCATGATCCAGGTTATGAGCAATGCCTTGCTCTATCTGGGTCTCGTGATTATCATGTTTGTCCAAAATGCTAGATTGGCCTGGATAACGGTAGCCAGCACACCGGTTGCTTTTCTTCTCCTAGTGGTTATTGTCAGGCTGGCTCGGAAATACACCAATCTTCAGCAAAAAGAAGTCGGCCGCCTCAATGCTTATATGGATGAAACCATTTCTGGTCAGAAAGCCGTTATCGTTCAAGGAATGCAGGAGGAGGTCATCAAAGGGTTCATTGAGCAGAATGACCGAGTACGCTCAGCAACTTTTAAAGGCCGGACCTTTTCAGGCCTTCTCTTCCCTATCATGAACGGGATGAATTTGATTAATACAGCCATCGTTATTTTTGTTGGTTCGGCTGTCTTACTGAGCGACCCTAATGTTGAAACGGCTGTTGCAGTTGGCCTGATTACCACCTTTACTCAGTTTTCCCAGCAGTACTATCAGCCTATCATCCAGATTGCAGCCAGCTGGGGCAGTTTGCAGTTGGCCTTTACAGGGGCTGACCGGATTCAGGAGATGTTTGATGCGCCGGAGGAAGTCCGGCCAGAGAATGCACCTGCTTTCACAGAGCTTACAGACTCCGTGGAGATCAAGCATGTGGACTTCTCTTATGTGGAAGGCAAGCCTATTCTCAAAGACGTATCTATTTTAGCCCCTAAGGGCAAGATGACGGCTGTTGTTGGCCCGACTGGATCAGGTAAGACGACCATTATGAACCTGCTTAATCGCTTTTATGATGTGGATAATGGTAGTATCGAGTTTGACGGTCGCGACATTCGACACTATGATCTGGATAGCTTACGGAGCCATGTGGGGATTGTCTTGCAGGATTCGGTGCTATTTAGCGGTACGATTCGGGACAATATCCGCTTCGGTGTGCCGGATGCTAGTCAGGAGATGGTAGAAACGGCTGCGCGTGCGACTCATATCCATGACTATATCGAAAGTCTGCCAGACAAATACGATACCCTGGTAGATGATGATCAGAATATTTTCTCAACTGGGCAGAAACAGCTGATTTCCATTGCTAGAACCCTGCTGACTGATCCGCAAGTCTTGATTTTGGACGAAGCGACTTCCAATGTCGATACGGTAACAGAAAGCAAGATTCAGCAAGCCATGGAAGCCGTTGTAGCTGGCCGAACTAGCTTTGTCATTGCTCACCGCCTCAAGACAATCCTTAATGCCGACCAAATTATCGTCCTCAAAGACGGAGAGGTCATTGAACAGGGCGATCATCACCAGCTCCTTAAACTGGGTGGCTTCTACTCAGAGCTCTATCACAACCAGTTTGTCTTTGAGTAGATGGTTGGTTTTGCAGCTGTATAATCAGCCGGGCTTTTGAAGAATCAGATAGAAAATTAAAAAAATCCAGCAGGTTTCTGTTCCTGCTGGATTTTTAATTAACATCAAAGTAGTGATTATTTCACATGTTTAGCCAGATCCTCTTGGGCCTTTTTATTGGATTCCTCTTTTTCTTTTTTCCACTTTTCTTGGGCCTTCTGATAGTCTTTAGTCGTGACAATTTCATCACTGATTTCCACGTATTTATGATAGTTGGCATCTTTTGTACCTGTCTGAGCATAAGAGTTTGTAAATGGTACAATCCGAGAAATGAACGGTGCTGCTCCTCTGCTGCTCATAGTTGGCACAACGAGGGCGCTATCTGTCAGCCATGCTTGAGCTGCAGCATATTTTTCATAACGCTTGTCAACATCTTGTGTTTCGTTTCCGGCCTCTTCGACCAGTTTGCTATACTCATCTAGTCCTACAGCTTTAGCAGCAGCATTGTCTTTGTCTTCAAATCCAAGGTAGGTTCTGGTCTGAGTGCTGTTACCTGGCACTAAAATGTCCAGGTAAGTAGATGGATCTTGGTAGTCTGGATCCCAAGCAACGAGACCGTTGATATCCCAGTCTTCCTGGCTAGCAGCTTCAGCATTGAAGGTGATGTTTAGTGCTTCGTCCTCAGCCAGCATCTGCAGGTCTACAGAGACATTGTCCTTGCCTAAAGCCTCTTCTAATGACTGTTTCAGAGATTGCATACGGTTGACGAAGTTAGTAGAATTCTGAGCGACAGGAACATCTAGGTGAATTGGGAATTGTACGCCTTCATTTGCAAGAGCCTGCTTGGCTTTGGCAAATTCCGCCTTGGCTTTGTCAGTATTGTGGAGACCGTCTTGACCGTCATCTAGCTTGATACCTTTCCACTCGTCACCATAGGAAGCCAGTGATTCTTCGACCAGAGTGCCAAATTCCTTGCCATTGGCTTGTACGAAGGTTGGCGGAACAAAGAGATTACGGACAGCTGGCTTAGCTGCATCTTCTCCGTTGACCTGAGCCGAATAGCTTTCGCGGTTAAGGGCAAAGGCTAGAGCTTGGCGGAAGTCCTTGTTCAGCAGAGCTTTTTTGGTAGCTTCTTTTTGTTCATCGCTGGTTTTAGAAGTATGGTTATAACTTTGACGGTCAATGTTAAAGCTGATTAGACCGACACCCGCTCCTGCTTCTGTCATGAAGATATTATCTTTGTATTTCTCAGCGATTGAGGAATAACTGGAAGTGGCTGGGTAGAGTCTTGCCAAACTGTAGCCGCCATCTCCGAAGGTCCGCGCTAATGAATCTTGGTCAGAACCATCGTAGTAAGACAGTTTGACACCATCAATCTTGACCTTGTCCTTATCCCAGTAGTTAGGGTTCTTCTCAAATTCGACAGAGGATTTAGAAGTAATGGATTTCATGATAAATGGACCGTTATACAGAATGGAGTCGGCTTTGGTTGCCTGACCGAATTCCTTGCCTTGCTTTTCTAGGAAGGCCTCGTTGACCGGCATCATAACACCTGATGTTGTTTTAGAGTTCCAGTAGGTTTCAGGCTTGTTGAGTGTATATTGAACCGTATGATCGTCCAGTGCCTTGACTCCAACAGCTGAAAAGTCTTTGTTGGTACCAGCTGCATATTCACTCAGTCCCTTGATGGAATCTTGGATAAGAGGGAGGGCGTCAGATTTGATATCGGCAGCATGTTTGATACCTGCCACAAAGTCCTGAGCTGTAACATCTGCGTATTCTTCACCATCAGCGGTATACCACTTGGCATCTTTGCGCAGCTTATAGGTATAGATGAGACCATCTGGAGAGACTGTCCAGTCTTCTGCGATAGACGGAGCTAAGTTTCCATATTTATCATTTTCCAGTAGGCCATCTACACCATTTGTAGTCAGCTCATGGGTAGACACCTTTGCCGACTGGATGTAGTCCAAAGTCGTTGGATCAGACGTAAAGACATAGCTGTAGATTTTTTTGCTGGATTGGGAATTTCCGCCTCCAGAGCAAGCTGTAAGTAAGCCGACAGAGAGCAGAGTGAGCCCTGCGGCAAGAAGAATATTTGATTTTCTCATAGGGACCTCCAAATTATGAGTTTTTACACTGCTTATTATAACAAATTTCTGTCAAAAGTAAATAATTTTCTGATAATTCTGAAATGTTTTTCTAAATTTTAAAAAAGAGATTTATACTGTTGCATATTCTGATAAAAAATTTTTATAACCAGCATTAAAAAAATCTATTGGACGGCTTCGCAGAGGAGTGGTAAGATATACTATATCAAAATAAGGGGGAATCACGGTATGTGCAGAACAATTGTTGGAATTTCAGCCAATCTTTGTCCAGTAGATGAAGCTGGAAAGAATATTCACACCTCTGTTTCACGCAAGTTTGTGGACGGCGTACGAATGGTTGGTGGCCTGCCAATGGTGATTCCCGTTGGAGATAAAAGTTTAGTTCAAGATTATGTAGAAACGATTGACAAGCTGATTTTGTCAGGCGGGCAAAATGTTCATCCGCAGTTTTATGGGGAAGAAAAGACCATTGACAGTGACGACTACAATATTGTTCGCGATGAGTTTGAGTTGGCACTCTTGAAAGAAGCCCTGCGCCAAAACAAGCCAGTCATGGCCATCTGCCGCGGTCTGCAGTTGGTAAATGTTGCTTTTGGCGGAACTCTCAATCAGCATATCGAAAATCACTGGCAGGGATTGCCATTTGGTACTTCGCACTCCATTCGTACGGAGAAAGATAGCGTTGTGGAGCGCTTGTTTGGTCAGGCTAGCCAGATTAATTCGGTCCATCGCCAAAGCATCAAAGACTTGGCGCCTAATTTCCGCGCGACAGCTTTTGATCCCAGAGACAATACCATCGAAGCGATTGAATCGGTTGACAATCATCGTATCATAGGTCTTCAATGGCATCCGGAGTTTTTAATAAACGAAGAAAAGGGCAATTTGGAGCTATTTCAGTACCTCTTGCAAGAGCTGTAAAAAATTATTTTATTTTTTTAAGTTACTTTTAGGAAAATTTAAGATAAGTGTTCTATACTAAGACCATAAACAAAGACCTCCTAACTTTGTTTAGAAATCCTAAAACTTTTCTTTTTCATAATAATCTCCCTATAAGAACCGCCCTATTGGCGGTTTTTTTGCTGGAAAGGCTGAGAAATCTGGATTTTCAACAATTTGATGTCTTTTATGTTATAATGAGTCACAAGTAGGCCGAGCGAATCGGTCGGTAGATGGAGGAATAGAGATGTCAAGAGCGGAGCGAGTTATTTTAACAAATATGTGTATGGTTTACGATGGAGACCGCATTTTAGTGCAAAATAAAGTAAATGATGATTGGACTGGCCTTTGCTTTCCAGGTGGCCATGTTGAAAATCGTGAATCCTTTGTCAAATCAGTGATACGGGAAGTCAAGGAAGAAACGGGTTTGACTATCTATGAGCCTCGCTTGTGTGGTGTCAAGCAGTTTTATACTGAAAAAGATGAGCGCTACATCGTTTTTCTTTACAAGACCAATCGTTTTGAAGGAGAGCTAGTTTCATCCGACGAAGGCGAGGTGTTCTGGATTAACCGTGAAGATTTTGACAGCTACTCGCTGGCTGTTAGTTTTAAGGAAATTTATCAAGTTTTCACATCAGATTTGACGGAGCAGTTTACCTATCTGGATAATGGAGAGATTATCAGAGATCTATACTAGGGAGAATCGCCAATCGGCGGTTTTTTTGCTTGTTTTTTGCGAATTTAGTATAATAGGGACAGCAAAAATAGAAAAGAGAAATACATGAAAATTCGCGGATTCGAGCTGGTTTCCAGCTTTACAAATGAAGATTTGCTGCCCAAGAGAGAGACGGCTCACGCAGCTGGCTACGATTTGAAAGTGGCAGAGCGCACCCTCATTGCGCCAGGGGAGATTAAGCTGGTTCCGACTGGTGTCAAGGCCTATATGCAGCCGAGCGAGGTGCTTTATCTTTACGACCGCTCGTCCAATCCTCGTAAAAAAGGTCTAGTCTTGATTAACTCCGTTGGGGTCATTGACGGCGACTACTATGGCAATCCTGGAAACGAAGGCCATATCTTTGCCCAAATGAAGAATATCACGGATCAGGAAGTCGTCCTTGAAGTTGGCGAACGTGTAGTGCAGGCTGTCTTTGCACCATTTCTGATTGCTGATGGAGATGAAGCGGAAGGTGTGCGGACCGGTGGATTTGGGTCGACAGGACATTAGTATGAAAATCATTTTTATCCGCCACGGAGAGCCAGATTATTCACTTTTGGAAGAGGCTGGTTATACTGGCTTTGGACTAGATTTGGCTCCCTTGTCGGCTGCTGGTCGTCGGATGGCGACAGAGGCCGCTGATAATCCTTTGCTGGAACAGGCGGAAATTCTGATCTCTTCTTCTGTGACGCGGGCTTTGGAGACGGCTTCCTATCTGATTCGAGACCGCCAACTCCCGCTTTTTGTGGAGCCTTTGCTGCATGAATGGCAGGTATATGAGAGTGGGACAGAAAAGTTTGAGCAGGCTCGGAAGCTGTTTTTTGAAAATAAAGGCTCACTTCCTTCAGGAAGTCCTGTCCGGTATGAGACAGCTGAGCAGATGAAAGACCGCTTTGTGCGTACCCTAAGTAAATACAGAGAATACGAGACGGTAGCTCTTGTAGCCCATCGCATGCTCATCCGCCAGTTTGTAGCTGATCAGCAGATTGATTTTTGCCAGTTTGTTGAATGTGAACTGAAGTTTTAATTTTTCGCTGTAAAAAGAATCTTAACAAAAGGATTTAAAGATAAAAGAAAATATGAAAGAATTTAAGAACAAGGACTACGCAACAGAAATTCGTCAGAAAATTCCAGGCTATGATGTGATGCTAGATGTGATTTTCCGAGGAGTATTGCTTAGGTTAGCACCCAGTTTAAAAGTCGATAAGGTGTTAGCTTTGGCAAGCCAGACGGATGAGTTAAATGGTTTGGCATCCTTATTTCCTAAGGCAGGGTTGACGGTTGTGGAGCCAAGCGAGGCGATGCTACAAGAGCTTAAAAGACAGGTTCATCTGCCTCAAGCGGAGTATCTTAATAGTCGGTTTGAAGAAGCAGTGCTGCTTTCTGCTTATCAGATTTGTTCTTGCTTGCTAGTGTTGCAGTTTGTTGAAAATCCCCGCTTTTTTCTTCGAAAAATTTATGAGTCTTTAAGTGAAGGTGGCTTTCTGATTCTTAGCTTTTTTTCCAACCAACAACTAGGCTATTGGAAAACACTTGCTTCAGAGCTAGGAGCCAATCAGCAACAAATTCAGCGTACTTATGAGAATCAAACTAGTTTGATGAATTCCTTCTCGCCTCAAGAAGTTGCAAACCTATTAGAAGAGGCTGGCTTTACTAATATAGAGCAAGTGTGTCAGGTCTTATCTACTTTTGTTTGGATTATTAGAAAATAAGGAGAATCACCATCGCTAAGAAAAAAACGACCTTTGTCTGTCAAAATTGTGAATATCATTCGCCCAAGTATCTAGGTCGCTGTCCTAACTGTGGCTCTTGGTCTTCTTTTGTTGAGGAAGTAGAGGCTGCTGAGGTCAAGCATGGCCGTGTTTCCTTGACAGGTGAAAAGACTCGGCCCATGAAGCTGGCTGAGGTCACTTCTATTGATGTCAATAGGACCAAGACGGAAATGGATGAGTTCAACCGTGTGCTGGGTGGTGGCGTAGTGCCTGGGAGTCTGGTCTTGATTGGCGGGGATCCCGGTATCGGGAAGTCCACCCTGCTTCTGCAAGTATCTACCCAGCTTTCTCATCAGGGCACCGTCCTTTATGTCAGCGGGGAAGAATCAGCTGAGCAGATTAAGCTGCGGGCGGAGCGGCTCGGTGATATTGACAGTGAATTTTATCTCTACGCCGAGACCAATATGCAAAATATCCGCACGGAGATTGAGAAAATCAAGCCAGATTTTCTGATTATCGACTCTATACAGACGGTGATGTCGCCAGAAATTTCCAGTGTTCAAGGTTCTGTCTCTCAGGTTCGAGAGGTGACAGCTGAGCTCATGCAGCTGGCCAAGACCAATAATATTGCAACCTTTATCGTTGGTCACATGACCAAGGAAGGAACCTTAGCTGGCCCCCGAACTTTGGAGCACATGGTGGACACCGTGCTTTATTTTGAAGGCGAACGTCAGCACACTTTCCGTATTTTACGGGCAGTTAAAAACCGCTTTGGCTCTACCAATGAGATTGGCATTTTTGAGATGCAGTCTGGTGGGTTAGTTGAGGTTGTCAATCCAAGTGAAGTCTTTCTAGAAGAGCGTCTGGATGGTGCGACAGGTTCTTCCATCGTCGTGACCATGGAAGGGACGCGGCCGATTTTGGCAGAGGTGCAGGCTTTGGTGACACCGACCATGTTTGGCAATGCCAAGCGAACCACGACTGGTCTGGACTTTAACCGAGCCAGCCTCATCATGGCAGTTCTGGAAAAGAGAGCAGGACTCCTCCTGCAAAATCAAGATGCCTACCTCAAGTCAGCTGGTGGCGTCAAGCTAGATGAGCCAGCGATTGATTTGGCAGTAGCGGTCGCCATTGCTTCCAGCTACAAGGATCTGCCTACCAATCCTCAAGAGTGCTTTATCGGTGAAATTGGCCTGACTGGAGAAATTCGCCGGGTTAATCGCATCGAGCAGCGCATCAACGAAGCAGCAAAGCTGGGCTTCACTAAAGTCTACGCTCCTAAAAACTCTCTGAACGGCCTCAAAGTTCCAGACAATATCCAAGTCATTGGTGTGACGACGATTGGGGAAGTTTTAAAGAAGGTATTTTCTTGATTAAAGTAGTATTGCGAAAAGTTGTTGTGCGTGCTATAATATTGCTAGAAAAATAGGATTTGTCTGGAAATTCCTATAAGTTGTTTTTCCAGATTTTTTAGGAGGTTAATCAACCATGGTAGATCATCGTATGAATGTTTCTATTACCAACAATGCTCAATTTCCCTTGGCGGAGATTGCCTTAGATGCATCAGAGTCTGTTCGTATTCAGACTGGGAGCATGATATATCACACCCCCAACGTTGTCTTAAATGCTAAAGTGAATGCAGAGTCTCAATCAATCTTTGGCATGGCAATCCAAGCTGTGGGCCGTTCTATGGCTTCTGGCGAAGGAGTGTTTATAACTGAAGCAACTGCTCAATCAAATAACGGTCGTCTAGCCTTAGCGCCTAATGTACCTGGTCAGATTGTTGCTCTGGAACTAGGCGAAAAGCAATACCGCCTTAATGATGGAGCTTTTCTGGCTATGGATGGTTCTGCCTCTTATACTTTGGAGAGGCAGTCGGTAGGTCGAGCTCTCTTTGGTGGCCAAGGAGGCTTTTATGTGATGAGTACCCAAGGTCAGGGGACACTCTTGGTAAATTCCTTTGGCTCGATTCAAAAGGTCGAGCTGCATAATGATAGGATAACGATTGACAATGCCCACGTAGTAGCATGGAGCCGAGAGTTGGAATATGATATTCATTTAGAAAATGGTTTCTGGCAGTCCATGGGAACTGGTGAAGGAGTGGTTAATACCTTCTATGGAACTGGCGAAATTTACATCCAAAGTCTCAATATTGAAACCTTTGCAAATGTTCTTCGCCCACACCTGAATATTGATAATTCTTGAAAATTTCTAGGAGAGACTCAGGCAGTCTCTTCTTTTTTGATGCTTCAGTTTTCCTTTGTTCAAAATGTAGGAAAATGTTATAATCAAGTCATAATAAGAAGGAGGCAGATTCAATGCGATTTTCTATGGACAGTAATATGCAGTTTCCTTTGGTTGAGTTGTCGCTCAATCAGGGAGAAACCGTCTTTATCCAGCGTGGCAGCATGGTCTACCACACGCCTAACGTGACTCTGAATACCCAGCTCAATGCCAGCGGTTCTGGCTTGGGACGTTTTGTCAAGGCTGTAGGTCGGTCAATGGTTTCTGGTGAAAGTACCTTTATTACTCAGGCTGTTGCCCAGTCTGATAATGGCTACCTTGCTTTAGCGCCAGATTCTCCTGGTCAAGTCATTCCCCTTCAGCTAGGCGAAAAGCAATATCGGCTGAATGACGGTGCCTTTCTAGCTCTTGATGGTACAGCTTACTATACTATGGAGCGCCAGTCTGTTGGGAAAGCCCTCTTTGGCGGGCAAGGCGGTTTCTTCGTCATGACGACCCAAGGTCAGGGAACTCTTTTGGCTAATGCTTTTGGTTCTATTAAGAAACTTGAGCTTCATAACCAAGAAGTAACAATTGACAATGCCCATGTAGTGGCTTGGAGCCAGTCTTTGAATTATCATGTTCATTTAGAAAATGGCTTCTGGCAGTCTATCGGAACGGGTGAAGGAGTGGTCAACACCTTCCAAGGTACTGGTGAAGTCTATGTGCAAAGTCTCAATCTTCAAACCTTTGCAGGCTCACTCAGCAAGTTTATTCCAAGAAGCTCATAATAAATAAAACTAGGACGGAAGATCAGATTAGATGCTGGATTTGACTGTCCTATTTTTTTGTAACAAAGCCGAGAACTGACAAATAGCAGAAAAGATGGTAAGATAATATAAAATTATTTGAATGTCAAAGTATTAGCAAGGGGAAAGAATGTCATATTTTGAAAACTTTATGAAGGCCAATCAAGCCTTGAAAAGGCAACGGCCGCCTTTATGATTTAGCTGTTAGCACCATCGGATGCGAACTCGTTCGTGGCATTTTTGGCGGATTAAAGAAACGTTAGGAGAATAAAGTGACAATTACTATAAAACCTTATCAGAAATTGGATAAAGAGGCTGTTTTAGAATTATCAATTCAAGCTTGGTCTCCAGTTTTTCCAAAAATGGAAAAAGGAGTTCCTAAGTTTGTTTATGATAATTTTTATCCTCAAGGGTGGGAAAAAAGGCAAATCAATGATCTAACAGCAGTCTTAAATGAAGAGAGTCAGTTTGCCTGGTTAGCTTTTCTGGAGGAAGAATTAGTCGGATGGATTCACATTCGCTTGCACCCTGAGGATAAGATGGGTGAGATTTATATCCTAGCTGTTGCTCCAAGATATCAGCGTCAAGGTATTGGAAAAGCGCTCATGACCTATGCTTGTGATCAGATTAAACAAAAAGGAATGGAAATGGTCATGGTTGAGACGGGTGGTGATCTAGGTCATGCACCGGCTCGTAAAACCTATGAGAACTTTGGTTTTGAACAATGGCCCGTTGCTCGCTACTTTAAGAAGTTATAACTCACGGCTCTTTGTCAACTGTAGTGGGTGATAAAAGCTAGCACAGAGAGCAGTTCATATAGGTTCTCTCTTTTTTGAAGTTAGGGAAGTTCTAAAGCCAAAATCTAGTATGATAAGGTTAATTCGTTTGAAGATCAAATAATATAATTAGTCAGGAGTCAAAATGTCATATTTTGAAAACTTTATGAAGGCCAATAAAGCTTATGTCGATCTGCATGGAACGGCACATCTGCCCATTAATCCCAAGACCAAGGTAGCTATCGTGACCTGCATGGACTCTAGGCTCCACGTGGCTCAGGCTCTGGGTCTAGCACTAGGAGATGCTCATATCTTGCGCAATGCCGGCGGTCGGGTAACAGAGGACATGATTCGCTCGCTAGTCATCTCCCAGCAGCAGCTAGGAACGCGGGAAATCGTGGTTTTGCATCATACAGACTGCGGGGCACAGACCTTTAAGAATGAGGATTTTACCGCCTATCTTCATAAAGAACTGGGAGTCGATGTCAGTGATCAGGACTTTTTACCTTTTACAGATGTAGAGGAAAGTGTGCGTGAGGATATGGCCTTGCTGCGGCAGTCACCGCTGATTCCAGCTGATGTAGAAATCTCTGGAGCGGTTTATGATGTAGATACTGGTCGAATGACAGTTGTTGAGGAATAGTTGGGAAGTCAATTTCTTTGTCTGCGCATCAGCATTGAAATTGGCTCCTTTTTTATGTTAAAATAGAGAAACGATTTTAATTAGTTAGGACAATGTTATGATTCTTTCCATTATTTCTCAGGGATTGGTTTGGGCCGTCCTAGGTCTAGGTATTTTTATGACCTTCCGGATTCTGGGCTTTCCTGATATGACGACAGAAGGCTCCTTCCCCTTGGGCGGGGCGGTGGCTGTTACCTTGATTACTAAAGGAGTCAATCCTTTTCTAGCAACAGCAGCGGCTGTTTTAGCGGGCTGTGCTGCGGGTGCCGTGACAGGTCTGCTCTATACCAAGGGGAAAATTCCGACCTTACTTTCTGGGATTTTGGTCATGACCTCCTGCCACTCTATCATGCTGATGCTGATGGGCCGTGCCAATCTGGGGCTTTTAGGCAGCAGTAAAATTCAGGATATTCTGCCCTTTTCAGGAGAAGTCAATGACCTCTTGACTGGTTTGATTTTTGTCAGTCTAGTGATTGCAGCTCTGCTCTTTTTCTTGGATACCAAGCTAGGGCAGGCCTATATCGCGACTGGAGATAATCCAGACATGGCTCGCAGTTTTGGGATCAATACTGGCCGTATGGAGTTGATGGGACTGATTCTGTCAAATGGCTTGATTGCTCTGGCTGGGGCACTGATTGCCCAGCAGGAAGGTTATGCAGATGTGTCCCGTGGGATTGGAGTGATTGTTGTCGGTCTGGCCAGTCTTATCATTGGCGAGGTGCTCTTCCATAGTCTGACCTTGGCAGAGCGTCTGATTACCATTGTCGTTGGTGCGATTGCCTATCAGTTCTTGATCTGGGGCGTCATTGCTCTCGGCTTTAATACTAACTATCTTCGTCTCTACAGCGCGGTGATTCTGGCCGTCTGTCTCATGATTCCAACCCTGAAAAATAAATTCTTTAAAGGAGCCAAGTTAAGCAAATGACAGCGATTGTAGAATTAAGAAATGCAACCAAGCTTGTAAAGAGCGGCTTTGATGAAGAAAAAATCATCCTAAATGATGTTTCTTTAGACATTCACGAGCATGATTTTATTACAATTTTAGGTGGAAACGGTGCAGGAAAGTCAACCCTGTTCAATGTCATTGCCGGAACTCTCCCCCTAACCAGCGGCAGCATTCATATCTTGGGGGAAAATGTCACTCATTTTTCACCAGAAAAGCGGGCCAAGTACCTGTCCCGTGTCTTTCAGGATCCTAAGATGGGAACGGCTCCGCGGATGACAGTGGCGGAAAATCTTCTCATTGCCAAATTCCGAGGCGAAAAGCGTGGCTTGGTGCCCCGTGGACTCAACAGCTACAGGGAAGAGTTTCAGGCGACGATTGAGAAAATCGGTAATGGTCTGGACAAGCATCTGGATACGCCGATTGAATTTCTTTCTGGCGGGCAAAGACAGGCTTTGAGTCTGCTCATGGCAACGCTCAAGCGACCAGAGCTTTTGCTTCTGGATGAGCATACTGCAGCACTGGATCCCAAGACCAGTGTAGCCTTGATGGAGCTGACCAATGAATTTGTCAATCGTGACCGCCTCACAGCCCTTATGATTACACATCACATGGAGGATGCCCTCAAATACGGCAACCGACTAATCGTTATGAAAGACGGGCAGATTATTCAGGACTTAAATAAAGACGAGAAAGCCAAGATGACCATCGCGGACTACTATGGCTTGTTTGAATAGGCTTGCTCAGAGTTTTGTAAAAACAAGAAAAAGAATATGTACTAAATAATGTACTGCTCCCACAAAGTTAGACAATTAATGTTCAAAAGGCTCTCATAGATTAATAAAAACCGCTAGAATGCGGTTTTTTTGTTATAAAAATAGTCCAAATCACTCGTCTAATCGAATAAACATCATTGCGTTAAGTAAGGAGATGAGTGCGACCGTATTAATATTATTGGAATAGATCAGTCTCTTGTTCTCAATGGGTGGAATAATAAAATTAGAAATGATGATATCGTAAGGTGATTCTTTTAAAGAATCAATTGATAGTTCTAATTTATTCCAAACTTCAAGTTCAAAATTGTTGCTGCAATAATAAGAAAGTGTCTCTGCTACTGATTTTGCATGATACTGATCAAAATTACTCATGACTAAAACCTTTAATTTAGGCTGATTTTGTAAAAGATTCAGCACTAAATGTTTGCTGTGAGTGATAAGAGTATAGGATAGATGGTTGACTTTCATTGGTGTGCTATAGATATCCAAAGTCTCTAGATAATGTTCAATCCCTTTTTTAATATCTGAAACAAATTGAGGGAAAATATTTTGAAAGTTCTTGATTGTATTCCCTTTTTGATCAAACAGAATAAATTCTGTAGATAGTTCCTGACGGTGCAGATGTGCTGTATTATGCAAATGCCAAATAAGATTGTCATTATTGTCTATTTTTAGATTATATTTGCTTTCTATCTGATCAATTAAATCACTTAATAATTGATACGAATTTTTTACATAGCTGTCTGTTTTTGCGCAGCTCATAAATAGATTTTCATCAATGAAAAACATTTTTTGAAAATAGGAGACAAATAGTTGACCTATCACTTCTTTATTCAGAGAGATATGATATTCAGAATCAAAGCTCGCTACAATGTCTTCAATTCCTTCTGCCTGCATGAAAGATTCTAACAATTGATTGTTAAAAGAATCTTTCTCAACTTCTAAGAAATGACCAAACTTTATTCGATATAAATTCGTAACGAGTAGCAATTTTAACATTCTTTGAGTTGCGAAATTGACAGGAAATGCAGTTTCTTTATAGACCAGTGCTAACAGCTTACACAAAGGTTCTACTGAAAAATCTGTAAAGGGCCATTCAAGAAAATAATATTTTTCCGAAAAATATTGTGCAAAAAAATAACGGATATCAATCTCATCTCCAATAATCCGAGCAGGATTGAGACTAATTTTGAAATTATATTGTTTTTTTATAATTTTGTTAATATGACTGATTATACGATAGAGTGAGGAAGAGCTTATATAAAACTCTTTACAAAGACTCTCAGTTTCATATCCTTCGTTAAAGAAGATGAATTCTAAAATTGAAAAATGGATTGAGTGCTTAAAAAAATGGTGATACACCATCTCAATATCACTATCATCGGTATTAATGATACGTATACCATTAGTGGACGAGTGAAAAATCAATTGAGGAAACGCAGACTTGACATGGGATAAATCATCTTTTACTGAACGTTCTGTACAATTCAATAGTTCAGCCAGTTCAGAAATATGAAACCAGCGTTTGTTTTTAAATAGTAGTTCTAGTAGTTCTAATTGCCTGTGGCTCTTTTTAGATAGTAATTCTCGCATTAAAATATTATCTTTCTTTATATAGTGTTTTTATTATCAGGCAATTATACCATATTTTATGCGTTTAACCTCGTTTAACAACTCTAAAATATATCTAAAAATGCTGATAAAAGCCTATAGAACAAGGAATTCTTATCTTTGCGTATCTATAGTACAGATAAACGGAAAGAAAACTAAGTTGAATTATTATGTTTCCAAGTTGGAAAATTATATAATTATGTTAATCAAAAAATAATAGTAAAAAATATTATTAAACAATTTTGATTTAGAAAAAATTAGAAAGGAGAATCAATATGCTTTGGTCTATTATTGTTGGAGGTGTTATTGGTCTTATTGCTGGATCAATCACTAAAAAAGGCGGCTCAATGGGTGTTATTGCAAACGTTGTTGCAGGTTTAGTTGGTTCTGCTGTCGGTCAGTCACTTTTGGGAACTTGGGGTCCTAGTTTAGCTGGTATGGCCTTGCTTCCTTCTATTATTGGTGCAGTTATTGTAGTAGCTGTTGTATCATTTTTTGTAGGTAAAAATGCATAAATTGTCTTTTTACTTTCAAAATACAATTTAAAATTTAATGATGTGAGGATTCAATATGTCAAAATCAAGAAAAATACTTTCCCTTATTTTCTGTATTTTAATCTTGACAATTTTGATTCCTGTTTTGCTAGACTTTCATAAAGTCAGCGGTCTGGGGCTCCAGTTATTTAGCTGGAAGTTATTCACTTGGAAGCAGATTCCTTTTGTGGGCTACTATCTTTCTAGGTATGTTTTCTGGGGCACTGTGGTTTTAGCAAGCTTAATCTTACTACTGATGTTAGTGATAGTTTTTTATCCTAAGAGACGTTTGGAAATTCAGCTAGCTGATACGGATGGGAAACTGATGCTGAAAAATTCAGCCATTGAAGGGTTTGTTCGTAGTCTGTTAACAGAACACGGTTTAATTAAAGATCCTACAGTTTCAGTAAATAGCCGTAAAAACAAATGCATGGTTTCCGTTAAAGGGGCAATTGTTCCTTCGGAAAACATCATCAAGAGAAGTCAGTTGATTCAAGAAGAAATTGCGTCTGGATTGACAGAATTCTTCGGAATCAATCATAATGTCAAGCTTAAAATCTCTGTCTCAGACTTCAAGCCAAAAGAAGCGGCTAAAAAAACTACTAGTCGTGTAAAGTAAGGAAGTAAAAAATGGAATGGTTTAAAAAATATCAATATCCAATCTTGTCTGGATTAGCAGGCATTATTCTAGCGTGTTTTATCCTATCCTTTGGCTTCTTTAAGACTTTATTTGTCTTGATTTGCGCTACTCTAGGGGCAGGAATTGGATATTATATTCAAAAAAATAATATATTAAAATAAAAATAAAGGAGTTTAACATGTCAAATAAAGATGTTAAAGATGTTGCTAAAAAAGAAGTTGCTCAAGCAGCTCATGAAGTAAAAGGTGAATTGACTTACGATGATAAGGTCATTCAAAAAATTATCGGTCTCTCTTTAGAGAAAGTTTCAGGTTTGCTGGCTGTTGACGGTGGCTTCTTCTCTAACATAAAAGATAAATTGGTCAACTCTGACAATGTCACTCATGGTGTCAATGTTGAAGTTGGTAAAGAACAAGTAGCTGTTGACCTGAATGTGGTTGCAGAATATCAAAAGAATGTTCCTGCTTTATACAAAGAAATCAAGAAAGTTGTTGTAGAAGAAGTTTCTAAGATGACTGATTTGGAAGTTGTTGAAGTAAATGTCAATGTCGTTGATATTAAAACGAAAGAACAACACGAAGCGGATTCAGTAAGCCTTCAAGACCGAGTGACAGATGTTGCTGAATCAACAGGCGAATTTGCTTCAGAGCAGTTCGAAAAAGCAAAATCTGGCATTAGCGGTGGTTTCTCAGCTGTTCAAGAAAAAGTTGGCGATGGTGTAGAGGCTGTTAAAGACGCTGCATCAAATGAAAAAGCTCGTGTTCGTTAATTCTCTAACTAAGTTTAGGAATTCTTATATTCTTTCATTTCTTTAAAAATGGAAACTAATAACGGAGGTATCAAATATGTCTACAGAAGAAAAATTCAACCAAGCTAAAGGTTCTGTGAAAGAAGGACTAGGCAAATTAACTGGTGATAAAAAAACAGAAAAAGAAGGAGCTGCTGAAAAAGTAGTTTCTAAAGTTAAAGAAGTTGCAGAAGATGCCAAAGATGCTGTTGAAGGCGCCATCGAAGGCGTTAAAAATATGGTTAAAAAAGACGATAAATAAAACCAATAGTTGATTTTCCTTATAAAAAGTCTTTGTTAGCTATAGTCACGGATAAAAATTATCTAGAATTTAAAGGAGATCATTTTAAGGTCTCCTTTCTTTTTTCTTAGCTAAAAAGTTTTTTAATTTCTTAGTTGTAAACGCTTGCAAAAATCTGGATAGAGTACTATAATAGAATTAAGGAAATAGAAAGAAAGGAAACCAAATTCATTCGCTTTTAAGTTTACTTTGTTGGTATAGTTGTTTGTAATACATAAGTAGTTGCTTTACTTGACATATTGGTTGAATTGTCAGACAGGCCTGCTTAGCTTGTCTGATTGTAACGATAGTATAGAAAGTAGAAGCTTTTAGATGGTTTTCAAACTTCGAGAATTCAATCAATAGTGCTTTATTATGTTATAGAGATTTCCAATGCTAAGATAAAAAGAAAATCATTAGCGGTTGAAGGAATTAAAAGTTTATAAAAAATAATAAAAACAATAAATAAAAAATTGTTATTCAGTTACACCTTGGATGAACTGATTGCTCTCATACCAGCGAAGTAAACCAGACCTCTAGCCGAGTAAAGCTAGAGGTCGTTTTTTGTAGTCAAGTACGCTAAGAAGACACACTTGACTTTGAAAAAACATGAAAAAATGCTATAATAGGTTGGATATGCGAACCTTTGGTTTGCAAGACTGTAATTCGACTTGGCTAGCCAAGGACCGTTAGTAATAAAATAAAGAATCTTTGATAAAAGTGAGATTCTGAAAATTGAATAGGAGAAAAAATGAGCAAGAGCAATATTAAACTGATTGCTTTGGGCGGCGTGCGTGAAAATGGTAAAAATCTCTACGTTGCCGAAGTGGATGATTCCATTTTTGTATTGGATGTTGGGCTGAAGTACCCAGAAAATGAGCAGTTGGGTGTGGATTATGTCGTTCCCAATATGGACTATTTGTTTGAAAACAAGAAGCGGATTGCGGGTGTCTTTCTGACACACGGGCACGCAGATGCGATTGGTGCTCTGCCAAATCTTTTAGCAGATGCTAAGGTGCCAGTTTTCGGATCAGAGTTGACGATCGAGCTGGCCAAGCTGTTTGTCAAAAACAACGATGCAGTTAAGAAGTTCAATGATTTCCATGTGATTGATGAAAATACTGAGATTGAATTTGGCAAAACCGTGGTTTCCTTCTTCCGGACGACCCACTCGATTCCTGAGAGTTTGGGAGTTGTCATCAAGACCAGAAAGGGCAGTATCGTTTATACAGGCGATTTCAAGTTTGACCAGTCAGCCAGTCCGTCCTACGCGACAGACTTTAGCCGTCTGGCTGAGATTGGCCGCGAGGGTGTTCTAGCCTTGCTCAGTGATTCAGCCAATGCAGACAGCACTGTTCAGGTAGCTAGTGAGAGCGAGGTCGGCAAGGAAATCGAAGATACGATTGCTGACTGGGATGGCCGCGTGATTGTTGCGGCGGTTGCCAGCAACTTGTCTCGTATCCAGCAGGTCTTTGATGCAGCTGCAGAGACTGGCCGCCGAGTGGTTTTGACAGGCTTTGATGTTGAAAATATCGTTCGTACGGCTATCCGCCTCAAGAAGCTGTCCTTGGTGGACGAACGCCTTTTGATCAAGCCCAAGGAAATGTCTAAGTTTGAAGATCATGAGCTGATCATCTTGGAGACTGGCCGGATGGGTGAGCCTATCAATGGCCTGCGCAAGATGTCAATTGGCCGTCACCGCTATGTGGAAATCAAGGAAGGTGATTTGATTTACATCGTAACAACGCCTTCTATTGCCAAGGAAGCGGTCGTGGCTCGCGTGGAAAATATGATTTATCAGGCGGGGGGCATTGTCAAGCTGATTACCCAAAACCTGCGGGTTTCAGGTCACGGGAATGCGCGTGATTTGCAGCTCATGATTAACCTGCTGCAGCCTAAGTACCTCTTCCCTATTCAGGGTGAGTACCGCGGACTGGATGCTCATGCCAAGGCTGCCATGGAAGTTGGCATGCTGCCGGAAAATATCTTCATTCCTAAGCGTGGCAGCATCATGGAATACGACCATGGTGATTTTGTGCCAGCTGGTGCAGTATCAGCTGGAGATGTCATGATTGATGGAAATGCGATTGGCGATGTGGGTAATATCGTCCTCCGCGACCGCAAGGTCTTGTCTGAAGATGGTATTTTCATCGTGGCACTCACAGTTAACCGTAAGGAAAAGAAAATCATTTCCAAGGCTAAAGTACATACCCGTGGATTTGTCTATGTTAAGAAGAGCAGAGATATTTTGCGCGAAAGCTCTGACATTATCAATAAAACCGTGGAAGACTATCTGGCGCAGGATAGCTTTGACTGGGGTGAGCTGAAGGGTGCTGTCCGTGACAGTCTGGCCAAATATCTCTTTGATCAAACCAAGCGTCGCCCAGCTATTTTGCCAGTTGTTATGGAAGTGCGGTAAAAATCTGAACACAAATACAAGAAAAGTCGGGCTTCGGCTTTTTCTTGTCAGAAAGATAGAAGGAGAAATGCGAATGGCAGTGATGAAAATAGAGTATTATTCTGAGGCTTTGGAGATGGAATGGGGCGTTAATGTCCTCTATCCGGACGCAGCTCGTGTGGACAAGCCGGATGATAAGGACATTCCTGTTTTGTACTTGCTTCATGGTATGAACGGGAATCACAATAGCTGGCTCAAGCGCTCAAATATTGAGCGTCTGGTTCGCTCGACCAACTTGATTGTTGTCATGCCTAATACCAGCAATGGCTGGTACACCGATACTCAGTACGGCTTTAACTATTACGAAGCTATCGCTGAGGAGCTGCCTCGGGTGCTCAAGCGCTTTTTCCCAAATATGTCGGATAAGCGGGAGAAGAATTTTATCGCTGGTCTTTCCATGGGCGGATATGGAGCCTTTAAGCTGGCTCTCAAGTCTAACCGCTTTTCATACGCGGCTAGTCTTTCAGGCGCTTTGAGTTTTCTTGATGCTCGTCCAGATAATGCTGAAATGGCAACGCCAGCCTATTGGCGAGGAGTTTTTGGAGACTATAAGGACTGGACCAGCAGCCCCCATTCGCTGGAGAGTATAGCCAAGCAATCTGATAAAAAAACCAAGCTTTGGGCTTGGTGTGGCGAAGAAGATTTTCTCTACAAGGCCAATCAGAAGGCAGTGAAAAACCTGCAAGACTTAGGTTTGGAGATTACTTACAGCCACAGTCCAGGTAAGCATGAGTGGTATTACTGGGAAAAGCAGCTGGAGAATGTGCTGGCCTGGCTTCCTATCGACTTCCAGCTGGAAGAGCGCCTGTCGTAAAAATAGACTGTAAAGTCGTATTCTGCCCTCAGAGTATGATATAATGATTACGTTTGAAAATCGGAGTGGGAATGATTCCCCGAAATACAAATAGGAGAATGGAACTTTGACAAAAGCGATTCGAGTGCGTTATGCACCAAGTCCGACTGGACTTTTACACATCGGAAATGCGCGGACTGCGCTCTTTAACTATCTCTATGCTCGTCACTATGGTGGAACATTCATTATCCGTATCGAGGATACAGACCGCAAGCGCCATGTAGAAGACGGAGAACGCTCACAGCTTGAAAACTTACGCTGGCTGGGTATTGACTGGGATGAGAGTCCTGAGACTCACGAAAACTACCGTCAGTCTGAGCGCTTGGATATTTACCAAAAATACGTTAATGAACTCTTGGACAAGGGCTTGGCTTACAAGTCCTATGTGACCGAGGAAGAATTAGCGGCTGAACGTGAACGCCAGGAAGCAGCTGGTGAAACGCCGCGTTATATCAATGAGTTTCTAGGTATGTCTGAGGAAGAAAAGGCAGCCTATATTGCTGAGCGCGAAGCAGCGGGCATTATTCCGACGGTTCGTCTGGCTGTCAATGAAGCTGGTGTCTACAAGTGGACTGACATGGTCAAGGGCGAAATTGAGTTCGAGGGTGGCAATATCGGTGGTGACTGGGTTATCCAGAAGAAAGATGGCTACCCAACTTACAACTTTGCTGTGGTTATTGATGACCATCTGATGGAAATTTCGCACGTTATTCGGGGAGATGACCACATTGCCAACACACCTAAGCAGCTCATGGTTTATGAAGCTCTAGGTTGGGAAGCGCCAGAATTTGGGCACATGACCTTAATTATCAACTCTGAAACTGGCAAGAAGCTGTCCAAGCGCGATACCAATACCTTGCAGTTTATCGAGGATTATCGCAAGAAGGGCTACCTGCCAGAAGCAGTTTTTAACTTTATTGCACTGCTGGGCTGGAATCCTGGCGGCGAGCATGAGATTTTCTCCCGTCAAGAATTGATTGAGCTTTTTGATGAAAAACGTCTCAGCAAGTCCCCAGCTGCCTTTGACCAGAAGAAGCTGGACTGGATGAACAACGAATACATCAAGAATGCAGATTTCGACACAATCTTCGCTTTGGCTAAGCCATATTTGGAAGAAGCGGGCCGTTTGACAGATAAGGCAGAAAAGCTTGTTGAGCTCTACAAACCACAAATGAAGTCTGTGGATGAAATCGTGCCGCTGACAGACCTCTTCTTTGCGGACTTCCCAGAGTTGACAGATGCGGAGCGTGAGGTTATGGCTGGTGAAACGGTACCGACTGTGTTGACAGCATTCAAGGAAAAGCTAGAAGCTATGTCGGATGCAGATTTTGTGACGGAGAATATCTTCCCGCAGATCAAGGCTGTCCAAAAAGAGACAGGAATCAAGGGCAAAAACCTCTTTATGCCGATTCGGATTGCCGTTTCGGGTGAAATGCATGGACCAGAGCTGCCAGATACGATTTACTTGCTTGGACGCGAAAAATCCATCCAGCATATCGAAAACATGCTGAATCAAATTCAATAAGATGAACCAGCTTTCGAGCTGGTTTTTACTTTGCAAATTTTTGTTTTTATGTCACACTTGTAATAAGAAAATCCTTTAAGGAGAGAAAAATGAAAAAATGGATCATTATCTTGGTTGGAGGGTTAGTAGCTTTACTCGTGCTAGTAACCTGTAACCAAAAGAAAGAGCAGACGACTCCTACTTCCAACAATTCTAAAGCAAGTTCGACTAGCTCTGCATCTTCTAAAAAGTCTGAAAGAGAGAGCAATTCGAGCGAACTTGATGGTCAAGCGGATGGTCAAGAAATTTCTGATGCTGGCTCTCAGCAGAATTCGGAAACTGAAGCTGAAAAGTCTACCAAAGAAACTAGCAAAGGAGAGAAAGAGACGGCATCAACTTCTAGTTTGGATATGAAGGCTATTGCTTCTGGAGATTTTTCCAGCATGATTGGTACTTGGCAGGATGCCAAAGGGAACAGTTATACATTCGATGCGTCTGGTATCGAGTCAGATGTTGCCAAGCTTGAGACAGGAGATTACTCTGGGCCAGATGAAAATGGGATTTACCGAGCAGGGATTCGTTGGAAAAACCAAACCGGTGCTGCCTTTCTTATCATTCCAGCAGGAAAGAGTCTGCCAGCTGGGGAGACTGTCAATGGGACGGATCCGACTGATACCAGTCAAGATCGCTTCATCATCACCCAGAGCGTTTCCGAACATCCCGATGTTTTTTACCGTGTAAAATAAGGAGTCTTGACGGACTCTTTTTTCTTATTTTGAGTCCAGTATATAATATATTGATTTTGAATAAAAATCGATAAAACGCTTTTATTTTAATAAATATTAAAATTTCTCTTGACATTCGCATTTTCATACAGTAGAATGTTTAAAAATAAAATGTAGAAGGATAGAGGTAATCATATGGTTAAAGAGAAAGTCATTTTAGCGTATTCCGGCGGCTTGGACACTTCGGTGGCCATTACTTGGCTGGACAAGGATTATGATGTGATCGCGGTCTGCATGGACGTAGGTGAAGGAAATGATTTGGAT
Source organism: Streptococcus sanguinis (assembly GCF_019929145.1). Lineage (GTDB taxonomy): Bacteria > Bacillota > Bacilli > Lactobacillales > Streptococcaceae > Streptococcus > Streptococcus sanguinis_U. The sequence goes on along the minus strand of NZ_JAHZOW010000003.1, from coordinate 189,490 downwards.
TTCATTCATGACAAGGCGCTGAAAGTTGGCGCTATCGAATCACATGTTATTGATGTTAAAGACGAGTTTGCAGAAGACTACGTCTTGGTTGCTCTGCAAGGACACACCTTCTACGAACGAAAATATCCTCTAGTGTCCGCTCTGAGCCGACCTTTGATTTCTAAGAAATTGGTTGAAATTGCCCACAAGACGGGGGCGACAACCATTGCCCATGGCTGTACCGGAAAAGGAAACGATCAGGTACGTTTTGAAGTGGCTATCGCATCCTTGGATCCCAGTCTCAAGGTCATTGCTCCGGTTCGGGAGTGGAAATGGTCTCGGGAAGAAGAAATTAATTACGCCAAAGCTAATGGTGTGCCAATTCCAGCAGATCTGGATAGTCCTTACTCAGTCGATCAAAACCTTTGGGGACGGGCCAATGAGTGTGGTGTCTTGGAAAACCCTTGGAATGAAGCACCAGAAGACGCTTATGATTTGACAGTTGCACCAGAAGCAGCGCCAGACAGCCCAGTCTATGTAAATATTGACTTTGAGGCAGGTGTGCCAGTTGCTTTAGATGGTAAAAAGATGAAGCTGGCGGACTTGATTCTTGAGCTGAATGACCTAGCTGGACAGCACGGTGTTGGCCGGATTGACCATGTGGAAAATCGTCTGGTGGGGATTAAGTCTCGGGAAATCTATGAATGCCCTGGGGCGGTGACTCTCTTGGCTGCCCACAAGGAAATCGAGGATCTGACTCTAGTTAGAGAATTAGCTCATTTTAAGCCGATTATCGAAAACGAGCTGTCCAATCTCATCTACAATGGCCTCTGGTTTAATCCAGCGACAGAAGCTTTGATTGCGTACCTTAAGTCCACCCAGCAGGTGGTCAATGGCACAGCTAAGGTGAAGCTTTATAAGGGGTCTGCGACAGTCGTAGCGCGTAAATCTAACAATTCTCTCTACGACGAAAGTCTGGCTACCTATACCAGTGCAGATACTTTTGATCAGGATGCCGCAATTGGCTTTATCAAGCTATGGGGGCTTCCGTCTAAGGTTCACGCAGAGGTCCAGGCTCACAAAGATAAATAGAAAGGTGCTTTCCTATGGCGAATCATAAACTGTGGGGCGGACGTTTTGAAGCCTCTCTGGAAGGCTGGGTAGAAGAATTTGGTGCCAGCATTGGCTTTGACTATCGTCTGGCTCCTTATGATCTGCAAGGCAGCCTAGCCCATGTCAAAATGCTGGGGCAGACAGGAATCATTGCTCCAGAGGAAGCAGCTGTTATTCAGGCAGGTTTGGAAAAGCTGTTGGCACGTTATGAGTCTGGAGAGCTTGAGTTTGATGTCCGTAATGAAGATATTCATATGAATATGGAGGCTCTTCTGACCGAGGAGATTGGGCCAGTGGCTGGTAAGCTTCATACGGCTCGCTCTCGTAATGACCAGGTGGCGACAGATATGCACCTCTATCTCAAGGATCAGCTCGGTCAGATTGCGGATAAACTCTTGAATTTGCGCCAGGTGCTGCTGGACTTGGCTGAGGAGCATGTAGAGACTATCATGCCAGGCTATACCCATCTGCAGCATGCTCAGCCGATTAGCTTTGCTCATCATCTGCTGGCCTATTATCAGATGTTCAGCCGGGATAGTCAGCGCTTTGCCTTTAATCTGGAGCATACAGATTTGTCTCCTTTAGGAGCGGCGGCTCTGGCGGGGACAACGTTTCCGATTGACCGGGAGTTGACAGCTGATTTGTTGGGCTTCAAAGGCATTTACCACAATTCCTTGGATGCGGTCAGTGATCGAGATTTTATCTTGGAGTTTCTATCTAACAGCAGCATTCTCATCATGCATCTGTCTCGTCTCTGTGAGGAGCTGATTAACTGGTGCAGCTATGAATATGGCTTTGTCAGCCTGTCAGACACCTTTAGTACTGGATCTTCCATTATGCCGCAAAAGAAAAATCCGGACATGGCGGAGCTGATTCGGGGTAAGAGCGGCCGGGTCTATGGCCATCTCTTCAGCCTTCTGACGGTTATGAAATCCCTGCCCTTGGCCTATAATAAGGACCTGCAGGAAGACAAGGAAGGTATGTTCGATACAGTAGATACCATCCAAAAATCGCTGGATATTATGGCGGGTATGCTGTCTAGTATGACAGTAAACAAAGAAAAAATGCTGGTTTCAACCCAGCAAGACTTCTCCAATGCGACAGAATTGGCTGACTATCTGGCCAAGAAAGGACTTCCTTTCCGGGAAGCCCATGAGATTGTCGGAAAGTTGGTGCTGGAATGCAGCAAGGCAGGCTATTATCTACAGGATATCCCACTGAGCCGCTATCAGGAAGTGTCGTCGATGATTGAGGAAGATATTTATCAAGCACTTGAGTCGCAGACCGCTGTACAAAAACGGGATTCCCTTGGCGGGACGGGATTTGCACAGATCCGTCAGGAGTTGGAAAGAGCGAAAAAACAGCTGGAAAAGGAATAAGATATAGGGAACATCGCAAGGAAATTGCGGTGTTTTTTTGGTGAATCAACCTTTTAAATATTTGCAAAAACAGCGTCATAGCGGCTCTTATTGGCATTTTCGAAAAATATGGTATAATAGATATAATTTTGGTGGATGGAGTTGAGTTTTGAGAAAAAACTATCGCGTCAAGAGCGAAAAAGATTTTAATGCGATTTTTAAAAGAGGACAGAGTTTTGCTAATCGAAAATTTGTCGTTTACATGTTAGAAAAAGAGCAAAAGCATTTTCGAGTTGGAATTTCCGTCAGTAAAAAGCTGGGGAACGCAGTGGTTCGTAATCGTATTAAAAGAAAAATTCGCCATGTCTTGATGCAGCATCAGAAACAGTTAGTCCAGGCAGACTTCGTAGTTATCGCTCGCAAAGGAGTGGAAGAGTTGGACTACCACCAAGTTGAACAAAATTTATTGCATGTATTAAAGATTGCTAAACTTTATCAGGAAGGATTCATTTGTGAAACAGAAAAGTAAATTAGGGATTTTGCTGGTTGCCTCGCTGCTCTTTCTCACAGCCTGCGGAACCAGTCAAGTAACGGCCGATTCACATGGCTTTTGGGAGAAGTTGGTCTATTTCTTTGCGGACACCATTCGTTTTCTATCCTTTGGTGGCAGCAAGGGGATTGGGATTATTCTCTTTACCTTGATTATCCGGACAGTTCTCCTGCCGGTCTTCCAATTCCAGACGACTTCTTCGCGTAAGCTGCAGGAAGTGCAGCCGCATATCAAGCAGCTACAGGAAAAGTATCCTGGTAAGGATATGGAGAGCAGAACGGCCTTGGCTGAGGAAACTCAAAAGCTCTACAAAGAAAAGGGTGTTAATCCCTATGCCTCATTCATTCCGCTCTTTATCCAGATGCCAGTGCTCCTGGCTCTGTTTCAAGCCCTAACTCGGGTTGATTTCATGAAGACAGGTCACTTCCTCTGGCTCAATCTAGGAGCGACAGATCCGACCTTTATTCTTCCGTTGTTGGCGGCTCTCTTCACTTTCCTCAGTACGTGGCTTTCAAACAAGGCCTTGCCTGAGAGAAATGGTGGGATGACAGTCATGATGTACCTGATGCCAGTTGTGATTTTCTTTTTTGCCCTCTATGCAGCGAGCGGGGTGGCCCTCTACTGGGCGGTCTCAAATGCTTATCAGGTGGTTCAGACCTTGCTGCTGAGCAATCCTTTCACAATCATTGCCGAGCGGGAAGCCAAGGAACGGTCCGAGCGTCAATTGGAACAGAAAAAGAAACGTGCCCTGAAAAAAGCACAGAAAAAGAAAAAGTAAGTAAGAAGGAGGACTCTTGCAATGGTTATTTTTACAGGAGCAAGTGTTGAAGAAGCCATTCAAAATGGTTTGAAAACGTTGGATATTCCACGTATGAGAGCGCATATCACTGTTATTTCACGTGAGAAAAAAGGCTTTTTAGGCTTGTTTGGCAAGAAGCCGGCTCAGGTGGATGTCGAGCTGATTGCTGAGACGACAGTTGTCAAGGCTAATCAAAAAGCTGTGAAAGGTGTTCCCGAAGAGATTAATGCTCAGAATGAGCCTGTGCAGTCTGTCAGTGAAGCAACGGTTGATTTGGGCCGTGTGGTAGCTGCCATCAAGAAGGTTGAAGGAGAAGGCGAAGTTATCTCGGATGAGGTCAAGGCTGAAATTCTCAAAAATGACAAGCAAGCCAATACGATTTTAGAAGAGACTGGCACCATTGATCTTCTCAAGACCAACCAAGCTATTGATGAGGCAGTTGCTCAAGCAGAAGCGGACGATAGCAAGGTTATCTCTTTTGAACAAGCAGCTAAAGACAAGGCTGAGCCGACAGAAACAGAAGAAAGCTCTTTTGCTGACTTAGGCATCCAAGTCGAAGCTGACTACGATATTGAAGAGGTAGTTGAAAACGTAACGAACTATGTTCAGAAAATCGTTGATGAGATGGATGTGGAAGCGGGCATTTCCAGCAGCCACAACCGCCGAACTATCAACATGCAGATTGATACCAATGAACCGGGGCGCGTGATTGGCTACCACGGAAAAGTCTTGAAAGCTCTGCAGCTATTGGCACAAAACTATCTTTATAACCAATATTCTAAGAGCTTCTACATTTCTATTAATGTCAATGATTATGTTGAGCATCGGGCAGAAGTGCTGCAAAGCTATGCGCAGAAACTGGCTCAGCGGGCTTTGGAAGACCGACGCGGTCAGCACACTGACCCTATGTCTAACAGCGAGCGCAAAATTATCCACCGCATCATCTCTCGCATCGATGGCGTGACTAGCTATTCCGAAGGCGACGAGCCTAACCGCTATGTCGTCGTGGATATTGATAGCGAATAAAAAGAAAGCCAGCAGAGATGCTGGTTTTTATATATAGAAAGGATTTTTTATGTCACTTTTTCCAGCTATTGAAAGTTATCTGCCTCATCAAGGGGCTAAGTATATATCTCCAGACAAGGCAGGGCAGCTGCGTGAGTCTATGTTGGAGTTGAGAGCTAAGGGCCAGGCGGCACGCAAGGAATTTGCGGATTTGGTCAAGGATTTTCAGAGCCTCTATCCTAAGCTGACCTTGGAGCGAACCAGCCAGTGGATGAATCAGGCGCAGATACTGCGGCCCCATTTTTGGAATTATCTTAAAGGCTATGGGGAAATCACAGAGCCAATGTTTGCCCTGCGCTTGTATGGAACTGCAGAAGATTTTGGAGTGTCGCTGGAGGTGAGCTTCATGGAGCGCAAGAAAGATGAGTACAGCCTCAGCAAGCAAAATCGGGTCTTGGAACTGCCCATTCAGCCGCCAGCTTACTATTTTGCTCAGATAGATGGTGTGAGTCAGCGTTTTGAAGGCACTGAGGAAAATCGCCAGCTTCTTATTCAGCAGCTAGCGGCCGGTCAGGTTCGTAAGGTCTTAGTCAAATACGATATTCCCCTTTCTCAGGCTGCTTCAAGAGAGCAAGTGCTGTCCCAGCTGCAGGAGGCCATGACAGCCTTGATTCCCTTTTATGAAGCGACTCGGGTTATATGATTACGTTTACAAAGAGAAAGTTATTTAAGTAAGTATTGACAAAAGCCCCAGAATCATATAGAATGGTAAAGTATGTTTAGTAACTGATCACAACTAGCCGGCTAAACGAATACAAGAATCTAAGAGGAGGTATTCATCGTGAAACGTACTTATCAACCAAGTAAAATCCGTCGTGCGCGTAAACATGGTTTCCGCCACCGTATGTCAACTAAAAATGGTCGTCGTGTATTGGCAGCTCGCCGTCGTAAAGGACGCAAAGTTTTGGCTGCTTAATCCAAACGATTTATCAAGAAACCAGCGGAGACTCGAGACCGCTGGTTTTTTTGTATTTAATTTATGGGTAAAAGTCAATAGACTGGCAGTACAGTTCCTCTTTTTGGCCAGTGTCTTTATTTATGACCTCCACATACCAGTCCCCTTTGAGACTAAATAGTTTGATAAATTGAACCTGAAGAGACTGCTGTTCATACTTAATTGGAAAAAATTCTTCCTGCCTGTGCAATAAAATATCAAGAATGATTCGCAACTGAGAATTGTTGATTGTCTTTCTGACTTCTGGTTGAAGGATTTTCTCAATTTTTGTGATCTTGCTTAACTGCTGTTCTGAAATCGAGTTTTCAAATTTTTCTTTTAATTTTTGCAGGTCAATATCAAAAGGGCACATATTGTAGTTTTCCAGAGTCAGCATGGAAAAATACAAGGCAGAAATTTCATCTATGGAGAAAATAATAGGAGATAACAAGTCGTTGCTAAGAATTTTATAACTGCCATTCCGGCCTAAGTCAGAATAAATTGGAATGCCTAACGTTTCAAGGCTGGCAATATCACGAAGGGCAGTGCTTTTTGAAATGTGATATCGATTCATAATATCTTTTAGATTGAATCGTCTTTTCTTATTGAGAAAAATAAGCATATCGTTAATTCTTTGAGATTTATTCATGCTAAACTCCATATTTTTATTAAATGGTTTCAAAAAATGATACCTTTTTATATTATACTAGTTTTAGAGAAAATAATAAAGGAGTCAAATATGAATCAATATTTTAAGGCCTTATTGGCAGAACAGACAGAAATGGCCCTAGCAACTTCTGTAAAGGATATCCCAAATGTAAGAATTGTAAATTTTTACTATGATGAGGATACAAAGAAATTGTTCTTTATCTCATTTAAAAATAGTCAAAAAATTCAAGAGTTGGCAACCAATAATCGTATTGCTCTTACAACAGTCCCGAAAGGTGATGGGAGGTATGTCCGGATTCAAGGGAGAGTCAAAGAAAGCCAGCTTTCTATTGAGGATATAAAAAGCGTTTTTATCCAGAAGTATCCTTATTATCAAGATATTATTGAGCAACACATAAACTCTTTGCAGCTTTTTGAAGTCTCTTTTTCTGATGCTTTCTTGGTTTTAGATAATAATCAAGTTGAGAAAGTCAAACTATAAGGAGAAAATAGATGGTTGAGATAAAAAGGTGCGATTGGGCTGAAAATAGTGAGCTTGAGAGAAATTATCATGACCATGAATGGGGGCGACCTGTGCATGACGAGCATAAACTCTTTAAAATGTTGATTTTAGAAGGCCAGCAGGCGGGCTTGAGCTGGCAAACTATTTTGTCAAAAATGGATGCTATGACAGAGGCTTATGAAAACTTCAATCCTGAAATACTCTCCAACTATGACGAGCAGAAGATTGAAGAATTGCTTAGTGATCAAAGAGTGATACGAAATAGGCTGAAAATAAAGGCAGTTATAAAAAATGCTAAAGCCTATTTAAAACTAAAAGAAGAATATGGTAGTTTGGATTCTTATATTTGGTCTTTTGTAAAGAATGGACCGATTGTCAATTCATGGTCCAGTATTGAAGAGGTGCCCGCTCGAACGGATCTATCCGATAAAATCAGCAAAGAACTCAAAAAGAAAGGTTTTTCTTTTGTTGGTTCTACGACTGTATATGCCTTTATGCAGTCAATTGGCATGGTCAATGATCATTTGCTGACCTGTGATTTTAGAATATAATCATTTTTCCTTTGAATTAGAAGAATGAGCGGTCTATTATCGAATGCTGGTAAATGATATAAAAAGAGAATAAAACCAGAAAGAAATTGATTTTCTTTCTGGTTTTTTGTGTATAGTTAAGTACAGTTGCTTATTTTGCTACTGGTAAAAGTATTGGATACAGATAGCAGAGTAAGGTAAAGCTTATCAGGGCGTAAAAGATACCGATGCGGATAGCTTGGATAGGTTTATAGAAACGAATCAGGGTCAGTAGGCACCAGACTAAGAGAACTAGGATGAACCAAGCTGAAATCAAGCGCAGCGGTGTTGGTCCGTAAAGGTAGATATAGATGCCAAATAATTTCCAGCCAGCTAGCAAGGCCAGCAGACCCGTAAAGATAAAGAGGATAGTAGCTGCGAATCGCGTCCCTTTCTGGTCCCAGAGTGGCTTTTTGGCAATCAGATAGAAGACACCTAGGACTGCAAAGTTAAGGATAGACACCCGAACCAGCTGCCAGAAGCCAGCCACGGCAACAGTCGAAGCATTCTGGGGAGAAATAGCCTGAGCTACTGTTCCGGCGCTTAGGAGCTGACCGAGCTCACCCAGACCCGTCAGGAAGAAGAGCGCATAGGTCAGGCAAAGGCTGCCGATGATAATGTAGGCTGCGAAAGCGGGTGCTACTCGCAAAGGGTGGATACTTGCTTGGAATTTTTTGTAGCTAAGTTTAGTATCTTTTTTGCCTAACAGACTGCCGGCTAGGAAGCCGTACAAGTACAGACTGACAGGAACAGCCAGGCAGGCCTTGAAGAGAATCATGCTGCTATCAAGACTTGAAAAGAGGGAGTCAAGGAGATTCTCAATGAAATCAGCGGTATTGCTGAAGAAGGAGGCAAAGCTGTCTGAAACCTGACTCAGCTGGGACCAGACAAAGTAGACCAAGATTCCTGCGACAAAGAAGCTGCTGACGATAATCGCGAGCTGTTGGGCTTTCTTCGAAGACAGACTGTCAGAGCTGGCGGAAGAGTCCTGCTGCTTACCTTCTATAAAGACTAAAATAGCAGCAATGAAATTTTTAAAGGGCAGGATGCAGAAGGCTTGAATGGTGTCAAACCAGACCAGAATCCCCAAACGTCCCTGGCTTAACCAGCCGGTACGGGACAGAATATAGAAGGCGAATGAGATGTGGATGGCCAGAAATTGAAAAAATTCTAGCTGGCGATGAAGTCCCCAGAGACTTAAAGCTAGGGCTTGAGCTAACGTCATGATCAGAAAGCTTCTAGCCTCTAATCTGCTGTCAAGATTCTTTATCTGTAGAGATGGATAGGCCAATTTCCTGATTAGGGCTTCGCTTAGCAATATAAGACCGATTGCAAAAGGGAAAAAGGATGCCGTTTGATAATTAAAAAATACTGCAGAGTAAAAGTAGGTTAAGAGATAGAGGATTGGATAGCTGATTTTAAAGAATCGCAGTTGCTTGTCCTCTAGGCCTGTGAAGATGGTCTGTCGTTCTGCTTCTGCGGGCAGACAAGTCTGGACATTCATCTGTTCTTGTGCTGGATATTCCATAATTATTTCTCCTCCTCATCGTCAGGGATATACTCCAAAATATCGCCAGGCTGGCAGTCTAATTCACGGCAGAGAGCGTTGAGTGTTGAAAAGCGGACAGCCTTGGCTCGATTATTTTTTAGGATAGATAGATTGGCTGGTGTTAGGTCAATCAACTCTGCTAAACGGCCAGCGCTGATGCGCTTTTGTGCCATGACAAGGTCTAAATTTATCTGAATCATAAGACCTCCTAAATAGTGTAGTCCACTTGATCCTGTAGCTCAATGGCCTTGCCAAAGGCATTGCGGATGACACGGATAATCAGAGTCAAGATGCTACAGGAAACAGTGACTAAGAGCATGGGCAAATAGGCTGTCAGTCCCATAAAGAGGGAGATAAGAGCAACAGTGCCCACTTCCCAGCCAAGATAGCGCATGTACTGAACATTTTGTGTGATAAAAACCTGATTTTTACCAATGCGGCTTAGGAGTCGATAGAGATGGACAATGCAGGCCAGAGCCAGGCAGCCTAGGACATAGCCAAACAGCAGCAAGGTCCAAAAGCGTGTCTCTCCTTGAAAGAAAGGAGAGGGAAATTCGATAACTAGATTGACGACCCAAGGTCCTAGGGCAATCAGGATAATGGAAGCAATAAATAAAAGGCTGATACTGATTTTTGTAAGAGTAATGCTCATATCTTCAGCAGTCTTTTTCACTTTGTCTGTCATAATTTCCTCCGACTAACGTTTCATTTCTTAGTAACTATAACACGACTCTTATCGATAATCAATAAAAAACTATCGAAAAAAGATAAAATCGGTCTTAAGGACTAGATGGAATTTTATAAAAATTTCTTTTTTATAGATATGGATTTCTTGTCTGGAGAATAACGGAGCAGAAGAGGATGAATATTTCGCCTGATTTTTGGTATAATAAAGGACAGGAAATACAAGGAAGTAAACCATGAAGATTTTTGATACACACACGCATTTAAATGTGGAAGAATTTGCTGGTCGAGAGGCAGAGGAGCTGCAGCTGGCTGCAGAAACGGGCGTCAGCAAAATAAATATTGTCGGTTTTGACCGACCAACCATTGAGCGCGCCTTGGAGTTGGCCGACAGCTATGATCAGCTTTATGCTACGATTGGCTGGCACCCGACTGAGGCTGGGACGTATGATGAGGCGGTGGAAGCTTATCTACTGGACAAGCTTCGTCACCCCAAGGTGCTGGCTCTAGGCGAGATTGGGCTGGACTATCACTGGATGACTGCGCCCAAGGATGTTCAGGAGTGGGTGTTTCGCCGGCAAATCCAGCTCTCCAAAGAGCTGAACCTGCCCTTTGTCGTTCACACACGTGACGCATTGGAGGATACCTATGAGATTATCAAGAGTGAGGGTGTCGGCCCTCGAGGCGGTATTATGCACTCTTATTCGGGTTCTTTGGAAATGGCAGAGCGCTTTATTGAGCTGGGAATGATGATTTCCTTTTCTGGGGTCGTCACCTTTAAGAAAGCGACGGATATTCAGGAGGCTGCGCAGAGCCTGCCTTTAGACAAAATTCTCGTTGAGACTGATGCACCTTATCTGGCGCCCGTTCCCAAGCGTGGCCGAGAAAACAAAACAGCCTATACTCGCTATGTTGTAGAGAAAATTGCTGAGCTTCGTGGGTTGCCTGTCGAAGAAGTAGCGCAAGCGACCTATGATAATGCAAAGAAGGTGTTTGGGCTTGACTGAGAAGATAAAAATCCCCCAGGTGATTGTCGTTGAGGGCAAGGATGATACGGCCAATCTGCAGCGATTTTACCAAGTTGACACTTACGAGACGAGAGGTTCCGCTATCAATGAAGAAGACCTAGAGCGGATTGAGAAACTGCACCAGCTGCGTGGTGTTATTGTCTTTACCGATCCAGACTACAACGGTGAGCGTATCCGTCGAATGATTATGGAGGCAGTGCCAACTGCTCAGCATGCCTTTCTCCGTCGAGATGAGGCGACCCCTAAGTCTAAGAACAAGGGTAAATCACTTGGGGTGGAACACGCTTCATTTGAGGATTTACAGCAGGCGTTAGCTGGGCTGGTCGGATATTTCGATGATGAGGATAATTTTGATATCACCAAAGGCGACCTCGTACGACTAGGTCTGCTTATGGGAAGTGACAGCCGTCAGCGTCGAGAGTATCTGGGAGAAGAGCTCCGTATCGGCTATTCCAATGGCAAGCAACTGCTCAAGCGCTTGGAATTGTTTGGGGTGACTTTGGCGGAAGTGGAAGAAGCCATGCGTAAGTATTCAGTCTAACGGAGTAAGGAATGAAAAAAGTAATTATTACGGGCGGCAATAGTGGTATTGGATATCAGGCTGCAAAACAATTAGCTGAAAAGGGCTGGTCAGTGACCTTATTTTGCCGGCGAAAAGCAGCTGCTGAGCAAGCCTGTGAGAAAATCCGTCAACAAACAGAAAATCCGCATGTAGATTATATCTTGGTTGATTTATCTGATATGAAAAGTGTCAGGAAAGCAGTGGAACAGTATATCCACAAAGAAGAGACTTTAGATGTTTTAATTAACAATGCGGCTGATTTTGATTTATCAATCAAAAGTCCTGTGATAACCAAAGATGGATTAGAAAAGCAGTTTGCGACCAACGTGGTTGCTCCTTTCTTGCTTTCTTCCTTATTGAAAGACTTGTTGGAAAAGTCAGAAAGTGGTCGAATTATTAATATTTCTTCCCAAGGACTGATGCTTTATCCTTTCATGAAGCTTGATTTTGAAAATTTATCTGGTTAAAAACATTACAGTCCTGCTAAGACCTATTATCAGAACAAACTGGCCTTGTTGATGCTGTCGCTTTATATGCGGAAACAGTGGAAAGGCATCAAAATTCAGGCCATCCGTGTAACCAATGTCAAAGTAGATATGCGTCGCTATGATCATCTCAGCGTTTTTATGAAAAATCTGTATAAAATTAAGTCGAGATTTTCGATTAGTCCTGAAGAAATGGCGAAAGTTTATACAGCCTTATCTACAGAAGATGGTTATGAGGGCTTTTTGTATGACGAGAAATGCAGAGAAGTAGAGGCTAACGCATTTGCTTACGAGGAAGAAGAGCAGAAAAAACTTTACACCTTGCTAGGGCAAATGACCTCCTTAAAAGATAATGAATAAATAATTAGAAAAGAGAAAACATGCGTATTGCAGACCATAGTGTGACCCGTGCCATTCTGGAGCGTCACGGTTTCACTTTTAAAAAATCTTTCGGTCAGAATTTCCTGACTGATACCAACATCCTCCAGAAGATTGTGGACACAGCCGAGATTGACAAAAAGGTCAATGTCATTGAGATTGGTCCTGGAATTGGGGCATTGACAGAATTTTTGGCGGAAAGTGCTGCAGAAGTCATGGCCTTTGAGATTGATGATCGGCTGGTACCGATTTTGGCGGATACCCTGCGCGATTTTGACAATGTGATAGTGGTTAATCAGGATATTCTCAAGGTTGATCTGGCTCAGTACATAGCAGAGTTTAAAAATCCAGACCTGCCTATCAAGGTAGTGGCGAACTTGCCATACTACATCACGACGCCGATTCTCATGCATTTGATTGAGAGCGGGATTCCTTTTAGTGAGTTTGTCGTGATGATGCAGAGAGAAGTAGCGGATCGGATATCAGCTCAGCCGAATACCAAGTCCTACGGTAGTTTGTCGATTGCGGTGCAGTATTATATGATGGCCAAGGTTGCCTTTGTCGTGCCGCGGACAGTCTTTGTGCCAGCCCCTAATGTGGATTCGGCGATTCTCAAGATGGTGCGCAGAGACCAGCCAGCTGTTGAGGTACAGGACGAGAAATTCTTTTTCAAGGTTTCCAAGGCCAGCTTTGTCCACCGCAGGAAGACCCTATGGAATAACCTGACCAGTTGTTTTGGAAAGTCAGAGGAGACTAAAGGCAAACTAACAGCAGCTTTAGAACGAGCTGACTTATCTCCAAGTGTTCGGGGAGAAGCTCTGAGTTTAGAGGAATTTGCGCGCTTGGCAGACGCTTTGAAGTCTGAAGGATTATAAAAAAATAGAAGATCCGCTCTATATAGCTGGTCTTCTATTTTGCTAATGAGGTAAATATGAAAGGAAAATTTTTGTCTTTGTTTTCTGGACTACTCTGGTTTTCGCAGTCTCTACTCCACTTCCTTCTCCTGCTAGGACTTCCTCTGGGACGTTTGGTATTTGGCGGAGCTTATATAGTATTTCCTTTATGGTTGCGGCCAGTTAACTTCCTGCTTTTCTTGCTGTGGGGTTTCTTTGGTTTCAGTTATTTATCGTTTGGAGGCTGGCTAAGAAGTAGCTTGGAGTCTTTTGTTTTGAGAAAAAACATCTTAAGTGGAACTGTTTTTCTCTTTTTGGCTACAGTTTTCAATTTCTTTGTGACCGCGAGTCTATTAGAGAAGTATTTAACAGGGGGGCTGACCTTTCTGGCTTTTCTCAGCAGTGTAATTCTACTTCATAACAACAAAAAATCCTATCAATCATGATAGGATTGCTTTTTATGCGGAGGAAGGGATTTGAACCCTCACACCCGTACGGGCACATGCGCCTGAAGCATGCGTGTCTGCCGTTCCACCACCTCCGCTTGAGATTCTATTATAACTTATTTTTGTGAAAATGCCAATAGAGAATATCAGTTTTTTTCATACAGTAAAAAAAGCGGAAAAATTTCTATTTTTTCTTTACTAAAATAGTTCTATGATATTGCCATTATAGCAAGTATTTGTTACAATTAGATTAATTACTTATTTAGGTAACGAAATAAAAAAGGAGAATGTTATGAAACTGAAAAAATGGCTGCTATTTTTGATGCTGCCCCTTCTGTTTTTGCTGGATTTGAAGCTATTTACAGCAACTGCTCAAGCTGATGCTTTGAAGAATGCAATCACAGATATTAAGATCTGGGACCACTCTAATGGCCGTGAAGCAACCAAGGTTAACGGTGCATACAATTTGGTTCAAGGGGGAAATTATCGCTATGAGCTAGTTTTTGATTTGTCTGCTTACGATAACAAGCTCAAGGATGGGGATACCTTTACCTTTACAGTACCAAACGGTGCAACCATTGCTAATGGTACAACCTTTACCCTGACGGATAATGAAACGCAGGTCCAGCTTGGAGCGGCTAAGATGACGTCGAATGGTTCGGGTAAGGGCGGTCTGATTACGGTTACTATTCAGAATTTGGCAGATTACAAGGCCAAGACAACTGCTAGTGGAGTTAGAGGGAGCTTCTTCTTTGACTTTCAGGCGACGACAGTAGGCGCTGATCAGGACTGGAATTATAAGCCTGAGGAAACTCAAGGCGCGATGAGCCATAAGGTAACCATTAACGAGCGCAAACAAAGCAGTTTTTCAACAGCCGGTGAAAACTACGCTAAGATTGGAGGGGTCATTGCTAAGAAGCCATATAATTCGGCTATTCTCGGCAAGAGCGGTGACTACTCACATAACTGGACTGTTCGTATCAATACTCAGCAAAAGACTTATAATTCTCCGATTGTTATCAAGGATGTCATTCCAGATAGCAGTGCACCAATGCAATTCGTTCCGGAGCAATTTGTCCTTCGCCAAGGGGAGTACACGCAGAGTTTATCAAGTATTGCGAATTCTGTCATCTTGAAAGAAGGTCAAGATTATACGGTTGCCTATAATGACACTTATACAGAGTTTACTCTAACCATCAATAACCCAGGCAATCGTGCCTTTATGTTGAACTATATGACAACTTCACCAGCTGATGGTTCATTGGTATCCAATACGGCTGAGATGGAAGTTGATAATACAAAACTGCCATTCAGAGATGATCGACCTGGTCAGACGAGTTCTACAATAGAGCGTAGTAGCCGGATTACAGAAGGCGGTGTCATTACAGCGGATATCAGCAACAGTCTGGTTCTCTACAAGCAAGATTCTAAGACTGGCAAAATGCTGGAAGGTGCTGTCTTTAAGGTGACAACTCCTAGCGGTGAAGAGATTACTCTGCCGCCGACAGATGCTAACGGTCGGGTTTCTACACAGCCTTTTTCAAGTGAAGAAATCAAGAAAGGTCAATTCACAGTAGAAGAAGTAACAGCTCCGGAAGGCTATGTACTGGACAGCAATCCGATGAAAGTGACTATCAAGGCTGATGGAGCGGTTAAGACAGTCAAGAATACGGTGGATCCAAATGCCAGCAAAAAGCTGACAGTCAGGAAAGTTTGGAAAGATGAAAACAATCAGGATGGCAAGCGTCCGGCTTCTATTGCTGTAGATGTCTACGCTAACGGTCAAAAGTTAGCTGATAAGACAGTGACCGTAACTGGTGGAAGTACAGATGCAGAGTGGACAGCTCAGACAACTGATTTACCAATCTTTGATGCAAGCGGTCAAAAAATCACCTATACAATCGGTGAAGATCAGCTTGATGGATATGATGCTCCAGAAGTAAATCAGGAAAATCTCACTGTTACCAATAGTCGTACGCCAGAGAAAATCGCTATCAAAGCTAGCAAGAAATGGGATGACGCTGAAAATCAAGACGGCAAACGTCCTGCCAATGTTGTTGTAAAACTTTATAAAGAAGTTGGTGGTCAGAAATCAGAAGTTGCGAATCGAACTCTGACCGAAGCTGATCAGTGGTCAACTGAGTTTACTAACTTGAACAAGTATGAAAAAGGACAAGAAGTCGTTTACTCTCTGGAAGAAGACGCGGTCCCTCACTATCAATCTCAGGTAACTGGCAATGCTGCTGACGGCTTTGTGGTGACCAACACTTACAAGCCAGAAACCATCAAGATTTCCGGTCAAAAGAAGTGGGATGATGCGGAAAACCAAGACGGCAAGCGTCCAAATGCTGTTAGAGTCAAGATCTTGAAAGGCCAAGATATTGTCGATGTACAGGAAGTGACGGCTGCCAACGGTTGGAAATATGAATCCAATCCTCTTCCTAAATATGCAGCTGGCCAAGAAATTGCCTACACTGTAAGCGAAGAAGCTGTCTCAGGATACACGAGCAAGGTGGACGGCTACAACATCACCAACTCTTACACTCCAGAAACGGTCAAGATTTCTGGTCAGAAAGTCTGGGATGATGCGGAAAACCAAGATGGTAAGCGTCCAGCTTCTGTTAAGGTTAAAATTCTGAATGGTGATACGGTTGTTGATGAGCAAAATGTGACTTCTGCTAACGAATGGAAGTATGAGTCCAAGGCTCTGCCTAAGTATGCAGCAGGTCAAGAAATCACTTATACCGTAAGTGAGGAAGCTGTACCAGGTTATACTAGTAAAGTAGATGGTTACAACATCACTAATTCTTACACTCCAGAGACAACGACTGTGTCTGGAAGCAAGACTTGGGAAGATGGCGATAACCAAGATGGCAAACGTCCAGCTTCTATCACAGTTAATCTGCTAGCTGACGGTCAAAAAGTCAATACTCAAACAGTCGGAGAGGCAGAAGGCTGGTCTTACAACTTTACTGGCTTGCCAGTCTACAAGGATGGCCAACGAATTACCTATACAGTAACGGAAGAAGCTGTACCAGGTTATTCAACCAGTCTCAATGGCTACAATATCACTAACTCTTATACACCAGAGAAGACAGAAATCACTGCCAGCAAGACTTGGAATGACAGCGACAATCAAGACGGCAAACGTCCAACTAAGATTAACATTAAGCTGATGAAGACAGTCGGCGGAGTCAAGACAGAAGTCGCTAGCAAGGAAGTGACTGCTGCTGATCAATGGCAAACCAAATTTGAAAATCTGCCAGTCTATGAAAATGGTCAGAAGATTGATTACTCTATTGAGGAAGATGATGTAGCTGGCTACACTAAAGAAATCAAAGATTTCACAGTTACTAACTCTTACACTCCAGAGATGATCAAGATTTCCGGTCAAAAAGTCTGGGATGACGCTGATAACCAAGATGGCAAGCGTCCAGCTTCTGTTAAGGTTAAGGTGAAAAATGGCGATACTGTCGTAGATGAGCTGGAAGTAACAGCTGCTAACGATTGGAAGTTTGAGTCTAAAGCCCTTCCTAAGTATGCAGCAGGTCAAGAGATTGCCTACACTGTTACTGAAGAAGCAGTTGCGGACTATCAAACTAAGATTGATAAGTTCACCATTACTAATTCTTACACTCCTCAAAGTACGGAGTATGCTGTTACGAAGGTCTGGGATGATGCTAATAACCAAGATGGCAAGCGTCCAGCTTCTATCACAGTGCAACTGTATAGCTCAGTAAACGGTCAAGAGCCAGTTGCTGTCGCAGGTAAGACATTGACCTTGACGGCTGATAATGAGGCAGCTGCTAACACTTGGAAAGCAAGCTTCACCAATCTGCCTCAATTTGACAAGGGGCAGGAGATTACCTACTCTGTCAAAGAGGATGATGCAACAGTAGCCGCTTTGAAAGAAAAGGGTTACAGTCCGAAAGTAGAAGGTCAGAAGATTACCAACTCTCATACTCCAGAGCAGGTTAAAGTTTCTGGTCAGAAAGTCTGGGATGACGCAGATGATCAAGACGGCAAACGTCCAACATCTATTACAGTTAAGGTAATGGATGGAAGCACTATTGTTGATACACTTGAAGTAACAGCTGCTAATGGATGGAAGTTTGAATCTAAAGACCTGCCTAAATATAGAAATGGTCAAGAGATTGCCTACACACTTAAAGAAGATGCTGTTGCTCAGTATGAAACTAAGATTGATAAGTTCACCGTTACCAACTCCTATACTCCAGAAACCGTTAAAGTCTCTGGTCAAAAGGTTTGGGATGATGCTAATAATCAAGATGGCAAGCGCCCAGCATCTATCAAGGTCAAGATTTTGGACGGAGATAAGGTAGTAGATGAGCTGGAAGTGACAGCCGCTACTGACTGGAAGTTTGAGTCCAAAGATCTGCCTAAGAATAAGAAGGGCAAGAAAATCAACTATACAGTCCTTGAAGAAGTGACAGTTGAGGGTTATAGCAGCAGCCAAGAACAAGCAACAGATGGCAGCTTCACTTTGACTAATAGCTATAAACCAACACAGATTGCTGTTAAGGGAACTGCGGTATGGTCAGATGCTGAAAATCAAGATAAGGTGCGACCTTCTAAGATTACTGTTCGCCTCTTGGCAGATGGCAAACCAATCAAAGAAGAGGTTGTGTCAGAAGAAAATGGTTGGCAGTATGACTTTAGCGGCCTTCCGAAGTACAAGGACGGTAAGGAAATTGTCTATAGTGTTGCGGCTGATCCAGTAGATGGCTACAAGCTTGAGATCAACGGTACTCAGCTGATCTTTAGTCATATAACTGCTAAGAAAGAGGTTGTTGACGGAGCGATAACTAATAAGCCAGGCGGTCAAGCTCCGAAAGTCGGAGGTAAAGCTCTTCCTCGTACTGGACAGGAAGAAAATCTCCTTGTTACTATTCTTGGCTTCCTAGCAGCGCTTCTCGCAGGAGGAATGCTGATGGCTAAGGCGAAACGCAGCTAATCAGTTTTGAGACTTACTGAAAATTACAGTGAGCGTCTCATTCGATAAAAAAAGCGAACAGGTTCTTTTGGACTTGTTCGCTTTTATCATGCTGGTTTCATCCCAAGTATTTTAAAGCAGCTGTTTTTATGAAAAATGAAGCAAACCTTAAGAAATGCCTTCTATGCAAAACAAGCAAGCTAAATCTCGCTTTTTTTGTTATAATGAGTGTATTAACTTTTAAGGAGCAATCTTGCAAGGAAAAATCATTAAGGCTCTGGCTGGTTTCTATTATGTAGAGTCGGACGGACAGGTTTATCAAACCAGAGCGCGGGGTAATTTTCGTAAAAAAGGGCAGACACCTTATGTCGGTGATGAAGTCGAATTTTCAGCAGAAAAAGACTCGGAAGGCTATATTTTAAAAATAGCAGAGCGAAAGAACAGTCTCGTGCGGCCGCCGATTGTCAACATTGACCAGGCAGTTGTAATCATGAGCGCGAAAGAGCCAGATTTCAATGCCAATCTGTTAGATCGTTTTCTGGTGCTTTTAGAGCATAAGAGGATTCATCCTATTATCTACATCAGCAAGTTAGACCTGCTTGAAGATGAGCAGAGCTTGGATGTCTATGTACAGGCCTATCAGTCCATCGGCTATGAGGTCATTAAGTCGACTGAGGAATTGCTGCCGCTGCTGACAGGGAAAATCACTGTTTTTATGGGACAGACTGGGGTTGGAAAGTCCACTCTGCTCAATAAAATTGCCCCAGACCTGCAGTTGGAAACAGGAGAGATTTCTGAAAGTCTGGGCCGTGGCCGCCATACGACGCGGGCTGTCAGCTTTTACAATCTAAACGGTGGGAAGATTGCTGATACGCCAGGATTTTCGTCTTTGGATTACGAGGTGAGCACAGCTGAAGATCTCAATCAAGCTTTTCCAGAGATTGCTGAGGTCAGCCAGTCCTGTAAGTTTCGTACTTGCACTCATACTCACGAGCCAGCTTGTGCCGTTAAGCCAGCAGTTGAGGCCGGCCAGATAGCTTCATTCCGCTTTGATAATTACCTGCAATTTCTCAGCGAGATTGAAAATCGTCGGGAGACCTATAAAAAAGTTGCCAAAAAAAATTCTAAATAAGGAGAAGAACTATGACTTCATTCAAAATTGCCCCTTCAATCTTAAGTGCAGACTATGCTAATTTTGAATCAGAACTGAAAAAGTTAGAAGCAACAGGCGCTGAGTATGCCCATATTGATATTATGGATGGTCATTTTGTACCCAATATCAGCTTTGGGGCTGGGGTTGTTGCCAGTATGCGTCCTCACAGCAAGCTAGTCTTTGACTGCCATTTGATGGTTTCCAATCCTGAGCACCATATCGAAGAATTTGCTCGTGCCGGTGCAGATATTATCAGCATTCATGCTGAAGCGACACCACATATCCACGGAGCGCTGCAGAAGATTCGGGCAGCAGGAGTCAAGCCTAGTGTAGTGATTAATCCGGGAACACCAGTTGAAGCAGTCAAAAACGTTTTGAATTTGGTTGATCAAGTCCTTGTGATGACAGTGAATCCAGGCTTTGGCGGTCAGGCTTTTCTGCCAGAAACCATGGATAAGATTCGTGAATTGGTTGTCTTGCGTGAAGTCAATCAGCTGAATTTTGATATTGAAGTGGATGGCGGTATTGACGATAAGACCATTGGGATTGCTAAAGAAGCTGGTGCCAATGTCTTCGTAGCTGGCAGCTATGTCTTTAAGGGTGATGTCAATCATCAAGTTCAGACTTTACGGGATGCCCTGTATGACTAAGGTTGCACTATTTGCTGGCGGGAACTTGGAGCATTTTAGCTTAGATTTTGATGTTTTAGTTGGAGTAGACCGTGGAAGCCTCTTTCTGCTTGAGCAGGGAGTTTGTCCTGACTTGGCTGTCGGGGATTTTGACTCTGTGACTGAGGAAGAATTGCTGCGCATAAAAGATAGGGTCAAGGAAGTCGTTCAGGCCCATCCTGAAAAGGATGATACAGACTTGGAGTTAGCTGTTCTGGCTTGTTTTGAGCGGTATCCAGATGCTTGTCTGACTATTTTTGGAGCCTTTGGGGGCCGTCTGGATCATGCCTTGGCCAATGTTTTCCTGCCCAGTAATGAAAAAATTGCACCTTATATGGAGAAGATTTTTCTGGAAGACGAACAGAATCTGCTGACCTATGTTCCCAAGGGGCGCCATGAAATCAAACCAGTAGCTGGCATGCGTTATCTAGCCTTTCTGCCATCGGATGATGCTGCCTTAACGATTGAGGGCGCCAAATATCCGCTCAATAAAGATAATTTTTTTTTCAAAAAAGTGTATGCTTCTAACGAATTTATAGATAAGCCCATTTATTTGGACTTTGATAGCGGCTATACAGTCGTCATTTACAGCAAAGACAGGAGCTGATATGGAGTTTATAATCATCCTCATTCTTTTAGGAAATCTAGTGCTGACCTTTCTTTTATGGCAAAAGCTTAGTCAGCAGACCGAGACGCTAAAGCAAGTCTTGGAAAATCAGGCAGATCATCTATCGGATCAGCTGGACTATCGCTTGGAGCAAGAAAGCCAGAAAAAGCAAACGGCTCAGAAAGAGCTGGAATTAGCTCTGGGAGATCGTTTGAGCGAGGTCAGGACAGACTTGCACCGCAACTTGACAGAGCTGCGATTGGAAATCAGTGACAACCTGACCAAGAATCGGGATAAAACTGACGAGCGTATGCGGCAGATTCAAGAGTCCAACGAAACCCGTCTAGAGCAGATGCGGCAGACTGTTGAAGAAAAACTGGAAAAAACACTTCAGACTCGTCTTCAGACTTCTTTTGAGACCGTTTCTAAGCAGTTGGAGTCTGTTAATCGCGGTTTGGGAGAAATGCAGAGTGTTGCCCGAGATGTCGGCACACTGAATAAGGTTCTTTCAAATACCAAGACCCGGGGGATTTTAGGGGAGCTGCAGCTGGGGCAGATTATTGAGGACATTATGACGTCCAGTCAGTATGAGCGAGAGTTTGTGACGGTGGCCGGCTCCAGTGAGCGTGTCGAATATGCCATTAAACTGCCGGGACAGACAGAGCATGAATATGTCTATCTGCCCATTGATTCTAAGTTTCCTCTAGCTGATTACTACCGTTTGGAAGATGCTTATGAGTCTGGCAGCAAGGAAGAGATTGAGCTCTACCGCAAGTCTCTCTTAGCAAGCGTTAAACGCTTTGCCAAGGATATTAAGAGTAAATATCTGGCACCGCCAGCTACGACCAACTTTGGTATCATGTTTCTGCCAACGGAAGGTCTCTATTCGGAAGTTGTCCGCAATCCAGCCTTTTTTGACAGTTTGCGGCGGGAGGAGCAGATTGTGGTTGCGGGGCCATCTACCCTATCTGCCCTACTCAATTCACTGTCTGTCGGCTTTAAAACGCTCAATATTCAAAAAAGTGCGGACGACATCAGCAAGGTTCTGGGTTCTGTCAAATCCGAGTTTAACAAGTTCGGTGGTATTCTGACCAAGGCTCAGAAACATTTGCAGCATGCTTCGGGTAACATTGATGAACTATTAACCCGGCGGACAGGAGCTATCGAAAGAACCTTGAGCCATATTGAGCTGTCTGACCAAGACCTCGATTTGAACTTACTTGATTTTTCAGAAGAAAGGGAAAACAATGAAGATTAATCAAATGAAAAAAGATGAACTGTTTGAAGGTTTCTATCTGATCAAGTCAGCAGAAGTCCGTCAGACAAGGGCTGGGAAAAATTATCTGGCCTTTACTTTCCAAGATGATACAGGGGTAATCGAAGGCAAACTCTGGGATGCTCAGCCACATAATGTTGAAGAATTCACTGCTGGCAAGGTCGTGCACATGCAAGGCCGACGGGAAGTTTACAATAACACACCCCAGGTCAATCAACTGACCCTGCGTCTTCCTAAGGCTGGAGAGCCCAATGATCCAGCGGATTTCAAGGAAAAACCGCCAGTAGACCAGAAAGAAATCCGAGACTATTTATCTCAGATGATTTTCAAGATTGAGAATTCGGTCTGGCAGCGCGTGGTCCGCTCGCTTTATAGCAAGTACGACAAGGAGTTTTATTCTTATCCAGCTGCCAAGACCAATCACCATGCTTTTGAGTCTGGCCTAGCCTTTCATACCGCTACTATGGTCAAGCTGGCAGATGCTATCGGAGACATTTATCCTCAGCTTAATAAAAGCTTGCTCTTTGCTGGGATCATGCTTCATGATTTGGCCAAGGTTATTGAGCTCAGCGGTCCGGAAAATACCGAGTACACCGTGCGAGGCAATCTGATTGGTCACATTGCTTTGATTGATGAGGAACTGACCAAGACCCTGATGGAGCTGAAAATTGACGATAGTAAGGAAGAGGTTATTGTACTGCGCCATGTCCTTCTCAGCCACCACGGTCTCTTGGAATACGGTAGTCCTGTCCGTCCTAAGATTATGGAGGCAGAAATTCTGCACATGATTGATAATCTGGATGCGGAGATGATGATGATGACTGCTGCCTTGGGACTTGTAGATCCAGGTGAAATGAGCAATAAAATATTCGCTCTTGAAGGCCGTTCCTTCTACAAGCCAAAACTTGAACAGTAAAATACGAAAAATGGACATTACTTGGAAAAGAATGTTCGTTTTTTTGTTTCTGTTATGGTATAATGAATAAAATAACTTTAATTGGTGAAAAAATGAAATTAAGAAGAAGTGAGCGTATGGTGGTTATTTCCAATTATTTGATTAACCACCCTTATGAATTAACGAGCTTAAATACATTTGCAGAAAAATACGAATCTGCCAAATCTTCTATTTCAGAAGATATTGTCATTATTAAGCGTGCCTTTGAAGAGATTGAAATTGGAACCATCGAAACGATTACTGGTGCCGGTGGAGGAGTGATTTTCAGCCCGTCCATCTCCGATGCAGAAGCTAAGACTATTGTACAAGGTCTTTGTGATCAGCTGTCTGAAAGTAATCGGATTCTTCCTGGGGGCTACATTTACCTATCTGATCTGCTCAGTACTCCATCCATTTTGAATAATATCGGACGGATCATTGCCAAAAGCTTTAAAGATCAACAGATTGATGCAGTCATGACGGTTGCTACTAAGGGTGTTCCTTTGGCCAATGCAGTAGCCAATGTTCTCAATGTACCTTTTGTCATCGTTCGTCGGGATTTAAAGATTACAGAAGGATCAACGGTCAGTGTCAACTACGTATCGGGCTCCAGCGGAGATCGTATTGAAAAGATGTTCTTGTCCAAGCGCAGTCTCAAGGCTGGCAGTCGCGTCTTGATTGTGGATGACTTCCTCAAAGGCGGGGGGACCATTACAGGGATGATTAGCCTCTTATCTGAGTTCGACTCTGAGTTGGCAGGTGTAGCTGTCTTTGCAGACAACGCGCAGGCCAATCGCGATTATCTGGACTATAAATCGCTCTTGAAAGTAACCAATATTGATGTCAAGGCGAATACCATTGATGTGGAAATTGGAAATATTTTTGATTAGGGAAAAGGGCGGAGATTATAGATGAAAACAGTTTTAGAAAAGTTTGACCACAGTCCGCTGTGGATTCGTTTAGGGGTATTGTCGATTTTATTTGGGATTCTGATTACCGGCATGGTTTTTGTGCAGGGCCAGGCTAATTCCACCAGAAATTCAGTTAGTTCAGCTGCTAGCATCGCATCGAGCAGCTCTTCCTTACAGCTATCTTCTGCTCAAAAAGAAGCACAGGAAAAAGAAATTCAGGAAGAGGAGCAAGCAGTTCAGGCCGCAGAAGAAGCAGTCAAACAGCTTGAAACCATGCAAACTTTGGAAGATTTGCAGCTGGCTAAGACTGCAGTAGAGAAGGTTAAGGATGCAGCGACGAAGGCTAGATTCCAAAGTCGTATTCAGGCGATAGCAGTCTTGATTGATCCGGAAGCAGCTCAGGCCGCTGTTTCTGAAAATTCAACTGCTGCATCAGAAGAAGCAGTGGCTCAGCCGCAGCAATAAGTTAGCAGCAATCTAATAAGCAGAGATAGGCTTAAAATAGAAAAAATGTATTGACAGAAAAGTATCGTCGTGCTATAATGATAGACGGTACTTTTTACTTTTGGTCTCTCAAAAGTGTACAGAGACGTGCTGACAAATGTTGCAAAAGTACACGCAGATGGTAGCTGTCACCAAGTGTATCATCACCAAAATTAAAAAAATACAGGAGAATGTAGATGCCTACAATTAACCAATTGGTTCGCAAACCGCGTAAATCAAAAGTAGAAAAATCTAAATCACCAGCTTTGAACGTTGGTTACAACAGCCATAAAAAAGTTCAAACAAACGTATCTTCACCACAAAAACGTGGAGTTGCAACCCGTGTCGGAACTATGACACCTAAGAAACCAAACTCTGCCCTTCGTAAATTTGCCCGTGTACGTCTGAGCAACCTGATTGAAGTTACAGCTTACATCCCAGGTATCGGACACAACCTGCAAGAGCACAGCGTGGTGCTTCTTCGTGGTGGACGTGTAAAAGACCTTCCAGGGGTACGTTACCATATCGTCCGCGGTGCACTTGATACAGCAGGTGTTACTGATCGTAAACAAGGCCGTTCTAAATACGGTACTAAAAAACCAAAAGCATAAGGAAAGGGGAGAAAGATAAATGAGTCGTAAAAACCAAGCGCCTAAGCGCGAAGTATTGCCAGATCCGCTTTACAATTCAAAATTAGTTACTCGTCTTATCAACCGCGTTATGCTTGATGGTAAGCGTGGTACAGCGGCTTCTATCGTTTACGGAGCTTTTGACCAAATCAAAGAAGCAACTGGAAACGATGCGCTGGAAGTATTTGAAACAGCTATGGAAAACATCATGCCTGTACTTGAAGTTCGTGCTCGCCGTGTTGGTGGTTCAAACTACCAAGTTCCAGTTGAAGTTCGTCCAGAACGTCGTACAACACTTGGACTTCGCTGGTTGGTAACTATTGCTCGTCAACGTGGTGAGCACACAATGGTTGACCGCCTTGCAAAAGAAATCTTGGATGCATCTAACAACACCGGTGCAGCTGTTAAGAAACGTGAAGACACTCACCGTATGGCTGAAGCCAACCGTGCCTTCGCACACTTCCGTTGGTAAGAATAAGACACTAAGGGCGTTAAAAAAGCGACTGAAAATTAGGAAGCTTGATGCAGAATCAAAGATTCTAGAAAAGCTTATCTATTTTCCGAGCTTTTAGCCCGAGTTCAATTCAACTTATCTCACAAGTTGAGACCAACAAAAACAAGATAAACATTGAGAACGGGTAGGTCCTGCCTATCCGTTTTTGCTAAATAATGTTATAATAAATTGTAAAATAAATTAATAGGAGAAATAACCAAATGGCTCGCGAATTTTCACTTGAAAAAACTCGTAATATCGGTATCATGGCCCACGTCGATGCTGGTAAAACAACAACAACTGAGCGTATTCTTTACTACACTGGTAAAATCCACAAAATCGGTGAAACTCACGAAGGTGCGTCACAAATGGACTGGATGGAGCAAGAGCAAGAGCGTGGTATCACTATCACATCTGCTGCGACAACAGCTCAATGGAACAACCACCGTGTAAACATCATCGACACACCGGGACACGTGGACTTCACAATCGAAGTACAACGTTCTCTTCGTGTCTTGGACGGTGCGGTAACCGTTCTTGACTCACAATCAGGTGTTGAGCCTCAAACTGAAACAGTTTGGCGCCAAGCAACTGAGTACGGAGTTCCTCGTATCGTATTTGCTAACAAGATGGACAAGATTGGTGCTGACTTCCTTTACTCAGTAAGCACTTTGCATGATCGTCTTCAAGCAAACGCTCATCCAATCCAATTGCCAATTGGTTCAGAAGATGACTTCCGCGGAATTATCGACTTGATCAAGATGAAGGCTGAAATCTATACTAACGACCTTGGTACAGATATTTTGGAAGAAGATATCCCAGCTGAATACCTTGAGCAAGCGCAAGAATACCGTGAAAAATTGGTGGAAGCAGTTGCTGAAACTGATGAAGAATTGATGATGAAATACCTTGAAGGTGAAGAAATCACAAATGAAGAATTGAAAGCTGCTATCCGTAAAGCGACTATCAACGTTGAATTCTTCCCAGTATTGTGTGGTTCTGCCTTCAAGAACAAGGGTGTTCAGTTGATGCTTGATGCAGTTATCGACTACCTTCCAAGCCCACTTGACATCCCAGCAATCAAAGGTATCAACCCAGATACAGAAGAAGAAGAAACTCGTCCTGCATCTGATGAAGAGCCATTTGCAGCTCTTGCCTTCAAGATCATGACTGACCCATTCGTAGGTCGTTTGACTTTCTTCCGTGTTTACTCAGGTGTCCTGAACAGCGGTTCATACGTATTGAACACTTCTAAAGGTAAACGTGAGCGTATCGGACGTATCCTGCAAATGCACGCTAACAGCCGTAATGAAATTGAAACTGTTTATGCGGGTGATATCGCTGCTGCCGTAGGTTTGAAAGATACAACTACTGGTGACTCATTGAC
Source organism: Streptococcus sanguinis (assembly GCF_019929145.1). GTDB lineage: Bacteria > Bacillota > Bacilli > Lactobacillales > Streptococcaceae > Streptococcus > Streptococcus sanguinis_U. The sequence continues at coordinate 162,432 of NZ_JAHZOW010000003.1, read as the reverse complement.
AGATGAAAAAGCTAAAATCATCCTTGAGTCTATCAACGTTCCAGAACCAGTTATCCAGCTGATGGTTGAGCCTAAGTCTAAGGCTGACCAAGACAAGATGGGTATTGCTCTGCAAAAACTGGCTGAAGAAGATCCAACATTCCGTGTTGAAACAAACGTTGAAACTGGTGAAACAGTTATCTCTGGTATGGGTGAGCTTCACTTGGATGTCCTTGTTGACCGTATGCGTCGTGAGTTCAAGGTTGAAGCTAATGTAGGTGCACCTCAAGTATCTTACCGTGAAACATTCCGTGCTCCTACTCAAGCTCGTGGATTCTTCAAACGCCAATCTGGTGGTAAAGGTCAATTCGGTGACGTTTGGATCGAATTTACACCAAATGAAGAAGGAAAAGGCTTCGAGTTTGAAAATGCTATCGTCGGTGGTGTGGTTCCACGTGAATTCATCCCAGCGGTAGAAAAAGGTTTGGTTGAGTCAATGGCGAACGGTGTCCTTGCTGGTTACCCAATCGTTGACGTGAAAGCTAAACTTTATGATGGTTCATACCACGATGTCGACTCATCTGAAACAGCCTTCAAGGTTGCGGCATCACTTGCTTTGAAAGAAGCTGCTAAGACTGCACAACCAGCTATCCTTGAGCCAATGATGTTGGTAACAATCACTGTTCCTGAAGAAAACCTTGGTGATGTTATGGGTCACGTAACAGCTCGTCGTGGACGTGTTGATGGTATGGAAGCTCATGGTAACAGCCAAATCGTTCGTGCCTATGTTCCACTTGCTGAAATGTTTGGTTATGCAACAGTTCTTCGTTCAGCATCACAAGGACGCGGTACTTTCATGATGGTATTTGACCACTACGAAGATGTACCTAAGTCAGTACAAGAAGAAATCATTAAGAAAAACAAAGGTGAAGCTTAAGCTTTGAGCAAACCTTGGCACTCGTGTTCGCGGGTGCTTTTTCTATTTTTTAGAGAACCGACCCTTCAATAAAAAGGGGAAATAATTGATCAAATGAATCTGAATTTATAATTTCTATTCTGTTTTGTAAGTTGTATTTCTACATTTTCAAAAGATACTGCTTTGCTTTTTCAAATCAATGAAAGCCGAAATGAAAGTTAGTGAAAGAATTCATAATACTTGTTAATAACAATGAAATCAGTTGCATTTTACCTCAATTAAGTATATAATAGAAATGTTGAAAGGTGATTTGTAGCAACTCAAGTTACTCTTTTCACATAAAAATTTTTTGATTTTCATAAGGAGGAAATCACGAATGGTAGTTAAAGTTGGTATTAACGGTTTCGGTCGTATCGGTCGTCTTGCTTTCCGTCGTATCCAAAACGTAGAAGGTGTTGAAGTTACTCGCATCAACGACCTTACAGATCCAGTAATGCTTGCACACCTGTTGAAATACGACACAACTCAAGGTCGTTTCGATGGTACTGTTGAAGTTAAAGAAGGTGGATTCGAAGTTAACGGTAAATTCGTTAAAGTTTCTGCTGAACGTGACCCAGAACAAATTGACTGGGCAACTGACGGTGTAGAAATCGTTCTTGAAGCAACTGGTTTCTTTGCTAAGAAAGATGCTGCTGAAAAACACCTTAAAGGTGGTGCTAAGAAAGTTGTTATCACTGCTCCTGGTGGAAATGATGTTAAAACAATTGTATTTAACACTAACCACGACATTCTTGATGGTACTGAAACAGTTATCTCAGGTGCTTCATGTACTACAAACTGCTTGGCTCCAATGGCTAAAGCACTTCAAGACAACTTCGGTGTTGTTGAAGGTTTGATGACTACTATCCACGCTTACACTGGTGACCAAATGATCCTTGACGGACCACACCGTGGTGGTGACCTTCGTCGTGCTCGCGCTGGTGCTGCAAACATCGTTCCTAACTCAACTGGTGCTGCTAAAGCTATCGGTTTGGTTATCCCAGAATTGAACGGTAAATTGGACGGATCTGCACAACGCGTTCCAACTCCAACTGGATCAGTTACTGAATTGGTTGCTGTTCTTGAAAAGAACGTAACAGTTGATGAAGTAAACGCAGCTATGAAAGCAGCAGCTAACGAATCATACGGTTATACAGAAGATCCAATCGTATCTTCAGATATCGTAGGTATGGCTTACGGTTCATTGTTCGACGCAACTCAAACTAAAGTTCTTGATGTTGACGGCAAACAATTGGTTAAAGTTGTATCATGGTACGACAACGAAATGTCATACACTGCACAACTTGTACGTACTCTTGAATACTTCGCGAAAATCGCTAAATAATTCAATGGTAAAAGAAAGAGGCTCATTTGAGTCTCTTTTTCTGTATGCTGTTTTGCGATAATTATCAGAGACAGGGCTATGGGAATGTATAGGTCTATTCTCTAATTTTTATTAGTCCCATAGAAAGTCAGTTTTGTCACATCTGTCCATTTTTTTAAATGCTTAAAGGGGCTGTTTTGTGGTAAGAGAAGCTAAGCATACTTTTCTTAAAGAAAACTATACCAATTTTATACTTGACAAACGAAAAAACTGTGTGTATACTATCTTTGTTGAAGTTATTTAACTTCAAGCATACTATACCAATTTTTAATAAGAAGGGCTGGTTTCTAAAATATAGGAAATCAGAAGTAATGTTATGTGTGGAATTGTCGGAGTTGTCGGAAATCGCAATGCAACTGATATCTTGATGCAGGGCTTGGAAAAGCTGGAATACCGTGGTTATGACTCGGCTGGAATTTTTGTAACAACAGGGAAAACTTCTAGTCTGGTCAAGTCTGTCGGTCGTATCGCTGATCTACATGCTAAAATTGGCATTGATGTCGCTGGGACTACTGGTATTGGACATACTCGTTGGGCTACTCATGGAAAACCTAGTGAAAATAATGCCCATCCTCATACTTCACAGACAGGCCGTTTTGTCTTGGTTCACAACGGTGTGATTGAGAACTACCTTGATATAAAGAATACTTACTTAGCTGATCATGACTTCAAGGGTCAGACAGATACGGAGATTGTTGTGCACCTGATTGGCAAATTCGCTGAAGAAGAAGGCTTGTCTGTTTTAGAAGCCTTTAAAAAAGCTCTCCACATTATCCGTGGTTCTTATGCCTTTGCTTTGGTGGATTCAGAAGATGCAGATGTTATCTATGTTGCTAAAAATAAATCTCCTCTTCTAGTTGGACTGGGTGATGGCTACAATATGGTCTGCTCAGATGCCATGGCCATGATTCGCGAGACAAATCAGTTTATGGAAATTCATGATCAAGAGCTGGTTATTGTCCGTAAAGACAGTGTGGAAGTACAGGATTATGATGGGAATATTCTGGAGCGTGAAAGCTATACAGCTGAGCTAGATCTGTCCGATATCGGTAAGGGAACTTATCCATACTATATGCTCAAGGAAATCGATGAGCAGCCAACTGTGATGCGTAAGCTAATCAACACATACTCTAATGAGAATCAACAGATGGTCGTGGATCCTGAGATTGTTAAAACGGTTCAGGAAGCTGATCGAATTTATATCATTGCAGCTGGAACTTCTTATAATGCAGGCTATGCTTCTAAAACGATGCTAGAAGAATTAACTGATACACCTGTGGAGCTAGGAATTGCCTCTGAATGGGGATATGCTATGCCACTTTTGAGTAAAAAACCATTGTTTATTTTGCTCAGTCAATCTGGTGAAACTGCTGATAGCCGTCAAGTTTTAGTTAAAGCTAATGAAATGGGAATTCCAAGCTTGACTGTGACTAATGTTCCAGGTTCTACGCTTTCTCGTGAAGCAACTTATACTATGTTATTGCATGCCGGTCCAGAAATTGCCGTAGCTTCAACGAAGGCTTATACGGGACAAGTAGCGACTCTGGCATTTCTTGCTAAAGCAGTTGGAGAAGCCAATGGTAATGAAAAAGCAAAAAATTTCGATTTAGTGCGTGAACTTTCAATTGTAGCTCAGTCTATTGAGTCGACTCTTTCTGAAAAAGAGTTAATTGAAGAAAAGGTTCGTGGACTCTTGGAAACGACACGTAATGCTTTCTATATCGGGCGCGGTCAAGACTATTATGTAGTTATGGAAGCTAGCCTCAAGCTTAAGGAAATTTCTTATATTCAATGTGAAGGTTTTGCGGCTGGAGAGCTCAAACATGGAACCATCTCTTTAATAGAAGATGGTACACCTGTTATTGCGTTGATTTCTGACAATCCAACCGTTGCTTCTCATACTCGTGGGAATGTTTCTGAAGTAGTAGCACGTGGTGCTAATGTTCTGACTATTGTGGAAGAAGGAATAGAAAAAGAAGGGGATGATATTATTGTCAACAAAGTTCATCCATATCTATCTAGTATTTCTATGGTTATTCCTACTCAATTGATTGCTTACTACGCTTCACTTCACCGTGGACTAGATGTAGATAAGCCGCGCAATTTGGCTAAGGCCGTTACAGTTGAATAATAAATAGATGAACAATAGGCGTAAGACTAGGAGGGTTATCTCTTAGATTTTACAGCCTATTTTTTATAACTCATAATTTGAATTTTTGATGCGATTTTCAGTACATTTTATATTGTTATATGGCAAAATAAAGAGAATTTTGTGACAAAAGTTGATTTTTTGGCACAAAATCTGTGACAAAGCTTTAGTTTTAAGCGTTTTCATTTTTGTATATACTAGAATTAAAGAAAAGGAGGAAAATCCTAATGGAAGAAAAAGTATCTTTGAAAGTTAGAGTTCAAAAACTGGGAACATCACTTTCAAACATGGTTATGCCCAATATTGGGGCTTTTATTGCTTGGGGAGTGTTAACTGCCCTCTTTATTCCTGATGGCTATCTACCAAATGAGCAATTGGCTGCTATTGTTAGTCCTATGTTGACTTATCTATTGCCGACTCTAATTGGTTACACGGGCGGTTATGTAATTCATGGACAACGTGGTGCCGTCGTAGGGGCTATTGCTACTGTTGGTGCGATCACAGGTTCTAGTGTTCCTATGTTTATCGGAGCTATGGTAATGGGGCCACTGGGAGGCTGGGCTATCAAGAAATTTGATGAGAAGTTCCAGGAAAAAATTCGTCCTGGCTTTGAAATGTTAGTTAATAACTTTTCAGCTGGTCTAGTTGGTTTTGCATTACTGCTTTTGGCTTTCTACGCAATCGGTCCAGTGGTATCGACTCTTACTGGAGCTGTTGGAAATGGTGTTGAGGCTATTGTCAATGCTAAACTTCTACCTTTGGCAAACATTATCATCGAACCAGCAAAGGTACTTTTCCTTAACAATGCTCTTAATCATGGAATCTTTACACCTCTAGGAGCTGAGCAAGTATCTCAAGCTGGTAAATCTGTTCTCTTCCTCTTAGAGGCTAATCCTGGACCAGGTCTGGGTATTCTCTTGGCTTACGCCTTGTTTGGTAAGGGTTCTGCGAAATCTTCTTCTTGGGGAGCAATGGTTATCCATTTCTTCGGTGGTATCCATGAAATATACTTCCCTTATGTTATGATGAAGCCAATTCTTTTCCTAGCTGCGATTGCTGGAGGTGTATCAGGTACCTTTACATTCCAATTTTTAGATGCTGGTCTTAAATCTCCAGCTTCTCCAGGATCTATCATTGCGATTATGGCTATGGCTCCAAAAGGTATGTGGCCTCATCTTAATGTCCTGCTTGGGGTATTAGTGGGAGCAATTGTCTCTTTCCTTGTAGCAGCTCTTATCCTACGTGCAGATAAGTCGACTGATGATTCGTTAGAAGCTGCTCAAGCTGCTACTCAAGCTGCAAAGGCTAAATCTAAGGGGCAAGTAGTTCCAGTTGCTGTAGATACAAACATTTCAAGAGATTCAGTAGAGAAAATTATTTTTGCTTGTGATGCTGGCATGGGAAGCTCTGCGATGGGAGCTAGTATTCTCCGTGATAAGGTTAAAAAAGCAGGTCTGGGAATTCCAGTATCTAATCAGGCCATCTCAAACTTGGTTGATACACCAAAAACATTAATTGTTACTCAGGAAGAACTGACACCAAGGGCTAAAGGCAAGAGTCCAAGTGCTATTCATGTTTCTGTTGATAATTTCTTAGCGTCCCCTCGTTATGATGAAATTGTAGCTTCATTAACAGGAGCTTCTCCAATAGCAGAAATTGAAGGAGATATACCAACTTCAGCACCAGTAGATAGTCAGGAAATTGACCTTAACCATATTGATGCTGTAGTAGTTGCTTATGGTAAAGCACAAGGATCTGCAACTATGGGCTGTGAAACGATTCGGGCTATCTTTAGAAACAAGAATATTCGTATTCCAGTTTCTACTGCCAAAATTTCAGAATTAGGTGAATTTAATTCTAAAAACATAATGATTGTAACAACTATTGCTTTACAGGCAGAAGTGCAACAAGCAGCACCGAATTCTCAATTTCTTATTGTGGATAGTTTAGTAACAACACCAGAATATGATAAAATGGTTGCTAGAATGTATAAATAGAACTAGAGGTTTCTAAATTACGAATGCTATTAACCAAACGAGAAGAACAATTATTGAAGGCTTTCCTACATGTAGGGAAGCTTTCAATACAAGACATGACTGAAATCTTACAGGTCTCATCTAGAACAATTTATCGGACTTTATCAGATTTGACAGATAGCATAGAGCAATATGGGATTGAAATAACGAAGCATGGGAAATACTATATTTTGACTGGAGAACTGGACGATCTACCGACAGAACTTGAAGTGTTAGTTGAGTATAGTCCCCAAGAAAGACAAGAGTTGATTACCTATCGCCTTCTGACTGAGAATGGTTTTGTCACCAATGAAGCCTTGCAAGAGTGCACGAAAGTCAGTAATGTAACTATTATTCAGGATATTTCAGATATAGATAAGCGTCTTTTAGACTTTGATCTGAAAATTGAACGGCAAAAGGGTTATCGGATTTCTGGTGATTCAGTTAGTAAGAGAAGATTTTTGGCTATTTTACTGACAAACTGTATCTCAGTGTCAGATTTTTCAACCAGCAATTTTGGAAGCTTTGATATTTTAGAAGCAGACAGAACTCGGCTGGCCAGTCAGATTGTTAATAAGCAACTGTCAGGTTTTCCAGATATGGATGCTAGGATGAAGATGTTTTTTGCAATCTTGTTATCTCTTATAGGTCAGGAGCAAAACATTGAAAATTTGCCTAATACTAGTAAGCAAGCTTTGGAGATTTCTCAAAAAATTTTTCAAGCTTACTCTAAGCAGACTGAGCAATTTTATAGTATTCAGGAAATTATCTATTTTGCGAGCATCTTGGATGAATTAATCATTAAACGTCAGGAAAACCCGCTCTTTACGGAGAAATTTGATGGTGAATTTTTCTACAATATTTCAAATCTGATTGATACGGTTTCCATGTACACCAAGATTGACTTTTTTAAGGACAAGGTTTTATTCAATTTTCTTTTCCATCATATTCGGCTCAGTTTAGGCGTCCCTATTCTTTTTCAGGGTGAAAATTTACCAGAATCTGTCCAGCTTTTAGTTGAAAGAAATAAATTTCTTTATACAGTCATCAGTCTTTTGGTGAATGATATTTTTCCGAAATACCTTCATACAGAGTATGAGTATGGCATGATTGCCCTACATTTTATCTCTAGCTTAGGTCGCAGTCCAGAGATTTATCCAGTCCGTATTTTGCTTTTAACGGACGAACGTCGGGTCACTAGAGATTTATTAGTCAGTAAAATTAAGAGTGTTGCTCCTTTCGTAGAGTGGATAGATATTCAGTCTCTAGCAGACTATCATAGTATTGATCTCAGTCAGTATGATTATATTTTATCTACCAAGCCACTGGCTAATCAGGAAATTGATGTAATTTCTAGTTTTCCAACCGTCAAAGAATTGCTTGAACTGCAGGAACGGCTTCAGTATGTACAGGCACATCGCACGATTGTCGCGCGTGATGCTATCGCTCCGGAGAAAAGTTATGACTTGCAAGATTATTTGATATCTAGCAGTCAGCTTTTGAGTCAATTTGAGCTGGTACAATTGGAGAATGAGCAATCATTTGAGCGCACGGTAGAACAAATCATCCAATATCAGAAGAATGTGAGTGACTGTGATTATCTAACAAGAAAATTATTATCACACTTCCATAATAGTCCTATGGCTATTCCTAATACTGGTCTGGTACTTTTACATAGTCAGTCTAGCAAGGTAACAACAAATAGTTTTACTATGTTTGAACTCAAACTACCTATCTCCGCATTGTCAATGAAACGAGAGGAAGAAGAGGTCAAAAGGTGTCTGCTAATGCTTATGTCTAAGGAGGCTAGCGAGGAAGTGAGAGATTTAATGACAGCTATCAGTCAGTCGATTATTGAAAATCATCTTTATACAGAGATTTACAAGACGGGAAATCAATCCATTATTTATCAGATGCTAAATACTATTTTTAACGAAAAAATTAAGAAATTGGAGAACTAACATGAAACTTGAAAAACATTTGATTAAGCTTAATAAACAATTTTCTAACAAGGAGGAAGCTATCCGTTATTGTGGGCAAGTTCTTTATGAGGGTGGATATGTTAATGAAGACTATATTGAAGCCATGATTGAACGTGATAAAGAGCTGTCTGTTTATATGGGTAACTTTATCGCCATACCGCATGGAACAGATGCAGCAAAAAAGGATGTCCTCAAGTCTGGCATAACAGTCGTTCAAGTCCCAAGAGGGGTTGATTTTGGGAATGAATCTAGCCCTCAAGTGGCAACAGTTCTTTTTGGTATTGCTGGTATTGGTAATGAACACTTAGAAATTATTCAGAAAATTTCTATCTTCTGTGCAGATGTAGATAATGTTCTTAAATTAGCAGATGCTCAGTCAGAAGAGGAAGTATTGCGCTTACTTGATGCTGTTGAATAATCGAATTTCTTCATTTATCATCTAGTATATATGTCCCTCAAACAAGAAAAGGAGAAATTCAATGAAACATGCTGTTCATTTTGGTGCCGGCAATATCGGTCGAGGTTTTATAGGCGAAATTCTATTCAAAAATGGTTTTCATATTGATTTTGTGGATGTCAATAATCAGATAATTCATGCTCTAAATGAAAAGAGCAAGTATGAAATTGAAATTGCTCAGGAAGGACAGCCCCGCATAGAGATAGCTAATGTGGCTGGCATTAATAGTAAGGAACATCCTGAGCAAGTTATTGAAGCGATTCAAAAGGCGGATATCATTACTACTGCAATCGGACCTAATATACTCCCTTTTATCGCTGAACTTCTAGCTAAGGGAATCGAAGCTCGACGGGCTGCAGGAAATACGCAAGCATTGGATGTTATGGCCTGTGAAAATATGATTGGAGGATCTCAATTTCTCTATCAAGAAGTCAAGAAATATTTAAGTCCGGAAGGGTTGACATTTGCTGAGAACTATATAGGTTTTCCAAATGCTGCAGTAGACAGGATTGTTCCAGCACAAAGTCACGAAGATCCTCTTTTTGTTGTTGTCGAGCCCTTTAATGAATGGGTCGTGGAAACCAAGCGTCTTAAAAATCTAAATTTACGTCTAGAAGATGTTCATTATGAAGAAGATTTGGAACCTTTTATTGAGCGAAAACTTTTTTCAGTCAATTCTGGACATGCAACTTCAGCTTACATTGGTGCTCATTATGGTGCCAAGACAATTTTGGAAGCTCTCCAGAATCCTGATATCAAGTCTCAGATTGAAGCCGTTTTAGCTGAAATTCGCAGTCTCTTGATTGCCAAATGGAACTTTGATAAAAAAGAGTTAGAAAATTATCACAAAGTCATTATAGAACGTTTCGAAAATCCTTTCATAGTGGATGAGGTTAGCCGGGTAGCTCGTACTCCAATCCGAAAATTAGGTTATAATGAACGGTTCATCCGACCGATTCGTGAATTGAAAGAACGCGGTTTGTCTTATGAAAATCTACTTAAAACAGTTGGCTATGCCTTTGACTATCGCGATGTAAATGATGAAGAAAGTGTTAAATTAGACCAACTTTTAAGCAATGAGCCAATCAGAGACGTTGTTGTTCAAGTTACAGGTTTAGACGATAAAGAATTGATTAATCGGATTGTAGAGCTGATATGAAGTTAATTAGTGCCCCCCAAATAAAATGATAGCTGATGATCTTTAGTTCATCAGCTATCATTTTATTGTTGTCAGTTAATTTATCTTTTATTTACAATTTCAGAGAGAGTATTGTGGCGCGCGGAGCCAAGGTGCTGACCATTGCTGAGGAGAATGTAGCCAAGGAGGGAGACGATATCGTACTCAATCAGGTTCATCCATACCTGTCACCAATCTCTATGGTGGTACCGACACAGCTCATTGCTTACTTTGCAACCTTGCACCGTGGTCTGGATGTTGACAAACCGCGTAATCTGGCTAAGTCTGTCACTGTAGAATAAGCTTTCTAACCAATCTTGATAATAATACTAAGCCTCAGATTTTTCTGGGGCTTTTGGTATGGTATTTTGGTGACGATGCTCTTTGGAAGTCTCTTTCGACCATGGCAAAGCCATGCTGACGACAGTCATCCTATTTCATACAGATGGACAAATAGGTTGAGCATCATTTTTGTATTTATCACTAATTAGTGATAAAATATTTTTATCTTAAATATCAGGAGGACAAAAGCATGGTGGAATTAGGTATTTCTACTTTTGGAGAGACAACGCCGCTGGAGGGGACAGGGCAGACCTATACTCATGATGAGCGGATTCGGCAGCTGATAGCAGAGATTGAGCTGGCAGACAAGGTGGGGCTGGACGTGTATGGCATTGGAGAGCATCACAGGGAGGACTTTGCGGTCTCTGCGCCGGAGATTGTGCTGGCGGCTGGCGCGATCAAGACGGAGAAGATTCGTCTGACCAGTGCTGTCAGTGTCCTGTCGAGCTTGGATCCTATTCGAGTCTACCAGCAGTATGCGACGATTGATGCATTGTCAAATGGCAGAGCAGAGGTCATGGCTGGCCGTGGCTCTTTTATCGAGTCCTTTCCGCTCTTTGGCTATGACTTGAAGGATTATGAAGAGCTTTTTGATGAAAAGCTGGACCTGCTCCTCTATGCCAGTACCGAGACTCGGCTAAATTGGAAGGGCAAGCTGACGCAGACTATTGACAATCGGGAAGTCTACCCACGGGCTGTGCAAGAAACATTGCCAGTTTGGGTAGCGACGGGGGGCAATGTCGAGTCCACCATTAAGGTCGCCCAGAAGGGCCTGCCAATTGCGTATGCCATTATCGGTGGACAGCCTAAGCGCTTCAAGCCCCTGCTGGATGCGTATCGCCGGATTGGGCAGGAAAGTGGCCACTCAGATGAAAAGTTGAAGATCGCTGCCCACTCTTGGGGCTGGGTCATGGAGGATAATGAGGAGGCGGTCCGGACTTACTTCCATCCGACCAAGCAGGTAGTGGACGCTATCTCTAAGGACCGCCCTCACTGGCGGGAGATGACCTATGAGCAATACCTGGATCAGGTAGGACCAGAGGGGGCCATGTTTGTCGGTAGCCCTGAAAATGTCGCTCAGAAATTAATCAAGATGATAGAGGAGCTGGGACTGGACCGCTTCATGCTGCATCTGCCGTTGGGATCGCTTCCGCATGAGCAGGTTCTCCAGTCTATCGAACTCTTTGGCACCAAGGTTGCACCGCTCGTGCGGGAGTATTTTGCAGCTAAGGGTAAGTAAGATCGGAGTAGCAGTTTTTTGATAAAAATTACCTATCTCATCCATAGAAAATATATATGGTACTTATCTAAAAAGGGTACAAAAAATAAGGTTATTCAGCAGAGTCTGAAAAGCCTTGAAAAAGCTAGCTTAGTCTAGCTTTTTTATTTTGCTTTGATAAATATTTTTAATCAGGCTGATAGGGAAAATATATTTCCCAGAAGAAGGAGAGGATGGTAAGATATATTACAAATTCAAAGAAGGAGGAAGCAATGGTCAGCAAGAAAGAATTAGTGCTGAGAGCTTTTCGGGGTGAAGAAGTTGACCGAGTGCCTGTTGGATTCTGGTTTCACTTTGTAAGCCAAGAGGAAAAGATGCTAGGACTAGATAATCCAGTGATTTTCAATAAAAGTGTTGAGGGGCATGCTGCTTATGTTCGAGCTGCACGACCAGACTTTGTCAAGATTATGAGCGATGGCTTCTTTAAGTATCCTAGCGCGCTTTATTCGGATCATATTGAGTCCATTCGGGACTTGGCTGCTATTCAGTCTATCGGTGAGCATCATCCTTGGATTGAGCAGCAGATTGAGATGGTTAAGGCTGTAAAAGCAAGCTATCCAGAGGACCTCGCTTCCTTCTACAATATCTTTGCGCCGGTCTCCTATCTCAAGCGCTGGTTCCGCAGGGAAGGGTCACGAGGAGATAGAGAGATTGCAGATTTTCTGGCAGAGGATTCCGAGCTGACAGGACATGTTTTAGATGTCATTGCTGGCGATATTGCTATTTTGACTAGACGTATCATTGAGGAAGCAGGCATTGAGGGGATTTATCTCAGTACCCAGCAAATCCAAGACGGTCGGGTAGATGAGGCCAGTTATCGTCGTTATATTGAGCCTAGTACGGTCAAGGTTCTGGAAGCGGCCAATGCGGCTGGCGGTCAGAATATTCTCCATATCTGCGGCTTTGAAGGGGCCAGCAATGATTTAGAACTTTTCAAGGATTACCCAGCTCAAGTGTTTAACTGGGCAACTCACCATGAGGGGATCAGCTTAGCGGAAGGGCGTAAGCTCTTTGGCGGTCAGACTGTCCTGGGCGGCTTTGAAAATGGCAGAGCAGCTCTTCTAAATACAGGCAGTCGTGCAGAGTTAGAGGCTGAGACCAAGCGGCTGCTGGCTGAAACTGGCAGTCAGGGAGTGATTCTAGGGGCTGACTGCACTGTACCAGATGATTTTGAAATAGAAAGATTGGACTGGATTCGTCAGGCAGCTAGTCAGTTCTGATGGAATTGCCAAAGTTCTAAAGAGCATTTTTCAACTCTTTCAAGGAGGGAGATAGATGAATCGGTATCAAAAAAGGCTTGCAGCTCTTGCTCTGATATTCTTGATAATAGGAACCTTTCTGAGCATCAGTCAGATTTATGCTCATCAGTCTTCAGACAAAAAAGAAGATGATTTGCAGGTGCTCAAGAAATTACCAGATCAGTCAACTGGCTTGATGCAGCCCAATGATATCGCTGCTCTGCTCTTGTCGGATTAGAATTTTACTTAAAATGATGAATTAGTCCAATGAAAAAGCTAAAAAACAACTCATTGGCTAGATAGGAACAATAAAAAAGGAGAGAAGATGACTTCAAAAAGAGAATTAGTACTGAAGGCTTTCAGAGGAGAGCCCGTTGACCGAGTGCCAGTTGGTTTCTGGCATCATTTTACCAGCGAGGATGAGTGGCTGGCTGGTTTTGGAAATCAGGCCATTATTGAGAAAAATCTGGCTGGTCATCAAGCTTTTCTGACAGAAGTTGAGCCAGACTTTATCAAGCTGATGAGTGATGGTTATTTTGCTTATCCTAATGAGCGCTTGAAAAAAGTCCAATCTATCAAGGAGTTGGCAGCTATTGAGCCGCTAGGTGCTGACCACCCTTGGATTAGTGAGCAGGTGGAGCTGGTTCAGAAGATTAAGGCTGGCTTTACAGAGGACTTAGTCGCTATTTACAATATTTTTGCGCCAGTAACCTACTTCAAATGGCTGGTTGGCGAGGTTGCTGGAGGAGATGATATCATTGCAGATTTCCTGGCAGAGGATGCGGTGCTCACGAAGCGGGTGCTGGATGTGATTGCTCAAGATATTGCAGCTCTGACGGAGCGGATTATTAAGGAAGCTGGTGCGGATGGAATCTACCTCAGCGTTCAGAGCATTCAGGATGCACGGGTGTCGCCTGAAGACTATAAGGCTTTTATTGCTCCTAGTGAATTGGCGGTGCTGGAAGCAGGCAATGCGGCTGGCGGAGTGAATATCCTGCACATTTGCGGTTACGAAGGCGCGCGAAATGATGTTCATCTTTTTACTGACTATCCAGCTCAGGTCATCAACTGGGCAGTGGGGCCAGAAGGCATCAGCCTAGCGGAGGGCCGTAAATTATTTGGCGGTCGGACTGTTCTCGGTGGCTTTGAAAATGGCAAGGACGGCCTGCTCTACACGGGCAGTCAAGCAGCTATTCAAGATGAGACCAAGCGGCTGATAGCAGAGGCTGGCAAGGAAGCTTTGATTATCGGGGCTGACTGTACTATTCCAAGCGATATTAAGGCAGAGCGGATTCAGTGGGTTCGCCAAGCAGCAAGCTTATCATAAGAAGGAGACGAAAGAATGAGCAAGAAAAAATGGATTATTGGTGGAGCAGCAGTGATTGCTATTGTAGCTGCGACTTATTTGGGGCGGACCTTGACAGGTGCTTCATCTAGCAAGACGAGCAGCTCTACATCAGGCAGTGGCAAGGTCACAACTTTGAAAGTGGCACATACACAGAACTATGTTCCTTATGACTTTGTGGATGAAAAGGGAGAATCAGATGGCTATGAGGTTGCTGTTCTCAAGGCCATTGATGAAAAGCTGCCAGACTATCAGTTTGAATATACTGGTACCAGTGATGAGGATCTCTTAGTCGGTCTGGAATCTGGTAAATACGATATTGGAACCAAGGGAGCCTGGTACACCGAAGAGCGGGCGAAGAAGTTCATCATTCCAAAAAGCCCAATCGGAGCTAGCATTATCGGTTTCACTATTCGCAAGGAAGACGCTGAAAAATACAATACCATTGATGATTTTGCCAAGGAAAAGGGCAAGCTGGTACCAATCTCTCCGCAGAATGCTCAATGGGCCGTTATCGAAGAGTATAACCAGAAGCATAGCGGTGCTCCTATTGATTTGACTGCAGCAGAGTCCTTTAAGGTAGCTGATGCTTATGCTTGGGTTCTGGAAGGGCGCTACGATGCTTTCTTTGACATCAAGCTGTCGTTTGAAAAAGCTGTGACGGACAAGGAAGGTTCTTACCACCAGTATGCGGATCAACTGACTTGGTTCCCATACAAGGGGATTCCGACCTATCCCCTGCTTCATAAAAACGAAAAAAATGAAGAATTTGCCAAGGCATACGAGAAGGCAATTAAGGAACTGGAAAAAGACGGAACCTTGGCTAAACTATCTGAAAAGTATTTCGGAGAAGATGTCTTCTCTTATGTGGACAAGGACTAGTGGTTGCTGTCTGCCGATAATCAAAGGCTGACTGAGAAGTTGGCTGAATATAGAGTTGGCGGCTTCTAGGCTGACCTTGATGCTGTTTGAAGGGATTTTCAAAGAGGATAACTAGGCGAGAGCATGGCTGCTCCAATCTGAAAGTGTCCGTCCAAGAGAAGCTTATTCTATCTAATCATTGTCGAAGGAGAAGAAAATTATGGTCTCGTATGACTTGTCCCGTGTCTTTGGGCTGCTGCCTAGTCTGCTGCAGGCTCTGCCGACCACTTTATGGATTATGTTTGTGACAGCTTTGATTGGCTCCTTGCTGGGTGGTCTGTTGGCTTGGGCTCAGATTTCTGAGGAGCAGTCTTTTGCTGGCCTAGCTAGAGGATATATATTTATCCTTAGATGTACACCGCCTATTGTCTTACTTTTCTTGGTTTTTTATGGCATTCCAGAGTTTTTAGAATGGTGGCTGGGGCTGGATATCAATAATTGGTCGCGGACTGTGTTTGTCATCATCACCATGATTCTGCTCTTTGCGGCTATGATTGCGGAAGTCTTCAAGGCAGCTTATCTTGCTGTTCCCAAGGGACAGACCGAGGCAGGTCTCAGTATTGGCTTGGCACCGGTGCAGACTTTTCTGCGTATTGTCCTGCCACAGGCTTTTCGCATCGCCCTGCCTAATCTGACTACTGCCCTTCTTAATCTCATGCGGGATGCTGCGCTGGCTTATACGATTGGGGCAGTTGATGTCATGGGAGCGGGGCAAAATCTCATCAGCCGTAATCTAGGCAATTATTCCCTCGAAACCTATACAGCGGTGGCCTTGATTTACTGGGGGATTGCCCTAGTGGTTTCGCTTGCTTCCCAGCTTCTGGAAAAAAGTCTGATAGTCAAGGAGAGGTAAAGCATGGATTTGAATTATATTGTAAATACCTTTCTGGTTACTTTGAAAGGCATACCGGTAACCCTGATCATTATGGTGGTGGCTATTCTGCTCAGCTTTATTCCAGCCTTGCTCTTGGCTTTAGGGCAGATTTATAAAGTTCGAGGTGTGCGGACCTTTTCAGTGGTTTATCTGGCCTTTATTCGGGCGACGCCTCCCATTTTGCTCATTCTCTTTTTCTATAGTCTTTTTCCTAGCTTACTGAATCAAATTTTTAAAAGTCTGGGCAGTCAGGTAGACGTCTTTAAGTTCAATCCGCTTTACTATGCTTTCATCATTTATAGCCTGATGACGACAGGCAGTTTGTCGGAAATTCTGCGCTCTGCCATTTTGACGGTGGATAAAGGGCAGTTGGAGGCGGCTCAAGCGATTGGTTTAACGAATTTTCAAGCCTATCGGAGAGTTGTTTTTCCTCAGGCATTGCGTTCTGCCCTGCCCAATCTGGCCAATCTGGTTATCAATCTAGTCAAGGGAACCTCGCTGGTATTTGTCATGACGGTCAAGGATATCACAGCCTTGGCTAAGATAGAGGCCTCCCATTCTTACCAGTATTCAGAGTCTTATCTGGTGATTTTTGTTATTTATCTCATTATTTGTGGCTTGATTCAGTGGATTTTTAGGGGCTTGGAAAAACGCTACGCCCTTGTTTAGGAAGGAAAGATTATGTTAGAAGTAAAACATATCTCCAAACGATTTGGAGAGCACCAGGTGCTAGCAGATGTCAGTCTCAAGGTCAATCAAGGTGACGTTGTGGTTATTCTGGGACCCTCGGGCTCTGGGAAAACAACATTTCTGCGCTGTCTGAATCACTTAGAAAAAGCGGATGGCGGCCAGCTGACTTTGTCTGGTAAGGACTATGATTTGGCTAAACTCAGCAAAAAAGAGATTTTGGAAATCCGTAGAAAGACAGCCTTTGTCTTTCAACATTATAATCTCTTTGCCAATAAAACAGCCCTTGAAAATATCTTAGAGGGCTTAGTGATAGCTCGTAAGATACCGAGGGAAGAAGCGCTTGAGATTGCGGAAAAGTCCTTGAAGCGCGTGGGCCTCTTAGCCTACAAGGACTATTATCCTTCGCAGCTTTCAGGCGGCCAGCAGCAGCGGATTGGAATTGCCCGTGCCATTGCCGTCAAGCCAGATGTCATCCTGCTGGATGAACCAACTTCGGCTCTAGATCCGGAATTGGTTGGTGAAGTTCTCAGTGTCATGAAGCAGCTAGCTCAGGAGGGAGTGACCATGGTCGTTGTGACCCACGAGATGAGCTTTGCCCGTGATGTGGCCAACCATGTCATCTTTATGGACGGCGGTCATATCGTCGAAGAAAATCCTCCTCAGGAATTCTTCAGCAGTCCAAAGGAAGAGCGGACCCAACAGTTTCTGTCCCGCATTCTATCAGACGCCAGCTATAGTGTAGAGTATATGATTTAAAATCTGGACAGTGTCCAGATTTTTATTATAAAAAGGCGTCTTTATAGGAATGAGAAAAGAGTCGACGTCAATTTCGATTACAACTGTAAATTTATTTTAAAAAATTATGTAAAATCTATTGACAAATAGATTTTATCGTGATAGAATTACAACTGTAAACAAAAAAGTTTACGTAAATTTAATCAGAAGATATGAATACAGCCGGAAGGCAATTATTTTTGGGAGGATTTAAAGTTATGTAAAATCATCTTCTTCTGAAAGAGATTAAATTCACTCATAAAAGCAGGGACTGATTCAGTCTTGATTTTTGAAAAGAGAATAAGTTATGTAAAATAATAGATTGGAGAAGATCTCCCAAATCAAAATTTATAGTGGATAAGGAAGAGATTTCTTATCTGAAACTTTGGTAAAAATAAAAATTATGTAAAGCAAAATATGAAAAAAGCGAGGTAATGCTATGAACAACAACTACAACAATTTTAATAATATGGACGACCTTTTCAACCAACTTATGGGGCGCATGGGTGGCTACAACAGCGAACACCGGCGCTACTTGATTAATGGTAGAGAGGTCACACCGGAAGAGTTTGCTCAGTACCGGGCTACTGGTAAGCTCCCTGGTCAAGGAGCAGGTGAGCAGACTGGCCAGACTGATGCTCAAGGACCTAAGCAGGATGGTATTCTGGCTAAGCTAGGTCGCAATCTGACTCAGGAAGCGCGTGATGGAAAGTTAGATCCAGTCATTGGACGCAATAAGGAAATCCAAGAAACAGCTGAAATCCTTTCCCGCCGAACTAAGAATAATCCAGTTCTGGTTGGAGATGCCGGAGTTGGTAAGACAGCTGTCGTAGAAGGATTGGCTCAGGCTATCGTCAATGGTGATGTGCCAGCGGCTATCAAGAATAAGGAAATTATTTCTGTTGATATTTCCGGTCTGGAAGCTGGTACTCAATATCGTGGTAGCTTTGAAGAAAATATCCAAAACCTGGTCAATGAAGTCAAGGAAGCCGGCAACATTATCCTCTTCTTTGATGAAATCCATCAAATCCTAGGAGCAGGATCTATCGGTGGAGATAGTGGCTCTAAGGGCATGGCGGACATTCTCAAACCAGCGCTTTCTCGTGGAGAGTTGACCGTTATCGGAGCTACTACTCAGGACGAGTACCGTAATACTATCCTTAAAAATGCAGCTTTGGCTCGTCGTTTCAATGAAGTCAAGGTCAATGCACCGTCTGCCGAAGATACCTATCAGATCCTTCGAGGTATTCGGGACTTGTACGAAAAGCACCACAATGTCATCCTGCCGGATGAAGTGCTGAAAGCGGCTGTGGATTACTCTGTTCAGTATATTCCACAACGAAGCCTGCCAGACAAGGCGATTGACCTGGTCGACGTGACTGCTGCCCACTTGGCAGCCCAGCATCCAGTGACTGATGTTCATGCGGTTGAAAATGAGATTGCTGAACAGAAAGACAAACAGGAAGCGGCTGTTGAGAAAGAAGATTATGAAGCAGCTCTGAATGCCAAGACTCGCATTGAAGAGCTAGAAAAGAAAATTCAAAATCACACTGAGGATATGAAGGTGACAGCTACGGTCAACGACGTAGCAGAGTCTGTTGAACGGATGACGGGTGTACCAGTATCTCAGATGGGTGCCAGCGACATTGAGCGCCTCAAGGGCATGAATGACCGTCTCAAAGCTAAAGTTATCGGCCAAGATAAGGCTGTAGAAGCCGTGGCTAGAGCTATACGCCGTAATCGTGCAGGATTTGATGAAGGCAACCGTCCAATCGGAAGTTTCCTCTTTGTTGGACCAACTGGTGTTGGTAAGACTGAGCTTGCTAAGCAACTGGCTCTGGATATGTTCGGTACCAAGGAAGCCATCATCCGTCTGGATATGTCAGAATACTCCGACCGGACTGCTGTTTCCAAGCTGATTGGTACGACTGCAGGCTATGTCGGCTATGATGATAACAACAACACCTTGACCGAGCGTGTGCGTCGCAATCCTTACTCTATCATTCTCTTGGATGAGATTGAAAAGGCGGATCCACAAGTGATTACCCTTCTCCTTCAAGTTCTGGATGACGGTCGTTTGACAGATGGTCAAGGGAATACAGTCAACTTCAAGAACACGGTCATCATTGCGACTTCCAATGCTGGCTTTGGCTACGAAGCTGGCTCGGAAGAGGATGCAGAAAAACCTGATCTGATGGATCGACTCAAAGCTTACTTCCGTCCAGAATTCCTCAATCGTTTCAACGCGGTTATTGAGTTCTCTCATCTCAAGAAAGAAGATTTGATGGAGATTGTTAATCTCATGCTGATCGAAGTAAATCAAACCTTGAGCAAGAAAGAAATTGATCTGGCTGTATCTGATGCAGCTAAGGAATTCCTGCGCGACGCTGGTTATGACCAAGTCATGGGTGTTCGTCCGCTGCGCCGTGTCATTGAGCAGCAAATTCGTGACAAGGTGACTGACTTCCACTTAGACAATCTAGATGCTAAGCACTTGACAGCCGATTTGGAAGATGGTGTCTTGGTTATCAAGGAAAAGGGTTCTTCCGCATCTGAAGAAGACAAACAGGCAGAATAAAACTTACTAAGTCAACTAAGTTTTCAAAGACCTCCTTCTTAGATGAAGGCAGGTCTTTTTTGTTGAGTAGGAATTCCAAATAAGCCCCCTTTCTGGAAATAAATTAGCATTTTCCCAAAATCTCAACTTAATCCTTCTTGACAACACCTAAAAGAAATGTTACTATTAGGTATATAAAAACATTGAAACCTGATGCTGATAAAAAGCCAGGATTGCTTAGAAGGTATCGGTAAAATGAAAAAAATCTTGATATTGCTGAAGCAGTCGATGAATAGAATCAACCTAGCAACCTAGCTTTTTTGAAACAAGAGATTAATCTCGCATGCTGTAGGATTTTCAAGGAAAAATTTAGACAATTTGGAGGAAGACAGCAAATGACAACTTTTCTAAAAAGCAGGCAACTTTATGAAGCCAGTATATTAGCCTATCAGGGGGAACAACTCTATTTGGAAGAAAACAAGGGACAGATGACGAGTGACACGCCTTTTGCCATTGCCAGTATTTCTAAGTTATATACTGATGCGATTGTTTTCCAACTGATTGACCAAGGAAAGCTGGCCTATGATACAGGCTTGACGGATATTTTACCGCCAGAAGTGACCAAGCATCTGCCTCAAGCGGAGCAGGTAACCGTACGACATCTGCTTGATCAAATATCCGGCTTTCCGAATTATGAAATGGACCGTCAAATGAATGGAAAGATTTTGATAGAAGACTTGTACAAAGCCGATCGGCGGGTATCTTTTGAAGAAGCTCTGGAAATGATAGCAGAATTGCCAGCTAGATCATGTCTGGACGGAGATAAAGCCTACTACGCTGATATCAATGCTATGCTCTTAGGAAAAATGGCTGAAACAGTGACTGGGCAGACTGCTGAGCAATTGTTGGAGAACATCATTTGCCAGCCGCTTCAGCTTAGTCAGACCCATTGGGGGACAGGCCATGAGAAACTTGCTCCCCTATACAATGGCAAGCAGTCTATAGCTTTTCAAGCCTATCTTTCCAGTCAAGTCTACCAAGGCGGTATTGTGGCGACTAACAGGGAGTTAATGACCTTTATCCGTGCTTTCTTTACTGGCAGATTGTTTGCAAAGTCTCATATTCAACAGCCGACTTTTCGCCCCATTCAATTCCGTCCTCTTAAGTATGGCAGCGGTATGATGCAGCTGACGATTAGCTCTTTCATGTTTCTCTTTTTCGGTGGCGCACATGAAATTCGTGGCCATAGTGGGATAACAGGAAGTTTCGCCTTTTATTGTCCAGAAAAGGATGTCTTCGTCTCAGGCACGTTCAACCAGACAAAAAAACGTCCCTACCCTACCATTTTTCGGGCTATTGCGGCCGGTGTTAAGAGACAGAAGGATTTAAAACAAGAGAGATGAATAATTTTTGACGAAAGGAGACTGCTATGAAACAGTCCATAACTACAATTAAGCGCAATGTCATTATCTTTGCATTCTTCAGCACCCTATGTGGCTGGATTGGTTATGTCGTTGATAAAGTAACCGGCCAGGCTCATTACGAAAATATCGGAACAGAGATAGGAAGCGGCTCTTTAGGGATGCTGATTTGGCTGGTAACTCCTTTAATCTGTACCATCTTTCTTCGAAGCTTTGGCGGAGACGGCTGGAAAGAGGCAGGGTTTTCTATTAATTTTAAAAATAATAAAAAGTTATATCTTGTTAGTTTTTTAGTTTACCCTCTTGTTACGATAATAGTGATATTCTTGGGACTGATGACACAAGGCATCAGAGTGACAGATGTGAAGGTCGAGTTCACGGTCTATCTTGGAATCTTGCTCACACAGATAGGGACTCAATTCATAAAAAATATTTTTGAAGAATCCGTTTGGAGGGCATATCTTACCAATCAATTAATCAAATTAAAATTATCCGACTTAAAACTATATCTACTTATTGGCTTTATCTGGTGGATTTGGCATCTGCCTTACATTATGAAGTTTCTGTCTGAGAGAGAAATCCAAAATACCTTGCCGGTTGGAAGGTTTACATTCTTCCTTATCGGGATGATAACTGTTGCATGCTGGACGGTTATGTATACAGAGATTTTTAGAATTACTAAGTCAGTATGGCCGCTAGTAATTATGCACACTATGGAGGATGCGGTTATAAATCCTTTACTATTACTAGGCTTTGTCTCGGTAGAAAAAAATCAAGCTTTCCTCTTCTCGCTATCAGTGGGGATGATTCCGACTATTCTTTATCTACTCGTCGGCCTAGCTATACGGAAATGGAGAAAAAAACAGGAGTATGGAAAGGCGAGCTAACAGAGTAACAGAGAGCAGATTCCTGATAATGTTGCCGGCTCTCGCTTGAATCATCTGGCTGTCAAAGATTTGGAAGGCGATCTGGAGGATGAGTTTCTGATTATTCGGTAGCGGAAATCAGAGACTTTAAAAGCACTAGCTTAAGTAGGTTTAGCAATTAACAAGATTGGAATTATTTATCAGTCTTGTTTCTTTTTGGTTAAAAAGCAGGCGGAGACTTGAACTTATAATATAAATGTCATAAAATAAAAGCAAAAACAGAGGAGCAAGCAATGTCAGATATTAAAAGTGATAATGGGCTAGCAGCTAGCCATGCTAATAGCTTTTCAGTCGCTTCCAGTCAGATAGGTGCAGCATCTCAGGCTGACAAGGATGCTATCAGTCGTTTGGAAGGAAACAGTCGGGCCAGTGAGGAAATTGATCATTCCAGAACAGCGTCAGCTGATATCGCCGGTAAGATTACAAGCTTCAGTCAGCTCCTGCAAAGCGTAGCAGAGGAATTTCAGGCGACCGATCAAGGAATGGCTGCGGATATTGAGGGATAAGGGGGAAGTAGTATGAAGAATTCCCAAACTCTGGCTGCCGAACGCCTGCGGGCTTTTGAAAAGCTGGATAAGGCTGAGGAGCAAAAGCGTCGTCTAGACCGTTTTGAAGAGGATATGGACTATCTCTATGACCGGGGACTTTCGGCTTTAAGAGAGCTGAATTATTTGCCCTTAACGGCCAAGGACAGTCAGGATTTTTATGATATTATGGGTTTGGTTGAGCACAGTCACCGACTGCTGGATTTGGATATCCAGGATGGTCAGGATCGGCTGGATAAGGAAAGAAAAAAGCTAGACCGTCAAATTGAGACCATCCAGGGGCAGTATAGACAAGCCCTAGAAGCAGAAGAAAAGGAGGCTGGATATGGGCGCTAAGATGGAACTCCCTGCTTCCAACCAGCAGGCAGGGTCAATGGCTACTGCCGGCCAGGTGAGGATCGCGGCTTATGAATCTGCCATGCAGGCCATGGAAAATTTTGTAGGGGAAAGCGGGCTGACCGGAACAGCATATGACAGTGCTAAAACCTACTGTCAGGGGATGTTTCTTCCCCTCTTTAAGGCAGCGATTCTCTTTGAAGAAGAGTTGGTTAAGGCTGGCAGCGATCTGCCCAGCCGTTATGTCAGTGAGGTGGCAGAAGAGAGTTTGGATCAGGATGTCCTGGAGAGTCAAATTGCTTCTTATGATCAGACCATTGACAGCCAAAATCAGGCTCTGACCGAGGCCAATAAACAGAAGGATGTAGCTGATTCTACCAAAAGCAGCATCCAGAATGCCATTACAGCAGCTCAGGACAAACGTCATGAATTGCAGAACAAGCTAAATAAACTGCTGGCCTTTTATTCATCGTCGGCCACCATTTTCGACAATCTGCCGGGGCTGGCTGCTGCTTTGGACCAAGCTCTGAGCCTGATGACAGAAGGCTTTGCAAACTTTAACGGCAGCTTTGTCCTGCCTAGTCCGGACAGGATGACCTGGCCCCAGACTGTTGAAACAGCTTGGGAGAGCAAAAAAGCAGTTGAAGCTGCCTTTCAAAAGGTCATGGATAAGCTAGACAGCGGTGAAGAGCTGACTCCGGAGGATATCCAGGCTGTCCAGGCCTATCTAGAGCGCTATCCCAGCCGGAACATTCCGCAGGCCCTCCGCAGCCATCTGGAAGAAGCGATCCAGCAGGCTGATCCCATCCTCAAGGCACGACTGGACCAGGCCAAGGCAGATCAGGCTTCTGGTAGTCTCTCGCAGGCTGCTTTCAATGGGCTGTGGGCTGGGGCTATGCTGGGCTTTATGAAGCAAGCAGGCAATCAAACTGGTGCCCAAACAGTAGCTATGCCTGCTGCCAAACAGTCTTCTGGTAGTAGCGGTGGTTCATCGGGCTTTTGGGACTTTCTTTTTGGTCATACCAATACCCTGGAACACTCCAAAAAGACTGACTGGAGTACAGGCTGGTTATATAGTACCTATGCCAAATACTCGACAACTGTGGAAGAAGACGATCCTGGTATTTTCAAGTACAAGACAAATAATGGTATTTTTAATGGAGTGGCTGTAGATTTGGGTGTGGCTTCTGTTGATATAGATGCCAGTGACTGGAAGCTTAATGCCAGCCCTCAAATCAGTGTCGGTGGCTATCATATTGGTGTCAATGGCAGTGTTGGCTTAAATACAGACACAGGTTGGCTCCCTATGCCGGAGATTAATCTTTCTCTACATGCTGGAACAGAGCAACACGATACTGCGGCCGGTCTTAAAGTATCTACTGATATCTGGAATGGTATGGTTGGAGTCTATGGCGTCGACTCGAACATCAGTAAAGACTCGAATGGAAATAAAACGGTGAATTCGGTTGAAACGGGGGCGCAAACCGTGAATGGTCTGGAAGTTGCAGCTGTAGTAGTTGCAGTGACAGTAGCTCCTGTAGTCGCCCTCCCAGCGCTTGCACTGGCTTAAGGAGAAAGGAGACTTTGATGAAGCAACAATTACCTATCGGAAGTGTAGTCATGGTTAAGGGCAGTTCTCAACCCCTGATGATTGTCAGCCAGTTTCCTGTGACGACCCTTGACGGACAGACCGGCTACTTTGACTTTGGGGCAGTAACCCTGCCCTCCGGTCTGACGGGAAAAGAATTAATCTTTTTTAATAAAGAAGATATTGAGCGGCTGGTCTTTGTTGGTTATGTAGATGTGACTTTTCAGGATTTGCTCCAGCGTTATGACGAGCTGATAGCTGATATCCCCTATCCCAGGCTGACCGTCCCGGAAAGAGCAGGAGCGGCAGATGAAGCGTAAGACAATTATTTTCTCAGGCCTGGTCCTTCTTGCTTTAGCTTTTGGAGCTCTCTTCCTCTTTACCAGCCTGAATGAGGCCAGTCTGGACGGAGTGTATTACCGCCAGATTGAGGATGGGGCAGACGGCTTCAGTGGCTTGGACAAGGAAACGATTCTGAATCTTAGGGGCCAGCAAGTCACCCTCTATAAAGACGGTCTGAAAGAGAAGGGCAGCATTGACCGCAAGGCCGGCAGTATCCGGCTAGGGTCTAAATTTTACAGCTATGTCCACAATGGGGATTTGCTCATGCTCAAGCTCAAGGAGGATCCGACCAATTCCAAGGAGAGCCTTTATCTGGTCAGAAAAGACAGCCCCTCAGCCAAGAGACTGGAGCAGAAGTCTAAATCTCAGTCTTTTTAATGCACAGCTACATCCGTCTCGTTCTAGCGAGGCGGATTTTGTCATTTGAACAGGCTCCTGCAGCAGCGAAAGAGCTGATAAGCCTTATACAAGTCTTCTATCAAAACCTTTCTATTGGCTTGGTGCTCCATTTCATAATTTGGAAATACTTGCAAGGGCATAAGAACTATCACTTGTCATCTGCTCTTTGTTTTCTTCTAGATACTGCCGTTCTCTCTGATAGACTAACATACTGGCTTCATGAAGCTGCTTACTTTTTAGAAAGGTTAACATTGCTATTTTCCTCTAAATTTTTTAAGTTTTTTCTTGAAAACTCTAAAGCAGACTAGTGTAAAATGCGGGAACGCAATACTGTATTTCATCAGCTTTCAGAAAATTAAAAAAACTGTTGGAAGACACTCACATAATCTGAACTAGCATGATTTAGGCTTCTAAAAAATGTTTAGATAATTTGGAGGAAGACAGCAAATGACAATTGGGCATTTTAAATTTTTTAGATAATGGAGATAAAACATGAAAAGTTGACATTTCAATAGATTGTGTTCTAATTTTTTTGTACATTTTCAAGTTTTTATATATGTAAATGTCAGAAAAAAGTGTATAATGGATTAGTAAATTAAATTTTAGGAGAGGATTTAATTATGAAAAAGTTGGATATTACAACCATGCCCGACTATAGGAAAGTCGAGGCTGTTGTTCAGTTGTTAGTTAATGGAACCTTAACTAGTTATCGAATTGCGACGGATGCAAACATCAGCAAGATGAGTATCCTGACCTTAACTAAAGGGACCAGCAAAATTAAGAACATTACTTATCAAACTGCGATGGCCTTAATTAATTGGTATGAAGAAAACCATGAAAAATACGGCATCACCATTCATCAAAAGGCCGCAGGATAGTCTAAAACTATGATGTAGCTCAACCCTAACCCAGCTAACCATTTGGATAGCTGGGTTTTTCTATGCCTCTTAGCGATTGCCGGCTCGTAGAGTCGAGCAGAGCTTAGAGGCATAGATGCAGTTTGAGCGTAAGCGAAAACTACGTTCCGCAAAAACTTAATGAGACAAGCTGTGGGCGCAGTCGAATTTAGAGGCATTGATGCAGACTGAGCGCAAGCTAAGTCTAGGTTCCGCTAAAACTTAATGGAACAAGTTTGAAGCTCAATTGAACTTAAGAGCAGCAATGCTCACTTTCTTACTTTTTTCTGTCCTTATGGGCAGATTTTTTTGACAGTCCAAGAGTGAACAGTCACCTGTGTAATTCTTGGTCTTTTTGTTATCGCTTTCAAGATTTATAATAAATCTATAAAAAGATGAGATTATCCCTATCTTGCGATATAGGGATAATTTTCTTATAATAGATATGAGACAATTTTTATCGTTTCTACGACCATTGTTTATCCTGTTCTGATGTCAGGACAGATTTTAGTAAAAATAAGGAGAATCCAATGTCACAATTATCAGTTAATGCCATTCGCTTTTTAGGGATTGACGCGATTGAAAAGTCTAAGTCAGGTCACCCTGGTGTAGTCATGGGCGCTGCGCCAATGGCTTATGACTTGTTTACTAAACAACTTCGTATCAATCCAGAAGAGCCAAACTGGATTAACCGCGATCGCTTCGTCCTGTCTGCAGGACATGGCTCTATGCTACTTTATGCCCTGCTTCATCTGTCTGGCTTCAGAGATGTCAGCATGGAGGAAATCAAAAACTTCCGCCAATGGGGTTCTAAGACACCAGGCCACCCAGAGTTTGGCCACACAGCTGGTGTTGATGCTACTACTGGCCCACTGGGACAGGGTATTTCTACAGCTACTGGATTTGCTCAGGCAGAGCGTTTCTTGGCTGCCAAGTATAATCGTGAAGGCTATCCAATTTTCGACCACTATACTTATGTCATCTGTGGTGATGGTGATTTGATGGAGGGTGTTTCAGCTGAGGCAGCTTCTTATGCTGGCCTACAAAAGCTGGACAAGTTGGTTGTTCTCTATGATTCAAATGATATCAACCTAGATGGAGAGACCAAGGATTCCTTTACAGAAGATGTTCGTGCCCGCTATGAAGCCTACGGTTGGCATACTGCCTTGGTAGAAGACGGAACAGACCTTGCAGCGATTGATGCAGCTATCAATGAAGCTAAAGCTTCTGGCAAACCATCTTTGATTGAAGTTAAGACGGTTATCGGTTACGGTTCTCCAAACAAGCAAGGAACGAATGCAGTTCACGGTGCGCCTCTGGGAGCAGAAGAAGCGGCAGCTACTCGTAAAGCCTTGGGTTGGGAGTATGCGCCATTTGAGATTCCTGAGGAAGTCTATGCAGACTACCATACAAATGTAGCGGAGCGCGGTGCAGCAGCTTATGAT
Organism: Streptococcus sanguinis; assembly: GCF_019929145.1. Taxonomy (GTDB): domain Bacteria; phylum Bacillota; class Bacilli; order Lactobacillales; family Streptococcaceae; genus Streptococcus; species Streptococcus sanguinis_U. The sequence continues at coordinate 134,416 of NZ_JAHZOW010000003.1, read as the reverse complement.
GAATGGAAGCAGCTAGTAGAGGACTATAAGCAAGCCCATCCAGAATTAGCAGCAGAAGTAACAGCCATCATCGCTGGTCAGGATCCAGTAGAAATCAAACCAGAAGACTTCCCAGTGCTTGAAAATGGCTTCTCTCAAGCGACCCGTAATTCCAGTCAGGATGCACTCAATGCAGCAGCTAAGGTGCTTCCAACTTTCCTCGGTGGTTCTGCTGACTTGGCTCACTCCAATATGACCTACATCAAGGAAGACGGTCTGCAGGATGATGCCCACCGTCTCAACCGCAACATCCAGTTTGGTGTGCGCGAGTTTGCTATGGGAACAATTCTCAACGGTATGGCGCTTCATGGTGGTCTTCGCGTTTACGGTGGTACTTTCTTCGTCTTCTCAGACTATGTCAAGGCTGCTGTCCGTTTGTCTGCCCTTCAAGGCTTACCAGTGACTTATGTTTTCACGCATGATTCTATTGCAGTTGGTGAAGACGGTCCGACTCACGAGCCGATTGAGCACTTGGCTGGTCTGCGTGCCATTCCAAACCTGACTGTTTTCCGCCCAGCAGATGCGCGTGAAACTCAGGCAGCTTGGTACCTGGCCCTTAAGAGCCAATCTACTCCGACTGCTCTGGTCTTGACCCGTCAAAATCTGACAGTCGAAGAAGGCACAAACTTTGACAAGGTAGCTAAAGGTGCTTATGTGGTTTATGAAACAGGAGCAGATTTCGATACCATCTTGCTGGCTTCTGGTTCTGAGGTTAATTTGGCTGTTGCAGCTGCTAAAGCACTTGCAGCAGATGGCGCTAAAATCCGCGTTGTCAGCGTGCCATCAACAGAGCTTTTTGATGCTCAAGATGCAGCCTACAAAGAAGAAATTCTGCCAAATGCAGTTCGTCGCCGCGTAGCGATCGAGATGGCAGCCAGCCAGCCTTGGTACAAGTATGTCGGTCTGGACGGTGCAGTTATCGGAATCGACCAGTTCGGTGCATCTGCTCCAGCAGGCAAGGTTCTGGAAGAATATGGCTTTACAGTTGAGCATGTAGCAGAAGTTGTTAAAAATCTTAAATAAAAAGACATAAAATCAGGGTGTTAGTCATCCTGATTTTTACTTTTTAAAAAATGTGGTTAGGCCAGTCATGCTTCATCCGACTTGAGACGGACTTTGCCTGAAAAGTCAGAATCGTCTTGTAAAAATAAGGGAAATCTGCTATAGTAGTTCATATATGACATTCGAAGGAGAAAAGATATGAATCCAATTATGCTTATTGTATTTGCGGTTGTACTGGTAGGGATGACTTATTTCCAGATGCGTGCCCAAAAGAAACAGGCTCAGCAGCGTATGGAAAGCCTTAACAAGCTGCAAAAGGGTTATGAAGTCATTACCATCGGCGGTTTGTATGGAACGGTAGATGAAGTGGACACAGACAAGAAAACAGTTGTTCTGGATGTGGACGGTGTTTACCTGACCTTTGAACTGACAGCAATTAAGACCGTACTGCCATTAACGGAGGGGATTCCTGCTGTTGCTGGTGGTGAAGGAAGCGTTGACGTTCCTGAGGAAGAATCAGCGATTGAAGAGTAAAGAAATAAACAGCTTGCGGGCTGTTTTTTGTTTTGACTCATACGTTTAGAAGGTGTCTGGTTTCAAGCTTATTGGCCTCGCAGTTTGGACAGGCTAGGTGAGTTTGGATTTTTTAGTTGACATTCTGTCCTTATTTTATGCCCTCAGGCTTGAAAAAGCGGATGAATTGCCCACATTCCAAGGATTTATGATATAATGAACTGACAAAACTTTAAATAGGATAAAAAGTATGTTTAGTTTTAAGAAAAAAGAAAAGCTGAACGCACCGCTGAATGTTCCCAAACACATTGCTGTTATTATGGACGGCAACGGCCGCTGGGCCAAAAAAAGAATGCAGCCGCGCGTGTTCGGTCATAAGGCTGGCATGGAAACCTTGCAAAGGGTGACGATTGCCGCCAAGGAAATGGGTGTTCAGGTCTTGACTGTCTATGCCTTTTCAACGGAGAATTGGTCTCGGCCGGAAAAGGAAGTTTCCTTTATCATGAATCTGCCGGTTGAATTTTACGACCGCTATGTGCCGGAGCTGCACAAGAACAATGTTAAGATTCAGATGATTGGTGATACGGCTAAGCTTCCTAAGGCGACATTTGAAGCTCTGGAAAAGGCTGAAAGCTTGACCAAGCTCAATACAGGTTTGATTCTCAATTTTGCTCTAAATTACGGTGGCCGATATGAGATCAATCAGGCGGTTAAACTGATTGCTCAGGATGTTCTGGATGCCAAACTCAGTCCTGGCGACATTACTGAGGAAGTCATTGGCAACTACCTCTATACCAGCAACTTGCCTAAGATGCTGCGCGATCCGGATCTGGTGATTCGGACCAGTGGAGAGCTGCGCCTCAGCAATTTTCTGCCTTGGCAGTCAGCCTACAGTGAGCTGTATTTTACGGATATTCTCTGGCCTGACTTTGATGAGAAGGCTTTGAAGGCTGCAATTGCAGAATACAGCCGTCGGAATCGACGCTTTGGCGGTGTTTAAGGGAGAAAGTAAAAGAGTATGAGTAAAAATTTACAAAAACGTCTAATCTTTGGAGGAATCGCTCTTGCTATTTTTATTCCTCTGGTATTGACAGGAGGAGTCGTCTTTCAGATTTTTGTGGGCCTGCTGGCTATGCTTGCGGTGCATGAATTTCTCCAAATGAAAGGTCTGCCGACAGCGACCATCGAAGGTGTCTTAGCCATGCTGGCAGCCTTTGTTCTAACCCTGCCCCTGGAGAACTATCTGAAGTTTCTGCCGGTCGATGGCAATGTCGTGGCCTATGGCTTGGTCGTCTTCCTTCTGCTGATCTCGACTGTTTTAGGTTCCAACTACACCTTTGAAGATGCGGCCTATCCGATTGCAGCGAGTTTTTATGTCGGTCTTGGCTTTAATGCCTTGATTGATGCCCGCTTGATGAATATTGACAAGGTCCTGCTGGCTCTTTTTATCGTCTGGGCTACTGACAGTGGAGCTTATCTGGTAGGGGTGCGTTTCGGTAAAAGAAAGCTGGCGCCGAGAGTTTCTCCTAATAAGACTATTGAAGGAAGCCTGGGCGGCATTCTATCAGCCGTTCTAGTGACTGGGATTTTTATGTTGGTTCGACCGCAAGTGGCGACTCCTTATAATGCTTTTGTCTTTTTGATTCTGGCAGTGCTCTTTAGTATTGCAGGTCAGTTGGGAGATTTGGTCGAAAGCTCAGTCAAGCGTCATTTCGGGGTCAAGGATTCTGGTAAATTCATTCCTGGCCACGGCGGTGTCTTGGATCGCTTTGACAGCCTTCTCTTCGTCTTTCCGCTGATGCATTTCTTCGGCTTGTTCTAAGACAGTCGAGCATAGCTGAAAGCAAGGGATGGCAAGCTTGTCTAACGACCGCACAATCTGAGAAGAAACTGGGATTTGGGGCTCAAAAATTTTGAATTGAGCTTCTAACCTATTTTCAAGAGTGTCAGCTATGCAGGAGCGGGAAGCTCGGTATTTGGCCGTTTTCTGCTCCTTCTTTGATTTAAAGAAAAAACAAGATTTCTAGGAAAGGTAAAATATAGAAGTCCATGCAGTTTATAACCTTTATTATTATTTTTGGGATCATTGTGGTGGTCCATGAGTTCGGACACTTCTACTTTGCGAAGAAGTCCGGCATTTTGGTCAGAGAGTTCGCTATCGGTATGGGACCCAAGATTTTTTCCCATATTGGCAAGGACGGGACGGCCTACACGATTCGGATCTTACCCTTGGGGGGCTATGTGCGCATGGCCGGCTGGGGGGAAGACTCCACTGACATTAAGGTGGGGACACCGGCTAGTCTGACCTTGGATGCAGAGGGCAAGGTGGTTCGCATCAATCTCTCTGGCAAAAAGGTTGACCAGACAGCTCTGCCCATGAATGTGACTGGCTTTGACTTTGAGGAAAAGCTGGAAATCACAGGTCTGGTCCTTGACGAGCTCAAGACTTATGCAGTAGATCATGATGCAACGATTGTTGAAGAAGACGGCACTGAGGTGCGGATTGCCCCACTGGATGTTCAGTATCAGAATGCTAGTATCTGGGGTCGCCTCATCACCAATTTTGCTGGGCCTATGAATAACTTCATCCTGAGCGTTCTGGTATTTATGCTGCTGGCCTTTGTTCAGGGCGGCGTTCGCGATGAGAACAGCAATCATTTCCAAGTTATGGATGGCAGTGCCATAGCAGCTGCCGGAGTTCAAAATAACGACCAAATCCTTAAGATTAATGACTATGAGATTAGCAACTGGGCAGATCTAACCAGCGCTCTGGCGAAAATCACATCCAAAAGCAAGGATGCACCGACCTTGTCAGTTACCTACAAGCACGGCAGCGAAACGAAAGAAATTACCGTACAGCCTAAAAAAGACGGCAATCGATATCTGCTAGGCGTATCCCCAACAGTCAAGACAGGCTTCTGGGACAAGGTCGTTGGCGGCTTTACTGCAGCTTGGTCTACCACAGTTCGCATTTTGTCAGCTCTGAAAGATATCATCTTCAACTTCAATATCAATAAGTTGGGCGGTCCGGTCGCTATTTACAATTTCAGCAGTCAGGCTGCAGAGCAAGGCTTGCCAGCAGTCCTTAGCCTTTTGGCCATGCTGTCGCTTAATATCGGTATTTTCAACCTGATTCCTATTCCAGCCTTGGACGGCGGAAAAATCGTCCTCAATATTCTGGAGGCTATCCGCAGAAAACCGCTGAGAAGAGAAACGGAGACCTATATCACTCTGTCTGGAGTGGCTATTATGGTCATCCTGATGATTGCCGTTACCTGGAACGATATTATGAAATTATTCTTCTAAGAGTCCGAAGCTCATAGAGCCATGAAAAAGAAATTATTCAATGAAAGTCAAGGAGTTTTGTTTTTATGAAACAAAGTAAAATGTTAATTCCAACCCTGCGCGAGATGCCTAGCGATGCTCAAGTAATCAGTCACGCTCTTATGCTGCGGGCTGGCTATGTCCGTCAGGTTTCAGCTGGGGTATATTCTTATCTGCCGCTGGCCAATCGCGTGATTGAAAAAGCCAAAAGAATCATGCGGGAAGAGTTTGACAAGATTGGTGCAGTGGAGATGCTGGCGCCTGCCCTGCTCAGTGCAGACCTCTGGCGCGAGTCTGGCCGTTATGAGACCTATGGAGAAGACCTCTATAAGCTGAAAAATCGTGAGAAATCAGACTTTATCCTAGGACCAACCCATGAGGAAACCTTTACAGCTATCGTCCGTGATTCGGTTAAATCTTATAAACAGCTGCCACTCAATCTCTATCAGATTCAGCCTAAATACCGTGATGAAAAGCGTCCTCGTAACGGGCTCTTGCGGACGCGTGAGTTTATCATGAAAGATGCCTACAGTTTCCATGCTAACTATGACAGCTTGGATGCGGCTTATGATGAATACAAGTCTGCCTATGAGAAAATCTTTACCCGCAGCGAGCTAGATTTCAAAGCCATTATTGGTGATGGCGGTGCCATGGGGGGCAAGGATAGCCAGGAATTCATGGCCATTACGCCAGACCGGACGGATTTGAACCGCTGGGTTGTCTTGGACAAGTCTGTAGCCAGCTTTGATGAAATTCCTGAGGATGTTCAGGAAGCTATTCGGACAGAATTGACCAGCTGGATGGTATCTGGTGAGGATACCATTGCCTACTCCAGTGAGTCCAGCTATGCTGCCAACCTTGAAATGGCGACAGATGAATACAAGCCAGCAGGACGTGTCGTGACTGAGGAAGAAGTAGCCCGTGTTTCAACGCCTGACTGCAAGACTATTGATGAAGTTGCTTCCTTCCTAGGGTTGGATGAAAGCCAGACAATCAAGACCTTGGTTTACATGGCTGACGAGTCTCCTGTCGTAGCACTTCTGGTCGGCAATGACCAGCTTAATGAAGTCAAGATGAAAAATCATTTGGCAGCGGATTTCTTTGACGTGGCGAGTGAAGATCAAGTTCGTCAGCTCTTGGGAGCAGGATTTGGTTCACTAGGGCCAGTCAATCTGCCAGAAGGCGTGAGAATCATTGCTGACCGTAAGGTGCAAGACCTAGCTAACGCCGTGGTTGGCGCTAACGAAGATGGTTACCACTTGACCGGTGTCAATCCAGGTCGTGACTTTACCGCTGAGTATGTGGATATCCGTGAGGTTCGTGAAGGTGAGATTTCGCCAGACGGCCAAGGTGTCCTCAAGTTTGCTCGCGGGATTGAGATTGGGCATATCTTTAAGCTGGGAACTCGCTACTCTGACAGCATGAACGCTAATGTCTTGGACGAAAATGGCCGAGCAGTACCGATGATTATGGGTTGTTACGGTATCGGTGTCAGCCGTCTCCTGTCTGCTGTTATGGAGCAGCATGCCCGTCTCTTTGTCAATAAAACTCCTAAGGGCGAATTCCGCTATGCTTGGGGCATCAACTTCCCGAAAGAGCTGGCACCATTTGATGTGCACTTGATTCCGGTCAATGTCAAGGACGAGGAAGCCTTGACTCTAACAGACCAAATCGAGGCTAACTTGCTAAGTGCTGGTTATGAGGTCTTGGTGGATGATCGCGATGAGCGCGCTGGTGTTAAGTTCAGCGACAGCGATTTGATTGGTCTCCCAATCCGTGTGACAGTTGGTAAGAAAGCTGCAGAAGGCATTGTCGAAGTTAAGATTAAGGCTACTGGCGATACCATTGAAGTCCACGCCGATAATCTGCTAGAAACCTTGTCTATTTTGACAAAATAAAACAAACTGCCAGTTTTATCTGGCAGTTTTCTTTTGCTTATTGGAGGTGAAAATGCTATAGTAGGAAAAAATAGATTGGAGGACCGATTGATGGGATTATTCGGCGGTTTATTAGGCAATGCCTCTCAGAAAGATATTGAAAAAACAGAAAGACAATTGGAGGATATTCTGACAACAACAGAGAATGTAGAACTGGCTTTTAGCCTCATTCGTGACTTGATTGTCTTTACAGATAAGCGTTTAATCTTGGTCGACAAGCAGGGAATGACTGGCAAAAAGACTTCTTATAAGTCTTTTCCTTATCGCTCTATCAGTCGCTTCTCAGTGGAAACAGCCGGCCATTTCGACTTAGATGCCGAGCTGAAAATTTGGGTTTCCAGCGCTCAAGAGCCAGCAGAAGTCCTGCAATTTACCAGCGACCGCAGCGTCATCGCTATCCAAAAAGCCTTGGCAGAAGCAGTCTTAAGATAGCATATTGCCCCTTTGGGATTTAAAAATAAACAGAAAAGCCTTCTGAGCATTAACTATAAAGTTAAATCACTCAGAAAGCTTTTTTATTCTTCTTTAAGTCCTTGCCCCTTCAAATAATCAAAGACAACTTCTGGTTTATCTTGAAGTTTCCTGAAGAAAGTCTGACTACTTTCAGAGTCACTTGCTGATTGAATCAACTGTTCTTGATCTATTTTACTGAGATCAAAGTCAAAAATGGCTATAGCGTTTTTCTTGTCTTCAGAAATTTTAAGATGAATTTTAAGTCCTTTTAGCTTTTCTTGATTTTCAATCATGGGACTTTTCTTAAGATCTTCTCTATAGGATTTCGTTAATTCTTCAACACTCATTTTTTGATTTTCTTCAGGGATGGCTTGGCTGGAAATTAGCTGAAAAGATAGGATCTTGTCTTTAGTATAGAAAAGTTTGACTGAATTAGTATAATACTCATCAATTTTATTAGAAAAAGTTTTCGTCTTCGTCTTTTCTTCTTTGACTTTACTTTGGCTCTGGCTCTGATTTTGCTTGGGCTTGTTTTCTTGCTTATGCTGATTAGGCATACTGCAGGCAGTCAGGGTCAGCAGACAAGCGCTGGCTAATAGAATTTTCTTCACAATTAAGACTCCTTTTGATAAATGTTCTGTTCTATTATATCATAACTTAGTATCAAGAGAATGCATTGACAATTGTGTAGGAGTCGCGCTTTGCCCTACTCTTTTTCTGTCGAAAAAAGTGTTGATTTATGGTAAAATAGGGTCACTACTGTACGAGGAAATGTCATGTCAAACAAGTTTGAAATTTTAATGAATCAGCTGGATATGCCACTGGAAATGAGAAATTCAGAGGCCTTTTTGAATGCAGAAATTGAGAAGGTTCTGGTCCACAAGGTCAGTCGGGTCTGGGAGTTTCATTTTTCTTTTGCGAATATTCTGCCGGTTGAGATTTTTCGGGAATTGCAGAAGCGCTTAGCTCAAGAGTTTTCTAAGACGGGCAATCAAGCTATTTTTGAAATTCACTGTCAGGCTCCTCAGGTGTCGGACGAGCTCTTGCAGGCTTATTACCAGCTAGCCTTTGAGGAAGGCCCATGTGCCAGTCATGGCTTCAAGAGTCTGTATCAGGATTTGCGGGTTCATTTGGATGGGGACAAGCTGCTGATTGAGGGAGCTTCAACCATTGATACGGAGCATTTTCGCAAGAATCATCTGCCCAACCTCAGCCAGCAGTTGGTCAAGTACGGCTTTCCTCAGTTGACCTGTCAGGTTCAGCACAGCGATGAGCTGACCCAGCAGCAAGCGGAGAATTTCCAGGCGGAGAATGACAAGATTGTCCAGGCGGCCAATGAAGAGGCGCTCAAAGCCATGGAATCCCTACAGCAGATGGCACCACCGCCAGAGGAAAAGCCAGCCTATGACTTCCAAGCTCGCAAGGCTGCGGCTAAGCCAAAGCTAGACAAGGCAGAGATTACCCCTATGATTGAAGTTCAGACTGAAGAAAACCGTCTGGTCTTTGAAGGAATGGTCTTTGATCTGGAGCAGAAAGTTACTCGGACCGGCCGGGTCTTGCTCAATTTCAAGATGACAGACTACACTTCCAGCTTCTCCTTGCAGAAATGGATGAAAAACGAAGAAGAAGCCAAGAAGTTTGACATGATTAAGAAAGGTGCCTGGCTGCGTGTGCGGGGAAATGTGGAGATGAACAATTTCACCCGCGACCTGACGATGAATGTGCAGGATGTGCAGGCCGTTACCCACTATGAGCGCAAGGATTTGATGCCTGAGGGCCAGAAGCGGGTTGAGTTTCACGCCCATACCAATATGTCTACTATGGACGCCCTGCCTGAGGTGGAGGAAATCGTGGCAACGGCCGCCAAGTGGGGCCACAAGGCTGTCGCCATTACCGACCATGGCAATGTGCAGAGCTTTCCCCATGGCTACAAAGCTGCTAAGAAAGCTGGTATCCAGCTGATTTACGGTATGGAGGCCAATATTGTAGAAGACCGGGTTCCCATCGTCTACAATGAAGTGGACATGGCGCTGAGCGATGCGACCTATGTGGTCTTTGACGTGGAAACGACAGGCCTTTCGGCGGTCTACAATGACTTGATTCAGGTCGCCGCCAGTAAGATGCATAAGGGCAATATCATCGCTGAGTTTGATGAGTTTATCAATCCTGGGCATCCTCTTTCGGCCTTTACGACGGATCTAACCGGGATTACAGATGAGCATGTCCGCAATGCCAAGCCGCTAGAGCAGGTGCTGAAAGAATTTCAGGAATTTTGCCAGGACAGTGTCCTCGTTGCCCATAATGCTACCTTTGACGTGGGCTTTATGAATGTCAATTATGAGCGTCATGGCCTGCCGAAAATCACTCAGCCAGTTATTGACACGCTGGAATTTGCCCGTAACCTCTATCCAGAGTACAAGCGTCATGGTCTGGGGCCTTTGACCAAGCGTTTCCAGATTGCTCTGGAGCACCACCATATGGCCAACTATGACGCAGAAGCGACGGGCCGCCTCCTCTTTATCTTTATCAAGGATGTGGCTGAAAAGCATGGTGTGACCAACCTTAAGGATTTGAATACGGATCTGGTCGATGAGAATTCCTACAAGAAGGCTCGGGTCAAGCATGCGACCATTTATGTAAAAAATCAGACGGGGCTCAAGAATATTTTCAAGTTAGTCAGTCTGTCCAATACCAAGTATTTCGAAGGTGTCCCTCGGATTCCACGGACCGTGCTGGATGCCCATCGTGAAGGCCTGATTCTGGGCTCAGCCTGTTCAGAAGGCGAAGTCTATGATGCTGTTGTCTCTCAGGGGGTGGATGCGGCTGTCGAAGTAGCCAAGTATTATGATTTTATCGAGGTTATGCCGCCGGCTATCTATGAGCCGCTGATTGCCAAGGAGCAAATCAAGGACCAGGAAGAACTGCAGACCATTATTCGCAATCTGATTGAGGTCGGCGATCGCTTGGGCAAGCCTGTCCTTGCGACGGGGAACGTTCACTATATCGAACCGGAAGAAGAGATCTACCGGGAGATTATCGTACGGAGTCTGGGTCAGGGAGCCATGATTAACCGGACCATTGGTCACGGCGAAAATGCCCAGCCGGCTCCGCTTCCTAAGGCTCACTTCCGGACTACCAATGAGATGCTGGACGAGTTTGCCTTTTTGGGAGAGGACTTGGCTAAGAAGCTGGTCATTACCAATCCCAATCAGCTAGCGGAGACCTTTGAGCCGGTAGAGGTAGTCAAGGGTGACCTCTATACGCCTTTCATTGACAAGGCCGAGGAGACAGTTGCCGAGCTGACCTATCAAAAAGCTTTTGAGATTTATGGCAATCCGCTGCCAGATATCGTGGACTTGCGGATTGAAAAAGAGCTGACTTCTATCCTGGGGAATGGCTTTGCCGTGATTTATCTGGCTTCGCAGATGCTGGTGCAACGCTCCAATGAGCGGGGCTATCTGGTAGGCTCGCGGGGGTCTGTCGGATCCAGTTTTGTCGCGACCATGATTGGGATTACCGAGGTTAATCCTCTATCGCCCCACTATGTCTGTGGCAAATGCCAATACAGCGAGTTCATCACGGACGGCTCCTATGGTTCTGGCTTTGATATGCCGGATAAGGACTGTCCAGAGTGCGGTCACAAGCTGAGCAAGAACGGTCAGGATATTCCATTTGAGACCTTCCTTGGATTTGACGGAGACAAGGTACCCGATATTGACTTGAACTTTTCCGGAGAGGATCAGCCGAGCGCCCATTTGGACGTGCGGGATATCTTTGGTTCAGAATACGCCTTTCGGGCTGGTACCGTTGGTACCGTTGCGGCTAAGACGGCCTATGGATTTGTCAAGGGCTACGAGCGCGACTACGGGAAGTTCTACCGAGACGCCGAAGTTGAGCGTCTGGCGCAGGGAGCGGCCGGAGTCAAGAGGACGACTGGACAACACCCGGGCGGAATCGTTGTTATCCCTAACTACATGGATGTTTATGACTTTACACCGGTCCAATATCCAGCTGACGATGTGACGGCCGAGTGGCAGACCACCCACTTCAACTTCCACGATATCGATGAAAATGTCCTCAAGCTAGACGTTTTGGGACACGATGATCCGACCATGATTCGGAAGCTTCAGGACTTGTCTGGTATTGATCCAAATGATATTCCTATGGATGACTCTGGTGTCATGGCCCTCTTTTCTGGAACAGACATTCTGGGTGTGACTCAGGAGCAAATCGGCACGCCGACTGGTATGCTGGGGATTCCGGAGTTTGGGACTAATTTTGTACGGGGCATGGTTGATGAGACCCATCCGACAACTTTTGCCGAGCTCTTACAGCTATCTGGTCTCTCTCATGGTACGGACGTATGGCTGGGCAATGCTCAGGACTTGATCAAGCAAGGGATTGCTGACCTGTCCACTGTTATCGGCTGTCGGGACGACATCATGGTTTACCTCATGCACAAGGGCTTGGATCCTAAGATGGCCTTTACGATCATGGAGCGCGTGCGGAAAGGCCTCTGGCTGAAGATTTCTGAAGAAGAGCGCAATGGCTACATTGCAGCTATGAAGGAAAACAATGTGCCAGAATGGTACATCGAGTCCTGTGGAAAGATCAAGTACATGTTCCCCAAGGCCCATGCGGCAGCCTATGTTATGATGGCCCTGCGGGTGGCCTACTTCAAGGTACATCATCCGATTTATTACTACTGTGCTTATTTCTCCATCCGGGCTAAGGCCTTTGATATCAAGACCATGAGTGGCGGACTTGATGCCGTCAAGCGCCGGATGAACGAAATCGCTGAAAAGCGCAAGAACAACGAAGCTTCCAATGTAGAAATTGACCTTTATACGACTTTGGAAATCGTCAATGAAATGTTGGAGCGGGGCTTTAAGTTCGGGAAGCTGGACCTCTACAAGAGCCACGCGACTGAGTTTCTCATCGAAGAGGATACCCTTATCCCACCATTCTCTGCCATGGACGGTCTGGGTGACAACGTTGCCCGCCAAGTAGTCAGAGCGCGCGAAGAAGGCGAATTTCTCTCTAAGACAGAACTCCGCAAACGCGGCGGCCTCTCTAGCACCCTAGTCGAAAAAATGGACGACATGGGTATTCTAGGAAATATGCCCGAGGATAACCAGTTGAGTCTGTTTGATGAGTTTTTTTAAGAAGGATGTTTATGGAAAATATTACGGAACAATTTAATGCGGTTGCTTTAGAATATGATTGGGTAACTACTCTTTTGGAAGGCAAGCCCGATTATCTACTGGATAATTTGCCTGACCGTAGAGTTTCCGCTTTGGATATTGGTTGTGGCGGAGGGAATACCTGCATTTTTCTGTCTTCATATTTTCAACATGTGACAGGAATAGATCTTTCTGTGGATTTTCTGCAGATAGCAAAAGATAAAGTAGAAAAAGAAGATTTACAGAATGTAGAATTACTGCAGGATGATTTTTTAACCGCTGTTTTTGAGAAACAATTTGATTTTATTTTCAGTCGAACGACATTTCATCATTTGGACATCCCTGAAGCTTTGGAAAAATGTAAGAAATTACTAAAGCCAGGTGGCATCCTGTTTGTTATGGACAATGTATCAGAAAAGCCCACTCCTTCAACTTGGACCTATGTTGTAGGCGCTTATTTAGATTTTCCTCGACACTGGAAAAGATTCGGCTTGAAAAATGCCAGAAGAATCTTCAAACATAGCACCTCCAAATCTTGGCTCAATCATTTAGCAACAGATCGCTACCTTTCTAAAAAAGGATATGAAGAGATTTATGGGAAGTTGCTGCCAGGCTGTAAATTAATTCAGGATGGTTGGAATATGAAAGTCATCTGGCATCATAAACCAATAGATGGTTAACAAAGGAAAGGACTCTCTCATGAAACTTAGAATAAATGCCGAAGATAAGCCTGCGCAAAAGGTGTTTGATTACCAGCTGGATCTTGACCCAGATACGATTTTGAAAATGACCGCTTTGATTTGCGGTACGGTGGCAGCGGTTAGCCTGCTGTCCCTGTTTAAAGAGAATTAACAAAAGAAAAGGAGAAGCAGCATGGTTCTGCCAAATTTTAAAGAAAACTTAGAAAAATACGCTAAACTATTGGTTGCCAATGGTATTAATGTGCAGCCGGGTCACACGGTGGCGCTCAATATTGATGTGGAGCAGCGTGAGCTGGCTCACTTGATTGTCAAGGAGGCCTATGCTCTGGGTGCTCACGAGGTCATCGTCCAGTGGGCGGATGATTTGACTACGCGGGAGAAATTCCTCCATGCACCGATGGAGCGCTTGGACAATGTTCCAGACTATAAGGTGGCTGAGATGAACTATCTCCTCGAAAAGAAAGCCAGCCGCTTGGGCGTTCGTTCATCTGACCCAGGAGCTTTAAATGGCGTGGATGCCGAGAAATTATCGGCTTCTGCTAAGGCTATGGGGATAGCCATGAAGCCGATGCGGATTGCAACCCAATCCAATAAAGTCAGCTGGACAGTCGCTGCAGCAGCCGGTACAGAGTGGGCTAAGAAGGTTTTTCCAAACGCAGCCAGTGATGAGGAAGCGGTAGACTTGCTTTGGGATCAGATTTTCAAAACCTGCCGTGTCTATGAGAATGATCCAGTAGCCGCTTGGCAGGCGCATGAAGAAAAACTCAGCTCAAAAGCTAAGGTTTTAAACGAGGAGCAATTCACAGCTCTGCACTACACAGCTCCTGGAACTGACTTGACATTGGGCTTGCCCAAGAACCATCACTGGGAGTCAGCTGGCAGTCTAAATGCCCAGGGCGAGTATTTCATTGCCAATATGCCAACAGAAGAGGTCTTTACAGCACCGGATTTCCGCCGAGCTGAAGGTTATGTGACCAGCACTAAGCCGCTCAGCTACAATGGCAACATCATCGAAGGCATTAAGGTAACTTTCAAGGATGGCCAGATTGTGGACATTACTGCTGAAAAGGGAGACCAGGTTATGAAAGATCTTGTCTTTGAAAATGCGGGTGCGCGTGCTTTAGGTGAGTGTGCCTTGGTACCAGATCCAAGCCCGATTTCCCAATCAGGTATTACCTTCTTCAATACTCTCTTTGATGAAAATGCTTCTAACCACTTGGCTATCGGTGCAGCCTATGCGACTAGTGTGGTCGGTGGAGAGAATTTCTCTGAAGAAGAGTTGGAAGCAGCGGGTCTCAACCGCTCGGATGTCCATGTGGACTTTATGATTGGCTCTGATCAGATGGATATTGACGGTATCCGTGAAGACGGCAGCCGCGTAGCAATCTTTAGAAATGGAGACTGGGCAATCTAAGGTTTCGAGCTGCCTTAAATGGCACATTCCATAATGACAGCTTCCACTTGCTTCTTGAGAAGTCTTGCTAGAAATATAGAAAGAAGGGGAATATATGATTGGTAGTATGTTTGTCGGTTTTATCATCGGCCTTATCGCTGGGGCTATTACCAGCCGTGGGGAGCGCATGGGCTGTATCGGAAAAATCCTCTTGGGCTGGTTTGGTTCCTTGATAGGTCAATTTCTCTTTGGCCATTGGGGACCAATGCTTGCTGATACAGCTGTTGTTCCATCAGTGCTAGGAGCAGTTATCCTCTTGGCTATTTTCTGGAGACGGGATAGTTAGAATAGAAAAAATACCTAGATAGTTTCTATCTAGGTATTTTCGATAATGATATGCAAGTTATTTACTCAATCACCAACATGCCGTCTTTGACTGCAAATGGGTCTTTTTCATTGATGCGGTCATAGAACATGATGCCGTTGATATGGTCGATTTCATGCTGAACAACAATGGCGTTATAGCCCTTGAGTTTGATACGATGCTTTTGACCATCCTTGTCAAAGTAATCCACGGTCACTCGTGCATGACGAACTACGTAGCCCGGTACTTCTCGATCGACTGATAGGCAGCCTTCACCATCAGCTAAGGCTGCATCCTGAACGGAATGGGCTACAATCTTAGGATTGTACATCAGCGTTTGCAGACTATAAGCTTCCTTAGGCGGATTGCCCTCTTCGTCGTCAGGGTTGGGAACTAAAACAGCGATGAGCCGTTTGGAAATATCCAGCTGGGGAGCAGCTAGACCAACACCGCCACGCAGTCCCATTTTTTCCGCCATGACTGGGTCTTGGGAATGTTTGAGAAATTGCATCATCTTCTCGCCCAGAATGATTTCTTGATCTGATAGAGGGAAGCTGACTTCCTCAGCGATAGCACGCAGGGTCGGATTACCCTCGCGGATAATGTCCTCCATATCAATTAAATGGGCTGGTTTGGTTAATCGTTCAATAACAGATGTTTTTTCACTCACAGACATGATTCTCTCCTTTTTCTATCCTTCATCATAACATAAAACCTCCAAGAAATAAAGGCGGGAGCGGTTTTGACTGACTGGCGTTACCAGATTTTGAATGGAGCCACAGCGACCCATGATATTCCTGGCAAAGAAATTGCGTCTTGGCCCAAAAAACTGTATGATAGAGGTAGTGTGAATTTTAAAGGAAAATAGAATGAAAAAATTGATGGAAAAAGTGAGTATCCTCTCGCTTTCTTTGATTCTGACGACGGCTTTTTCGATTTCCAGTGCCCAGTCAGCCATGTTTGCTTTTTATAAGGGGATTCCAGAAAGTTGGGTAGAACTTCTGGTTTCTTTGCCTTCGGCTGGGATTATGCTGATGTTGCTGTTTAATAGGGTCATTGAAAAATACCTAACAGAGCGTCAGATGATTGTGAGCGGGCTTCTGATTTTTTCACTTTGCGGGCTTCTTCCTCTACTTAATCAGTCTTACTGGCTTATGTTTGCCTCTCGGATTGTTTTTGGGATGGGAATCGGTCTACTCAATGCCAAGGCTATCTCGATTGTTAGCGAACGCTACAAGGGACAGGAACGCGTTCGGCTTTTGGGACTGAGAGGGTCGGCAGAAGTAGTTGGTACAGCCCTCTTGACTTTTGGTGTCAGTCGGCTTCTTCCTCTCGGCTGGCAGGCTGCCTTTCTCGTCTATACTTTCGGACTGGTGGTTTTAGCGCTTTATCTGCTTTTTGTCCCTTATGACAAGGTCTCTGAAAAGCAGCAAGAGCAGTCTGAATCGACTCCCAAGCTAAGCAGTCAGGATTGGCAGCTGAGTCTAGTTTTTGCATTTGTGGCGGGGGTCATTGTGCTGACTTATATTGCCATCAATGTGCGGGTGCCGGGGATTGTAGAGAAGTCTGGTATGGGAACAGCTCAAACTGCAGGCGTTATTCTTTCCTTGATGCAGTTGATTGGGATTGCAGCGGGCATCAGCTTTGCTAGTTTGACCCGTCTTTTTAGAGATAAACTGCTGATGCTTTCTGGTCTGGTTTTTGGACTGACTCAGATTGTTATTGGCTTCTCACCAAATCTCTTGTCACTCAGCATGGCTACTATTAGCGCCGGCTTTGTCTATAGTGTCGGTCTGACGACCATTTTTTACACCCTGTCCGAGCGCATTTCCGCCCACCTACTCAATCAAGCCACTTCTATCGTGATTTTAGGTTGCAGTATCGGAGCAACGGCCACTACATTTGTCCTCAGTTTCATCGGGAGATTCTCCAACGCCCCAGCCTTTATCTTCAGCGTTTTGGGACTGGCTATGATTCTGACCTCGCTCTTTGTTCTAAGATTTAGCAAAGAAAAGAGCGGATTGGATTCAGGAAGCTAGGAGGTTATATGATGCGTCTGGATAAATTTTTAGCAGAAAATGGTCTGGGCTCACGCGCTCAGGTCAAGCAGATCCTAAAGAAAGGGCTGGTTTTGGTCAATGGTAGAGCAGAGAAATCACCTAAGACTCAAATTGATGAGACAGCAGATGAGATTGTCGTTTCTGGCCAAAGGCTGACCTATGAAAAATTCGTTTACTACCTTCTCAACAAGCCGCAGGGAGTCATTTCGGCTACAGAAGATAACCGTCATAAGACAGTTCTGGACTTGCTGGACGAGACTGCCCGTCAGAAGGAAGTCTTTCCTGTTGGCCGCTTGGATATTGATACCCATGGTCTGCTCCTTCTGACCAATAATGGCAAGCTGGCTCATGCCATGCTGTCACCCAAAAAGCACGTCGAAAAAATCTACCGAGCTCAAGTGGCAGGTCTAATGAACCAAGCAGATGTAGAGCGATTTGCTGCAGGAATAGAACTGAAAGACTTCACCTGTCAGCCAGCTCATCTCAAGATTTTAGAGCTGGACGAGGCAAAAGAGACTTCTCTCGTAGAAATTACACTAGCTGAAGGCAAGTTCCACCAGGTCAAGCGCATGGTAGCTGCCTGCGGAAAAGAAGTCACGGATCTTCAGCGCCTCACGATGGGGCCCCTACAGTTGGATCCTGCACTAGCTCTTGGAGAATGGCGGAGATTGACTACTGATGAATTAGAACGTTTAACAATTTTTAAAGTCGAGCTTTAAAATCCAGCACCTAATGAATAGGTGCTGGGTTTTAATTTACGCCGTTTTTGGGATGTATTCAAAAATTACTATATATCTTAGGCACAATTCTTTTGATAATTTCCTGATGACAATTGGACTGAATTTTGATTGAAAACGCTAATTATTTTGTTTATACTAATAATATAGGAGGGCTAGAAGTGTTATCAAATGAGCTCATTGAAAAATTTCAGCTTTTATCCAAATATTCAGATTCTTCTCTTGAGGAAATGGAAAAACTTCTAAAAATTAATCGTAAATATCTTATTCTGCAAATTGAAAAAATTAACGATGTTTTAGAATCTTTTCATTTTCCAGTTATTGAGGTGAAAGGAGGACGAATTAGAACTCCGGCAGTACCCTTGAATAGCCTTTTTGAAAAGATATCTCATCATACAGGTGACTATCTTTTTCATGAAGAGCGCTTAGAAATGATTGTGCTTTATATTCTGTTGGCTCAGCACTTTGTATCCAATCAGCATTTACAGAATCTATTGCAGATGAGCAGAAATTCAGTCCTGTCGGATATAAAAAGGCTTAAGCAACATTTACTTTCTTATCAGATAGAACTGTCTTATACTCGTAAACAGGGATATTTTTTAGCAGGAAAAACAAAAAAGCTCATTTATCTATTAGAGAAGACATTGAGTGAGCTTTTGTCAATAGCGAGTGGGCGCTGGGCACTTCGATATTTGCTTGAAGATTGTGGTCTAGAGCTTAATGATGGGGAAGTTGCAGACAGACTCGTTTTACTCGGAAAAAAGTATAACATTCATTTTTTGTCCGAAAAAACGAAAGAAGTAAGCTGTCTTATCGCTATTTTAAAGGCGGGGAGTTTAAAAATATGTCCTAACGATGATATTGCCTTAGGAGAGATATATACAAATTCTTTGTTTGATCTATGTGAAGAACTATTACAAACTTACCCAGAGTTGGCAGGCAAAAAGAATTTTATCTTTTCTCGCTTGCTAGGTTGTACAGAAGGAAATCTTCAAGTTTTTTCTGACCAAAGGGTATTTGAGTTGATGGAAGATATAATAGAACAGGTCAAAGCTCATACAGGAGCAGATTTTTCTCAATCTCCTCAATTTCGTCAAAATTTATACTCGCATCTTTATCCAGCGTATTATCGCCTGTTATTTGATATTCCTTTAATAAATCCATTGAAAGAACAGATTAAAGCAGATTTTGGCTCACTCTACTATTTGGTAAAACGAAGTCTTATTCCTTTAGAAGAATACGTAGGCAAACTATTAAGTGATGATGAAGTAGCTTACTTCACGATTCATTTTGGTGGATATTTAGAGGGAGAGTATAAGAAAGATAGTATACAAACTTTAAGGGCTTTGAGTATCTGTCCAAATGGAGTGAGTTCTTCCCTGATTCTTCAGGCGGAATTAAAGCATCTTTTTCCAAATATGATGTTTAAGCCTGTTCACCAGCTTGATGAAGCTAAAAAGATAGACATTGAAGAATATGACCTTGCTTTTTCAACAGTTCCGTTTGAATCAGAAAGACCAGTCTATATACTGCAGCCTGTTATGAAGGCTGTTGAAAAGACCATGTTAAAACGCAGAGTCATCAGTCAATTTTCTTGGATTGAAACTCAAGGAATTTCCTTAGACGGGTTGATAGAAATTATAGAGCGACATACAACGATTCATCACTATCCTGAGCTAATGAGAGAACTATCGAATTACTTGATAGGCTGGCAAAAAGGTCAGACGAGAGGAGGATATGGTTTGACAGAATTATTAAAAAAAGAATTTATTCAACAGACTAATCAGGTCAAGGATTGGAAAGAAGCTATTTCTTTGGCAGCCGCACCTTTGCTGAGGGGAAATTATATTGAGCAGTCTTATATTGAAGGAATGATTGCTTCTGTGGAGAAGTTAGGAGCCTATATTGTACTAGCACCGAAAGTCGCTGTTCCTCACGCTGCTCTTGATTTGGGGGTAAACAAGTTAGGAATGAGTTTGCTGCAGGTGGCAGAGCCAGTTGATTTTGATGTAAAAGGAGATGAGGAAAAACAAGTTCAGTTGATTTTTGTACTTGCCGCCATTGATTCAACTGCCCATTTGAAAGCTTTACAAGAGCTTGCTATGATTTTAGATGACGATGAGTCCATAGAACAGTTAATTGCAGCAGAAAATCCAGATGAAATAATGGAAATCATTACCGAAACAATAAAGAATGGAGAAAAAGATGATTAAAATTGTCACAGTTTGTGGAAATGGTATTGGCAGCAGCTTACTTCTTCGGATGAAAGTAGAAGCCATTGCCAAAGATTTAGGAATAGAAGTAGAAGCAGAATCTTGTGATTCTAATGCAGCGGTCGGAAAGGGAGCAGACCTATATGTGACAGTGAAAGAATTTCAAGATATCTTTCCTGAGGGAACAAAGGTTTGTATCGTTAAGAGCTATACTAATCGCAAAAAAATCGAAGCAGACCTTGTTCCTGTATTAGAAGAAATGAGAAATCAATAAGAAGAAAGAATGGAGGTTCAGCCATGAATGGTATACTCACGCTGTTTCAAAATATCTTAAGTGAACCAGCCTTTTTAATGGGACTGATAGCTTTTGTTGGTTTAGTAGCTCTTCGAACTCCAAGTCATAAAGTTTTGACTGGAACACTAGGGCCGATTCTAGGGTATTTAATGTTAGCCGCTGGAGCAGGAGTTATTCAAAATAATTTATCTCCTTTAGCTAGTTTGATTGAAAAAGGGTTTGGTATTACAGGTGTTGTTCCCAATAATGAAGCTGTAACATCAGTTGCTCAGAAAATACTGGGTGTTGAGACGATGACAATTCTCATTGTTGGCTTATTGCTAAATTTATTATTTGCTCGTTTTACTCGCTTTAAATACATCTTTTTAACAGGGCATCATAGTTTCTTTATGGCTTGTTTATTGTCAGCCGTTTTAGGAGCAATTGGCTTTAAAGGAGCTGCCATGATTGCAGTAGGAGGATTTATATTAGGTGCTTGGTCAGCTATTTCTCCAGCTATTGGACAGAAATATACTCTTCAGGTAACGGACGGAGACGAGATTGCAATGGGACATTTTGGCAGTCTGGGTTACTATCTCTCAGCCTGGATTGGATCTAAGGTAGGAAAAGGCAGCACCAGTACAGAGGAGTTGAAAATTTCAGAAAAATGGAGTTTTCTTCGCAATACTACAATATCAACAGGTATTGTCATGGTTGTCTTTTATCTAATAGCAACAATTGCTTGTCTGATTCGTAGTCCTAAAACAGTTGAAGAGTTAGCAGCTGGTAAGAATCCTTTTATATTTGCTATCGTCAGTGGTCTAACTTTTGCGGTTGGTGTCGCTATTGTATATGCAGGTGTGCGGATGATACTTGCTGATTTGATTCCTGCTTTTCAAGGTATCGCCACTAAGCTTATTCCGAATGCTGTACCAGCTGTGGACTGTGCTGTATTCTTCCCTTATGCGCCTACAGCAGTTATTATTGGTTTTGCCTTTAGCTTTTTAGGTGGACTGATTGGTATGTTCATTCTGGGAGCAATAGGTGGTGTGCTGATTATTCCCGGTATGGTTCCTCACTTTTTCTGTGGTGCAACAGCGGGAATCTATGGCAATGCAACTGGAGGACGCAAGGGAGCTATTTTAGGTTCTTTTGTAAACGGCCTATTCTTAGCCTTTTTACCTGCAGCAGTTTTGCCAGTATTAGGTGAACTAGGTTTTGCAAATACGACCTTTGGTGATTTTGACTTTGGTGTATTTGGTATTTTGTTAGGTCGTGTAGGGGATTCTGTTGG
The DNA here is from genome assembly GCF_019929145.1 of Streptococcus sanguinis. Classification (GTDB taxonomy): domain Bacteria; phylum Bacillota; class Bacilli; order Lactobacillales; family Streptococcaceae; genus Streptococcus; species Streptococcus sanguinis_U. Next base: position 112,929 of record NZ_JAHZOW010000003.1, on the reverse strand, counting down.
TCAAGTTGGTATTTATGTGATAGTAGCAGTTCTAGCTGTTATATTGCTTTTACCAAATTTCCTCAGCAAATCAGATACAGCACTGAATAATGTTTGCGACGAAGAAGAATAAGAGGGCGAATGATGGCACGAAAATTATCTATTAAAGTTTATTCAGATGGCGCAGTTTTGGAAACTATGCTTAAGGACCTAAATTCTGGTTTGGTATCGGGATTTACCACTAATCCTAGCTTAATGAAGAAAGCAGGGATTACCAGCTATATAGGATTTGCTAAAGAAGTATTAAAGGATATTAAGGAATTTCCCGTTTCTTTTGAGGTGTTTGCTGATGACATAGAAATAATGGAAAAAGAAGCAGAAAAAATAGCCTCACTGGGAGAGAATGTTTATGTAAAAATACCTGTGACAAATTCTAAAGGGGAATCAACTGTTGATTTAATGAAATGTCTAGCAGCAAAAGGTGTTAAAATCAATGCTACGGCTATTTTCACTCTTGAACAAGTTCGCGAGGTAGTTGGAGCATTGAGGGCAGGGACTCCAGGGATAGTGTCAGTTTTTGCTGGACGTATCGCAGATACGGGTGTAGATCCTGTGCCGATTATGAAAGAAGCACTGTCTATTTGTCGTCAAAAAGATGGAGTAGAGTTGTTATGGGCTAGTCCGCGCGAAACCTATAATATTTATCAAGCGGATGAGTTAGGGGTTGATATTATTACCTGTACCTCAGATTTAATTCAAAAATTATCGTTAAATGGTAAAGATTTGACAGAATATTCCCTAGAAACAGTTCAGATGTTTTTGAAAGATAGTACTAGTCTTGGTTTTAAAATCTTAGATGACTGATTAAATATTTTAAAATCCTAACCTTAAACCCCAGTTCTTAATGAAGTAGTGCTGGGGTTTTAATTTGTTTCCTTGACCGAGGCAGAGATACTTTCTTTAGAAATCTTTGGGGTTGAATTGTAAATAACATAGTACTTCACAGTTATTTTTTTGCATCTCATATGGTTATAATCTACCAAATGCTAGCCCAAGTTATAAATTTTTTCACTAGTGAATGTTTTACTAGTTATTATATATGGTATAATAAATTTCAAGATAGTAAATAGTTAGTTTGCTAGCAATGAGAATTCACTGTTAAAATCATTATAGAGGAGGATGTTATGAATCAGAATGAGTGGGTTGCGCAGTTTGAAGCGACTTATCATCGAAAACCAACAGCTCAAGAGTTCCAAGCGGCAAAGACAAGTGGGCAGTTTGGAACTCAAGAAATTCCTAAAGCAACAACGATGCTTCAAGCTAAGAATAAGCGCCGTAACCTTATAGTGGGGATTTCAATCGCTGTTACAGTCTTAGGAATTTTGGTGTTCGTCCTATTTGGCATGGGACCGAAAATTTCAGATCTTGATGGCGTGTGGATTAATCCTGCTGACTCTATTTCTTTTGTTTATGAACTGAATGATAAGAAAAAACTACTTAATGGTAAAAAAGATATTGAAAAATTAGCTGAAGGAGACAAAGCTAAGGCTGATTTTGAAAAATTTATTAAGGAAGAAAACGATCCAAAAATTAAGACCTTAGCTGATTTTGATAAGCATTTCAAACTCAATACCAAGGCTATCTTTTCTGCTTATATTGACGAAAACAAGATTTACCACCTTCTGCAAAATGATGGAAGTATGATTATTTATGATAGTCGTTCAGGTATCAATAGTTCAAATGACTCACAGTATATCAAGCGTCTTCGATTTTATAAAGTTCAGTATCCTAAGGCATTTGTTGGTGAGTGGAAAATTCGTTATAAAAATAGTGAAGATCCAAAGAACGTGAGTATCTCTGATGTTGGAATTGTAAATATAAAATCCGATAGTGATGAAGAATATAATTCTAGTGATTCGAGTAGATTGGGACTCTATCCCTTTGTAGAATATACGAAATTGATTGCTGATAATCCTGAAGAGAAACTGAGTGAAAAAGAAGTTGGGGAAAAGATTGCCATGATTAAAGAATCAGTCAGTGAGGAAGGCTATCAAGTCAAAAGTAATAAGGATATCTACATTGATATCAATTCTAACAATTATTTCGTGGTAGTTCAAAATGGTAAAAAAATACTTATTCTTGATACTGGTGGTACAATCAGAGCAAGTTTAGAAAGATAGATGAACTAAAGTTTTTAACCAGTCCTAGGAGGCTGGTTTTTTATGACTATCCTGATCAGATTATCTCTTTATTTGCTTGCTGGGGAATAGCCGCCTATGCTTGGCTATCTAGAAAAAATTACAATTTAGATGGGAAGAAGATAGAGTAGAATCATTTGACAAAGGTAAACCTTCTTGGTAGAATAAGAATGTCGTAATGACAAATAACTTCTTCTTGGTTGCAGGCCATGCCAAACCTGTCACTCGGATGAAGCGTAAAGAAAAGGAGTATATCATGGCAATCTCAAAAGAGAAAAAAAATGAAATCATTGCACAATACGCACGTCACGAAGGTGACACTGGTTCAGTAGAGGTACAAGTTGCTGTCCTTACTTGGGAAATCAACCACCTCAACGAACACATCAAACAACACAAAAAAGACCACGCTACTTACCGTGGTTTGATGAAGAAAATCGGTCGCCGTCGTAACCTCTTGGCTTACCTTCGTAAGAACGACGTTAACCGTTACCGTGAGTTGATCAACTCTCTTGGACTTCGTCGCTAATCTTGCGTCTAAAACGTTTCTATACTTCGTTGACTTCGCCTCATCGCCTAGTTTATAAACGTTTTATCTAGCAAGAATCATGATGCTAAGGGCGTCAAAAATCCGTATGAAAATAGGGAAACGGCACCGTGTTCGATGAACACAAGGAGTTTCATCTTTTTCGCTAGGATTTTAGCCCGAGCTCAAATTGGCTCTCTGTCTCCAGGGAGCTTTTTCTGTTACGTCACCTTACCTCGATATACTCAAATATTATCTTCGGTTACGGTTCCTGGCACTGTAAGGTAAAACAGACCAGATTTTCTCCCTTCGGGGAGCTTTTTTATTTTAGCAACTCGCTCAGCCCGTGTTCAATTGAATACAAAAAGTTAAAGCTGTTCTACAAAAGAGTAGCTTTTCTTTTTCACTAGGATTTTAGCCCGATCTCAAATTAGTTCTCTGATTTCAGAGTTTTTTTTATTCATCGCTCCTCTTAATTCGTTGTAAGCTCTTCAAATATCATTTCCTAGTCTAATTCTTCTAATTTTTCCAAATAAAAAGTCCTTCTATTTCTTTAGAAGAACTTTTTCTATCAGCAGATTTACTTTTTCAAGAATTTTTGGATCGCAGGAGCGGCTGTGATAGCAAATCTTTCGTCAATACGATGCTCCCCACCTTCTACAGTGACCAGCTTTGCATTTGGAATGGTCTGACTTGCTTGAACGGCATACTGATAGGGCACGACTGCGTCATCGGTACCATGGATAATCAGAGTCGGAGCTGTGATTTTGGCCTGCTCTGCTTGGATGTCAATGTCTAAGGCATCGATTAGATAAATCTTGCCCAAAGTAGTATTGTGGTATGTCAGGCTATCAGGAAGTTGGTCGAAGTCAGGGCTCCCTAGCTCACGATAGGTCTCCTTGGCATCATCGAAAAGAACGAAAGCTGGAAAGATGAGCAGGAGTTTGTGCACGCGGTCCGGATAAGCAGCAGCATAAAGACTGGCAACAACGCCGCCTTGACTGGCACCGAATAAGCTCATTTTGCTTTTATCTACAAAGGCCTCAGAACGAAGCTTTTCCATGACTTGGGTCAAGTCTGTTAGTTCGGTCTTGACCGACATATTCAGCATATCCTGTCCACCGCTTTTCGATTGGCGGCTGCCGCCGTAGAAATCAAAGCTGTAAACCAGATAACCTTGCTTTGCCAACAGCTGGCTATACATTTCATATTGCTCAAGGGTGTTATTCAATCCATGTGCGATAACAATAGTCGGCAATTTTTTACTCTTGTAGTCAGAAGGAGCAGTAATCTTTCCGTAGAGCTGCTTGTCATCGTATGAAACGCTGTATTCTTCAGACACGATGTCTTCTGTTGGAGTCGGTTGATTGTCCATTTTCTCGCTAGAAGCTGTCTGTGTGGTTTCTGGCTTAGGAGGAGTAGGATTTGATTTGGTTTGGGAATGCCAGAAGAAAAGAACCAGTCCAGCCAAGCTCAAGGTTGCTAAGAAAGCCCAAATATACTTCATAGTTCTCTCCTTTCAGTATTTGTAGTATTATAGCGGAAATGAATGTATTTTACAAGAAGAGAGCTTTCTTGTTTTTTGATTTTTCTGCCTTTCATATAAGAAAATCCAATTCATTTATCCAAGCGAGATTCAGATAACCTTGAATTTTTTAGAAAATCTTGCTAGACTGTAGCTACTAAGATAAAAACACAGTTCTGGTTGGTAGTCCAGACGCAAAAAGTCTATTTTTGTCAGTAACCTTCCTCCTTGGTTGTCCATTCTTAGGGGTTTTTAAAGGAGGTGCTGTCATGGATAAGATTTCAATGACGCTGACAGTTTATTTTGAAGAGGGCTTTTGGCACGGTCTTTTCGAGCAGGAATATGCTCAATCTTATAGAGTTTGCCGAGTCACCTTTGGCGCAGAGCCAAGCACGCAGGAGCTGTTGGATTTTCTAAACCGTTATTATCATCGGTTGCAGTTTAGTCCTAGCATCAGAGTGAAGGAGAAAACTAAGTCGGTCAGTCCTAAACGCCTGCAGAGACAGGCTAAAAAGGAGCAGATGGCTTCGCGTTCTTCAAAGTCTCAGGAAGCGCTGAGTCTGCAGTTTGAAGAGCAAAAGAAAATTGCTCGAGTCAAGCGCAAGCAGCAGAAAGAACTGGCTAAGCAAAGGAAATTCGAACTCAAACAGCAAAAACGATTGGAAAAGCACAAGGGGCATTGAGCCTGCTTTTTCTTATTTATATGGGAAAGTCTTCCGATGGGAGGCTTTTTTGTTTGTCAGGCAATCGGTGAGTGGCTTGAAAAGCGAAGTGATTTCTCCAAGTCGTTTCATTTGACAGATGTAACAAAAGATATTACAATATAATCATAAAATAAAAATTACAAGCGTAGTTTTAAAAAGGAGAAGTTATGATTGAAATTACATATTTGGATGCTGTCAAGCAGGAGCGCAAGATGACCTTTGAGTCTTATCAAGAGTTTGAGCAGTCCCAGCAGGCCTGCTTGATTGGAGTGGCAGATTATTACCCAGTTAAAAAATTGACTTATAAAGGTCATGATTTGAACTATCAGGGTACTTATGGCGATGTCTTCTTTTTCCTGATGAAGCAGGATTTGACAAAGTTTGACTAAGAATAAAGGAGAAAATAATGGTAAAAGCAATCACAGATGTAACATTTGAGCAAGAAACAAAAGATGGATTAGTGCTCATTGACTTTTGGGCCACTTGGTGCGGACCTTGTCGCATGCAGGGGCCAATCCTTGACAAGCTCTCAGAGGAAGTTTCCGAAGATGAGCTCAAGATTGTCAAGATGGATGTGGACGAAAATCCAACTACAGCACGCGCTTTTGGCATCATGTCTATCCCGACCTTGCTCTTTAAAAAAGACGGTCAGGTCGTCAAGCAGGTAGCGGGTGTTCATACTGCCCAGCAGATTAAAGCCATTGTGGCGGAGTTGGGATAAAGTAAGATTACGGTTATATAGGCCTGTTTTAAAATGAGACTGCTCTTGTTTTTGGAGCGGTTTTTTTATTTCGATTATAACAATAATGAGTCAATTTAAAATTTTTGTTTGGAAATGCATATTTTAAGGTATAATAAGTAGAGGTAAATTTTTTCCAATGGGTTGCGCTAGAGAGCTGGGTTATCTAAAACATGATGGGAATGAGATAATGATTATTATTGAGTTGCTAAAACATCTTTTATTTGTCTTTATGATTTTTACACCATTCATCGCTCCAGCGGTTTTGTGTTTTTTTGTAGGCTGGATGATTCCTAGAGAGCAGATAACGCAAAAAAGAATCATACTAGTATTGGCTTTGTTGATTCCTGTTTTACTTTTAATTTCGTATTTTGCTCCTCAGATATTAGGCCTGGTTTTTTGGAGTCTGATCTGGTTCTTCATCGGGCTATTGCGAATGAAGAGTTATACTAAGTCACAGTACTGGACAAGATGGCTTATATTTATCGCTTGTTTTAGTGCCTATATTTTACTTTATCTCCGTTTTTTTGGATCTCTTTATTTTTATTAAACTATTTAAAAATCAGCTTGAACGAAATTCAAGCTGATTTTGTTTATTCTTTACTCCCCCAACTCTTCGCTGTAAGCAATAATCTGATCAACTGTGTCGGACAAGAACTGGATGGTGTCGCGGAGTGGTTTATCCGTCGAAATATCTGCTCCTATAATCATAGCTGACTCAAGCGGAGTCTTGCTGCCGCCAGATTTGAGCAGCTCAAGCCAGTCACGGGCACCATTTTCGTCATTTTTCAGGTGTAGGTAGCCAGCGGTAGAGATGACCAAGCCTGCGGAGTAAGTATAGCTGTAGAGTCCCATGTAGTAGTGGGCTTGGCGCATCCAAGTTAAGGCAGCATCGTCGTCGATTTCAACGGCATCGCCCCAGAATTCTGTCAAGACTTCTTTCATGATAGCGTTGAGTTTGCTTGCACCGAAGGTTCCGCCTTCTTCAATCAAAGTATAGACCTTGCGTTGGAAGGCAGCTTCCAGCAAGTGAGTAATGAAGTTGTGGAAGTAAGTATCCGTCAGACGGTGAGCCAGGGCAAAGCGTTTCTGGCGAGGGTTATCAAACTGGCGTTCCAGATAATCACTGAGCAGGAGCTCATTAAAGGTAGACGGTGCTTCCACATAGTAGGTGGACATGTGGGCGTTGAAATAGCTTTGGTGATTGTCAGAGAAGATAAACTGACCGGAGTGGCCAATCTCGTGAATCAGAGTATAGACATCACTCATACGTCCAGTCCAGCTCATGAGGACATAAGGGTGAACCCGATAAGGATCAGCAGCATAGCCTCCAGAATCCTTTCCAGCATTGGCCGCAAAGTCGACCCAGCGTTCTTCCTTATAGCGGGCAACTTCTTGGCAGTATTCTTGTCCGAGTGGCTCGACTGACTTCATAACCAGATCGTAGGCGTCATCAATACTGACTTCGGGATTGAGCTCGCTGTCCAAGTCCAGTTTCCAGTCGGCAAAGGTCATTTTTTCAAGTCCGTTTACCTTAGCGACATGCTTGAGGTATTTCTGAGCTACTGGGGCAAATTCGCTCATAATCAAGTCAATCTGCCGGTCAAACATAGAGCGATCAACTTCTTGCTCAGCTAGCAAGTAGTCAAAAACAGAGTCATAGCCCTTCATGTCAGCCAGTAGTTTTTCAGACTTGACCTGAGCCAGATAGGCAGCAGCAGCAGTGTTTTGATGCTGACGAAGCCCTTCAGAGAAAGAGCGGAAAGCTTTTTCGCGGATTTCTGCATTTTCATGGTTTTGATAGAAATTCTCATAGGTGACAAAGCTGTTTTTGTAAACTTTGCCGTCTACTTCGAAGTCAGCCATAGCAAAGTCGCCGGCCCGCATCTTGGTGTAAATATCCTGTGGACTGTAAAAGACTTCACCTAGATTGGTCAAGGCTTTTTCGACATCTGCTCCCAGATAGTGGGCTTTTTTGATTTTAGCCTGGCGGATGGCTGAGGTCAGATGGGGCTCTTGGCCTAGTTTCTCCAAGACAGCTTCATCTGCACCGACTAGGGCGTCGTCAAAGAAGCTGAGTGCGACATTGGCTTCCGTCTCAAACTCCATGGCTGCTTGGGCAATCTGCGCAAAGCTCTCGTCGCCAAAGTCAGTGGTCTGTGGCATAAAACCGTAGTTGCCGATGTGGCTGATTTGGATATAAATCTGCTCTAACTCAGCAAATGCCTGTTCAAAATCTTCGAAAGTGCTAAGCTTGCCTTGGTAATCACGGACGAATTTCTGGATGTCTTCTCTGGCCTTCTCAATGGCTCGCAGGAAGTCCTCCTGGTCTTGGTAAAGGGCTGTTAGGTCCCAGAGTTCATTTTCCGGAAATTCAGAACGATGTTTTTGTTCCATAGTCTACTCCTTTTGTCATATATAGAAATAGTATAGCAAAAAATCCCCCAAAATGTCTTTCCTAGAATTGATTTGAAATGAAAAAGAAAGCTGATAAATCAACATTTTTTATGTTCACTGTGAGAATAATAAAACAATTTGTCTGTTTAGCTACCAAAAGCTACCAAAAATGTCTAGTCTTTTTTCCCAAGTTGTCAGCAATCTCTCAGAAAAAAATTTTTTAAATCTATTGACAGAAGCGCAAAAGCATGGTACACTAATTGTAACTAGATTTCCGCTAGATTAAGAGTAGTGGGAACTAGAATATACAATAGGAGGTTCTATCATGTTAAATATAGAACAATATGAAAATGGATTGGGACTTGTATACAAATTTGGTGAGAGATTTGATGGGGAACTTAGCGCTAGGGAAGGAATAAATATTTATGCCCTTCACGCCAAGGAACACGATGGGAAAGTCCTTTTAACCATGGAGAGAGGACCAAGAAAAGAATATAGACACATGATTAAAAAAATCATTCTTACTGTAAAAGACGGTAGTTATGCAATTATTGCAGATGTAGAAGATACAAGCAAAGGAACAAAAAAACCAATCCCCAATGGCTATACAGTTCCGTCAATCTGGGAAAAAGAACCGGAAAACATGCACTGGTTCGCACTCTATAATGTAAAGCGTATTAGAATAGAGCCGGACACATATACTTCCGTAAATGGCAAAGATTTATTGCAAAGTATCTCTGGGAATGCTTATATGGTATATGTTACACTTTAAGAATGAATAACACAGTTATTTATAAAACAAGCTCATAAGATTATTCTTATGAGCTTGTTTCTTATTCATCAAAAATTGCTTTAAAACACTAATAATTTCTTTTTTCTCCTTTTCTGTCAGTTCATACTCCCTCAATAAACTAACAATTTCTTCTAGTCCATCATCACGTCCTTTCAATGTTTCAAAAGAAGTATTAAATATTTTAGCTAGTTTCTCTACTGTTTCATCTTTTGGATTTCTTCCTCCGTTTTCCCACCTAGCATACTGGGCTTGAGCCACACCTAACTTTTCAGCAACTTCTAATTGAGTAAGTCTTGCATCTAGACGGGCTTTTTTAATATATTCCCACTATTTCTAATTGGAGGAGCAGTATAAGTCAGTAATTTTTAGCTGTTTATCAGATCGAGGATAAAAGTCAAAGTTTCTTTGCAGCAATCTTTTTAAAAAGCAGTATATAAGACAAGAAGACGAAGATAACCAGGCCCAATAAAAGGGTAAAGACGTTTTGAGTTCCTTTTGTCATATTGGGAGCTTGATTGGCGATGACAGCTGTAACTGCAGTACCTATAGCGCCCGCAAAGGTCTGGGCCAGCTGAAAGAGCGCGGTCGTATCTGCAGTTTTTTCTTTATCAACTTGAGTCGTCGCTAGGGCAAGTGTGTTATTAAAGGCCATGTTTCGCCCCAAGGTAAAGCAAATATAAATCGCAATAACAGCTGTTAGGGTGAGTTCTTTTGTGAAGATAAGGAGCAAGAGTACAGCCAGGAAAAGAAGTGAATTTCCTGTAAAAAGGGTTGGTTTAGGACCTTTTGTATCATAGAGTTTGCCAAAGGCAGGAGAGAGGAAGGCTCCGAGCATGGTTCCTGGAAGCAGTGCGAAGCCTGCTTGAGCTGTTGAAATGTCTTTTTCTATGACCAGGAAGTTGGGAATCAGAAAATTAGCCGATAGGTTGATAAACTGAAAAATGAAAAAGGGTAAAATAGCCAATAAAACTGTTGGTTGCTTTAAGATACGAATATCTAGGAATGGATGTTCAATCTTCAAGCTCCGATAGATAAAGTAAGCTAGTGGCACTACACAGAGAACAAGATAGAGCCAATCGATATGTCCTTCTTCTAAGCTGGAGATGGCTACAATGGCAAAGACGAGTGAGCCTGCTAAGAGGAGAAATGAGAGAAGATCAAAGGTGCGTTTCCTAGACTTCTCAGAATTTCTTAAAAAGAAAAAGCCAAGGATAAAGGAAATGATTGGGACAGGAAGAATAAAGGTATAAATCATATGCCAGTCAAAACGACTAATCATAAAACCACCGTAAGTCGGTCCAATTGCTGGTGCTAGGCTGACCACCATCCCAGACAAGCCCATGTAGGTTCCAATTTTTTGCTTAGGAACACGCTCAACAATCAAGTTAAAGAGCAAAGGAATGGCTAATCCAGTAGCTCCTCCTTGCAGGATTCTCCCTATCATCAAGATGGGAAAGCTTGAAGCCAACATGGCAATCAGTGTGCCCAAGCAAAAGTTGGCCAAAGCGGTAAAGAGAATAGTCCTCTCTTTCCAATTGTGGGCTAAGGTTGCTCCTAAAGTAATCGTAATGGCCACTGCTAGTAAATACCCTGTCGTAATCCATTGCAGCGTTCCCAATCCTAACCCAAAGACCTTACTTAGATGCGGGAAGGTTACATTCATACTGGTTTCAGATAAGATGCCTGCAAAGCAGACTAAGGCTGTCGCAAGGAGCGAGAAAAAATCTTTCTTTTCAACTGTTTGATGATCTGGCACGATTGTCTCCTTTACATGTTTGAAATGAGTCACTGTATTTATTATAAAGCAAGAAGTCCTCTTTGAAAAGTGAATAGTGGCTATACCGCCATCTTATTTGACGAATCGAAAGGGAAAAAACGAACTCCGACAGCCAACTATAATCAGCTATAGAAAAGAAAAATAGATTTTCAGTACTTTTATAGAAAAAAGCCATTTTCAGCCTTTTTCTTTTGCCTGAAATTGTGGTAAAATAAGGTCTATACGTGCTTGATACAAAGATGAGGATATAATAAGCTACTGAGGCTATGATATTAAAGTCACAGTGCTAACTGAACACGTCCTATGAGTTGCTTAACGTCTTAATATCTTGATCTTTGTAGCCAAGGCGTATGAAAAAATTTGAGCATGTGCTCGGCAAGGAGTCTTTATGACAAAACAAGTTTTTAAAACTATTTTTGCAAGCCGTGAGCTGGTAGTTGAAACCGGACAGGTTGCAAAGCAGGCAAATGGCAGCGCCGTTGTTCGATATGGAGAAAGTACCGTTTTAACTGCGGCAACCATGTCCAAAAAGATGGCTACTGGTGACTTTTTCCCGTTGCAGGTCAACTATGAGGAAAAAATGTATGCGGCTGGGAAATATCCTGGTGGTTTTAACAAGCGCGAAGGCCGTCCGTCAACAGATGCGACTTTGACTGCCCGCTTGATTGACCGCCCGATTCGTCCCATGTTTGCAGAAGGTTTCCGCAATGAAGTTCAGGTTATCAATACAGTTCTTTCTTATGACGAAGATGCTTCGCCTCAAATGGCTGCTATGTTCGGTAGCTCTCTGGCTCTTTCTATCTCAGATATTCCTTTTAATGGCCCTATCGCAGGAGTTCAGGTTGGCTATGTAGATGGTGAATTCATCATCAACCCTAGCAAGGAACAAAAAGAAGTTTCACTTTTGGAACTGACAGTGGCTGGCACCAAAGATGCTATCAATATGGTAGAGTCTGGAGCCAAGGAGCTGTCTGAAGATATCATGCTGGAAGCTCTTCTCAAAGGGCACGAAGCGGTTAAAGAATTAATTGCCTTCCAAGAAGAAATTGTTGCAGCAGTTGGCAAGGAAAAAGCGGAAGTAGAATTACTGCATGTTGATGAAGAGTTGCAGGCAGAGATTATCGCAGCCTATAACAGCGACTTGCAAAAGGCTGTTCAGGTAGAAGAAAAGCTGGCGCGTGAAGCCGCAACCCAGACTGTCAAAGACCAAGTCACAGCGGTTTATGAAGAGAAATACGCAGACCACGAAGAATTCGACCGTATCATGCGTGATGTGACTGAAATCTTGGAACAAATGGAGCATGCAGAAGTGCGACGTTTGATTACCGAAGATAAGGTTCGTCCTGACGGCCGTAAGGTTGATGAAATCCGTCCGCTGGATGCGGAAGTGGATTATCTACCGCGTGTGCATGGTTCTGGTCTCTTTACTCGCGGGCAAACCCAAGCCTTGTCTGTTCTGACTTTGGCACCAATGGGCGAAACGCAAATCGTGGACGGCTTGGATCCAGAATACAAGAAACGCTTCATGCACCACTATAATTTCCCGCAATACTCTGTCGGTGAAACAGGCCGTTATGGGGCTCCTGGCCGTCGTGAAATTGGACACGGTGCTCTTGGGGAACGTGCCTTGGAGCAAGTCTTGCCTAGTTTGGAAGAGTTTCCTTACGCTATCCGCTTGGTGGCAGAAGTCTTGGAGTCAAACGGTTCTTCCTCACAGGCCTCTATTTGTGCGGGGACTTTGGCTCTGATGGCAGGTGGTGTGCCGATTAAGGCACCGGTTGCCGGAATTGCCATGGGCTTGATTTCAGATGGCAGCAACTATACGGTTCTGACGGACATTCAAGGTTTGGAAGACCATTTTGGTGATATGGACTTTAAGGTGGCTGGTACTCGTGAAGGTATTACAGCCCTGCAGATGGATATCAAGATTGAAGGAATTACAGCTGAGATCCTGACAGAAGCTCTGGCTCAGGCTAAGAAAGCCCGCTTTGAAATTCTTGATTTGATTGAGGCGACGATTCCAGCTCCGCGTCCTGAGTTGGCTCCAACAGCTCCGAAAATCGACACCATCAAAATTGATGTGGACAAGATTAAGATTGTCATCGGAAAAGGCGGGGAAACCATCGACAAGATTATCGCTGAGACTGGTGTTAAGATTGACATTGATGAAGAAGGAAATGTGTCCATCTACTCTAGCGACCAAGACGCCATCAATCGTGCTAAGGAAATCATTGCTGGCTTGGTCCGCGAAGCAAAAGTGGATGAAGTTTACCACGCCAAGGTTGTTCGGATTGAGAAATTCGGTGCTTTTGTCAATCTCTTTGACAAGACGGATGCCCTCGTTCACATCTCAGAGCTGGCTTGGACTCGGACCAACAACGTCGAAGATGTCGTACAAATCGGTGATGAAGTGGATGTCAAGGTTATCAAGATTGATGCCAAAGGCCGAGTAGATGCTTCCATGAAAGTATTGCTGCCGCGTCCACCAAAGCCTGATAAGCCAAAACATCATCATGACAAGGGGCATCATCCCCGCAAGGAGCACAAGGGTCATAAGGATCATCAAGAAAGCCCTAAAACAGAAGAATAAGAGGTCGCTTATTCCTACAGACCTCATCAGAAATCGGCAGAGGCGAGCCTAGTTCTCGTCTCTCCTTGTTTAGAGAAGGAAGGAGGCTAGCATGGGTTGGTGGAAGGAATCCATTGATATCGTAAAAGAAAATGACCCGGCGGCACGAACGTCGTTGGAAGTCTTACTAACCTATCCGGGCATTAAAGCTTTGGCGGCCCACCGCCTCTCGCATTTTTTGTGGCGGCACGGCTTCAAGCTGCTGGCGCGCATGCACAGTCAGTTCTGGCGTTTCTGGACCCAGATTGAGATTCATCCCGGCGCTCAGATTGAGTCGGGTGTCTTCATCGACCATGGCAGTGGCCTAGTGATTGGTGAGACAGCTATTGTGGAGAAGGGGGCTATGCTTTACCATGGTGTGACCTTAGGCGGCACGGGCAAGGATACAGGTAAACGCCATCCGACCGTGCGTCGGGGTGCATTGGTCTCTGCCCATGCCCAAGTCATTGGACCAATTGAGATTGGTGAAAAAGCCAAGGTCGGAGCCGGTGCAGTTGTCGTGGCTGATGTTCCAAGTGATGTGACGGTGGTCGGAGTTCCGGCAAAGATTGTCCGTGTCCACGGTGAGAAAGACGAGCCAACCATTCACGAGGTAGAAGAGAAGCGGGAATATTATCTAGACAAGCTAGAGCATGCCCGCGAAGCCAGTCACCATTCATCAAGTCTTTAGAAAAGGTTGGCAAAGTTATCGAAGTGAAATATGACAGGAGGTAAGAACTATGTCAGATTTATCAGATGCAATTTTGAACCAGGCAGTTCTTGAGTTGCAAGAACACTTGGCTGGTCTTGCTAAGGAGCGCTTTATCAAACTGCCACATAGCCACCAGCGTGAATGGGCCCGATATATCAGTGAAGCCAAAAAAGATGAGACCAAGCTGCGCCGCATAGAAAAGATGAAGGTGGATTTGCTGAAGCCTTAAAGAAAGAGAACTTATGCTATTAGAGGAATTTGAAGATGTAGCTGGAGTTATTGAGCCAACAGATAGGCAGATTATTGATAAGGGTGAAGTGTGTGAAACCATCATCCTATCCTTTAACGGGGAAATTCTGAAACGTTTGATTGAGTCAGAAGAAGTCTATCCAGGAGGCTATTTGAAAAGCATAAACGGACAGCATCCATGGTATATTTACCGCCAAGGTCCTAGCAAGCTAGCAGTTATGTTGGCTCCGATTGGGGCTCCCATGATAGTCGGCCAGCTGGAGGAGTTAGCGGCCAGAGGCTTCAAGAATTTCATCATTTTAGGTTCCTGTGGCGTTTTGGATCGCTCAATTGAGGCGGATAAAATCATCCTGCCTGCGGCCGCATTGCGAGATGAAGGGACTAGCTATCACTATGCCCCACCGGGTGATGAAGTCGCCTATAACGAGTCTCTGCTGGTCGAGCTGGAAGCTATCTTTGACAAGCACAATATCGAGCATATCCGCACCAAGTCTTGGACGACTGATGCCTTTTATCGAGAAACGCCTGATAAGGTCAAGCGTCGCTTGGCTGCTGGAGCCAAAGTGGTGGACATGGAAGCTTCAGCTATCATGGCTTGGAGTCAATTTCGCAAGAGTAAAGTCTATCAGTTCTTCTACACAGCTGACTATGTGGATCATCATAACCGAACCTGGGATGCCCGCCATGAAGAGCGGACAGCTGATGCCATGACTTTTTTCACTATCGCTTTGACAATAGCAAAGGAACTAGAAAGGTAACTACAAGAATGGCAGTATATTTTTACGGCTGTATCACCATGGATGGCTACTTGGCAGACAGCCAGCACAGGATAGACTGGCTGCATCAGCTTAGTTCTGTAGAGGATACAGGCTATGATGACTTTTACAGGCAAATGGATATCACCATCATGGGCAAGCGGACCTTTGAGGAAATCCAAGATTTGCAAGATGTAGAAAGTTTTTATCAAGCTACGGAAAACTATGTCTTTACGCATGATAGGCACCTGCCTGTCAGTAATTACCAGCCAGTAGCTGGGGATGTGGTGGACTTTGTTCACCAGATTGACAAAGGCAAAAATGTCTTTGTGATTGGTGGTAATTCCTTGGTAGGACCGCTCTTGGATGCGGATCTTTTCGACCACCTCATTATTCAGATAGCGCCCCTTATCCTAGGAAAGGGGGTTCCCCTCTTTACCCAAGAGGAAGGGCAGCGCTTTTACCAACTGGATAGCCTCAGACAATTTGGCCCTTTTGCAGAGCTGGTTTTCAGCCGAAAAAGTCAGAAATAGAGAAGGGAGTGGACCGCATGATTAAAATTTACGACACCATGACCCGCAGCCTACGTGAATTTGTGCCCATTGAAGAGGGCAAGGTTCGCATGTATGTCTGCGGTCCGACGGTTTATAACTATATCCATGTCGGCAATGCCCGCTCAACAGTAGCTTTTGACACAGTTCGTCGCTATTTTGAGTATCGGGGATTTGAGGTCAATTATATTTCCAATTTTACAGATGTAGATGATAAGATTATCCATCGCGCCAAGGAAGAAGGCATCACTCCCAAAGAAGTGGCTGACAAGTATATCGCTGCTTTTCGTGAGGATGTGACGGCCTTAGGTGTCAAGCCGGCTACTCAGCATCCGCGCGTGATTGACTTTATGGAGGCAATCATTGACTTCGTGCAGACTTTGGTGGACAAGGGCTACGCCTATGAGTCAGAGGGCGATGTCTACTTCCGCGTCGAAAAGTCTCGTGATTATGCCAAATTAGCCAACAAAACCTTGGCAGACTTGGAGTTGGGTGCTTCTGGTCGGACAGATGAAGAGACTGCTCGTAAGGAAAATCCAGTTGACTTTGCTCTCTGGAAGGCAGCTAAGCCGGGCGAGATTTCCTGGGACAGTCCTTGGGGAGCAGGTCGTCCAGGCTGGCACATCGAGTGTTCGGTCATGTCGACGGAGATTTTGGGCGATACCATTGATATCCACGGGGGCGGGGCAGACCTAGAATTTCCTCACCACACCAATGAAATCGCTCAGTCAGAGGCCAAGACTGGTCAGACTTTTGCCAACTATTGGATGCACAATGGCTTTGTCAACATTGATGACGTCAAGATGTCTAAATCTCTAGGCAATTTTATCACTGTTCACGATGCCCTCAAGACAATTGATGGTCAGGTGCTGCGTTTCTTCTTTGCTACCCAGCATTATCGTAAGCCGATCAATTTCACGGAAAAAGCTGTTCATGATGCAGCGACCAATCTTAAGTATTTGAAGAATACCTATGAGCAGCCTTTTACTGGTCAGGCAGATTCGGCTCAGCTTCAAGCCTTTCTGGACAAGTTCACCGCTGCTATGGACGAAGATTTCAATGCGGCTAACGGTATCACGGTTGTCTTCGAGTTAGCCAAGTGGATCAACTCTGGCAACTACACAGCTCAAGTCAAGGCAGCCTTTGCCGAGCTCTTAGAAGTTTTTGGTATCGTCTTTGTAGAAGAAGTCTTGGACGCGGACATTGAGCGCTTGATTGAGGAACGCCAAGTGGCGCGGGCTAATCGAGACTTTGCGACTGCAGACCGTATTCGGGATGAGTTGGCCGCTCAGGGCATCAAGCTTTTGGATACAAAGGACGGAGTGAGGTGGATCCGTGACTGATGTCAACCTGATTAACGGCATTGCGCTCGCCTTTGAGGGAGATGCCGTCTACTCCATGTATATTCGGCGACACCTGATTTTTCAAGGGCTGACCAAGCCAAATCAGCTGCATAGGGAAGCGACCAAGTACGTTTCTGCCAAGGCTCAGGCTAATCTCATCTCTCTCATGCTGGAAGAAGGGATTCTGACGGAAAAGGAAGAGGATATCTACAAGCGTGGCCGCAATGCCAACAGCCACACCAAGGCTAAGAATACAGATATCGTCACCTATCGGATGTCTACCGGCTTTGAGGCGGTCATGGGCTACCTGCATATGACCGAAGACATTGAGCGACTGGAAGAACTAATTGACTGGTGTATCAAACGGGTGGAGGAAAGCAAATAAAAAAGATTTTCTAGCTCCGTTTACAAGCTAGATAAATTGAAGATATCTAAAACAGAGTTGCTGCGGCAGCTCTTTTCTTTAGTGTCTGTATTTGCTATAATAATAAAAACTAGTTAAGGAGAATATCGTGAAAAAATATTTGGTTATATCGGCAATAGCTTTAGTTTTGCTTCTGCTATGGGCGTATAGCAACAGAAATATCAAGCAAATCGAGACTTCTTCTGGAAAGACCAGTAGTGCTAGCACAACTTCTTCCAAGGCGTCTAGCAGTAGCCAGAATTCAGAGCAAGCAAGCCTTCAGGAAACTTCTTCTAGCAGCATAGAAGTATCCAGTTCTGAAGACACAAGTGAGCCAGCAGCAGAAAGTTCTGGATCTTCCATGAATGAAGAAGAGATAAAAAACGGCGACTACTCTAGCATCGCAGGCACTTGGAAAAATGGCAATGGCTCTACCTTGGTATTTGACTCCAATGGTTTGGTGAGCGAAACTCAACATTTGAGTGAATATGGTGCAAGAGATATGTATGGTTTTGTTAGTATTGGAGTCCTCCCTAAGCAAGGTGCAGGTGGTTATGTAATAGCTTTTATACCTAAAGGAAAAGACTACACTATCACTAATGCAGGAGAAACATATAAAGATGCATCAGACCATGAACGAGATCGGATATGGGCGGGTCAAGGACTTGGAACCAATACAGATCCAAATTCCTTTTATTATAAAATAGACTGAAAAGACTAGCTGTCCTCCATGGCAGCTAGTCTTCTTTATAATTTTCGTAAAATTCCACCTTAATTCTAATAAAGGTTTCCAAGTCTCGCAGGAGCTGCAGAAGTATGGCGCGGGTTTCAAATTCCTGGCGGGTCTTAGGGAGCGGCCGCTCGCGAAATAGGGTCAAATAGTTGTCAATCTCGCCCAAGAGGTCTCGGGCGGGATTTTCTTGGCTCAGCTGCTTAGCGGTCTGGGAGAAGAGGCGGGCTAAAATCAAGCTTTCACTGGCTGCTAGATGGCAATTGTTGATATTGCTGGCCATGTCTTGCAAGATACGGTTTTGGGCCTGCCGCATTTCAAAATAGTGGATATGGTAGTTGGTCTGGTGAAAGAGGTGGTTGGAGTGGTCCAGATAGACCAGCTGCAAGGCTTGCTGCAAAATCTTGTCCAGCTCCTTGATCAGAGCTGCATCATTTCGGCCGTCTCCAGATTTTAAGAAATATTCAAAGCGTAGCAAAATCTTTTTCAGCTGTTCTTCCACTTTCTCGTGGTAGCTGTCAATCTCTTGCTGGCGCGAGGGCATATAGAGATTGGCTAGCAGAGCAAATCCGGTTCCAATAAGAAATAGCGCTAGCTCATTTCCAAGGAGTGACCAGGAGGTGGATTTTTCTAAGAGCAGATGGGTGACTAGGACGGTGCTGGGGGTAATACCAATTTCCCAGCCAAGGCGAAAGGCTAGAGGCACATAGATCGCGATATAGATGGCCAATGCTCCGAGATGAAAACCTAGAAAGTGAAAGGCCAAGCTTCCGATAGCCAGAGCCAGCAGGGTAGATAAAAAGCGATTACCAGCTAGCTTAGCAGTGCTGCGGCGGGTATCGGTCACGCTGAGGATGGCAATAATTCCGGCTGAAGTTGAGTAGGCCAGACCTAAAAAGTCAGCCAGCCAAGCAGCTAAACAGGTAGCCAGTACCAGCTTGATGGTGCGTTGGAGGAGAGACATGAGTAAGAGTTTCCTTTTTTAGACTTCTTTTTATTATAGCACGACTAGTGGGGAATCTTGGGGACTGCTGATTGCTTTTTATCAGAGCAGAATTCTGTCTCGCCCGAGTAAATCCTGCCGCCATTTTTTCGCCTTTGTGTTATACTAGTCCTATGGAAAAAAACGATATTGTCTACGGTGTGCATGCGGTGACAGAAGCTCTCGCAGCCAACACTGGAAATAAACTCTACATTCAAGATGACCTGCGTGGTAAAAAAGTCGATAAAATCAAAGATTTAGCAGCGGAAAAGAAGGTTTCCATCTCCTGGACGCCTAAGAAGACCTTACAGGAAATGACTGACGGGGCTGTTCACCAAGGGTTTGTCTTGCGGGTGGCGGAGTTCGCCTATACTGACTTCGAGGTGCTGTTGAAAAAAGCAGAGCAAGAAGACAATCCTCTCTTATTGATTTTGGACGGGCTGACTGACCCGCACAATCTGGGTTCTATCTTGCGGACGGCTGACGCGACTAATGTAGCTGGAGTCATCATTCCCAAGCACCGGGCCGTCGGTGTAACACCAGTCGTAGCCAAGACCTCAACTGGCGCTATTGAGCATATTCCCATTGCCCGTGTGACCAATCTCAGCCAGACTCTGGACAAGCTCAAGGAAGATGGTTTCTGGATTTTCGGTACGGATATGCAGGGGACGCCTTCTCATAAGTGGAATACAGCAGGCAAGCTGGCCCTCATCATCGGTAACGAAGGTAAGGGAATCTCCAGCAATATTAAAAAACAGGTGGACGAGATGATTTCCATTCCCATGAATGGACATGTCCAGAGCCTCAATGCCAGTGTCGCAGCGGCAATTCTCATGTATGAAGTCTTTCGCAATCGCCTATGAAAAGAAAAATCTTACTGGTGGACGGCTACAATATGACGGCCTTTTGGCGGGAAACTCGTCCTTACTTTAACCGCGGAGAACTAGATGCCGCACGGACGATTCTGCTCCAGAAGCTCAGCAATTATGCCAGTTTTGAAGGACTGGAAGTTATCTGCGTCTTTGATGCCCAGTATATGCCGGGAGTTCGGCAGACCTATGAGGAGTTTAATGTAACGGTTGTTTTCACCGAGGAGGAGGAAACGGCGGATGACTATATCGAGCGCTTGGCAGCTGAACTCAATACACCCAAAAATCAGGTGTCGGTTGCGACCAGCGATCTCAATGAGCAGTGGACTGTCTTTGCCCAAGGGGCTCTGAGAGTATCCGCTAGAGAGCTAGAGAAGCGAGTGGCCGTTACCAAATCAGACCTCAATAAACTGAGCGGACAAATCAACCTGCAAAGACCGCCCTTGCGACCAATGGACAGCCAATCTTTGCGCGATTTACAAAAAATGATGGAGAAAAAAGATGACCTTTAAAATTTTAACCGATTCAACAGCAGACCTGCCAGAAAACTGGACCCAGGAAAATGATGTGCAGGTCCTAGGCCTGACCATTCAGCTAGATGGCCAAACTTATGAGACAGTTGGCGCAGGCAAGCTGACCAGCCAAGAACTTCTGGATAAGATGGAGTCCGGCAGTAAGCCGACTACCAGTCAGATCAATGTCGGCCAGTTTGAAGATGTCTTTCGCAGCTATGCCAAGGAAGGGATACCAGTTCTCTATGTAGCCTTTGCCTCAGCCCTATCGGGTACTTATCAGAGCGCAGTCATGGCAAGGGAGATAGTCTTGGAAGATTTTCCAGATGCACTGATTCGTATCATTGATACCAAAGCAGCTTCTATGGGGGAAGGACTTTTAGTCATGAAGGCAGCAGAAGCTAGAGCTGCAGGCCAGACCTTGGAGCAGACAGCAGACTTGATTGAGAGCTTGGTGCCTAAGGTCAAGACTTATTTTCTGGTTGATGACCTCAATCACCTCATGCGGGGCGGTCGGATTTCCAAAACTGCTGCGCTTATGGGGAGTTTGGTCAATATCAAGCCGATTATCGCTGTCAAGGGAGATGGAACTCTGGACTCGGTCGCTAAGGTTCGCGGTAAGAAGAAGGCGCAGGCCGAAGTAGTCCGCATGACTCTGGAAGGAGTTGCTGATCCGCGAGTGGTCATCGCCTATGCAGGTGCCGAAGAGGTTGCTGAGAGTTTGAAAGCCCAGCTGCTGGAAAGCGACCAAGTAGAGGAAGTTCTCGTCATGCCTCTGGGGCCTGTCATTTCTACTCATACTGGTCCTGGAACTTTGGGACTCTTTAGTATCGCCCAAGACATTCAAGACTAAGAAAATATGAAATCGCTATTTCATAAATAATTGCTTCAAATCTATTGCTTTTGCCTACTATTTTTGATATGATAGTAGGCGGTATTGTTTACCCCATTTGTAAGGCCCCGGAACCTTTCAAATAACTCGCGGACCGGAACATCCGCCCTGTAAACAAAAACGATATTCATAGGAGAAATCATGAACAAAACAACATACATGGCTAAGCCAGGTGAAGTTGAACGCAAATGGTATGTAGTGGACGCTACTGATGTCCCTCTTGGACGCCTTTCTGCTGTTGTAGCAAGCGTGCTTCGCGGAAAAAACAAACCAACCTTTACACCACACACTGATACAGGTGACTTCGTAATCGTTATCAACGCTGAAAAAGTAAAATTGACTGGTAAAAAAGCAACTGATAAGATTTACTACACTCACTCTATGTACCCAGGTGGATTGAAACAAATCTCAGCAGGTGAGCTTCGCTCTAAGAACGCTGTTCGTTTGATCGAAAAATCTGTTAAAGGTATGCTTCCGCACAATACTCTTGGCCGCGCTCAAGGTATGAAGCTGAAAGTATTTGTAGGCGCTGAGCACACTCACGCTGCACAACAACCAGAAGTTCTTGATATTTCAGGACTTATCTAAGGAAAGGAACAAATAAGCTATGTCACAAGCACAATATGCAGGTACTGGACGTCGTAAAAACGCTGTTGCACGCGTTCGCCTTGTTCCAGGAACTGGTAAAATCACTGTAAACAAAAAAGATGTTGAAGAGTACATCCCACACGCTGACCTTCGCTTGGTTATCAACCAACCATTCGCAGTTACTTCAACTGTTGGTCAATACGACGTTTTCGTAAACGTTGATGGTGGTGGCTACGCTGGTCAATCAGGAGCTATCCGTCACGGTATCGCTCGTGCCCTTCTTCAAGTAGACCCAGACTTCCGCGATTCATTGAAACGCGCAGGCCTTCTTACTCGTGATGCCCGTATGGTAGAACGTAAGAAACCAGGTCTTAAGAAAGCTCGTAAAGCTTCACAATTCTCAAAACGTTAATCAATACAATTATATCAACGTTTCAAAGCACTTCATGGTTCACACCTTGGGGTGTTTTTTTGATGATTTTTAGCAAAATTCATACCACTTTTCACACCAAATTCACATCATTATTTATTTAAGGAACGATAAGCAATCTCTCCAACAGTCATTGGGATTACATTTGAAGTGTTGACATAAGTCTTAGTCGTAATCGTATCACTATGCGTAAGAGCCTCTGAAATTGCTTGCAATGATGTTCTTGCCTGTTTAGCAAGGGTTGCTACTGTATGTCTTAGTTTATGTGGTTTACCCTGGATATTATTTTGTAAATAGTCTTTTGTGTTATAATGTAGAAACGATATGAAAAAAAGTATTGGTTTAGATACTGCAAATTTCACTTTTAGTAAACATGAGAAAATTTGAATGTAGATAATGATGGGAGATGGTTTGCAATGATAAGTTTAGAGCTGATGTCTGAAGAAAATAGTATAGATGTTTATTCTTTTGAAAAAGAAAATCGGGAGTATTTTGAGCGGAATTTACCTCCTAGACCAGATAACTATTTTGATTCAGAAGGTTTTAAAGAAATTACAAGGGAATTGTTAACGGAACAAGAAAATCATGATACTTACATGCATATTATTAGAGATTCGCGAGGCGTTATGGTCGGAAGGATTAATTTAAGTGTTTTAGGGAGTGATAGAAAAACCTCAGAACTTGGATATAGGATTGGAGAAAAATATACTAATTTAGGCTATGCAAGCGAAGCGGTTAAACTTGTTTTAGATAAGGCATTTAGTACTTATGGTTTAAATAGAATCATTGCGGGAACAGCAACGGATAATCTGGCCTCTAAGAGAGTGCTTTTAAAAAATGGTTTCACCTTTAGTAGAATCATAGAAAATGACTTACAAATGAATAATGAGTGGATTCATACAGCAGTATTTGAGATAAGGAATCTATAGTATTATCATTCCCAGTTTACTGGTAGGACTGATGGACTTATCAACCTTTACAGACATTCAAGAATTTTCTCTGGGATGTCTTTTTTGATGTAAAAAGCAATTTAACCTAAAAATACACCAAGATTCAAAATCTTGGTGTATTATCTTTTTTTAGATAATTGTTCTCTAAAAAGTTTTGTCATTTGTTTTTGTCCGGCAGGAGTACCTAGTGCTTCTTTACTTATTTCTCCTTTAAATATTTGTTCCATTAAAAACAGGTAAGCCTCGCCCAAAGCAGTTGTAATTAATCCAGCAGTGGTTCCAGAAATCGTTCCTCCAACTGCTGTTCCTACTCCGGGAATAAATTTGAGTATATTGGAGACAATTGTTTTTCCGAGGAATGTTGCTCCCCCAGACCCTAAGGTTGAGGATACAAAGGCGGTTAGAAAAGTTTTATTTATATCAAGTCCAAATATTACAGTAATGCCAGTAATCATGCTTATCTGGGTTGGAACAAGCATGAATGCATCTGCGAATGGAACCGGAGCGAAACCTTCGCCAAAACTTGCTGCTACTGCAGTCGCAATGACTGCCCTAGCATGTTTTTTTTTAGATTCCAGAGATACTTTTTGGATATTTTGGAGAGTATCTTGTAGCTCATTTGGCAATACCTCAGACATTACATCAATCAAAGTATCTAATCCAAAAGCTTTAGCGACATATTCCTCATCAAAATCCATATCCTGAGCTAAAATTGGCACAACTTTACAGACGTCTAAGTTTTCCTGCTCAACATGAGCTTTCATTTCTAATGCTTTCTTCTTAGGTACAGATTGAGTAAGGACAACAATGATTGGTACCTTAGACGTTTTATTCTTCTCAGAAAACTCTCTTAGCCATTCCACTTCCGAACTATCGAAAGTACGGTTTGAACCGACATTAATACAATACCAAATGCAGTGGATCACCTCATTGATATCATTAGAAGAGTAACCGTTGTTAATTAGGTTAATCACTTCATCTTTGACACTCTCCTGTTGGGTATATGATAATTCAAAGCCGGGTGTATCATAGATAGCCAAAGGATATCCATTTTTTTCAATTTTGCGAATTTCTTGAGTAACCGGTCGACCCAATCCAGTATCAGCAAAATTACCTCTAAACAAACTGTTGATTAGTGTGCTTTTACCGACGCCTGATTTCCCAATTACAATGATGTTTAATCTTTTTAAATTGTGAATTCTATCATTAATCGCATTAAGGCACTGTTGCGCAATATTGTCAGTATTAATTTGCATGATCTTCTACCTTTTTATATTCAGATTTTTTAACCAATTTGTCCTTACAATCAAAAGTTACTTTTCGATGATTAGTTATTTTTACTTGCTTTTTATATAAATAATTTGTTGTTTTTTTCAAAACTTTAGGCAGAATCACTGTAGAAGCTAAAATTAAAGCTCCGCTTCCTAAGATATATTTGACTTTAGAAGAATTTCTTTTTTTTGTTACCTTTTGTCTTTGACATAATATTTCTTACTAATATGATATTTAAAATAATTATATCATATAAGAAATTAAAAGAGCCAATTTAATGATTTTGTTTATCTCTTTGTTTTAAAGCTTTTAGAACAAATTCCTCGATAGAAATTGAAGTAATGTTAGCAGTGATCTATTAGGTGTAATGAAGAGGGGGCAAAGATCTTGAAGATAGAAAAGTAGTTATGTGGCTTTCAGCTTTGTCCGGCAGATGGGTGTCAGATTGGGCAAAAGCCTGCTCAGTTGGAAACATCGGATAAGTTTCAAATCACGGAGCCGCTGCCTGTTAGTCAAAGTCAGGCTTATGAAACCTTTCTAGCTCAGGCTGGTATTGATGTGGCGGCTATTGAGTGGGTAGAGTCGGAGAGCGGTCAGATTTATGTCTATGATGTGAACACCAATACCAACTATAATCCGACAGCAGAAGAAAAAGCAGGAATTTTTGCTCATCAGAACTTGGCAGAATATCTAAAGAACGAGCTGGCAGCATCCTATCCAGAATAAATTTAAAACAAACAAAAGCTTTCCGTTTTGGAGGTTTTTTGTTTTTTCTTCGTTTCTAAAATATGACATCTGTCATTTTGTTTTTGTGACAAACGTTAGGTGAAGCGCTTACAAAAAATTGTTATATTTAGATTATTGAGATTGATCTTTTTTATAAAGGAGTTAGGTGCTAAACGAGGTGTTCATTTTGAACAAGAAAAGGTGAAAGGAGTGCGTTATGTAGAGGTAATTTGGTTGTGAGGAGTCTGATTTTATTTTTAGAATATTGAGGTATGTCATGAAAAATCATCAGGAAAAAGTGTGTAAAAATTGGTTTATGAGAAAAAGCGGCAAGCGTTGGGTGTTTGGGTGCGCTCTGCTTGCTTTTGGAGCTTTCTTGTTAGATGGTGGCGGAGTGGTTTATGCGGATGAGGGTAAGGATAATCCAGCTCCAGCTCAGATCTTGCAGACTGACTCATCAGCTGTCTCGGAGCCTGAGAGCGGGCAAACAGCTGCTCCTACAAGGAATGCCGATACGACAGAGAACCTTGTAGCTGGGGAGACTGGTGCAACTGCAGCGACGGAAGCAGGTAGTCCGGATGCAGCAGTAGAGTCAGCCAATCAAAAGGCTGATAAGGAAAATCAAGTCACAGCAAATGCCAAAGAGACCAAACAGGAAGAAGACGAACAGCCAGCAGCTAAGGAAGTTGCTTCGGAAAAACTCCCTGCCGTAGAGACTGTGGATAAGCAGTTAGGCTTCAATACTAATTTGGCAGAAGCCAAGGGAGACAAAAATGGAGTTTGGGAAGTCCGGGAACAAGGTCTTTATAGTGATGCCAGAGGCAAAGGTGATAGTTTCCTTTACTCTCAAAGTCAGGGCAAGAATTTTGTTTACTCAACGGATGTAACTTTCCTCAGTAAGGAAGGGGCGGCAGCCCTCATTTTCCGCAGTAATAATAATCCGGATGACAAGAGCAGTTATGCAGTTAATATTGATGGTGGCAGCAACAATGTGAAGTTTTGGCGTTGGCAAGGCGGGCGTGACTATCAGTTTATCAATGAAAAGCATATCGAGCCAACGAATGATAATAAATATCAACTCAAGGTCGTTTCTATTGGCTCTTGGGTATCCTACTATGTCAATGATATTCTAGTGGCCAGCTCAGGAGATTACACGATTCAGAGAGATGATAAGGGGCAGAATACTTATCTGTCAGAAGGCTATTTTGGCTTACTTAACTGGAACAGCGAGCTGTTTTTTCAAAATACCTTTTATAAAGAAATCAATCCTCAGTCTAATCCTGAGTTGGAGGATATAAGGGTGACTTCTTCGGTTGGGAAAGTGGAACAGAAAGGTCAGTTTAGTGCTCCTATTACCATCCAGTATGTCAAACATGACGCTGAGACTGTAGACTTGACCGCCGTAGCGAAAAATCCTGCTGCCAAGGTAAGCGTGACCGATGCTGCAGGTAGGGTTTATAGTGATTTGAAGAATATCCCGCTGGCAGTGGGGGCAAACTATCTGACTGTGACCAGTACTGTGACGGATGCGGATGGGCAGGAGGTCAGCCTGGCTTACCGGCTCAATGTCCATCGTCGGCAGGCAGATGAGGTATACTACAATGAGCTCTATCGCGGTCAGTATCACTATTCGGTCAAGGACGGTTGGGCCAATGATCCCAACGGGCTGGTTTATTACAAGGGAGTCTATCATTTCTTCTATCAGTTTTATGACGATACCAAGTGGGGGCCTATGCACTGGGGCCATGCGACCAGCAAGGATTTGATTCATTGGGAAGAACAGCCGATTGCCATTTATCCGGATGCTAATGGGGCTATGTTCTCAGGCTCTATTGTAGCAGATACCACCAATTCCTCTGGTTTGTTTGACAATGACCGGGGCGGTTTAGTCGCGCTGATTACTGCCGATGGAAACGGTCAGCGCATCAAGTTAGCCTACAGTAAGGATGAGGGCCGGACTTGGACGAAGCTTGATCAAATTGCAGCTGACTGGACGGATGATCCACTGCAATCTCAAGATTTTCGTGACCCTAAGGTCTTCCGTTGGGAGGGCAAATGGTTTATGGTCGTTGCAGGCGGACCGCTGAGAATTTATTCGTCTGATAATCTGCGTAATTGGAAGGTGGAGTCAACTTATGCGGATCTCCATACGGAGTGCCCAGATCTCTATCCTCTACTAGCAGACGATGGCAGCCTTAAGTGGATCCTGTCTCGTGGCGGGCGCTCCTATAAGGTCGGTGATTTTAGACAGGTGGCGGGCAAGTGGACTTTCGTCCCAGATGCTGAGTTTGCTCAGGCTGATCAGGTCATGAACTTTGGTAAAGACTCTTATGCGGCCATGACTTACTACGTTCAGGACTTTGGCAGCAAGGCTAATCCAACCCTACCCGACATTATCGCGTCTAACTGGATGAATACCTGGGAAGATTACTGTAATCTGGTAGCCGATACCGTCGGTCAGAAGTTCAACGGCACCTTCAATCTTAACCTCAAACTAGGCCTTATCAAGCAAGACGGCAGCTATCGGCTGACTCAGACACCAATTACAGCTTATCAGTCTCTGCGTCAGGAAGACAAGGCTGTGTTGTATAAAGACGTGGAAGTTAGTGAGAAGAATGGGCTGTTGAAAGATTTTTCAGGTGATCAGTATGAAATTGTCTCTACTTTCCGTCCGAGTGAAACGACCAAGAAAGTCGGTTTTAACCTACGGGTTGGAGATGGAGAAGTGACTAGAGTTACCTATGATTTAGAAAAGGAAACTCTCTCTATTGACCGCAGCCGGTCCGGCATTCTTCTCAGTAATAAATTTGCTCAGGTGGATAGTCAGTCCGTCAAACGCAATGCGGATGGCAGCATAGATCTGCATCTCTACATAGATCGTTCCAGCCTAGAAGTCTTTGCCAAAGGATATACTGTGGCAGGTGCCAATCAGATATTCCCTGCGCCAAATAGTCTTGCCGCTAGTGTGTTTGTAGAAGGTGGTGCAGCTAAGGCTGACATTGCTCTTTATCCGCTGAAGGGCATCTGGAAAGACAAGCAGGCAGTGACCAAACCACTGGAACTAGTGCAGGCTTCTCCTGTAACAAATAATATTTATGTCGGCGATACTTTGGATTTGAAAGCATATGTCATGCCAGCAAGTGTCTCTCAAGCGGTCAGCTGGAGTGTGGATCAGCCAGATCTGGTCTCTGTCGCGGAAGATGGCAATAAGCTGCGAGTGACTGCTCTGCAAAGGGGTGTGGTCAAGGTAACGGCGACCTCTAAGGAAAATCCAAGCCTTTCCAAGGTCTTCACCATCAATATCAGCCGCAATGACTTTAAGACCAATGTTCCAGATCTAAAAGCTGTTTCCGGTAAGTGGTATGTCGACGGTGAAAGTCTCTATAATCAGAATACCAGCGCCAATGATTATTATATGGGAGGTCAGAAGATTCCTTTCCCTGAGTATAACTTGGATGTGGATCTCAAGTATCAAAAAGGCTTGATTAATATTTTCTATGCGTCTGAAAATGTTGACCCTCGCAATGCTTATTCTATTCAATTTGGCGATAATGATAAGATTCGACTTTACCGCTTTATGGGAGAGACGATTGCAGAAAGTAGCATGAATGGCAAGCATCTTAATGACGGCCAGTTCCACCATGTTAAGCTAGTGAAAACTAAAAATGGTGTCAGTGTATCTGTGGACGGTGTAGAATACCTGAACCACCAATTTGATACGGTTGAGCCTTATTATAATGATGCCTACGTCGGTCTGGGACTCTGGGATGGGGACTTGGAAGCGCGCAATTTCTTTGTGACCAATCTTCATGCCCCAGCAGTTAATAAGGCTTCTCTGCAGAAAGTGGTAGACAGTACGGCTAGTCTAGATCCAAGCCTTTACACAGATGAGACAGTTCAGGCTTACCAGTCAGCCTTGGCTCGAGCCCAGTCTCTCTTGGCAGATGAAAAAGCGGAGCAGGCAGATTTAGATAGAGCAGAGCAGGATCTGAAGGCAGCTCTTGCAGCCCTAGCTCTGAAACCAAGTCATCAGGTCACTCCGGAAGAAGGGATAAAGGACCTAGTGGAAGAAAAGCCGTTCTTAGAAGTCGTAATGGAAGAGATTGCATATCAGACTCAAGAACAGGAAAATTCAGAACTGGAAAGAGGGCAGCGGCGGATACTTGTAGCCGGCCAAAAAGGCCAAAAGCGAGTCTTTGTAGAAGTCTTGAACGGTCAGCGAACCGTCTTCGGTCAGGAAGTGCTCTCTCTAGCAGTTGACGAACTAGTAGAAGTCGGCAGCAAGGTGGTGGCTGAAAGTGCTAAACAGCCTTCAACAATAGCCCAGCCTCAAGCTCTCAATCAAGGTAAGGAAGGAAAAGTTATTTCGTCGCCAAGATTGCAGCCAGCTCCCGACTCAGCTCTGCCTAAGACTGGTAATCAAGAAGATAAGTTTCTGCCTCTGGCTGGTTTAGCTTTTCTGGGAATGGGTCTTCTAGCTGGAAGGAAGAAGCAAGAAGACTAAGGTGCTAAGCAATGGTTATTTGCACATAAAAAGGATGGGTGTTTTCCCGTCCTTTTTTGATATAATTATGGCTTGCGAAATGATTCGTTTCTAGCTGAGCATGCTCCAGTATTTGGCAAGAAATTTCGCTACATCCTCTTTCCTCCTTTCTTAATCCTCTATCCGAACTTGCATCCGGATGAACATATCGCGGTGCTGCTCCTGGAGTTGTGGCTGTTCATGAATCACCTCGCAGATATAATCGCCCACAGGAGTATATCCAGCTTGGGTCAGAGCCTGGTGAAAATGCGGCAGAGCTTTAAGTTCATCTGCAAAGGAAGAGCAGTAAGCAACAGCATAATTTCCTGCCGGCAGCAACATTCGATTTAAGTGAGGGAGTTCATTGGGAGTATGATGGAAGAGACAGAGTTGTTTGGAAATCCATCTTTCTTTTTGGAAATCTTCTTGTTTCATAATGGAGCCAACACGGCTGAAATGAGTGAAAAAAGGACTGTAACGCAGGATTTCTTGCTTGAAGCAGCGGAGAGCAAGTTCGTATTCCTCACTTTTCATTTGATAAATATTTTGATTAATTTCAAAAGTAAGCAGCTGCCGTTCAGAAAAAGTTAGGATTTCCAGCTCTTGCTCGCTCTGCTTTTCGCCATAGATACGGGCACCAGACCGAAAGATTTCAATTTCTTGGATTTGTTTTTCTAAATTCTCTTTTTCCTCTAGAAGGCGCTGATAGCGCTCCTCGATAAGCTGGTTCAGTTGAAAATGGTCCTTATCAGATAGGATTTCTTTGATGTCTTCTAGAGAAAAATTCAGTTGACGCAGGTACTGAATGGAGTCAACCAGAGAAGATTGATTGATGTGGTAGTAGCGATAGTTGGTTTCTGGATCGACTTTATAGGGTTTTAAAAGACCGATTTGGTCGTAGAATCTTAGAGTTTGGATGGAAATCTGATTTATTTGGGAAAACTCTCCGATACGCAAAATTTTTTTCATTTTTTAAAACCCTCTATTGACTCTCTAGTTACTAGAGATATTATACTATAATTGTGAAAATAATAACAATCAATGGAGGGTTTGCCATGAGAAATACAAAAATTCGTGCTGTTCAGTATGGCTGCGGCAAGATGTCTAAAGTGATTTTCAAGTATCTGCTGGATCACGGTGTAGAAATCGTAGGAGCTATTGATAACAATCCTGCTGTAGTAGGGCAGGATGTTGGTGATTTTGCAGGGCTAGGCTATAAGACTGGTGTCCTGATTTCTGATAATGCTGAACGTGTCTTTGGAGAGTGTGACGCTGACATTGCCATTGTCACCATTGCTTCCTATATGCCGGAAATGTATGATTTTTTTGAAACAGCCATCAAGCATGGAGTTAATATCATCACGACCTGTGAGGAAGCCATCTACCCTTGGACGACATCGCCATCCGAAACAAACCGCTTGGACAAGCTGGCCAAAGAATATGGTGTCACTATAATGGGATCTGGCATGCAGGATATTTACTGGATTAATATGCCTTGCTTGGCTATGTCTGGCCTTAATCGCATTCAAAAGGTGAAAGGGATTGTCAGCTATAATGTGGAAGATTATGGTCTGGCTTTGGCAGAAGCGCATGGTGCTGGTTACGATTCAGAGCGATTTGAAAAGGAAATTGCCAGTGCTGAGAGTCTGCCGTCCTATATGTGGAATGCTGCTGAAGCTATTTGCTCTAAGATGAACTGGAGCATTCAGGATATTTCACAAAAGAGCGTTCCTTACATTTTGGATGAAGATGTTTATTCTGAAACGTTGGGACGCACAGTCCCGGCGGGGCAAGTAACAGGTATGTCAGCTGTGACAACCATTCATACCCATCAGGGAATTGAGTTGGAAGTAGAGTGTATTGGCAAGGTCTATCGTGAAAATGACGGAGATATGTGTGATTGGGAAATTACTGGTGAGCCCAATCTAGTCTTCTCAGTCAGCAAGCCTGATACCGTCGCCTTGACCTGTGCCACTATCGTCAATCGAATCCCTTCTGTATTAGACGCACCGGCAGGTTATGTAACTTCAGAGTTAGCGCGTGAGTTGGCCTATCCGACTTATCCACTTCATACCTATGTGGAAAAATAACAAAGCTTATAACTAAAAATACACCTCCCGCATCAATTGGGAGGTGTGTTTTTAAGTATTAGTCTTCCTTTTTCTTTAAAAGTAAGAGTCCAGCTGCCCCTGCGATTAGGAGTCCAGCTAGAGCAAAGCTAGCAGTTTTTTCTTGACTGCCGGTCTGCGGAAGGGTCTGACTCTTGTAGGTCAGGGCTACCGTTTGAGCCGGTGGATTCACTGTAGCAGGCTTCCAGTCAAGGACAGTCTGACTTGGCGCTTGATAGGTTGGGTCAGGTGCCGCAGGACTTGGAAGGTCTGTCAGCTCGGCCAACTGGCTGCCAAAGATAGCGTTGGAGATCCAGCGGTAGAAGTGAACAGGGTGAAGCCGATTGGTCGGATTGCCAGCATAGACAAAGAGAGGCTGTTCTTTATAAGTACCGGCAATAGCTACGACTTTGTTAGCCAGTTGTTCATTGCCAGGCCACCAGCCAGCGATATAAAAGTCGCTGCCAGCAATGCTGGCAAGAGTCCTAAAGTTGGCAGGAATCTTAGCAATCCAGTTACCAGAGTTGGAGTAAAAGAGTCCATCCTTCTTGTAGCCGCTGGTCAGCGGGTCTTGGTCTTGTATAATGGCTTTCATCAGTCCTTCATAGTCACTGCCGTTCTTGAAGCGCTCAGCGTCAAATCCATCTAGGATACCTAGTTTTTCCAAGCGCTGCATAGCAGAGCCTCCGACGACGATGGTTGGCTTGAGTCCGACAAGAGACTTATCATAGTTGTTGCTTTCAAGAACGATGACGTCCGCTTCTTCTGGACTGTCGACGATTTCAAAGCCCATATTTTTCAGAGCCAAAGCAGTGTGAGCCGGTGAGTCCACACCTGCCCAGTAAAATTGATGCGGCGGTGCATAGACCTTGAGAGGCTTCAGAGTCGGTCCTTGTGGAATCTTATAAAGGGCGTCGCCGTAAATAGCATAACGATCTAGGAGGCTGGTAAAGGTCGGTGTATCAACGATGTAGCCGTCATCTGTCAGGTAGACTTTCTTGCCTTCAGCAAGAGCTTGGTTGACGGCCTTGACCGCGCTCTCAGACGTATTGGCAATGACGTAATAAGGCGCTTTATGATCAACCTGACTGGTACGTGCAGCACGGAGGGCTGTCACGTCGCCTAGCTTGCCTTCAAAGAGTTTGTCGCCAAAGACTGGCTGGGCTTTGAAACCTTTCATATCAGGGAAATTGACGACTAATTCCGCATACATAGCTGCCCACTTGGATTCATTTGAGCCTTTGTAGAGGACATGATTGGCATAGCCACGCTTGGCCTGCGCCATATCGACAACCAAATCGCCTTTTTTATAGTTGCCGCTGTCTTCCTTGAGTTCTTTGACCAGGACACCGTTGCGCTTGAAATAGTCAATCATATTAAAGGCTTCTTGGGTATCGTTGTCCTTGTCCACTCCCATTGGGATGACATAGTAGTCTGGGAAGAATTTTTCCTGGCCTTTTTTAATCCGGCCTACGACTTGACCATCTGGTCCGACGAGTTCATTTTCTGCCTTAGGATCTTCGACTTTATTGATTCCGCGCAGGTAGAAGTTGAGACGCATCTCCATGAGCTTATCTGGGTTCTGAGCCAGATAGTCAAGGCCTCCTAAAACTGCATAATATCCAGCCTTGTAGGACTCTTGATTGCCCTCCGGAATTTCGATAGTATGTCCCAGGATGCCATGGTACATAGAATAAACCGCTGTGTAGCCGGAGAAGGAATCGTCCCATCCGTCTCCCCAGTCCAGTTTTGGAATGATGTATTTGTCGTAGCCAGAGTTGGCAACGCCGGCCCGTCCCATATGATGAGCATTGTCCAGCATGAGGTCAGCTAAAAGGTCATATTCAAAGTTAGGATCGTGAGGCGGGGTTGCCGGCTCAATCAGGAATTCCTTGATAAAGCCGTGGATATCATAGAGAGCAATCGGGTTCCATTTGTTAATCAATCCAGCAACGGTACGGGTTTCAGGATTGGCTTGGTAGCCAGTATCACGGTTAGGGTCAAGGCCATTGGCCAGAGCCCTAGTGTTGAGGACATCGCCGTCAGGGTTCTCTGTAAAGTCAAAGAGGAAGATAAACTTCTTCAGTAAATCTTGGATTTTGAGAGTGACAAGTTTTTCAGAACCATCGGCAGCGGTTGTTTTGAAGCTGACTTGGTCTTTAGTTGCAAAAGTTTTAAAGAGACCTGTGATAATATCAATAGCAGGCTGTTCATCAGCGTGAGTGTTGTTAATGAGCACAGGCAGTTTATAGTCTAAGTTGCCATTTTTGAGAGCTGCCAGCATTTCTGCTGGTTTGGTCAAGGCCTGCGGATTGGTTGTGCTGAGGTAGTCGTCGATGCTCTTTTGGTCAGAACTGATGATACCCAGCTTGATATCGCGCCCCTGAGCGCTCTTTCCAATGTTCTCAATCTGTACCAAACGATCTGTTTTGGCATCCTGTCTGCTCTTTTCGATGGATGCTAGCATCTCTTCATGGCTGTGGAAGTCTTCATAAGGGCGCAAGACGATATTTTTGCGAATGGTCAAGCTCAAGTCCTGGCTCGTACCAACCAGTTCATGGCTGCCAATGAAGTTTCGATAGGTCCGGCGGATATTGTGGGGAGAGCGAAGGCTGAGATCGTCTCCGAAAAGCTTTTGAAACTGCAGATTCAGATGAAGATCGTTCCCGTCGGCCTTTTCCTCAATAGTGAGAAAGGGTTGCCCAGTAAAGGTGCCAGTGTCCATGTTCCAGGTTTTCCAGTCAGCAATCGGTTTATTATCCAGAGTCCAGGTCAGCTTGCCTGCCTGAGAAGCCTGTTCTTGGACAATATCCTTGAGCTCTGCAGGCTCGGACATATAAACGGTACTGTCGGCCAGTTGGGTCTTGGCTTCTTCAGAAGCAGCTGCTCTTGTTTGAGCTGCTGCAGAGACAGCTGGATTGTCCGCTGCAGGAGCAGGAGCCTGCTCTTTTTCTCCTGTCTGATTTGGAGCAGCTTCTGTTGCAGGAGTTACAGCCTCTACCTGATTGGCGACTGGCTGTGACTCAGTGCTGTTCTGCTGGTCAGCTGCGGCCTTGCCCTGAGCTAAGACAGCCATTAATACAGCGGCTGATAAACTTAAAGCCTGTGTATAGAGACGCTTCTTGTATGAATCGTTCATTAGGAAATCTCCTTTGTGTAAAATATTCTATATTTAGTATAACAAATATCGAAAGCGCTTTCAAATAAAAATAGAAAAAACATACAAAGATGTTCAAAATAGTTTTTCAGGTGAATTGCCGAGCATAGGGGGATCTTCCTTGTTCCGAGCGCTATTTGCAATATCCGAACCTTCTGTCTTTATTTTCTGAAATAGTATACAAAATCCTCGAATTTATGCTACAATGAGACAAACTAAAAATGATTGGAGCCAAGCATGAAAGCAATTATTACCGTTATCGGAAAAGATAAAACAGGGATTGTAGCCGGAGTTTCCACTAAGATTGCGGAGCTGGGGTTGAATATTGATGATATTTCCCAAACCGTTTTGGAGGAATATTTTACCATGATGGCCTTGGTGTCCAGCGATGAAAAGCAAGATTTTACGGCCCTTCGCAATGAGTTTGAAGCTTTCGGCCAAGAGCTCAACGTTAAAATCAACATTCAAAGCGCAGCCATTTTTGATGCCATGTACAATATCTAAGGAGTGAAGGATGGATATTAGACAAGTAACAGAAACCATTGCCATGATTGAGGAGCAGAATTTTGATATTCGGACCATCACCATGGGTATTTCACTCTTGGACTGTATCGACACAGATATTGATTGGGCGGCGGAGAAGATTTACAAAAAAATCACGACCAAAGCGAAAGACTTGGTGGCAGTTGGGGATGAAATTGCTGCAGAGCTTGGGATTCCTATCGTCAACAAGCGGGTTTCAGTGACTCCGATTTCGCTGATTGGGGCAGCAACAGACAGCAGAGACTATGTGCCTTTGGCCAAGGCTTTAGACAAGGCAGCCAAGGAAATCGGCGTTGACTTTATCGGTGGTTTTTCTGCCTTGGTCCAAAAGGGCTATCAAAAAGGCGATGAAATCCTCATTAATTCCATTCCGCGTGCTTTGGCTGAGACGGACAAGGTCTGCTCCTCTGTCAATATCGGCTCAACCAAGACTGGCATCAATATGACGGCCGTTGCGGATATGGGGCGGATTATTAAGGAAACTGCCCAGCTTTCTGACATGGGTGCGGCCAAGCTAGTCGTCTTTGCCAATGCGGTAGAGGACAATCCTTTCATGGCAGGCGCCTTCCATGGTGTCGGTGAAGCAGATGTGGTCATCAATGTCGGTGTTTCTGGGCCTGGTGTTGTCAAGCGAGCCTTGGAAAAGGTCCGTGGTGAGAGCTTTGACGTGGTGGCTGAAACGGTCAAGAAAACAGCTTTCAAAATCACCCGTATCGGTCAGTTGGTCGGGCAGATGGCCAGCGAGCGTCTGGGTGTCAAGTTCGGGATTGTTGACTTGAGTCTGGCTCCAACGCCGGCAGTCGGGGACTCGGTAGCCCGTGTCTTGGAAGAAATGGGCTTGGAAACAGTCGGTACTCATGGCACGACAGCGGCGCTTGCCCTGCTCAATGATCAAGTCAAAAAAGGCGGTGTCATGGCCTGCAATCAGGTTGGCGGACTGTCTGGTGCTTTCATCCCTGTGTCAGAAGACGAGGGCATGATTGCGGCTGTCCAAAATGGCTCGCTCAATCTAGAAAAGCTAGAAGCTATGACAGCTATCTGCTCGGTAGGTTTGGATATGATTGCCATTCCAGAAGCGACACCGGCTGAAACCATCGCGGCCATGATCGCGGATGAAGCAGCGATTGGCGTTATTAACCAAAAGACGACAGCTGTGCGGATTATTCCAAAGGGCAAGGAAGGCGATATGATTGAATTTGGCGGGCTCTTGGGAACAGCTCCGGTCATGAAAGTCAATCAGGCTTCGTCAGCTGCCTTTATCGCGCGGGGCGGTCAAATTCCAGCGCCCATTCACAGCTTTAAAAACTAAAAAGTTAGATTTGAAACAGCTTTTAAGAAAGCATCATAAAGGACAGCTATTCAGTTTCTGATTAGGAGTTTGCGGGATTGAGTCTAGCTGGATGCTTGAAAGATAGGGGATTATAAGGAGATTGTTTAGGTTATGAATAAAAGAGAGCTAGCTGAGCTGGCCCTTGATTTAGGTTTGGATTTTGATAAGGAGAGCGGCATTATATATGGCCGTAGAAGGGATTATGCTTTTTATCTAGAGACCATAACAGATGGCGATGAATTTGCGATTTTCTTTTCAGTCAGATGTGAGCAGGGCTATATCGGTCGAGATGCCTTGGAAGCTTTGATCAATGATTCTGAGGTTTTGATTGATTTTGAGAGAGCTGGCTATAACCTGGCCTGTCAGATTTTAGCTAATCAGGATCGGGAGCTGCTGCCGGATATTTTGGAGGAGGCTATCGAAGACTGCACCCGCTACTTTGAGGGGCAAGGGCTGGTTAGCGCCTGTGAAAAAACCGGTGAAACCGGAGATGTGGACTTGTATCAGATCAAAGGAGATTGGCTCTTTCTCACGCCATCTAGCTATGAGCGGATGGTTTCCATCTCGCAGGATAAGGTGACAAAGCGCTCCCTTCCTCATCAAAGTCCGCAGAAAATACATTATTTTCTGGGTGTTCTCGGAGCATTCTTGACGAGCTTACTTGGTGCATGTCTTGTCTTCTTTCTGACAGGTGCATCCTTGGCCATGGGTTTCATATCAGGTTTTACACTGTTATTTAGCATTGCTTGCTATGAAAAGTTTGTCAAAGGTATTTCTGTTTTAGGAATTGTGGCAAGTTTCTTTTTTACTTTAGCGATGAGCTTTGTAGCTGTTCAAATTGGTTATGCCAATTCTTTTTACCAAGGGGAAGGCAATATTTTGCAAGCCATTATTGCTATCAATGAAGCCGCTTTATCCGGACAGTTTGGTCTTAATTATTGGCTCCATTATCTGTACATTATTCTTGGGTGTGTCAGTGCCGTAAAAGTTCATATTAAGTCTCTATAGTTAATTAGATGCCGGCTTCACGGTAAGCCGCTGTCTATCATAGTGGGAAACCGGGTTCTCCCTCTTCTTTATCATAAAGAATTCGAAGGCCTTTTTCAAAATATACTATAACAAACAAAAATAAAAGAGGTAAACTATGTCAAAAACAAGACTCTATGTTATCCGTCATGGCAAGACCATGTTCAATACTATCGGCCGGGCTCAAGGTTGGTCTGATACCCCGCTGACTGCTAAGGGGGAGCGCGGTATTCGCGAGCTGGGTATCGGATTGCGAGAGTCTGGTTTGCCTTTTGTCAAGGCTTTTTCCAGTGATAGTGGTCGGACCATTCAGACCATGGGGATTATCCTAGAGGAGCTGGGCCTGACTGGTCAGATTCCCTATCGCTATGACAAGCGCATCCGGGAGTGGTGTTTCGGCAGTTTTGATGGTGCTTATGGTGGTGAGCTCTTTCATGGCGTTATCCCACGAGTTCTTAAGACGGATAATTACAAAGAACTCAGTTGGCCGGATTTGGCGAATGGCCTGGTAGAAGTGGATTCGGCTGGCTGGGCTGAGCCTTGGGACAAG
Source organism: Streptococcus sanguinis (assembly GCF_019929145.1). Lineage (GTDB taxonomy): Bacteria > Bacillota > Bacilli > Lactobacillales > Streptococcaceae > Streptococcus > Streptococcus sanguinis_U. Next base: position 74,486 of record NZ_JAHZOW010000003.1, on the reverse strand, counting down.
CTTAGCGGTCGGATTTTAGAAGGATTTGAAGCCATTGCTAGAGAGGTGGAGTCCTCAGGCGGCGGCAATGCTCTGGTCGTCAGCCACAGTATGACCATTGGTACTTTGGCTTATCTGGTTGATGAGAATATCACGAAAAATCCTAATGTCGACAATGGCAGTGTCACAGTGCTGGAGTATGAAGATGGTCGCTTTAGCATCCAGGCCTTGGGTGATGTGTCTTACCGTCAGGTTGGTGCAGCTATATTGGATCGAGAAAATCAAGAATGAGCAGGAGTTTTGAGACTCCTGCTTTTTGCTTTGAAAGCCAGATGGAGCCAATTTCTTCATAAAATGGTATAATATGAAAAGAATAACGGAGGAAATGAAATGGCAAAAACAAGATTATACTTGGTTCGTCATGGCAAAACCATGTTTAATACTATCGGCCGAGCTCAAGGTTGGTCCGATACCCCATTGACTGAAGTCGGGGAACGTGGCATTCATGAGTTGGGCATCGGCCTGAGAGAAGCTGGGCTTGATTTCAAATTGGCCCGTTCCAGCGACAGCGGCCGAACTATTCAGACCATGGGAATTATTCTAGAGGAACTGGGCCTGACAGATCAGATTCCTTATACCTTTGACAAACGGATTCGCGAATGGTGCTTTGGCAGTTTTGATGGTGGCTATGATGGAGAACTCTTTATGGGTGTGATGCCCCGAGTTTTTAATATTGAGCATGTCCATCAGCTCAGCTATGCTGAGTTGGCTGAGGGTCTTGTCGAAGTCGATACAGCAGGCTGGGCGGAAAACTGGGAAAAGCTCAGCGGCCGAATCTGGGAAGGTTTTTCAGCCATAGCTGAGGAGCTGGAAGCTGCTGGTGGTGGCAATGCTCTTGTAGTCAGCCACGGCATGACCATCGGAACCTTTGTCTATCTAATCAATCGAACTCGGCCTCATGGTTTGGACAATGGCAGTGTGACTGTTGTAGACTATGAAGACGGTAAATTCACAGTAGCTTGCGTCGGAGACATGTCTTATCGAGAGGTCGGTGCCAAAGTAATGGAGGAAGAAGTTGAAGCGCGCTAAACATCGCAAAGAAAAGAGAAAATCGAAGTCTAAGAAGATTGGGTTAACGCTTTTGCTGTTAATCGTCTTGTGTCTGGCAGCTGGAGGAACGGCGATTTATTTCCGTCCGTCCTTGTTACAAGACCTGCTTGCAAAGATTCAGTTTTCGGGTTCGTCTAGCAGCTCTGCTACGAAAGGCTCTTCTAGCTCAGAGAGTTCGCAGTCTGATTTGCCTAAGGTTTCTTCTACTGACTGGAATTTGATTTTAGTCAATCGTGACAACCAGCAAGAAGAAAAAACACCTAATCTGACTCAGATCGGAGAGGTACAGGTCGACAGCCGCATTGCTGAAAATACTCGGCAATTCCTAGCAGCAGCCCAGGCGATAGCTCCTGAAGAAACTCTAATCTCTGGCTATCGCAGCCGAGCAGAGCAGGAGGAGCTCTATAACGAAAAAGTTGCTGGGGAAGTCGCCAAAGGCTTGTCAAATGAAGAAGCAGTCAGCATCGTGCTGAAGCAGGTGCAGCTTCCAGGAGCCAGCGAGCATCAAACGGGCTTGGCTATTGATATGAGCGCACCAGAAGGTCAGGAGGATGAATTGGCTGCCAAGATTGCGGAGCTAGCTCCCCAGTATGGTTTTGTCCTTCGCTATCCGGATGGCAAGAGTGATATTACCGGAGTTGACTTTGAGAATTGGCATTACCGCTATGTCGGTGTGGAGAATGCCCAGTATATGCAGAAGCACAATCTGGTTCTGGAAGAATACATCGCCCTGCTTAAGGCAGCAGGAAAATAAACAAGTAAGTCAGGTTCTCCTGGCTTTTTTTATGCTGATTTAGATTTCTAATCCTTTTAGCTTCTGATTAAAGCAGCTTTAGCAACAAACATAGAGATACAAAAACGAACCACTTTTTGTAAAAAATATTTATAAATCCTTGACAACTATATCGGACTGCGATATAATCTTTATATCAAGGTTCGATATATCGAGGTGAAAGTGAGATAAAAAGATGAGTGGATTGACAGAAAAACTTAGGAGAGTCTATGTGCCAATGACAGAGACAGGTTTTTATATCCTCTTCTGTCTTCAGAAAGAGAGGCATGGCTACAGTATTACTCAAAAAGTCAAGGAGCTGACAGAAGGAAAGCTATCTATTAGCCCAGGAACCATGTACGGGACCTTGGCAAAGATGGAAAAAGATGGTCTGATTGCCTTTGTTCGCGAGGAAGAAAAGAGAAAACTCTATTCTATCACGGAGCTTGGGAAGCAGATTTTAGAGTTGGAAATCCAGCGGATTGAGCGCCTTTACCGCAATAGTAAGGAGGAAGTTTGATGGAAAAGAGAATTGTCTATAAAATCTTTACCATTGCAGACTATGACAGAGAAGCAGCTTATTTTAAACAAATGCATAGCCAAGGCTGGAAATTGAAAAAAGTAAGTTATTCTCCCTTTCTTGTTGCGGTTCGTTATACTTTTGAAGCATGTCCGCCTCAGGACGTGGCCTATCAATTAGATTTTCGCCCCATAAAGAAGGCGGAGCAAGAATCCTATTATCAACTGTTTGAGGATTGTGGCTGGGAGCATATTGCAAACTTTAATCAATTTTCTTATTTCCGCAAGCCGGTTTCTCAGCTTGATGCAGACAGCGATCTTGAAATCTATAATGACGCATGGTCTAAGCTAGAGATGGTCAAGCGTTTGCTTGTATGGCGATTTTTGCCAGCCATCATGGTTTTGTGTGTCACTACCTATCTCATTCTAGATATTTCCCAGAAAAGTTTGAAAGCAAGTCTATTATTCAAATCAATCTTAGCAATAGACTGTCTTATATTGATCATTCTGTTCTGTCAACTGGTCCATATTGCCTTGCGTTTTTGGAAAATGAGGCAGGAACTGAAAGATTGATTGCGGTTTTGTTAAATACTGTTATGAAAGCGAGGAAAACAATGAACAAGACCATTATTGAAGTGCAAGGCTTGAAAAAGAAATTCAAGGAACAAGAAGCCTTGGCAGGAATCGATTTTTCCATCCAAGAGGGAGAAATTTTTGGCTTCCTAGGACCGTCTGGATCTGGTAAAACGACGACTATCAATATCTTGACTGGTCAGTTGTCTGCAGATGCTGGAACAGCTCATGTGCTGTCTGCTCCGGTTGAGGATTTTAAGGTAGAAGTCCTGGAGCAGATTGGTATTGTCAGCGATGGCAGTGGTTTTTATGAAAAGATGTCACTTTATAAGAATCTCAAGGCCTATGCTATGCTCTTTGGTGTTAAGATGACAGAAGTCGATGAACTTCTCCGGAAAGTGGGACTCTATGATAGCCGCAACAAGGTGGCTGAAAAACTATCTACCGGCATGAAGCAGCGCATGTTACTGGTACGTGCCTTGATTAATCGACCTAAATTGCTCTTCTTGGATGAGCCGACCAGTGGTTTGGATCCGTCAACCTCTCGCACCATTCACGAATTGCTGCTGGAACTAAAAACGCAGGGGACAACTATTTTTCTGACGACCCATGACATGCAGGAAGCTACCCTCTTGTGTGATCGCTTGGCCTTGCTAAGTAAAGGAAAACTAGTCGAAGTAGGCAGTCCGCATGAGATAATCCAAAAGTATAATACAGATAAGAAGGTTCGTTTAGAATATGAAGATTTGACGACTAAGACGGTGGCTTTTGAAGAACTGCAAGAAGGTTTGGATTTGTCCAATGTTATCAGTATTCATTCCTGCGAACCAACTTTAGAAGATGTTTTCATCACTTTGACAGGAGGTACCTTAAATGTCTAATAAATTAAAAGGTATGATTTGGCTGAGAGGTCAAGTGACGCTAGCTAATAAAAGTATTCTGTTGCAGGTTTTCATGCCGATTTTCCTCATTTTTCTCTATAAATTTATTTTTTCTCTGAATGGAGCAGGTAAGGAAATTGGAGCGGATAAACTAGCTACTATGTTGCTTACAATCTCCCTGCCTTTTTCTCTAGCCATGTCTGTTGGAACACCCATTATTATCATCCTAGCTGAGGAAAGAGAAAAACATAATTTGCAAAGTTTGCGCTTGGCTGGTGTGACAGCTAGTCAATACATTCTCTCCGCTTTAATCTGGCCAGCGATTATTGGGATTTTTTATATCGTCATTACCCCAATTTTGGTGGGAGCCAAGCTTTCTAATCATGTATTCAGCTATGGTTTGGTTCTCTTATTGACCATGTTGGTCTTAATTTTCTTCTTTTTAATGGTTGGCTTGTTTTGTAAAAATCAGGTCATGGCACAATCTCTTAGTGTCCCAGCCATGCTCTTGGCGGCATTTATTCCTATGTTTTCAAATATGAGCGAGGAGTTATTTAAGGTGCTGCGTTATAGCTTTATGGGCCTCTTTAGTAGTTATATGAAAGATTGGTCTCATTTCCATTTATGGAGCGGAGAATTTTTGGCTCTTCTAGTTTGGTTGCTTCTTTTTGCAGGAATTTCTTTCTATTTGATGCGCCGTTTGCAAATTTTGGACGACTAATCTAGGTCGCTAGACTGATTTTTAGCACTCTTGTAAAAAGAGTGCTAATTTTTTGAGTTTTTGTCTTGACTTTGGAGTAGAAGAGTGTATAATAGAATCATGAGTTAGCACTCGAGGCGGCTGAGTGCTAATCAACAGCAGAATCTTGATTGGAGGTGATGCCGTGGTCACGGAGCGTCAAAATGAGATTTTGAATTTAATTATTGATATCTTTACCAAGACCCACGAGCCGGTAGGCTCCAAAGCCCTGCAGGATTCCATCAATTCCAGCAGCGCCACCATCCGAAACGATATGGCGGCTTTGGAAAAGCAGGGGCTTCTGGAAAAGGCGCATACGTCCAGCGGCCGTAAGCCTAGCGTGGCTGGTTTTCAGTACTTTGTCAAGCATTCTCTGTCCTTTGATCGTCTCGCTGAGAATGAACTTTATGAGGTTATCAAAGCCTTTGACCATGAGTTTTTCAACTTGGAGGACATTCTTCAACAGGCAGCGGACCTTTTAACCAAGCTCAGTGGATGCACGGTTGTTGCACTGGATGTAGAACCCAGTCGTCAGCGTTTGACAGCTTTTGATATTGTTGTGCTCAGTCAGCACACGGCTCTGGCAGTCTTCACCTTGGATGAGTCCAATACCATCACTAGTCAGTTTATGATTCCGCGCAACTTCTTAAAAGAAGACCTGGATAGGCTTAAAGGCTTGGTACGTGAGCGGTTCTTGGGACAGACAGTGCTGGATATCCATTACAAGATTCGGACGGAAATTCCGCAGATTATCCAGCGCTATTTCACTACGACGGACAATGTCATCCAGCTCTTTGAGCATATCTTTGGTGATATTTTCAAGGAAAATGTGATTCTGTCTGGCAAGGTTCAGCTCTTGGAATTTTCAGACCTGACGGCCTATCAGTTTTTTGATGACCCGCAGAAAGTGGCCTTTGAAATTCGCGATAGTTTGGCCGAAGATCAGATGCAAAGCGTGCGCGTGGCAGACAGTAGAGAAAACTGTTTGGCTGATTTGACACTAATTTCCAGCAAATTCCTGATTCCTTATCGAGGATTTGGAGTGCTGGCAGTTGTCGGTCCGGTCAACCTTGACTACCAACGGCTCGTCAGTCAGATGAATGTCGTTAACCGCGTGCTGACCATGAAACTAACCGACTTCTATCGTTACCTTAGCAGTAATCACTACGAAGTCCACTAAATATAGTATAAATATTCCTAAAAAGGAGGTGCCTTGTGGCAAAACATAAACAAGAAGAACATCCAGAAGATGTGGAAGTAAAAGAGGAAGTTGTAGAAACAGCTGAACAAGCTGAATCAGCAAGTCCTGAAAAATCAGAATTAGAACTAGCTAATGAGCGGGCAGAAGATTTTGAAAATAAATATCTCCGTGCTCATGCAGAAATGCAGAACATCCAGCGCCGAGCAAATGAAGAACGCCAGCAGCTGCAAAGATACCGCAGCCAGGACTTGGCAAAAGCTATTTTGCCTTCGATAGATAATCTGGAGCGCGCACTTGCCGTTGAAGGTCTGACAGATGATGTCAAAAAAGGACTGGAAATGGTGCAGGAAAGCTTGATTCATGCTCTCAAAGAAGAGGGTATCGAAGAAATCCCAGCTGACGGAGCTTTTGACCATAACTATCACATGGCTATTCAAACAGTTCCAGCTGACGATGAGCACCCAGCTGACACTATCGCGCAGGTCTTCCAAAAAGGCTACAAACTTCATGACCGTATCCTGCGCCCAGCAATGGTAGTGGTCTATAACTAGGCTAGAAAACTTGAAAAATCTTGTCCGAAACGACAATAAACTATGAAGAAAGATAAAAAATTGTTCAGCTTTGCAATAGTGCGCGAAGCGAACCAGAGAGTATTGAAAATAAAATTAAAGTAAAAAGAGGTAAAAATATGTCTAAAATTATCGGTATTGACTTAGGTACAACAAACTCAGCAGTTGCAGTTCTTGAAGGAACTGAAAGCAAAATCATTGCAAACCCAGAAGGAAATCGTACAACACCATCTGTAGTGTCATTCAAAAATGGTGAAATCATCGTTGGTGATGCGGCAAAACGTCAAGCAGTGACAAACCCAGATACAATCATTTCCATCAAATCAAAAATGGGAACATCTGAAAAAGTGGCTGCCAACGGCAAAGAATATACTCCGCAAGAAATCTCAGCTATGATTCTGCAGTACTTGAAAGGCTATGCAGAAGAGTACCTTGGTGAAAAAGTAAGCAAAGCGGTTATCACAGTGCCAGCTTACTTTAACGATGCACAACGTCAAGCGACTAAAGACGCTGGTAAAATCGCTGGTCTTGAAGTAGAACGTATCGTTAACGAACCAACTGCAGCAGCTCTTGCTTACGGTCTTGACAAACAAGATAAAGAAGAAAAGATCTTAGTCTTTGACTTAGGTGGCGGTACATTTGACGTTTCAATCCTTGAGTTGGGTGATGGTGTCTTTGATGTACTGGCAACTGCTGGTGACAACAAACTTGGTGGTGATGACTTTGACCAAAAGATTATCGACCACATGGTGGCTGAGTTCAAGAAAGAGAACGGCATCGACTTGTCAAATGATAAGATGGCGCTTCAACGTTTGAAAGATGCAGCTGAAAAGGCTAAGAAAGACCTTTCAGGTGTGACTTCTACTCAAATCAGCTTGCCGTTTATCACAGCTGGCGATGCTGGACCTCTCCACTTGGAAATGACTCTGACTCGTGCTAAATTCGACGATTTGACTCGTGACTTGGTAGAGCGCACTAAAGAACCAGTTCGCCGTGCTCTTTCTGATGCAGGCTTGAGCTTATCAGAAATCGACGAAGTAATCTTGGTTGGTGGCTCAACTCGTATTCCTGCAGTTGTGGAAGCTGTTAAGGCTGAAACTGGTAAAGAGCCAAACAAATCAGTGAACCCTGATGAAGTAGTTGCTATGGGTGCTGCTATCCAAGGTGGTGTTATCACTGGTGATGTTAAAGATGTTGTCCTTCTTGACGTAACACCATTGTCACTTGGTATCGAAACAATGGGTGGTGTCTTCACTAAGCTGATTGACCGCAACACAACAATCCCAACTTCTAAATCACAAGTCTTCTCTACTGCAGCGGACAACCAACCAGCCGTTGATATCCATGTTCTTCAAGGTGAACGCCCAATGGCAGCAGACAACAAGACTCTTGGACGTTTCCAATTGACAGATATCCCAGCTGCTCCTCGTGGAATCCCTCAAATCGAAGTAACATTTGACATTGACAAGAACGGTATCGTATCTGTTAAAGCTAAAGACCTTGGAACTCAAAAAGAACAACACATTGTCATCCAATCTAACAGCGGCCTGACTGACGAAGAAATCGACCGCATGATGAAGGATGCAGAAGCGAATGCTGAAGCAGATAAGAAACGTAAAGAAGAAGTTGACCTTCGTAACGAAGTTGACCAAGCTATCTTTGCGACTGAAAAGACTATCAAGGAAACAGAAGGCAAAGGCTTCGACGCAGAGCGTGACGCTGCCCAAGCTGCTCTTGATGACCTTAAGAAAGCGCAAGAAGACAATAATTTGGACGACATGAAAGCGAAATTGGAAGCTCTCAACGAAAAAGCTCAAGCATTGGCAGTGAAACTCTATGAGCAAGCTGCTGCAGCTCAACAAGCCCAAGCAGGAGCGGAAGGAGCTGAAAACGCGGGCTCAACTAAAGCAGACGACGATGTCGTAGACGGAGAGTTTACGGAGAAATAGGCGGTGAGACAGAACTAAAAATTGAAAGTTTTTAGTTCGTAGTCGAACCCCCGCGAGGATGATTAGGATTTTTGGGAGTCTGAAAGACGAACCTAAAATCCAATCAGCTACCGCGTCAAAAATTTTTCGAAAAATATTGTTTTGAAAATTTCACGTCGTAATGATAGGAAGAAATCCAGAGGTTGCAACCCAGCCTCTGTTTTTCGCTAAACTAGAGGGTGACGCTTATGAAGAAAGTGCTCTGTTTAATTTATCCTAATTTTTCACTTTATGAAGTAGTTGGTCTGACCAGTACTTTAGCGCTATCTTTTGGTGTTGAGGTTGATTATGTTGGTACAGATAGAAATGTTATAAGATCGGAAGATGGACTTCCCTGTCAACCTACTGGAACACTGGATGAAGTAGTCATCGAAGACTATTCTTGTGTCATTTTGCCAGGAATGATAAACATCGCTCCTGCTCTGCATGATGAAAAATTAATTTCTTTCCTAAAAAGTTTGAATCAGCAAGAGATTTTGATTGCAGCTATTTCCTCAGCGCCCATTTTATTGGCGAAAGCAGGTTTATTGAAGGACACTAAATTTACTGGTGGGATTTGGCAAAACTTCTTTGACTATTTTGAATTTCTTCCACGGGAGAATTTCAAAGCTAAAGCGGTCCTGCAAGATAAGAACATCATTACAGCTGTTGGCTGTGCACATCAAGTGTTTGCGAGAAAAGTGCTTCTTAGTCTAGGTTTGGTAGATAATGCTGACAACTATTTTAAAGAACGGAATCAGTATTCGGAAGAGGACTTGATATTCACTTTATCAGAAGAAGAGTTTGCTGAAATGAAGCATGAATTTGAAAATACCCTCTGATCAATATTTTCTAAAATTTAAAGAAAGGAACATGGGTGTTCGCAACTGAACACGGGTTCCAAAAATTCTGACTCAATATAAAAGAAAGGAACTGAACCCGACCTAAATTCTCGGAAAAGAGAGAAATCTGTCTAGGAGCATCGCTCCGTCGCCTGATTTCCTATTTTTCAGTCGAATTTTACGGTCTTGGTATCTTACATGAACAATACAGAATATTACGACCGTCTAGGTGTCTCTAAGAATGCTTCTCAGGATGAGATCAAGAGAGCCTATCGGAAATTATCTAAAAAGTACCACCCCGACATTAATAAGGAAGCTGGGGCGGAGGACAAATATAAAGAAGTCCAAGAGGCTTATGAGACGCTGAGCGACGAGCAAAAGCGGGCAGCCTATGATCAATACGGCGCAGCGGGAGCTAATGGTGGCTTTGGCGGTGGTGCAGGCGGCTTCGGCGGCTTTGATGGCTCCGGCTTTGGCGGCTTCGAAGATATCTTCTCCAGCTTCTTTGGCGGTGGTGGCACTCGCAATCCTAATGCTCCGCGCCAAGGGGATGATCTTCAGTATCGTGTGAATCTCCGCTTTGAAGAAGCAATTTTCGGGGCTGAGAAGGAAATCAAGTATAACCGCGAAGCGACTTGTCGGACCTGTGATGGGTCTGGTGCTAAGCCAGGAACTAGTCCTGTTACCTGTGGCCGCTGTCATGGCTCAGGTGTCATCAATGTTGATACCCAGACACCGCTTGGCATGATGCGTCGGCAAGTGACCTGTGATGTCTGTCACGGCCGAGGAAAAGAAATCAAAAGTCCTTGTGAAACCTGTCATGGAACGGGGCATGAAAAACAGGCTCACAGCGTCAAGGTGAAAATCCCTGCTGGTGTAGAAACTGGTCAGCAGGTCCGTCTGTCTGGTCAAGGTGAAGCAGGCTTTAATGGCGGTCCTTATGGAGATCTTTATGTCGTGGTCCAAGTTGAGCCGAGCGATAAGTTTGAGCGAGATGGCTCTACCATTTACTACAAGCTCAATCTCAACTTTGTCCAAGCAGCTCTTGGTGACAGTGTAGATATTCCAACTGTTCACGGGGATGTGGAGCTGAATATCCCAGAAGGAACACAGACTGGCAAGCGTTTCCGCCTGCGTGGCAAGGGAGCACCGAGTCTGCGCGGTGGAAGCATGGGTGACCAGTATGTTACAGTCAATGTTGTGACACCGACTGGTCTCAACGACCGTCAAAAAGCGGCCCTCAAAGAATTTGCGGAAGCAGGCAATATCTCGGTCAATCCTAAGAAAAAAGGCTTCTTCGACAAAATGAAAGATGCCTTGGAAGATTTGTAATCATATAAAAAGGAGCAGCCTAATGCTGTTCTTTTTATGTTTTCTAGAAGGCTATTGGGCAAATGTAGTCAAAAAAGAGAGTAGCTTTGATCAGCCATTTAATTAAAAGAAATTATCTATAAAAAGTGTAAAGAGATTTTTTCTCTTTACTTTTATAAAAATTAATTGTTTTTTTAAGTAAAATCTATTGTAAAAATTTCCTAAAAGATATATGATAATACTATATGTATAAAACGCATCTTTTTAGCCTGCTGGGGAGTTGGCTAGGGAGATATTGGGAGATTAGCTTTATACATTTTAGGAAAAAGGGGATTTATAAAGTGAAACGTTTTGAAAAAGTGCAGGAGCGAATTCAGAAATATTCGATTCGCAAATTGTCAGTCGGTGTGGGCTCGGTTGCCATTGCAGCTCTGATTTTTGGGAGCTTTTTGTCCAGCTCGACTGTTGCTGCGGATGAAGTAGGAGGCGGTGCGACTGCTCACTATACTTATGTTGAAGAGCAAGAGCTAACAGAGCAGGAAAAAGGGCTGATTAAGAAAGGTCTGCCTGAAAATCTGCAAACAGGGGAAAATTATTACCTGATTTATCGGAAGCAAGATGGGCAAACTGTCTTGCCGAGTACAGGAAATAACGGTCAGCCGCTTCTCGGCTTATTTGCGGGAACGGCTATTTTGGCTGTCCTGGTTTTCTCACGAAAGAAATCTGGTAAGTTACTAGGAGTGCTTTTGCTAGGTAGCTTGGGACAAACTGTGTTACAGTCTCCTCAAGCGTTTGCGCTAGAAAATCGGGAATTACTTTCCTATAACCGTCAAGTTGCGGTTTCGTCAGCAGTTTCTGAAGCGGATGTGACTATTGCAGGCTATAACTATATCGGTTACTTTACAGCTTCTGATTTGCGTACTTTGACAGATAACAAGCCGGCCTCTCTGCCAGCTGGTCAAGAGGCTCAAGCGCAAGCAGAAGTGTCAGAATCTGCAAAAGAGGCTTCTGATTCTATTGATCGAGCTGCTCAGGCAGGGTTGCAGTATCAGCTGAATCCTGATGAAAGTGATTCTGGCCAGATAGGGAATCTTCCAACTCCAGCTCCAGCTCCAAATCTTAGTCCAGCTCCTCAGCCGTCAAATCCACCTATAGAAACGGCGAAAGGGGAAAGTTTACAAGAGCCCGCCTTGCCAGAGTACAGCGGCGCTGTGAACGGTGAGTCGCTAGTTCAAGCGGAAACTCCAGTCTATACTGCCCCAGTTGGTAAAGTTGGAGACACGGCTCCAGTTGAGCCCGCCCTCCCAGAATACACAGGCGGCGTTAATGGCGAATCGCTAGTTCAAGCAGACAATCCGGTCTATGATGCTCCAGTAGCTACAGTTAGTGACTTGGCTCCGGTTGAGCCCGCTCTCCCAGAATATACAGGCGGCGTTAACGGCGAATCGACATTTCAAGCAGACAATCCAGTCTATGATGCTCCAGTAGCTACAGTTAGTGACGTGGCTCCAGTTGAGCCAGCTTTGCCAGAATACACAGGTGGCGTTAATGGTGAGTCGACAGTTCAGCCAGAACAGCCTAGTCTACATACAGACATCAAGCTAGAAACGATAGAACCTCAAGTTGTCAACAAGACAGATGATAGCAAGTATCTTGATGAGGAGACCACTGTCGATGGAACTCCAGGACAAAAAGAAATTGTAACCAGCTATGAAGTCTTGGACGGGAATCGCATATCAGAGCCGCAAACTACTGAAAGAATCTTGCACGAAGCAGTTGATACAGTGGTCACTCGAGGTAGCAAGGCTCGCATCAATAAAGAAGAATTGAGCAAGCAGCTAGCTTTAGCAGCAGCTGTGGATCCAGGAGTTTACACCAATCAATCCTATCAGCAGCTGCAAGCAATTAAGAATATGGCTGCGACGGTTTATCAAACTTCGTCAAGTCAAGATGAAATAGATGCGGGTGTCAACCAACTCAAGCAGGCTTTAGCCGACTTATTGGCTCTTAAAACAGCGCCAACTCTGACTGTTTCAGCGGTTAAGAAGGATGAGTTGCAGAAATCAGTTCAGGTCCAATACCAGCTGACGGACAGAGATCAAGCCTTTACTAGTGCTCATGTTCGTCTGAAGAAAGATGGCCAGCTGATAGCTGAGCAGAATTTGGCGGCAGGCCAGCTGACTACTAGCTTCAGTGGTTTGGACTACTATACTCTGTATAAGGTTGAGACGACTCTGTCCTATGACTTAGGAAATGGCCCTGAAAGTCAGGAACTAGCTCAAGAGACAGTCCAGCTTGATCTGAAGAAAGTAGAGCTCAAATCGATTACTAATGTCTCCTTGATGAAGGTTGAAAATGGCCAGACAAAATTGATGCCTACTTTGGCTGAAAAACCAGCAAATCTGGACCAATATTATCTGCACTTTACATCTGATCAGTTCAAGGACACTGTCCTGCCGGTTACCTCTATTGAGGAAGAGGTCGTTGATAACCAACCTGTCTTTAAGATCCAGGCTCAGCTGCCAGACTTGCTGCAAAGAAGCGCAACTGGTCTTCAAAACAGCTTTGATTTTTATCTGGAAAAGGCCAAGAAGCGTGAAGGGAATGTCTACTATGATTTCCAAGACCTCTTGGATGGCATCAAGGAAAATCCTTCTGGAACCTTTATTCTGGGCCGCAGTATCAGTGCCAAGCTGATTGACAAACCAGCTAACAGCAAGTCTTACCTGCAAGGTGAATTCAAAGGCCAGCTGATTGGGGGGCAAAATGGTGAGCGTCATGCGATTTTAGACTTGGCACATCCTCTATTTGATACGATTACTGGCGGAACGGTCAAGGATATTGACTTTAAGCGGGTCAATATGGTTTATCCAGATTCGCAAGCGGGCGATACAATTGCGACAATTGCTGCTCGCTTGAAGAATAAAGGAGTAATCGAAAACGTCAATGTCCAAGGATACTTGGAAGGAAGAGACCATATTGCCGGTCTGGTTAACAATATAGAAGGTCAATCTCGAGTTGAAAATGTTTCCTTTAAGGGCCGTATTAAGTCCAAGGGTGGAAACTCTGTCACCGCCGGTATCGCAGGAACCAACGCCATGTCCTTAGTAAGCCGAGCTTATGTCGAAGCAGATATTTGGGTTAAGAGTGGTCAAAATGCAGGTATGCTGGTCGCTCAAAACTTCACTAACTATTCAGGTGCAGGCTGGGGTAATTGGGGCAAGCTCACTCAGTCCGTTGCCAAAGGTAAGTTAGAGGATGCAGGCTCAAGAAATGCAGCTGGTATTGCTGCTTCCATTTGGCCGTATGGAACTATCAATGACACAGTCAGCTATGCCACAGTAGTGAACGGTAAAGAGCTCTTTAGCTCAGATAATGAGATTACCGACGCTTGGATGGGGCAAAAACTCCAAAACCTTTTTGGGGTTCAGGGACAAAGCTCTGGAACCAAGACAGGAAAAGATGCCAAGTTCCGCCGCTTGACAGAAGCTGAAGCGGAGCAAAAAGTCAAGAGCTATCGGATTACGGCTCTTGAACAAACCAGCGCAAATGAAGTAACAACTGAGAAGCTAAATGCTGCTATCCTGAGAACAAGTACTTATCAGGATAAGCCAGGGTACAAGGCAGAAAATGAACAGCTTTATCAGAACCTAGAGCGCTTTATGCCTTTCTACAATCAAGAATTCTTGATTCATGAGGCCAATAAGCTGGTGGATGCTGGTAAGGCGGGCGACCTGTTGACTAAGAAAGTATTAGCAGTTCAAGCCCTGAAGGGCAATCAGTTTGTTGCTGGCGGAACGGATTCAGATAAGATCTTAGTCCATTTTGCAGACGGAAGCAAGACTATTTACAATCTTCAAAATCAAGCACGATTTGAAGAGACGGCTCTGCCGGAATATCAGATTGCAGAGCTTGGTACAGTCTATACTCCAAATCACTCAACGGCAGTCAAGGAAGACTTGCTGACCCAGCTGACTGAGAGCTTGAAGAGTTTTGAACTATACAGTGATGAAGTCTATCGTTCTGTTGGTCTGCCTAATGATAATGACAAGGTCAATAAAGTGAAGCGCCTCTTCCTGGATGAATCTCTGGCTGAAGTGAAAGCCAACTTGCAGGATATGCTTGGTAAGCTCCTGGCCAATGAATGGACAAGATTCCATGCTGACAATCCAGCAGCTAATGAAGCTCTGAAAGCTAAAATCGAAGAGAACAAGACCGCTATCATGCTCGGTCTGACCTACCTCAACCGTTATTACGATCTCAAGTTTGGCGACTATAACCTCAAGGAGCTAGTGCTCTTCAAACCAGACTTCTATGGTGAAAAAGTGTCATTGCTGGATCGCTTGATTAAGATTGGTCGTTCGACAGAAAATCAACTGAAAGGGGCAGACAATGTCAATATGTTTGCGCGTCAGTTGAAGGCTGAGTCCAAGTCTAGTGATTTGGTGGCTTACTTGGATTACAACCGTCGCCTGCTGACTGACTTTGCGGACATGGATTCTTGGTTCAAGGATGCAACTCGAGGCTTTATTCAGTTTGAAGAACGCCAGTCAGAAGTCGAGGAGATCAAGTCTGCTAAGTATCGCGTCTTTGACAACCTCAACTCTGAATATTTCAGCAACTATATCCTTCCGTTGCTAACCTTGAAGAATACGCGCTTAGCTATTCTGTCAAACTATAGCACGATGGCCTTTGTCAACAGAGACAAGCGCCGGTCATGGTCTGATGAACGATTTAACGCACGCATCAAGGAAGTAGCGACCCAGCATCGAAATCACGTAGACACTTGGTACAAACTGCTCTCAGATGATATCAAGTCCAGAATGGTCAAGCAAAATGTAACGGCTGTATGGGATGGTTTTGATGTAGAAGGACGTGGCTGGATTGATGTCAACGGAAATGATAATAAGGGCAATCCTTATGCACCATCCCGCGAGTTCTTTAACCTAGTTGGTGGCAGAGCTGGTGGCTGGTACAAGTCCAATGGTTATGGTGCCCATGCTGCTGGTTCAATCCGTGTGAACTTCGAGGCCTTTGACCTCTTGACGGAATACGGTGTGTCCGTCTTCACGCACGAGCTTACCCACGTCAATGACGGCTATATTTATCTGGGCGGACATGGCAGACGACAAGGAATCGGACCAGAAGGCTATGCCCAAGGTCTGCTCCAATCGCCTGTTCCTGATCAGCCAGGCTGGGGTGCTCTGGGTCTCAATATGGCCTTTGATCGTCCAAATAATGGTAGTCTCATTTTCAATAGCTCGCCAAGTCTCTTCAAGAACCGAGCAGACATCGACCATTATATGAAGGGCTATAATGATACCCTCATGCTGCTGGATTACCTTGAAGGTCAAGCTGTTGTTGCCAAAGGAAATGAAGCAGCAGCCAAATGGTTCAAGAAGGTTGAACCGAAAGTTGTGGATCCTCGAACCCAATATGACGTCGTAAGAGAGTTGACAGCAGAGGAGAAAGCGGCCATGTCAGTCTCTTCTGTAGAGGACTTGGTTGACCAAGGCTTGCTGTCTAACCGTGCGGTTGACAATCGAACCTATAACCCTGCTGACTATGACTCTAGTTACATTGCGATCGACTTTATGACAGGTATCTATGGTGGTGGTCAAAACAATACTGGAGCACCAGGTGCCTTGATGTTCAAGCACAATACCTTCAGAATCTGGGGTTACTATGGTTATGAAAAAGGCTTTGTAAGCTATGCTTCCAATAAACACCGTAAGACAGCCAATGATCAAGGTGTGACTGGTTTGAGCGACAACTTTATCATCAAGCAAATTTCTGAAGGCGAATTTGAAACCATGGAAGCCTTCAAGAAAGCTTACTTCAGAAAAGTTGTGGATAAGGCACAAAGCTCAGGTATTAAGCCAGTGACTGTCAACGGAAAAGTCTATAGTACTTATGAAGAGCTGAAAGCTGGCTTTGCAGAAGCTGTTGACAAGGATCTGAAGAAGTCTCGTGTCGATGAACGGGCAACCAAGGACTTCAAGTACGCTGTCTTTACGCAGTTGCTCAAGAACACCAACAGCTTTATGGATGAAAACTCCATTTGGGGTTCCTAAGAAAAAGTGTTTAATTGCCTACATGAGTAGCTGCAAATAATGACCTTCAGCAATATGCAATCAATAACCCATTTGAATTTGCTCTGTTTGTGTCGTCACTGACAGTCTGATTCAGATGGGTTGTTTTGTTGATAATAGCAAGTCAAAGCACAGATTATCCCTAATTTTATACGGTATTCTCATAAAAATCTGTCCCCAGACAGTTCCTGCTTTTAGGGCTTGCTGGGGGCTTTTTTTCCTGCTAAAATAAACACATGACACGATATAAAGCGATTATTTCCTATGATGGTTATGGCTTTGCTGGCTTTCAGCGACAGCCCCATGCCAGAAGCGTTCAGGAAGAGATTGAAAAGACCCTGACTCGTATCAATAACGGCCAGCCCGTGGTGATTCATGGAGCGGGCCGGACCGACAGCGGTGTCCATGCTCTAGGACAAGTCCTGCATTTTGATTTACCAGAAGAGCGGGATGAAGAAAAATTGCGTTTTGCCTTGGATACCCAGACGCCAGAAGATATTGATTTTATCAGTGTGGAGCGGGTATCGGATGATTTTCATTCTCGCTACAATAAGCACAGCAAAACCTATGAATTTTTGGTGGATATTGGCCGGCCTAAAAATCCTATGATGCGCCATTATGCTACGCATTATCCTTATCCTTTGGAGCTGAGTCTGATAGAAGAGGCGATTGCTCAGTTAGAGGGGACGCATGATTTTACTGGATTTACGGCTTCGGGGACCAGCGTGGAAGACAAGGTTCGGACCATCACCGAGGCCAAGGTCCGCTATGATGCGGAGCGTAATTTTCTAGTCTTTACTTTTTCGGGCAATGGCTTTCTCTACAAGCAGATCCGCAATATGGTCGGTACCCTGCTCAAGATTGGCAACAAGCGCATGCCGGTGGAGCAGATTCAGAGGATTTTAGCGGAGAAAGACCGCCATCTGGCAGGACCAACAGCTGGTCCAAACGGCCTCTATCTAAAGGAGATTCGTTATGAAGAATAAGTTGATTTTAGCCCTTTCGGGCAATGATATTTTCAGCGGCGGCGGGCTACACGCTGATTTGGCTACCTATACAGTCAATGGTCTGCATGGATTCGTAGCTGTGACTTGCCTGACGGCTATGACTGATAAGGGATTTGAGGTCATTCCAGTTGAGGAAGAGGTTTTTGCCCAGCAGTTGGCCAGTCTCAAGGATGTTCCTTTTTCTGCTATTAAGATAGGGCTTTTACCCAATCTGCAAATAGCAGAGCAGGCTTTGGCTTTTGTCAAGCAGCATGCGGATATACCAGTTGTGCTGGATCCTGTTCTGGTCTGCAAGGAAAATCATGACTTGGAAGTCAGTGCACTGAGAGAAGAAATCATCAAGTTCTTTCCTTATGTCAGTATCATCACGCCAAATCTGGCAGAAGCTCAGCTATTAACCCAAAAAGAAATCAAAAGTCTGGAGGATATGCAGGCTGCAGCCAAGGAGCTCTATGATTTGGGGGCCGAGCATGTGGTGATTAAGGGCGGTAATCGCTTAAGCAAGGAGCGGGCGGTGGATGTTTACTATGACGGTCAAAATTTTGAAATCATGGAATCGCCAGTGCTGGCTAGCAACAATACCGGAGCAGGCTGCACATTTGCTTCCAGCATTGCCAGTCAGCTGCTTATCGGCAAGTCTCCTCTTGAAGCAGTTCAAGTGTCTAAAGATTTTGTTTACCGAGCGATTCAGCGCTCAGATCAATATGGGGTAGTTCAGTATGAGAAATAATCAAGTTAAAAAATTAGTTATCTTAGCTTTTATCACAGCTCTATCTGTGGTTTTGGGGAATTTTATGAAAATCCCAACGGCGACAGGATTTTTGACGCTGCTGGATGCAGGGATTTATTTTACAGCCTTCTACTTTGGCCGCAAGGAAGCGGCTATTGTCGGAGGACTTTCGGGCTTTTTGATTGATATGATTGCCGGCTATCCCCAATGGATGATTTTCAGTCTGATTTGCCACGGACTTCAAGGTTTCTTTGCTGGCTTTGAGGGTAAGAAACGCTACCTTGGGCTGGTCTTGGCTGCAGCAGCTATGGTCGGCGGCTACGCCCTCTTTGGTAGTATCATGAATGGTGTCGGGGCTGCCCTAGCCGAAATCTTAAGTAATTTTATGCAGAATGCTTTTGGTTTAGCGGTCGGTTTTGCTTTTTACAAGGCCTTCCCAGAGAGTTTGAAAAAGACAGTCACAGTGAAATAAGTGAGGTGAGACATGGACTTAGCTAAGATTGGAGCAGACACTCGTCAGATTCTTCTAGATGTTTTGGACAAGGCTGCCTTGGTCGAGGGAGATATTTTTGTTCTGGGTCTATCCTCTAGTGAGGTTGTCGGAGGCCATATCGGTCAGAATTCCAGTCTGGAAGTCGGACAGGTCATTGTCAAAACCATACTGGATATCTTAGAAGAGAAGGATATCTTTCTGGCAGTTCAGGGATGTGAGCATCTCAATCGGGCCCTCGTAGTCGAAAGAGCCTTGGCGAACAAGAAGGATTTGGAGATAGTCAATGTTCTGCCTACTCTTCATGCTGGAGGCAGCGGTCAGCTAGCGGCTTTTCAATACATGAAGGATCCTGTTGAGGTAGAGTTTATTGTTGCTCAGGCGGGGCTGGATATTGGCGATACTGCTATTGGCATGCATGTCAAGCATGTGCAGATTCCTATCCGACCGATTCTCAAGGAATTGGGAGCTGCCCATGTCACAGCTTTAGCCAGCCGTCCCAAGCTAATTGGCGGCGCCAGAGCGGCCTATACAGAGGATAAAATCAGGAAGGGATAAAAGGAAAAATAATTTTGAAAAAAACTCTAATTATGCTATAATGGGTTGTATTCAATAAATTTTAAGGAGAAATGACAGAATGTCTGTATCATTTGAAAACAAAGAAACAAATCGCGGCCTTTTGACTTTTAGCATCAGTCAAGAGAAAATCAAGCCAGCCTTGGACCGTGTATTTAACTCAGTAAAAAAAGATATTGCTGTACCAGGTTTCCGTAAAGGTCGCCTTCCACGTGCTATCTTCAACCAACGTTTTGGTGAAGAAGCCCTTTACCAAGATGCTTTGAACGCTCTTCTTCCAGAAGCATACGAAGCTGCTGTTAAAGAAGCAGGTATCGAAGTAGTTGCTCAGCCTCAGTTTGATGTCGAGTCTATGGAAAAAGGCCAAGACTGGGTCATCAAAGCTGAAGTAGTCACTAAGCCAGAAGTTAAGCTGGGTGCTTACAAAGACTTGGAAGTAACTGTTGAAGCTACTAAAGAAGTGACTGACACTGAAGTAGATGAGCGCATTGAGCGTGAGCGTAACAACTTGGCTGAGTTGGTTCTCAAAGAAGGTCCAGCAGCAGACGGTGATACAGTTGTGATTGACTTTGTTGGATCTGTTGACGGCGTTGAATTTGACGGCGGCAAGGGCGATAACTTCTCACTTGGACTGGGCAGCGGTCAATTCATCCCAGGATTTGAAGAGCAGTTGGTTGGCCACAGTGCAGGTGAAACAGTGGATGTTGTCGTAACTTTCCCAGAAGACTACCAAGCAGAAGACTTGGCAGGCAAGGAAGCTAAGTTTGTGACAACTATTCACGAAGTTAAAGAAAAAGAAGTTCCAGCATTGGACGATGAACTTGCAAAAGATATCGACGAAGAAGTTGAAACGCTTGACGAGCTGAAAGAAAAGTACCGCAAAGAATTGTCAGAAGCTAAGGAAACAGCTTATAAGGATGCGGTAGAAGCAGCAGCTATTGATCAAGCAGTAGCAAATGCTGAAATCGTTGACTTGCCAGCAGAAATGGTCCACGAAGAAGTACACCGTGCTGTTAATGAATTCTTGGGCAACATGCAACGCCAAGGAATCTCACCTGACATGTACTTCCAAATCACTGGAACTACTCAGGAAGACCTGCACAAGCAATACGAAGCAGATGCTGAGTCACGCACTAAGACAAACCTTGTCGTAGAAGCTGTTGCTAAAGCTGAAGGTTTTGAAGCTAGCGCAGAAGAAATCGAAGCAGAAGTAACTTCATTGGCTACAGACTACAACATGGAAGTAGAACGTGTTCGTCAATTGCTGTCAGAAGATATGCTGAAACACGACATCGCTATCAAGAAAGCTGTTGAAGTGATTACAAGCACTGCGAAAGTGAAATAAGCTTCATCATTCAAAATGATATCATTTGAAACTAGTGTATAAATGCACTAGTTTTTTTGTACTTGTTCCGTGATTTTTCCTGGATTTTCTTTTGACGAAAATAGAAATTTATCGTACAATAGAAAGTAGCGAAAAATTGCAAGAGGGCGACAAGCCTTTACTTAATCTTAAAGGAGATCAACTTTGGAATTAGAAGTATTTGCTGGACAGGAAAAAAGTGAGCTTTCTATGATTGAAGTGGCGCGTGCCATTTTGGAAGCCCGCGGCCGCGACCATGAGATGTATTTTAATGATCTGGTCAATGAAATTCAAAACTATCTGGAAAAATCAAACAGTGAGATTCGTGATGCTCTGCCTTTATTCTATACAGAACTCAATGTAGACGGCAGCTTTATTCCGCTGGGAGATAATAAATGGGGCCTGCGTTCATGGTATGCTATCGACGAAGTAGATGAAGAAATCATCGCCTTGGAAGAGACTGATGAGGACGACGCACCTAAGAAACGTAAGAAGAAACGCGTCAATGCCTTTATGGATGGCGACGAGGATGCCATTGACTACAGCGATGACGATCCAGAAGATGAGGACGGCTACGAAGCAGATCCAGCTCTCTCATACGATGAGGAAAATCCAGACGATGAGAAGAATGAAGTGGAAGCTTACGATGCTGAAATCAACGAAATCGCTCCAGATGATCTAGGTGAAGAAGTCGAACTCAACGAAGAAGATGATGACTACTCTGACGAAGACACGGAGACCGAAGAGGAAGAATAAATCAACCAAAAGAAGCAAGGGGCGAAATCCCTTGTTTCTTTTAATATTCCTTGAAATATAAGTTCGGAAGGTGTAGAATACTAATAAAATTTAATAAAGAATAGATGGAGGAAGACTGCTATGAAATTTGTCATTGATAAGAGTCTGGGTGATTTAGGCATTAAGAGTGTTGTTATCGGGATTGCTAAGAATGTCAATCCTCATGCAGAACTGTCTCCCTCATTTCTAAAAAAGAAAAAGGAAATGGAAGACTGGGCTCTGGACTGTGACTTGGATGAGGTGCTTGAGTCGCCTGTGGTTCAAGGTTATATAGAAATACTCCAGCGCGTAGGTCGCAGTGTCAAGAAAAATCCTCCGACGGTTCCCGCTCTGATTCGCAATATCCAGCACCGAGGCTCGCTCCCTCATATTAATAGCATTATTGATATTTATAATGTCGAAGCCCTGCATTCTCTGCTTGCTATTGGTGGGCATGATTTTGATAAGATTGAAGGTCAGATAGAATTCACTGTAAGCCAAAAGGAAGATGTTTTTCTGCCTATTTTGTCCAAGGAGAAGCATGTTGCCAAGACGGACTATGTCTATCGGGATGCCAAAGGCATTTTGGCTTGGCTGGATGTACGTGACAGCGAGTATTATAAGTTTGATGAGGAGACCAAGGATGCCATTTTCATCATTCAGGGGAATGCCAATACCTCTGTCGAAATGCGTCTGGAAGCCTTGGAACGAATCCGACATGATTTAGCAGAGTGCATGCCCGATGTAGAATTCGAAACACATGTCATCAGTATTGGTGAAAATGGATGAAAACCGAATGAAATCATTTGACAATTTTTTAGGTTTGCGATATCATACTGTTCGGGCACCTCTTTTAGAGGTCAGAGCTTCCTGTTTCCAGGGAGCTATTTTTCTTTTTCAGACAGATTATGGAAAATCCTCCTCAAGGTAAGATTTCAGTAGCCTTTTAGTTGCTGGAACGAATTGTTTTATGAAAAGGAGCATGTATGTCAACTAAATATATTTTTGTCACCGGTGGTGTAGTTTCTTCTATCGGGAAAGGGATTGTGGCAGCTAGCTTGGGGCGGCTTTTAAAGAATCGCGGTCTCAAGGTTACGATTCAGAAATTTGACCCTTATATCAATATTGATCCCGGTACCATGAGCCCTTATCAGCATGGGGAAGTGTTTGTCACAGATGATGGAGCTGAGACGGATCTGGATCTGGGGCACTATGAGCGTTTTATTGACATTAATCTCAATAAATACTCCAATGTCACCACTGGTAAGATCTATAGCGAAGTCCTACGCAAGGAGCGTAAAGGCGAGTATTTGGGGGCGACGGTCCAAGTCATTCCGCATATTACAGATGCTCTTAAGGACAAGATCAAGCGGGCAGCAAGGACGACGGACTCGGATGTGATTATCACAGAGGTCGGAGGTACAGTTGGAGACATTGAGTCTCTTCCTTTCTTAGAGGCTTTGCGTCAGATGAAGGCAGATGTCGGAGCAGACAATGTCATGTATATCCATACGACCCTCCTGCCCTATCTCAAGGCAGCCGGTGAAATGAAGACCAAACCGACTCAACATTCTGTCAAAGAGCTGCGAGGTCTGGGGATTCAGCCTAATATGCTGGTCATCCGCACAGAGAAGCCAGCTGGACAAAATATCAAAAATAAACTGGCTCAATTCTGTGATGTGGCGCCGGAGGCGGTCATTGAGTCACTGGATGTGGAGCATCTTTACCAAATTCCTCTCAATTTGCAGACGCAAAAGATGGACCAAATCGTCTGTGACCATCTGAAGCTGGATGTGCCGGCAGCGGATATGACAGAGTGGTCAGCCATGGTAGAGAAAGTGATGAGTCTGGAAAAGCAGGTACGTATTGCTCTGGTCGGCAAGTATGTCGAGTTACCAGATGCCTATATTTCAGTTGTCGAAGCGCTCAAGCATGCCGGCTATGCCAATGATGCGGAGGTTAAGATTGACTGGATTGATGCGAATCAGGTAACGGCCGAAAACGCCGCAGAGCTTCTTGGAAGTGCGGATGGGATTATCGTTCCGGGTGGTTTTGGTCAGAGAGGAACTGAGGGTAAGATTCAGGCAATCCGCTATGCGCGTGAGCAGGATATGCCTATGCTGGGCATTTGCTTGGGCATGCAGCTAACCTGTGTCGAATTTGCCCGTCACGTCTTGGGATTGGCAGATGCCAACTCAGCGGAGCTCAATCCAGACACAACGTATCCGATTATTGACCTCATGCGTGATCAGATTGATGTCGAAGACTTGGGTGGAACGCTGAGATTGGGGCTCTATCCTTCTAAACTTAAGAGTGGCTCTAAGGCAGCAGCGGCTTACGACTATCAAGAAGTCGTGCAGCGCCGTCACCGTCATCGCTATGAGTTTAACAATGATTTTCGCGAGCAGTTTGAGGCAGCCGGATTTACATTTTCAGGAGTTTCACCAGACAATCGCTTGGTCGAAATAGTGGAAATCCCAGAAAACAAATTCTTCGTGGCCTGTCAGTACCACCCAGAGCTTTCCAGCCGACCGAACCGACCTGAAGGTCTTTATACAGCCTTTATCACAGCAGCGGTAGAAAAGAGCCAGGAGAAATAGACTAGTTTTGTCTGACCTAAGCGACTTTTCTAGAGAAATGTTATAATGAAAAACAAAAGGAGGGAAGAAGATGTTTCTAAACATTTTAGCTAGTATTCGTACTAATAATTTCCAAGATGAGCATTGTGTAGAAAAAATCCAAGCTCTCTGGCAGGAACAAGAGGGAGCTGTGAAAGAAGCTTTTGCCCAAGGGGAGCCGGTCTATGCTGTCTATCATGACTATGCCAGTGATTACAAAGGAGACTATAGTCTCTCTATCTGCCGTTTGACAAATGGGGAAGTCTATGATTTTGATACCTCTGAGCAGACCTATCAAGTGTTTGAAGCGGATAAGGAGGATCCTCAAGCGATTCTTCATGCTTGGCAGAGGATTTGGCAGGCAGAAGAAACAGGTGAGCTTAATCGAGATTACACTTTCGACTTTGAAAAATACGATCCCGACCAAACGGTGGCTGTCTTTATTGCGAATCAGCAACCTTGAGTTTTCTGTGTTCCGTCCTTAGCTTCATTTTCGCTTAGATTTCCCAATTTTACTGATTGAGTAGAAAGTTGATTTTTTGAAATAAACTAAAAAATTTTCTTGACAAGCCTTAGCTGTCCTGTTATACTAGTAAGGTACTCAATCGCGGGGATGGCGGAATTGGCAGACGCGCAGGACTAAGGATCCTGTGACCGCTTTAGGTCGTGAGGGTTCAAGTCCCTCTCTCCGCATCAAGTAAGCTGACTTCGGTCAGCTTTTTCTTTTTGCGATAGAGACGCTTAAAAAGGCTGAGTGTCTCCCTGTAATTCTTTAAAATTTCAGGAAAAACTAGCAATTTTAGTGAAAAAGTGATAAAATAAACAATGTAAGTGGTTTAACCACAAAAAATAAGAGGAGGCCTGATAAGAATGGCAATCGTTTCAGCAGAAAAATTTGTCCAAGCAGCTCGTGACAATGGTTACGCAGTTGGTGGATTCAACACAAACAACCTTGAGTGGACTCAAGCTATCCTGCGTGCGGCAGAAGCAAAGAAAGCACCAGTGCTTATCCAAACTTCAATGGGTGCTGCTAAATACATGGGTGGCTACAAAGTTGCTCGTAACTTGATCGCTAACCTTGTAGAATCAATGGGCATCACTGTACCAGTTGCGATTCACTTGGACCATGGTCACTACGAAGATGCACTTGAGTGTATCGAAGTTGGTTACACTTCTATCATGTTTGATGGTTCACACCTTCCAGTAGAAGAAAACCTTAAATTGGCTAAAGATGTTGTTGAAAAAGCACACGCTAAAGGTATCTCAGTAGAAGCTGAAGTTGGTACTATCGGTGGTGAAGAAGACGGTATCATCGGTAAAGGTGAATTGGCTCCAATCGAAGACGCTAAAGCAATGGTTGAAACTGGAATCGACTTCTTGGCAGCTGGTATCGGTAACATCCACGGTCCATACCCAGCAAACTGGGAAGGTCTTGACCTTGACCACTTGAAGAAATTGACAGAAGCTCTTCCAGGCTTCCCAATCGTATTGCATGGTGGTTCAGGTATTCCTGATGACCAAATCCAAGCAGCTATCAAACTTGGTGTTGCGAAAGTTAACGTTAACACTGAATGCCAAATCGCATTCGCTAACGCAACTCGTAAATTTTCTCGCGACTACGAAGCAAACGAAGCAGAATACGACAAGAAGAAACTCTTCGACCCACGTAAATTCTTGGCTGACGGTGTAAAAGCTATCCAAGCATCAGTTGAAGAACGTATCGACGTATTCGGTTCAGAAGGTAAAGCTTAATCTAGCTGAAGACTACAAAACAGAAACCTGCCCGTAAGGGTGGGTTTTTTGGTGTGTGATAAAATATGATACTTATTTTTGAATTTCCTATGTTAGTTTGGAAGTAAAAGTGGTAGTATAGTGAGGAGATAAGATTCTATTTTCCTGAGTTAAGTAGGGAAATGATCTGTAACATGAATTGAATGATGGGATATTGAGAAACGTATGGCAATGATAGAAGTAGAGCATCTTCAGAAAAAATTTGTGAAGACAGTCAAGGAACCAGGGTTGAAGGGGGCTTTGCGTTCCTTTATTCATCCTGAAAAGCAGACCTTTGAAGCGGTCAAGGATTTGACTTTTGAGGTACCCAAGGGCCAAATTTTAGGCTTTATCGGAGCTAATGGTGCTGGGAAGTCAACAACCATTAAAATGCTGACAGGGATTTTGAAGCCGACATCTGGTTTTTGTCGAATTAACGGCAAGATTCCGCAGGACAATCGCCAAGACTATGTCAAGGATATTGGAGTAGTCTTTGGGCAACGCACCCAGCTGTGGTGGGATTTGGCTCTGCAAGAGACTTACACGGTCTTGAAAGAGATTTACGATGTGCCAGACTTGCTGTTTCATAAGCGTATGGACTTTTTGAATGAAGTCTTGGATTTAAAGGATTTTATCAAAGACCCTGTGCGGACTCTGTCGCTTGGTCAACGGATGCGGGCGGACATTGCGGCTTCCTTGCTCCACAATCCCAAAGTTCTCTTTTTAGATGAGCCGACCATTGGTTTGGATGTTTCGGTCAAGGATAACATTCGCCGGGCCATTACCCAAATCAATCAGGAGGAAGAAACAACCATTTTCTTGACCACTCACGACCTGAGTGATATTGAGCAACTTTGTGATCGGATTTTTATGATTGACAAGGGGCAGGAGATTTTTGATGGAACGGTCAGCCAGCTCAAGGAAACCTTTGGCAAGATGAAGACTCTTTCCTTTGAACTGCTACCAGGTCAAAGTCATCTAGTTTCTCACTATGAAGGTTTGCCTGACATGACCATTGATAGACAAGGGAATAGCCTCAATATTGAATTTGATAGTTCCCGTTACCAGTCAGCTGATATTATCAAGCAAACCTTGTCTGATTTTGAGATTCGCGATTTGAAGATGGAGGATACGGATATTGAGGATATTATCCGTCGCTTCTACCGAAAGGAGCTCTAAGATGGTCAAATTGTGGAGACGTTATAAACCCTTTATCAATGCAGGAATTCAGGAGTTGATTACCTATCGAGTCAACTTTATTCTCTATCGAATTGGCGATGTCATGGGAGCTTTTGTTGCTTTTTATCTTTGGAAGGCAGTCTTTGATTCGTCGCAAGAGTCTTTGATTCAGGGCTTCAGTATGGCGGATATCACCTTCTACATCATCATGAGTTTTGTGACTAACCTTTTGACCAAGTCGGATTCTTCCTTTATGATTGGAGAGGAGGTCAAGGACGGCTCCATTATCATGCGCTTGCTGAGACCAGTGCACTTTGCGGCCTCTTATCTCTTCACCGAGCTTGGTTCCAAGTGGTTGATTTTTATCAGTGTCGGACTTCCTTTCTTAAGTGTGATTGTTTTGATGAAAATCTTATCTGGACAAGGCATTTTAGAAGTGCTGGGATTAACTGTCATTTATCTCTTTAGCTTAACGCTAGCCTACCTGATCAATTTTTTCTTTAATATCTGCTTTGGGTTTTCAGCCTTTGTTTTTAAAAATCTATGGGGCTCTAATCTGCTCAAGAATTCTCTGATTGCCTTTATGTCGGGGAGTTTGATTCCCTTGGCTTTCTTTCCTAAGATTGTTTCAAATATTCTTTCCTTTTTGCCTTTTTCATCCTTGATCTACACTCCGGTCATGATCATTGTTGGGAAATACGATACTAGTCAGATTCTTCAGGCTCTTTTACTGCAGTTGTTTTGGCTTTTAGTGATGGTGGGCTTGTCTCAGTTGATTTGGAAAAGAGTCCAGTCATTTATCACCATTCAAGGAGGTTAGTATGAAAAAATATCAGCGCATGCATCTGATTTTTATCAGACAATACATCAAGCAAATCATGGAATATAAGGTTGATTTTGTGGTTGGTGTTTTAGGTGTCTTCCTGACCCAAGGCTTGAACCTCTTGTTTCTCAATGTACTCTTTCAACACATTCCATCGCTAGAAGGCTGGACCTTTCAGGAGATTGCCTTTATCTATGGCTTTTCCTTGATTCCCAAGGGACTGGACCATCTCTTTTTTGACAATCTCTGGGCACTGGGGCAACGCTTGGTGCGAAAAGGAGAGTTTGACAAATACCTGACTCGGCCTATCAATCCTCTCTTTCACATCCTAGTCGAGACTTTTCAGATTGATGCCTTGGGCGAACTTTTGGTTGGTGGGATCCTTCTGGCGACAACGGTCACCAGTATTAGCTGGACCTTTCCTAAATTTTTGCTTTTCCTAGTTTGTATTCCTTTTGCGACCTTGATTTATACTTCTTTGAAAATCGCGACAGCCAGTATCGCTTTTTGGACCAAGCAGTCAGGCGCCATGATTTACATTTTCTATATGTTCAATGATTTTGCCAAGTATCCGATTTCGATTTACCACTCGCTTATCCGTTGGTTGATTAGTTTTATCGTGCCTTTCGCCTTTACGGCCTACTATCCAGCTAGCTATTTCTTGCAGGACAAGAATGGACTCTTTAATATCGGTGGTTTGATTCTGACTTCTCTTATCTTCTTTGTCATTTCTTTGAAACTATGGGACAGAGGCTTAGACGCCTACGAGAGTGCGGGTTCGTAAGATAGAACATATGTTTAGTCCTAAAGCTTAAATCAAGAAAGGATTTTCAGATGATAGTAATTGAAGAAGTGAAGGAAGAAAAACAAAAGATGATAGTGGTTAGCGAAGTTTTGAAGGATCTACCAGAATGGTTTGGAATACCTGAAAGTACACGAGCTTACATTGAAGGAGCCAAGGATTTGCAAGTTTGGGCTGCCTATCAGGAGAGTGATTTGGCTGGCTTTGTAAGCTTATCATACTCTAGTGAAGATTGTGCTGAGATTGACTGCCTAGCTGTTAAAAAATTCTATCATAGAGCGGGAATTGGCAGTCAACTTCTAGAAGTTTTAGAAAAATCTGCTCGTCAAAAAGCATCCTATCTGCAAGTAAAAACGGTAGCACCAGGTCATTATCCTACTTACGACAGGACTAACGCTTTTTATCAGGCTCAGGGCTTTAAAAAGTTAGAAATCTTTCCTGAACTTTGGGATAAAAGCAACCCTTGTTTGATTTGGGTTAAAAAATTGTGAAATTTTCCCTTGACAAAAAAGCTCAAGATGCTAAAATAAAGGGGAAAAGGCGCCGATTTAGCTCAGTTGGTAGAGCAACGCACTCGTAACGCGTAGGTCACAGGTTCGAGCCCTGCAATCGGCATAAATAGGTCTTAGAAATCTTGTAAAAGCAAGGTTTCTTTTTTACTGGACAAGGTGTCAATTATAAAAGTTCGAATGCAAAGAGATTAAAATATCTTTACATGGTGGAAAAATCAAGAAAATCAAAGAGAAATATGGTACAGTAAATTAGTATAAAAAGAAAGGGGTGGGTGTTTATGAAAAAACAACTACTATTTTTTTTAATTTTACTAATTTCCATATTTATTGGGATAGGACAAGTCCGTGCTGATAGCGGTGACTCTGATAGTTTTTCAGATTCTAGTAGTTTCAGCTCGTCTAATGATTCAGATTCTGACGATGATGATACCTCTGATTTAGGCAGTGGCTTGTCTGCTGATGCAGACGATTTAGGTCACTTCTCTTCGGATTCTGACGATGACACATCTGACAATGATGATTCCTCTGATTTGGGCAGCGGCTTGTCTGCTGATGCAGACGATTTAGGTCACTTCTCTTCGGATTCTGACGATGACACATCTGATGATGGTTCCTCTGATTTGGGCAGCGGTTTGACCGTTAATCCGGATAGTTTAGGAGACTTCGCTTCAGATATTCCAACTATTGATTCTTTGGATGCGTCAGCAAATGATGGTGATAATTTGACTAATCTGGGGAATATTTCTGACCCAGTTTCTACAGAATCAACCAATCCAATAACGAGCACAGATGAGATAATGGCGGGCACACCAGATGTAGCAGTAGCGACCGCTCCCACACCCCTTACGGATGCAACTAATTCTGTCACTACTACAGATGAAACGATGGCTTCCTCGACTCCTATAGATTCAGCTAATCAAACAACTGAGTCAGTAGACTTGGCAAGCTCTGACAAGCCTAATTTGGCAGACTCGGCAACTGAATCAAGCCCTGCGGATTCTGCAGGCAATAGTTTGACAGCTAATCCGGACAGCTTAGGCAGTTTCGTTTCGGATAAACCAGCCGATAGAACTGGCTCCGAATCTTCTACCGACCTAGGCAGTGGCTTGACTGCAGATGCAGATAGTCTAGGTAGTTTTATCTCAGAATCAGATTCTACAACTGAGCCAGTAGGCTCGGCAGGCTCTGACAAGCCTAATTTGACAGATTCGGCAACTGAATCAAGCACTGCGGCTTCCGCAGGCAATGGTTTGACAGCTAATCCGGACAGCTTAGGCAGTTTCGTTTCAGATAAACCAGCCGATAGAACTGGATCCGAATCTTCAGTTGACCTTGGCAGCGGTTTGACAGGTGATTCAAATGAAACTTTCAACGTTTTGGGAAACGATGCTTGGGGTAATTACTCTCCCTTGGAGGCTGATTACACTGTCTCTGCAACAAATACAACAAATACAGGAGAAAGAAGGAACCCTAATATGTGGGGGACAGAAACTGGCAAGCCTTTTTCTACTCCAACGACTGCTTTGGGTATTGTTGGAGAAGAAGTTTATGATGTATTTGATGGCACATTTGGAAAATTGGCTGGAGTGACGTTTACTGAGTTGGGAACATACGTGACTCCTGATCCTCAGCCAGTGCCTGAAGAAGTTCTAACCCCTATCGGATCTTTAAATTATAATATAGCACAAGGAACTTCTCCGGTTCTTGGAACAGGGGTGATTAGAACGAGCGAAACGGGTGCACGATACATCGGCATAATTGCTGATAATTTAACCCATAATGTAGCAAATAATATCTACATTGGACTTACTGGAGAGACTTTATCAGGAACTGATGCTGTTCCTGATAGTTCTCCTCTGCCTGAATCTGTTGGTCGAATTGCTATTATTGCAAATAATATTGTTGGATCTAAAACAGATGTAGAGCCTTTGGATGTTGTTATCGGTACGACAGGTTATAATCCCATTACTGGAGAAAAAGAAGATCGCATTCCCTCGCTATTTGGAATAATTCAAGGAATGAGAGGGGGACAAAAGGAGGGCTCCGAAGGAGCTAGTAATAGGCAGGAAAAGTAATCTTCTTTGACATCTTATTGAAAAACTAGGTTTCTGTACTAAGATTTCAACGTTGGATCAATAATTATTGAAAGGATTGAATTCTATATTGAACAGGATTCGGTCCTTTTAATTCGTTTTTTGTAGCAAACACTATAGACTATAGTAGCTTTTTCTAGTTCATCAAGCGAAAGATAATTTTTTATATCCTACTTAAGAAGAAGTTAGAAGCATTAAGCTTATTTTTAGACAGTTGGGGTGATATACGCTTAGGTTTTTTATGGTTCGAAATCCAATATGTATCTTTACCAGGAATTTTTAGGTACTGCTTGATATTATTTTTATCACAAATTTAAGAGCAGCACTATATAACGAAAATTTTAGGTGTCACAAATTTGGGTTAATAAGAAAATTCCCTGCAGGGGGGTAAAAATAGGTCTTAGAAATCTTGTAAAAGCAAGGTTTCTTTTTTACTGGACAAGGTGTCAATTATATATGACATAATATTTCAAGGTCTTTAAAATATTTTTACATGGCAAAAAAACTCATCAGCCTATAATAAAATTATGGTATATTAGAATAGTAAAAAAAGAAAGGAGGAGCATTTGTGAAGAAAAGACTAATGCTTTTGATTTTGTTGAGCGCTGTATTTGTCCACGTTGGGCAGGTTCAGGCTTATGATGGTGGTTCAGGTTCCTCAGATTCTGGCGGTTTTGGCTCCAGTACTCCGGATTCTGGTGGTTTTGGTTCAGATTCTTCGGATTCCGGCGGCTTCGGTTCAGGTTCCTCAGATTCTGGCGGTTTTGGCTCCAGTACTTCGGATTCCGGCGGATTCGGTTCAGATTCTTCGGACTCCGGTGGTTTCGGTTCAGATTCTTCGGACTCCGGTGGTTTCGGTTCAGATTCTTCGGACTCCGGTGGTTTCGGTTCCAGCTCCTCAGATTCCGACGGTTTCGGTTACAGCTCCTCAGATTCCGACGGTTTCGGTTCAGATTCTTCGGACTCCGGTGGTTTCGGTTCAGATTCTTCGGATTCCGGCGGTTTCGGTTCCAGCTCCTCAGATTCCGGCGGTTTTGGCTCTAGTTCTTCGGATTCCGGCAGTTTCGGTTCAAACTCTTCAAACTCTGGAAGCTTTGGTTCAGGTTCCTCAGATTCCGACAGTTTCGGTTCAAGCTCCTCGGATTCTGGTAGTTATGGCTCCTCTGCTTCAAATAGTGATAGTCTAGGTTTCTCAGATTCTGGAAGTTTCGGATCTTCTGATTCTAACAGTTTCGGTGGCTATTCTACTTCAGATAATGATAGTCTTGGAACCTCTACTTCAGATAGTAGCTTTGGCTCGTCAGATAGTTCTGGGAATTGGTCCAGTATTGGCGACAGCGACTTGTCGAATGGATCTGGAAACTGGTCCAGTATTGGAGATGCCAGTTCGTCTAAGGATAACAGCGACTTTTCTAGCTTTGGTGATGCTATTTCATCGGGCAACAATTATAGTTCTGGAAGCTGGTCTAGCATTTCTGACAGCAATACAAGTTCTGCAGATTTGAGCGCAGGAAATTGGACGAGCACCAACGACTCAGCCGCTAAGAAATCTTCCGAGATTTCCGACTCTTTTAGTGATTTTGATACAGGTGATTGGTCTCGAACATCTGATACCTTGGCTGATAATGCTTCATCAACCAGCAAGACAGTGAGTGACTTTACTCCAGGCGGTTGGTCAAAAGTATCTGATTCATCAAGCGATAAATTTTCAACAAGTGGCTTAGGTCTGAACGACTTTACAGCAGGTGACTGGTCGCATGTATCAGATTTTACCGACAATAAAACTTCAACAAGCGCTGCTTATAGTGATTTGGAGGCAGATAATTGGTCTAGAATCAATGATTCTTTCAACAATTCGGCTTCGTCAACTATCACGGCAACAGATGATTTTACAACAGGAGACTGGACTCGTGTAACCGATGCATTTGGAAGCCAGGTTTCCAACAAAAGTAAGTCTCTAAGTGATTTGACACTTGGTGATTGGGCCAGTGTTCAGGATGCTGCGTCAAGAACAGCAAGTCTCTCTCCATTGGAGGGTGAATATACTTTTTCTGCAACAAAACCTACAGAGGACTTTGTTAGCACATCATCAGTAAATCAATGGTCTGGCTTTAATCCAGTCGAGGGTGATTGGAAGCAGATTGATATCTCTGAGAAGTCAAAAACTGTTAGCACCCCAACGATGTCAGAGGCTTTGGCTGATTGGGCAGGGCTCAAGCAGACAACCACGAGCAAGGAAGGACTCCCAGGCTTTGCTTTAGACTATGCATCCTCTCTGACAGCAACAGGAAAAAATCAATTGCCGGGTTCATTTTTAGACGGAGATTGGCAACGGGTTAGCGAAAGTAAGCCTACTTCAACCCTTTTCAACAATTCTCTGGCTACAGAGGACGCACTCACTAACCAAACTCTTCCAACGACGGTTGACTTAGGCTTATCTCAAACTTTTAGTCGAACACCAGAAGACTACTATCAAGCAGGTGCGATGTTTGCAGGGCCGGTAGTGCATACTCCCATGGGAGATATCCCTCAGCAAACGTTTGGATATTCTGATGTCCAGAAGGCTTTGGAAGCTGCTAGGCATGCTCCTACCACTAGTAATAAGGTTTCTGCTGCCAAGGCCAAAAATGAAGAAAAAACTAAGAATCCTAATATGTGGGGGACAGATACTGGGAAACCTTTTTCTAAACCAACGACTTTTTTAGGTAAGGTTGGAGAAGGGGTTTATGATGAGATTGATGGCTTGGCAGGAAAAGTGTTAGGGGTGTCGCTTACTGAAATGGGGACATATACCTCTCCAAATCCCCAGCCAATTCCTGACTCAGTTTTAACACCAACTGGATCTTTAAATTATAATACAATGATAGGAACCCCGCCAGTTATTGGAACAGGAGTAATCAAAACAAGCGAAACAGGTGCGCGATATGGACTTAAAGTTGTTGATAGTTTATTTACATCTAATATAATAGACAGTGCTCACATTGGAGTTACTGGAAAGACATTAACAGGGAAAGATGCTGTTCCAGATAGTTCTCCTCTGCCTGAAGCAGTTGGTCGAATTGCTATTATTGGAAATAATGCTGTTGGAGCAAAAAAAGGTGTAGAACCTCTGGATGTTATTGTTGGTATGACAGGCTACAATCCGATTACTGGAAAAGCAGAGGATCGAGTTCCCTCGCTGTTTGGAATATTCAAAGGAGTAAAGGGAAGTCAAAAGGGAGCCTCTGAAGGACATAGTAATAGTTACAAAAAATAATCTCTCCCATCATGTCAAAAAACCGGGCCTCGTCCCGGTTTTTCTGATGTTTGATTCTTGTCAATCGTAGCGGCTAACCACTTACCGGTCAAAATTGACCACTTACTGAAAAAGCCTTGTTTCTCATTTTGAAACTGATATAATAAACGTAGAAAGTAAAGGAGGTAGCAATGAAAATTCGAGTAGAACTGGATTCGGATTTAGCGGAAGTAGAGATTGTCATCAGGGCTGCTCGATTTGATGCTCAGCTCGAGCAAATTCAGCAAGCTCTGGAGCAAGCAACGGCACCGCCCATTATTTTTTATAAGGGAGCTAGCGAATATTTTCTGGATATTGACAATATTCTCTTTTTCGAGACTGACGGTAGCAAGATTTTTGCTCATACGCGTGAGGATGCTTATGAAGTCAAGCACAAGCTCTATGAGTTGGAAGACCGCCTGCCCTATTATTTTTGTCGCATATCCAAATCCAGCATTATCAATAGTAAGGCGATTTACTCGCTGGAAAAATCCTTTTCGGGCAGTAGCAGCGTCCGTTTCTACGATACCCATAAGGAAGTGTATGTGTCTAGGCACTATTATCAAATTTTAAAAGAAAAGTTAAACGAAACGAGGTAACATCATGAGAAAAACAATATTAGGACTGGCTTGCTTACTTCTAGCAGCTTGGGTACTTTTGCAGGGGAATTTCGGGATTCCCGTTATTCACATCAATGTTTGGCCTTTGTTGGTCATTATGGGCTTTGTCTATTTTTCAGCGGAGAGCTTCTATTCTGGCAACATTCCGCTAGGTTTTATCTTTGCCATTATCGCTTTTATCATTGCTAATAGCACTTACGACCTCTTGCCCAATATCTCAGCAAGCGCAGTTAGTTTTGCTGGTATTCTAGCCTGTATCGGTGTCAATTTCTTGGTCAAACCTAGCAAAAAATGGAAATTAAGGCATTTTTCTAAACATTTTTCTGGCGAAGAAATTGGTGGCGAAGGCATTGTCTTTGGCTCAGGCACCCGTTATGTCAATAAGGACAATTTTAGCTATGATGAGCTGACTTGCTCTTTTGGTAGTGCCAAGGTTTACTTTGACAACGCTAAGATAGCTGGGGATTCAGCGACTTTTAAAGTGGAAGTTGCTTTTGGTAATGCCACTCTCTTTGTTCCAAGCTCTTGGCAGGTTGTCAGCAAGGTTGCTTGTGCTTTTGGCGGTGTTTCTCAAGTTCGCGATACCAGTGAAAAAGAAAAAACGCTCTATTTAGAAGGCAGCGTGGCTTTCGGTCATTTGAAAGTGATTTATATCTAATTATTTCTTGTTTTAAAAAGGTGATTATTTGCAAAACTTGGGAACTAGCTCTTGCCAAACTCGGTAAAGTATGGTAGACTTTATAAGTATGTGGTAAAACACCTTAAACTAATCAGGAGGATAAGTATCAATGGCTAAAGTATGTTACTTTACTGGTCGTAAGACTGTATCAGGAAACAACCGCTCTCACGCGATGAACCAAACAAAACGCGCTGTTAAACCAAATCTTCAAAAAGTTACTGTTTTGATTGACGGTAAACCTAAAAAAGTTTGGGCTTCAGCTCGTGCCCTTAAATCAGGTAAAGTTGAACGCGTTTAATTTTTATTTAAAAGGATGGAAATTTTCCGTCCTTTTTTGCTTGTAAATTTCCGCCTAGACAGTTGATTTAGACCCTTCCTCTTTTACACCCTGTATAAAATATGGTAGAATAAACTATAAAATACTTTTGAGGTACAAATTATGACTGTGAAAATTAATACAAAAGATGGTCAAATTGAGCTGACTGATGATGTGATTGCGACAATCGTCGGCGGTGCAGCGACTGAAATTTTTGGTGTAGTTGGCATGGCCAGCAAAAATGCAATCAAGGATAATTTTCAAGCCCTTTTAGGAAAAGAAAACTATGCTAAGGGCGTGGTTGTGAAAGCGACTGATGAAGGTGATATCGCAGTTGATGTCTACACTGTGTTAAGCTATGGAGTCAAAATCAGCGAAGTTTCCAAAAACATCCAAGAGCGTGTTAAATTCAGTTTGGAAAACAAGCTCGGAATTACTGCCCATGCAGTGAATGTTTATATCCAAAATATTAAAGTCGTAGGAGAATAATCGTGGCAAATATTACTACTAGTTTATTTCAAGAAATGGTGCAGGCGGCATCTACTCGCTTAAATAAACAGGCTGAATATGTGAACTCTTTGAATGTCTTCCCGGTTCCAGATGGCGATACAGGGACCAACATGGGCATGACCATTGAAAATGGTGCTAAGGAAGTGTCAGATAAGTCTGCTTCAACAGTTGGCGAAGCGGCGGGTATCTTTGCGAAAGGCCTTTTGATGGGCGCGCGTGGTAACTCAGGAGTTATCACTTCCCAGCTTTTCCGCGGTTTTTCTCAAAGTGTGAAAGAGCATGAAGAGCTGACTGGTGAAGATCTAGCTCTGGCCTTTCAGTCTGGTGTAGAAGTGGCTTACAAGGCAGTTATGAAGCCGGTTGAGGGAACGATTTTGACTGTTTCCCGCGGTGCGGCTATCGGAGCCAAGAAGAAAGCTGAAGTCACTAATGATGCTGTAGAAGTTATGAAAGCAGCTCTTGAAGGAGCAAAGGCTGCTTTGGCTAAGACACCGGATATGCTGCCGGTTCTGAAAGAAGTCGGTGTTGTGGACTCTGGCGGTCAAGGGTTGGTCTTTATCTACGAAGGCTTCCTGTCTGCTCTTACAGGCGAATACATCGCTTCTGAGGACTTTGTGGCGACACCTGCGACCATGTCTGAGATGATCAATGCTGAGCATCATAAGTCTGTAGCTGGCCATGTGGCAACAGAGGACATCACTTACGGCTACTGTACTGAAATCATGGTGGCTCTCAAGACAGGACCAACCTATGTAAAAGACTTTGATTATGATGAGTTCCGCAACTACCTAAACGATTTGGGAGATTCCCTGTTGGTAGTTAACGATGACGAAATCGTCAAAGTTCATGTCCATACTGAAGATCCAGGACTGGTTATGCAGGAAGGTCTCAAGTATGGTAGTTTGGTCAAGGTCAAGGTTGACAATATGCGCAACCAACACGAAGCGCAGGTTGAAAAGGAAGAGCGCTCAGCTAAGCCGGCTCAAGAAAAAGAGTTTGCGATTATCGCTGTAGTGGCTGGTGAAGGTCTGGCTGAAATCTTTAAGGCTCAGGGAGTTGACTACATCATCTCTGGCGGGCAAACTATGAACCCATCAACAGAAGACTTTATCAAGGCTGTGGAGCAAGTCAATGCTCGTAATATTATTATCTTGCCAAATAATAAAAACATCTTCATGGCAGCCCAATCAGCAGCAGAAGTGATTGAACAGCCTGCAGCTGTTATTGAGACTCGCACAATCCCTCAAGGTTTGACCAGTCTTCTAGCTTTTGATGGCGGCAATACTATCGAGGAAAACCAAGAGCGTATGACCGCCGCCTTGGCAGAAGTAGTCAGCGGCAGCGTGACGAATGCGGTTCGCGATACGACGATTGATGGCTTAGAAATTCATGAAAATGACAACCTCGGTATGGTGGATGGTAAGATTGTTGTTTCAAATCCAGATATGCTGGCAACTTTGAAAGAAACGTTCAGCAAGATGCTCAATGAAGACAGCGAGATTGTCTCTATCTATATCGGTGAAGACGGCAGCGAAGAGTTGGCTAGCAGTCTTGCTCAAGATTTGATGGAACAATTCGAGGATGTAGAAGTAGAAATTCATCAGGGCAGTCAGCCGGTTTATCCATATATTTTTAGTGTTGAATAGCATAAAAAGGCAATCGAAAGGTTGTCTTTTATTATTTTATAGAAAATACTTAGACAAGAAACTGGTATTATGTTATACTGTAACAAATAAAAAGTAAAAAAGGTGAACTATGAAAAAATTTTTCATTCTTGTTATTTCTGCTTCGGTGCTCTTGACGGGCTGCGTGCTTCCTAGCTTCAGCAAGCATCGTCCTAGACAATCTTCTGAATCAGCAGCTTCTTCTAGGCGGACTAAATCTAGCTCCAGCTCCAGCTCTAGCAAGTCATCCAGTTCTTCTTCCGAAAGTACAGAGATTGTCTCTAAAACCTTGGTTGGAGACATTGAAGAAATTCATCATCGTGATACAATTACCTATCAGGGCAAGAAAATCTTGAATCTTCGGATGGAATTGCTCACTTCCTTGCCAGAAGAAGCTAGTGCGGCATCAGCTACTTTGACTCCAGAGGAAATGACGACTATCATTCGTGAAGGAATGCAGTCTGATTCAAACTATGTAGCAGCTAAGAGTCTGGAAGGTGTTAATATTGATTATTCAGTTACAGCAGAGAAGAAATTGCAGACCTTGATTGAAATCGATTTGCAAAAAGTCAATGTCGAAGAGGTGGAAAAGAACAGTTTCTTCCAAGGTTTTGGACTGAAGGACATTAAGGATATTACACCTGAGATGTTCATTCTGAGTCTGAAGCTCAATGGTCTCAAAGAAGAGGTGCAGAGCTAAAGTTTAAAAAGCGTTGGTCACCTCATCTTACAAATTGAGTAGCTAGTTTATTGAAAAATTTTTAGATTAGGCTGCTTTGATTCCAGTTTCTATCTAAATTGCAACAGACATACAACTAGTCGGCTTCTCTCAACGAGGGGGACCGGCTTTTTTGTGTCTTCATGCAGAGGGGAGATAAACAGATTATTCCAATATTTGCTAGCTTTGTGCTCTAAAAGCAGAATAGTGACATTTGTCATGTCAGTCGGTGACAAAATCAACTAGTAGGAAAAATTTCTTTGCCTTATAATATAGTTAACAAAATGATAAAAGGTTGCTGTAGGCATTGAAAAAGCGATAGTGCTTAGTATTCTTCCGGCTTTGGAAAAATAAAGGAAAGATGTACATACGGTTCATCAAATCAAAGGAGGAGCAAAATGGAACTGATTGAAGTAAAGAAGCTTTCAAAAAGCATTCATGGTAAGGAGATTTTAAAGGATATTTCGTTTGAAATCTCCCAAGGTGACTGTGTGGCCTTGATTGGTCCCAATGGAGCAGGTAAAACGACTCTCATGGACTGTTTGCTGGGCGATAAGTTTCTGACAGCAGGTGAAGCAAGGATTCAGGGACTCAAACCAACTGATAACCATCTCAAGCAGTCGGTAGCGATTTTACCACAGGAAAATACAGTGGTGGAGGATTTGAAGGTCAAGGAACTCTTGACGTTCTTCCAAGCTATTTATCTAAATAGTCTGTCTGATCAAGAAATTGATGATTTGTTGCAATTTACAGACAAGCAAAAGAATCAGTTGGCCAGCAAGCTGTCTGGTGGACAAAAGCGTCTCTTCTCTTTTGTTCTGAGTCTGATTGGCCGTCCTAAGATTCTGTTCTTGGACGAACCGACTTCTGCTATGGACACCTCTACTCGTCAGCATTTCTGGGAAATTGTTAATCAGCTCAAGCAGCAGGGAGTGACCATCGTTTATTCTTCGCACTATATCGAAGAAGTCGAGCATACGGCAGATCGGATTTTGGTGCTGCACAAGGGCGAGTTGATTCGGGACACGACGCCTTATGCCATGCGCAGTGAGGAGCAGGAAAAACACTTTACCTTGCCGCTGACTTATCAGTCTGTGCTGGAAAAACTGGATAATGTGACTGATTTAGAAATCAAGCAAAAGGCTTTATCTTTTGCTACTAGAGATGCTGGACAGGTCTGGCAGGTCCTTCAGGAACACGGCTGTACAATCGAAGAGATTGAAGTACGTAACCGTACCCTCTTGGATAGTATTTTTGAAACGACACAAGAATAGGAGAGTAATCATGAAAAATATGGCAAGTCTTATGAAGATTGAGTTGATTTTAATGAAGCGGCAGGCTGCTTATTATCTCTTGTCTATTGGTCTGCCCAGCGTCTTTTACCTGATTTTCTCAGGAATGATGTCTGGAAGTGATACGTCTGAACTTGTGCTTCGAGGCTACCTCTTCTCTATGACTCTTTTTAGTATCATGTCTAGTGCCTTCTTTAGCATTCCAAGCACTTTGCAGTCTGATAAAAATAATAATTGGCAAAAAATGATTCAGCACTCGCCGATTTCTATGGTAAAATATTATATATCAAAACTTTGCAGTACGCTGTTGACTTTTATGCTTTCTATCATCGTAGTCTTCTCGATTGGGCATTTTGTTCGCGGGGTTAATCTGCCAATGGTGGACTGGTTTCTTATTGCCTTGATCCTTCTGGTAGGAAGTGTGGTCTTTATTGCCATGGGTGTATTGGTCAGCCTCTTGCCAAGTGCTCAACTCATGTCTGTAGTGGGCAATATTGTCTATATGGCACTGGCTGTTCTGGGCGGTCTATGGTTCCCTCTGACTATGTTTCCAAAATGGCTCCAGCCAATCGGTAAGTTGACGCCAAGTTATCAACTGATGCAAGTCGTGTCTTCTTATCTAGAACACCATCAGTTCAATGGCAAGGCAGCTTTGATTGTTCTGATTTATACGGTTTTGGTTAGCATTCTTGTGCTGCAGCTCAAAAAGCGAA
This sequence comes from Streptococcus sanguinis, assembly GCF_019929145.1. Classification (GTDB taxonomy): domain Bacteria; phylum Bacillota; class Bacilli; order Lactobacillales; family Streptococcaceae; genus Streptococcus; species Streptococcus sanguinis_U. Next base: position 33,408 of record NZ_JAHZOW010000003.1, on the reverse strand, counting down.
TTGAGGTAAAATAAATTCATGTGGGAAAAACTTAAACAAGTCCACTATATGTTTCATATTGCGCTGGTCTTTATCATCTTTCCAGTGGCGGGAGTAATCAGCGGGGAATACCCGCTTTTCCTCTTGCTTGGGACAGCTATTTTTGTTGCGGCTTACTATGCGGTTTTGCTAAGTAACCATCGCCTTATTCAATTTTTTTCTTGGTGGTTCTTGGTTGTTTACATATACTATGGTTCTGTCTGGCTAAATACAGGTTTTACCTGGTATATTTTTTATCTATCTAATCTGCTGATTTATGAGCTGGATGATGTCTCGTTTAAATCCTGGCGTTTTTGGACCTTTATTGATTTGCAGCCTGCTATTGTGCTGACTAATTATTTGATGGGTCATGTTGGTCCAGCAGAACTACTCTTCTTTATTGTCACTTTTCTCTTTTCGGATGGTTTGACCTTTGGTCTCCATCGGATTCAGACGACCGAGCGAATCAAGGAAGAAAAGACCAAACAAAATGCCCAGCTGAATCTCTTTCTAGCAGAAAATGAGCGCAATCGGATTGGCCGAGACTTACATGATAGTCTAGGGCATACCTTTGCTATGCTCAGTGTTAAGGCGGAGCTGGCTCAGCAGTTTTTGCATATGGAAGCTTACGACAAGGCAGCAAAAGAACTGCAGGAAGTGCAAGAGATCAGCAAGAAGTCCATGGCTGATGTTCGGCGGATTATTAATGATCTAAAGAATCGGACGCTGGACGAGGAACTAGTGACAATTCGTGCCATGCTGGAGATGAGCGGTGTTCAGGTAGAAATGGATAACCAGCTCAATGTTGCCAGTGTCCCACCGAGTCAGCAGTCAACGATTAGTATGATTTTGCTGGAGGCTGCTACCAATATTATCAAGCATGCCAAGGCTAAAAAGAGTAATTTTTCTTTGGTAAAGAAAAACGAAAAGCTTATTTTAGACATTCAGGATGATGGTTGTGGTTTTCAGAAGCTGACCGGACGGGAGTTGCATAGTATTCGAGAGCGGCTGTCTGCCTTATCAGGAAAGCTTGAGATTCTTAGCAGCCAAGATCCAACATGGATTCGGATTGAATTGCCATACGGAGGGAAGGAAGCATGAAACTTTTGTTAGCAGAAGATCAAAGTATGCTGAGAGATGCCTTAGCTCAGCTCTTGCAGCTGCAGCCAGATGTCGAAGAAGTCTATCAGGCCGCAGATGGGCAGAAGGCTATTGACTGTCTTAGCTCAGAAACTGTTGATGTAGCTATTTTGGACGTGGAAATGCCCCACCAGACCGGCCTAGATGTTCTCGAATGGGCCAAGGCCAATCGACGCAATATCAAGGTTATCATAGTCACAACCTTCAAGCGGCCGGGCTACTTTGAGAGAGCTGTTAAGGCAGATGTAGATGCTTATGTGCTCAAAGAGCGCAGCATTGCGGATTTGATGAAAACCATCCAGACCGTTCTAGCTGGGCAAAAGGAATATTCGCCGGAATTGATGGAGGTGCTAATGACCAGTAGGAACCCTCTCTCTCAGCAGGAGAGGCTAGTCCTGCAAGCTGCGGCGACTGGCCTGTCCAATAAAGAAATTGCTGAAAAACTCTACCTGTCAAATGGAACGGTTCGTAACTATATGTCTGCTATTTTGACCAAGCTAGATGCTGAAAATCGAACAGAAGCAGTCCGAATCGGGCAAGAGAAAGGCTGGTTATAGCTGGGAGATTCAGCTTTGGAGAAAAGGTGGGATAAGATAGTTTTTAGCTAAAGAAAATATTTGTGTGAGGTATATTCCAACGGAGTGTCGGGACTATAAATATAGTTCTGACTTTTTATCTTTTATTAGAAAAAACATTCGGATTTAGAGAAAAAATGTAGAAAAACATTCTGCATGGCTTGCAATTTTTTTCAAAAATGTTATCATAGTAGAAAGCTTTTTGAATTTTTAGAAAATTGTAAATAAATGAAAGGGGAAGAATGGAGAAAATCAAATTGGAAACTTCTAAGACAGGCTCAGAGCTTGTTTTAGAAACCTTGAAAAGTCTTGGTGTTGATACGATTTTTGGCTATCCCGGCGGCGCTGTACTGCCGCTTTATGATGCTATTTATAGTTTTGAAGGCATCCGTCACATCCTAGGCCGCCATGAGCAAGGCTGTGTTCACGAGGCAGAAGGCTATGCTAAGTCTACTGGGAAAATCGGAGTTGCAGTTGTGACCAGTGGTCCGGGAGCGACTAATGCCATTACCGGCATTGCCGATGCCATGAGTGATAGCGTCCCCCTTTTAGTCTTTACTGGTCAGGTAGCCAAGGCTGGGATCGGTAAAGATGCTTTTCAGGAAGCGGATATTGTTGGGATTACGACTCCTATTACCAAGTACAATTATCAGGTTCGGGAGACGGCAGACATTCCGCGTATTATTACAGAAGCTATTCACATTGCGACGACAGGTCGTCCTGGGCCAGTCGTTATTGATTTGCCTAAGGATGTCTCGGCTCTGGAAACAGACTTTATCTACGACAGCAAGTTGCATCTGCCGAGTTACCAGCCGACTATTGAGCCTAATGAATTGCAGATTAAGAAGATTATCAAGCAGATTTCTAATGCTAAAAAGCCGGTTCTTCTTTCGGGAGGGGGTATCAGTTATGCCGAGGCAGCAGCGGAATTGGTTGCGTTTGCGGAGCGTTATCAGATTCCAGTGGTCACTAGCTTGTTAGGTCAGGGAACTATTGCGACAGACCATCCTTTGTTCTTAGGTATGGGTGGAATGCACGGTTCTTTTGCGGCCAATATTGCTATGACTGAGGCTGACTTTATGATTAGTATCGGCTGCCGCTTTGATGACCGTCTGACCGGTAATCCGAAAACCTTTGCCAAGAACGCTAAAGTAGCACATATTGATATTGACCCAGCGGAAATTGGAAAAATTATCAGCGTAGATATTCCTATCGTAGGGGATGCTAAGAAAGCCCTGCAGATGCTGTTGAATGAAGAGCAGGTGCATAATAATACCAGCAAGTGGATTGAAAAAGTAACTCAGGACAAGGAGCGGGTTCGCTCATATGATAAGAAAGAACGTGTCGTCCAGCCTCAAGCTGTCATTGAGCGCGTGGGTGAGCTGACCAAGGGTGATGCTATCGTCGTAACAGACGTGGGTCAACACCAAATGTGGGCCGCCCAATATTATCCATATAAAAATGAGCGCCAACTGGTAACGTCTGGTGGTCTAGGAACCATGGGCTTCGGTGTACCTGCAGCGATTGGAGCTAAGATTGCTAATCCGGATAAGGAAGTAGTTCTTTTTGTTGGAGACGGTGGCTATCAGATGACGAACCAAGAGATGGCTATTCTCAATATCTATAATATTCCGATTAAGGTCATCATGCTTAACAATCATTCGTTAGGCATGGTGCGCCAGTGGCAGGAAGCTTTCTATGATGGTCGTACCTCTGAGTCTGTCTTTGAAACATTGCCAGATTTCCAGCTCATGGCTCAGGCCTATGGTGTTAAATCCTATAAATTTGACAATCCGGAGACCATTGTTCAGGATTTGGAAGCCTTAAAGGAAGATATACCAATGTTTATCGAGGTGGATATCTCTCGCAAGGAACACGTTCTTCCAATGGTGCCAGCTGGCAAGAGCAATCATGAGATGTTGGGGGTGAAGTTCCATGCGTAGAATGTTGACAGCTAAACTCCAAAACCGTTCGGGTGTTCTAAACCGCTTCACGGGTGTCCTTTCCAGACGTCAGGTTAATATTGAGAGTATCTCAGTCGGAACGACGGAAAATCCGGAAGTATCCCGTATCACCATCATCATTGATGTGGCTTCATTGGCAGAAGTCGAGCAGATTATCAAGCAGCTCAATCGTCAGATTGATGTGATTCGGGTTCGAGATATCACGGACCGTCCTCACTTAGAGCGTGAAGTGATTCTGGTTAAGGTCTCAGCTCCAGCTGATAAGCGAGCAGAGATTCTGTCTATTATCCAGCCATTCCGGGCGACAGTTGTGGATGTAGCACCTAGCTCCATTACCGTTCAGATGACTGGTGATGCGGAGAAGAGCGAGGCTCTGCTTCGAGTCATTCGCCCATATGGTATTAAAAATATTGCTCGGACTGGAGCGACAGGCTTTACCCGAGATTAAATCAAACCTTTAATTTGTTAAAACCGCCTAATAGGCAATAAAAATAGAAAAGAGAGTAAAACTTATGGCAGTAACAATGGAATACGAAAAAGATGTAAAAGTAGCAGCGCTTGACGGTAAGAAAATTGCCGTAATCGGCTATGGATCACAAGGTCATGCTCATGCGCAAAACTTGCGCGATACAGGCCACGATGTGATTATCGGTGTTCGTCCTGGTAAGTCATTTGACAAGGCTAAAGAAGACGGCTTTGATACTTATACAGTAGCAGAAGCAGCTAAATTGGCTGATGTTATCATGATTTTGGCTCCAGATGAAATCCAACAAGATCTCTATGAAGCAGAAATCGCTCCAAACTTGGAAGCTGGAAACGCAGTTGGATTTGCTCATGGTTTCAACATCCATTTTGAATTTATCAAAGTTCCTGCCGATGTAGACGTCTTTATGTGTGCACCGAAAGGTCCTGGTCACTTGGTTCGCCGTACTTTCGAAGAAGGTTTTGGTGTACCAGCTCTGTATGCAGTTTACCAAGACGCTACTGGAAATGCCAAAGATATCGCAATGGACTGGTGTAAAGGAGTTGGTTCGGCTCGTGTTGGTTTGCTTGAAACAACTTATAAAGAAGAAACAGAAGAAGATCTCTTTGGTGAACAAGCTGTGCTTTGTGGTGGTCTGACTGCCCTGATTGAAGCAGGATTTGAAGTCTTGACTGAAGCTGGCTATGCACCAGAATTGGCTTACTTTGAAGTGCTGCATGAAATGAAACTGATTGTAGATTTGATCTATGAAGGTGGCTTCAAGAAAATGCGTCAATCAATTTCAAATACTGCGGAATACGGTGATTACGTATCAGGCCCACGTGTGATTACTGAACAAGTCAAAGAAAACATGAAGGCGGTCTTGGCAGATATCCAAAATGGTAAATTTGCAAATGACTTTGTAAATGACTACAAGGCTGGTCGTCCAAAACTGACTGCTTACCGCGAGCAAGCTGCTAATCTAGAGATTGAAAAGGTCGGTGCAGAATTGCGTAAAGCAATGCCATTCGTTGGTAAAAACGACGACGATGCTTTCAAGATTTACAATTAAGATAAAGAGTATATAAGACATTAGGGGTTGGAATGCGAATTCCCAGCCCCTTGTTTTGCTTGATAGAGAATAAACTGGAAGAATAGGGAAGGAAAAAATATGCTCAGAGCAAAAGATATCACTCATGCTCATAAAGTGTTAAAAGATGTGGTTGTCAATACACCGCTTGACTACGACCACTATTTGTCAGAGAAGTACCAGGCCAAGATTTACCTGAAGAAGGAAAATATGCAGCGGGTACGCTCTTTTAAACTCCGCGGGGCTTATTATGCCATTTCTCAACTTAATGAAGAGGAGCGCCAGCGTGGGGTTGTCTGTGCTTCTGCGGGAAATCACGCCCAAGGAGTGGCCTATACTTGTAAGGAAATGAAAATTCCAGCAACTATTTTTATGCCCATCACGACTCCTCAGCAGAAGATTGGTCAGGTTCGCTTCTTTGGCGGTGAATTTGTGGATATCAAGCTGGTTGGAGATACTTTTGATGCTTCGGCCAAGGCAGCGCTTGACTATACTAAGGCTGAAAACCGCACCTTTATCGATCCTTTTGATAATGAAGATGTCCAAGCTGGTCAAGGAACAGTGGCCTATGAAATCTTAGACGAGGCCAGAAGAGAAGCTATCGATTTTGATGCTGTTTTGGTACCAGTTGGCGGCGGCGGACTGATATCAGGAGTCTCAACCTATATCAAAGAAAGTCAGCCAACTATCGAAGTTATTGGTGTGGAAGCCAACGGTGCCCGCAGTATGAAAGCAGCTTTTGAAGCTGGAGGTCCGGTCAAGCTCAAAGAAATCGATAAATTTGCAGACGGCATCGCAGTCCAGAAGGTCGGTGCATCAACCTATGAGGTTACACAAAAGAATGTTCAAAATCTTATCGGTGTAGATGAAGGGCTTATTTCAGAGACCATCATTGATCTATACTCCAAGCAAGGGATTGTCGCAGAGCCTGCTGGTGCGGCAAGTGTTGCTGCTTTGGAAGTGCTGAGTGAGTATATTAAAGGGAAGACTATCTGTTGCATTATCTCAGGTGGAAACAATGACATCAACCGGATGCCAGAGATGGAAGAGCGGGCTCTTATTTATGATGGTATCAAGCACTATTTCGTGGTTAACTTCCCGCAGCGTCCAGGTGCCTTGCGTGAATTCGTGAATGATATTTTAGGACCCAATGACGACATCACTCGTTTTGAATATATCAAGCGGGCAAGCAAGGGAACAGGACCAGTTTTGATTGGTATTTCTCTGGCAGATAAGCATGATTATGCTTCTTTGATTAACCGTATTGAGCAGTTCGATCCGTCCTTTATCAATCTGAACGGGAATGAAACACTCTACAATATGCTTGTCTAATTGTAAATATATTTTAGCCTAATTTGTATGCTTTTATTTGAAACTGCAAATTAAATATGTTAGAATATACCATAGTGAATCAAGGAGGCTTGAACATGTTTTTTATTCCATTTTTCTTTATCATATTGGTCATAATCTTTATATTCTTGCTGCTTAGTGCAGTCTATGTGGTTCGTCAGCAATCTGTGGCAATCATTGAGCGTTTTGGACGTTATCACAAAACCAGCAGCAGCGGTATCAATTTCCGTCTTCCTTTAGGGATTGACAAGATAGCGGCTCGCGTTCAGCTGCGTTTGCTGCAGAGCGAGATTGTCGTTGAGACCAAGACACAAGATAATGTTTTTGTAACTATGAATGTTGCGACCCAGTATCGTGTAAATGAAAACAACGTGATTGATGCTTATTACAAACTTATGCGGCCAGAAGCACAGATTAAGTCCTATATTGAAGATGCCCTTCGTTCCTCCGTTCCAAAACTGACCTTGGATGAGCTCTTTGAAAAGAAGGACGAAATTGCCCTAGAGGTCCAAAAACAGGTAGCTGAAGAAATGTCGACCTATGGCTATATCATTGTCAAAACCTTGATTACCAAGGTTGAGCCTGATGCTGAAGTTAAACAGTCTATGAACGAAATCAATGCGGCGCAGCGTAAGCGTGTGGCTGCTCAGGAATTGGCTGAAGCGGATAAGATTAAGATTGTGACAGCTGCTTCTGCGGAAGCTGAGAAAGACCGCCTGCATGGTGTTGGTATTGCTGAGCAGCGTAAGGCCATTGTGGATGGTTTGGCTGACTCCATCAAAGAATTGAAGGGTGCCAATATTGAGTTGACAGAAGAGCAGATTATGTCTATTCTTTTGACCAACCAGTACCTGGATACGCTGAATAATTTTGCAGATAGTTCGGGTAATAATACCATCTTCCTTCCAGCAAATCCAGAAGGTGTCGAAAGTATTCGGACTCAGATACTTTCAGCCCTCAAAGCTAAGTAAAGAAAATTCAGAATTATTTAATTTGTTCGAATTTGGTTTGTTTAAGTTGACAAACTGTATAAAAACAATTATAGTAGTTGATGTAGCTAGAATAGAGAGGAGTAAGAAATGGCTAAATCTAATTTCGAGAAAGTAGAATCTGTTGTTAGTTGGGTACGTGATAAGAAGATCACCGGTTACCGTATTAGTAAAGAAACAAATGCACGTGAAATGTCTATCATTGCTCTTGCTCAAGGACGTGCAAAAGTGAAAAATATCTCTTTTGAAACAGCTCTTGGCTTGATTGATTTCTACGACAAAAACCATGAAAAATTTGAAGACTAAACTTCAAAATCGTGCAACTGATATTGCTCATTAAATCAAAAAAGGAATCTGGACTTAGTTCCAGATTCCTTTTTGCTTTTGAAAATAAATAGTTTAGCTGAGGAAGCGCTGCAGGAATTCTTTTGTTCTTTCTTCTTTGGGATTGGTAAAGATATCCTGAGGGCTGCCAGCTTCAGCAATGACGCCCTTGTCCATAAAGATAACACGGCTGGAGACATCACGGGCAAATTCCATTTCGTGGGTCACGACAATCATTGTCAGCCCTTCTTGAGCCAGTTCTTTCATGATTTTCAGAACTTCACCGACCATTTCAGGGTCGAGGGCTGAAGTCGGCTCGTCAAAGAGGATGGCATCAGGATTCATGGAGAGGGCGCGGGCAATAGCGACCCGCTGCTTCTGACCGCCTGAGAGTTGCTTAGGCTTGGCCTGCCAGTATTGCTCGCCCATTCCAACTTTGTTGAGGTTTTCTTTGGCGACTTTCTCGGCTTCTGACCGTTCTTTTTTCAGGACGGTTGTCTGAGCGACGATGGTATTTTCTAGGACATTAAGATTTTCAAAGAGATTGAAAGACTGAAAGACCATGCCCAGTTTTTCACGGTAATGGGTCAGGTCGTAATTCTCGTCCAGGACATTCTTGCCGCGGTAGAAAATCTGTCCGCCAGTTGGTGTTTCCAGAAGGTTAATGGAGCGCAGGAAGGTTGACTTTCCGCTACCGGAACTGCCGATGATGGAAATCACTTCTCCTTTATGAACGGTGAGGGAGATGTCCTTGAGGACTTGGTTTTCACCGTAGGACTTTTTGAGGTTTTTAATTTCTAAAATGGTTTCTGTCATGATTTTACTTCTCCTGTCTGCATTTGATTGGCACCTGTCGTGTAGTTGTCTGTGTCGAAGCGTTTTTCAACATAGCGCAGGATGCGTGTTACGCTGAATGTCAGGATAAAGTAGATTACAGCGATGATGGTAAAGGTTTGGAAGTATTGGTAGGTTTGGGTAGCAATGGTATTTCCAGAGAAATAAAGCTCCACTACCGAGATAACGTTCAGCACAGATGTATCCTTGATATTGATGACAAATTCATTACCAGTTGCAGGCAGAATATTGCGGACGACCTGAGGCAGAACAATCTTGCGCATGGTCTGGCCGTGGGTCATACCCAGTGCTGTTGCGGCCTCGAATTGCCCCTTATCAACAGCAAAGATACCACCGCGGACAATCTCGCTCATATAAGCTCCGGTGTTGATAGAGACGATGAAAATAGCAGCGATAGTCCGGTCGATAGAAATTCCAAAAGCCTGAGCTGTTCCGTAGTAGATAACCATGGACTGAACAATCATGGGAGTTCCGCGGAAAATCTCAATATAGACATTTAAGAACCAGCCAAAGATTTTTTGCAGTGATGCTAGGAGTTTATTCTTAGAAGCTGGTGCTGTCCGATAAACGCCAATCAGCAGTCCGATGATGAGACCTGCGATGGTTCCTGTTATCGAAATAAGCAAGGTCAAACCAGCTCCGCGTAAAAATTGCGGCCAGTTTTCAGCCAGGATCTTAGCCACTTGACTGAAGAATGATTCATTCGTTGTTTCACTATCCGTATCAACAGGCTGTTTCTGAATCATCTCATCCATCAGCTTGACTTGATCATTGGTAGTAATCTTAGCGATTGCTGCATTGGCTTGCTCGATACGATTGTCATCCTTGCGCATACCAATGGCAATGGAAGCATCTTCTTCACCGACTTCAAAGCCTTTCTCAAATTGAATCATTTTGAAGTTGGAGTTGGCAGTCTCAGCAGTCAAGGCTTCTGGCCGCTCAGAGATATAGCCATCAATAACCCCGGATTCCAAGGCTTGTCGCATCTGGGCAAAATCGCCCATAGCTGTCTCTTTTTTGGCACCAGACAGTTGGTCAATGAGATTGTAGAGGTAAACTCCTTGCTGGGAAGTGATTTTGGCGTCTTTGAAGTCTTCTAGAGTCTTAGCGGATGCATATTTTCCATCTTTACGAACTAGGAGAACTGGCTCGCTGGTGTAGTAACTGTTGGAAAAGGCGATTTCCTTTTTCCGCTCGGCAGTTGGACTCATACCCGCAATAATCATGTCAATCTTTCCGGAGGTCAGAGCAGGAATTAAGCCATTCCAAGAAGTCTTGACAACCAGAGGTTCCTTGCCCATCTCTTGAGCAATTTTTTTGGCAATCTGCACATCGTATCCGTTGGCATATTGGTTGGTTCCTTCGATTTTTACAGCACCGTTGGAATCGTCATCCTGAGTCCAGTTGAAGGGAGCGTAGGCTGCCTCCATACCGATCCTCAGATAGTCATCGGCCTGAATAACATGGACCGTTCCTAAGGTGACCAGGAGGGCTGTAAATAAAGTGAGTAATAATTTCTTCATGGGTTTCTCCTGCTTATCTAATAATAGTTCTTCCTATTCTATCGAAAATTACCGTTCTTTTCAATCCTAGTAAGCCCTTACTTGATAAAAATGATATAATAGAACAAAATATCTGTAAAGAGAGGTTGAGTATGAAACGATATTTTTATCTCCTGTTAGTATTATTTTCCTGCCTTTGTTTTGGTCGGGTTGTCTCGGCTGTTGACTATGATATTGAATCCTATCAAGGCGATCTGGCCTTGCGTGAGGACAATACAGCTACCTACACAGAGAAAGTGACCTACAAGTTTAATGACGACTATAATGGTCAGATTGTTTCGCTGGGCTCTGCTGGAAAGATGCCTAATGGCTTTGCCATTGATGGGAATCCGACGGTCTCGGTTCTGACGAATGGTGAACCAGATATGGACATTAACCCCCAAGTCAAAGACTTGGGAGATGGCTATGAAGTCAAAATCTATAACTCCGGAAACGACGGTGACAGAGTTGTTGTCACTGTAACTTGGCAGCTGAGAAATCTCCTTTTTCTTCACAGGGATATTGCTGAGCTCAACTGGACTCCTATCAGCGACTGGGACCAGGGGATAGGAGAGGTCGTCTTGACAGTTTCTGGCTTGAGCAATCCAGATAAGAGCGAGCTCTTTGCTCATAGTGGCTACTTTGGCACCCAGCCTTTCGTGGATAAGGATGGCACTGACTATCTGGTCAAACTCAATGGAATTGGCTCGGGCGATAATGTCGAGCTCCACGGCTATTGGGATCGACAAGCGGTCTCTCTTGTGTCCCAGAATGAAGACGAGAGTGACTACTTGCCAACCTTTAAAGCTCAAGAAGAAAAAATTGCCCGCAAGACGGTCTTTTACCGGCAGCTAGGAGAGATTTATATGCCCTTGCTGCTCTTATGTGTCATCCTTGTAGCGGCTATCCTTTATTTTATCTTTGCCCAGAAGATCAAGCCTAAGCAGTCTTATCCCAAGAATGCCCGTCTATACGAAGCTCCTCAGGACTTGGCTCCCCTTGTCTTGGCGGAAAATATTTACGCAGTAGACATGGAGGATGTCGATCCGACTAGGGGCGGCAAGGCAGTGCTGAACTTTGAAAATATGGTCCAGGCGACTTTGTTAGACTTGCTGGATAGGGGCAATCTCCTCCTGCAGGGAGATGCTGAAAATCCTGTTCTGCAAATAGCGACCTATGATGGACTGGCGGACTTTGAAAGACGTTTTCTGGGCATGGCTTTCAACAAGCAATCCCAAGCCAGTGTGAAAGATCTCTTTTCAGCCTATCAAATTTCAGAAGATATTTATAAGCACAAGTCTTCTGCGGATGAGTCCTATATCCGTAACATAGGTAGTAATATCAAGTCCTTATTTACTAACAGTTTGCGCTCCTTATCTAAAGAAGTGCGATCGGAAGGCAAGCGTTTGGGTCTCTTTGGTCACTACCGGCCTCTTAAAGTTCAGGAAAAGAGATTACTGATTACTGCCATTATTCTAGCTAGTGCTGTTTTGTTGTTCTCTATTGGAGTTTTGTTTGTCTATATGGCAGCTTTTGAAAGCCTTATCTGGATATATATTCCCTTAGCACTGGTGGGACTTGTTATGATTTGCATTTTTGCTAGTAAGGCACAGCTTTATTGGCGAGATGGCGTCCTGAATGATGAAGGCGCGCATGATTACTATCTGTGGAGAAGTTTTTCAAATATGCTGCGAGATATTGCCCATCTGGACAAGACAGAAATCGAAGGCATTATCTTGTGGAACCGTCTCTTGGTCTATGCAACCCTCTTTGGCTATGCAGATCGTGTCAGCCGTGTCATGGCTCTGCGTCAGATTCACTTGGAAAATCCATCTATGGACAGCTATGTTCAGGCTAACTTGCACTATGCCTTCTATAGCTGCATGCACAGTTTCTCAAACTACGGCCATGTAGCGACCACGGCCAGCAATTTCTCCGTCTCATCTGGCGGAAGTTCAGGTGGTGGGTTCTCTGGTGGCGGAGGCGGTGGAGGCGGTGGAGCTTTCTGATAGACAAGCCCCCGCCTATCCGGAAAAGTCTTAGTACTGGCTTTTCCTAGCCTTGAAATTGTGATATAATAAGACCTAATACTCTTTGGGAATTTAATTGTGACTTTCCTTGAGTAAACCCTTGTTTCAGGAGTATTCTATGTTTATCATTGAAATTTTTATCTCTATTATTTACGGTATCATCGAAGGAATCACAGAATGGCTGCCGATTTCCAGTACAGGTCACCTGATTTTAATTCAAGACTTTATCCAGTTTAAGAATCAAAGTCCAGCCTTTATGGAAATGTTTAATGTTGTTATCCAGCTGGGAGCTATTTTAGCGGTTGTCGTCATCTATTTTGACAAGCTCAACCCTTTTCAATCAGGCAAGTCAGCACGTCAGGTTCAAAAGACCTGGCAGCTTTGGGCCAAGGTCGTCGTGGCAGCCTTGCCAGCTGCTGTTATCGGCTTATTCTTGGATGATTGGTTTGAAGCGCATTTCTATAATCTGGTCTCTGTGTCAGTGATGCTGATTGTCTATGGGGCGGCTTTTATCTATCTGGAAAGGCGCGAGCATGAGGAGCCTGCTGTGATAGATTTGGCATACCTTCCTTATAAGACTGCTTTGCAAATTGGCCTCTTTCAGGTTCTAGCTCTCTTTCCTGGGACTAGCCGTTCTGGTGCCACTATTGTCGGCGGTCTCCTGAATGGTGTCAGTCGTTCTGTCGTGACAGAGTTCACTTTCTATCTGGGGATTCCTATTATGTTTGGTGCTAGTGGCTGGAAAATTCTCAAGTTTATCAAGAATGGGAACAGTCTGGGATTTGGGCAAATCTTTTTGCTCTTAGTTGCCATGGGGGTGGCCTTCGGTGTCAGTCTAGTCGTGATTCGTTTTCTGACAGACTACGTCAAAAAGCATGACTTTACAATTTTTGGGAAATATCGGATTGGCCTAGGCGGCGTGCTTCTGGTTTATGCAGCAATCAAAGCCTTGATGGGATAAAAGAGGCAATTTTAATGTTTCCTTAACTATCTCATGTAGTGAAATGAGAAGCTCTCGGAATTTTCTGAGAGTTTTTTCTTGCAAATTCCATTTTCAAAGCGTTACTAGCTATTTTTTGAAATACGGGGGATTTTTTAGTATAATAGTAGGACTAGAAGTGTATGAGGTAGAGATATGGAAATGAAACAGATTAGTGATTCGACCATAAAAATCACGATTCAGCTGGAAGATTTGGAAGAGCGCGGCATGGAAATGGCTGATTTCTTGGTTCCCCAAGAAAAGACGGAAGAGTTTTTCTATACCATCTTAGATGAGTTGGAGATGCCAGATAATTTTTTGGACAGCGGTATGCTGAGTTTTCGAGTGACGCCTAAACCAGATAAGGTAGATGTTTTTGTTACCAAATCTAAGTTGGATAAGAATCTGAGTTTTGAGGATTTGGCAGATCTGCCAGACATGGACGAGCTGTCTCATATGTCTCCAGATGAATTCCTCAAGACATTGGAAAAGAGCATTTTTGAAAAGAGTAAGGAAGACATAGAAGCAGTCCAATCTTTGGAAACAGCCGAAGCAGAGGAAAGGGAGCAGCTTTCTCAGGAGGCGGCTGATGAGCAGTCGGCGGAAAATGCAGAGCGTTACATTTACTACATCCTGCGTTTTGAAGATATTAAAGCTGCTGCGGCTTTTGCCCAGACGGTGGACTATAAGATTGACTTATCAGAGCTTTATAAGTATGATTCAGCTTATTATTTGACGATTTTAGTAGATGTTGAGGGCTTTCCAGAGCGCTATCCAGCTTGGCTCTTGGCCAAGATGCGTGAATTCGCAGATGATTCAGATATCACTCGGGCAGTGCTGCAGGAGCACGGTCATCTTCTTTTGGTGACAGATGCGGTCTCTGGCCTGCAGAAGGTTGAATGCCTATGATTACTTTTCCTTTAAAGTTTATCTTGGTATTGCTGGGAACTTTTTTTATCGGGGTGATTCTAACACCCTTGGTTCGGCTCCTAGCCTTTAAGATTGGTGCGGTAGATTATCCCAATGCTCGTCGCATCAATAAAAAGCCCATGCCTAGCAGTGGCGGGCTGGCGATTGTAGCGGCTTTTTCTATCTCTACTCTGCTCTTGATGCCACAGATTGTTGCTGTAGATTTTTTTGGACAGACCTATTTTGATTATGTTTGGCCGGTCGTTCTAGGTGGTTTGATTATTGCCTTTACAGGGCTGGTCGATGATATCAAAGAGCTGTCGCCCCTGCTGAAAATGGGGGGAATTGTTCTAGCGGCCAGCCTAATCTGGTGGCTGACTGATTTCCGATTGGATGATTTTAAGCTTCCTTTTGGCGGACCTTTCCTGCATTTTGAGCCTTGGCTGTCCTATATTTTGACAGTGGTGTGGATTATTTCTATCACCAATGCAGTTAATTTGATTGACGGTCTGGATGGTCTGGTGAGTGGGGTGTCCATCATCTCACTAGTGACGATGGGGATTGTTTCTTACTTCTTTTTGCCCCAGCACAATCTCTTTTTGACCCTGACAATTTTCGTCTTGGTTTTGTCAATTGCAGGTTTTTTCCCTTACAATTACCACCCAGCTATCATTTATCTTGGTGATACGGGGGCTCTCTTCATCGGTTTTATGATTGCTGTTCTGTCCTTGCAAGGATTGAAAAATGCGACGGCTGTTGCGGTCGTGACTCCTATGATTATCTTAGGGGTGCCGATTACGGATACTTTTCTGGCGATTATCCGCCGTACTCTGTCTGGTCAGAAATTCTACACACCTGACAAGCACCATCTTCACCATAGGCTCTTGTCCTTGGGACTGACCCACCGAGGGACAGTGCTGGTTATCTATGGGATTTCACTGGTCTTTGCCATGATCTCTCTCTTACTGAATGTTTCCAGTCGAATTGGTGGCGTGCTCTTGATGATAGGCTTACTTCTGGGTGTTGAGCTCTTTGCTGAGTTGGTCGGAGTTTTGGGGCCTAATCGTACTCCTTTGCTCAATATTCTCCGCTTTGTTGGGAACTCCTCCTACCGAGAGGAAGTTCGGCGGAAATGGCGTCAAAAGCGTAATAAATAAGAATAGCTCTAAACAAAATAAAAGCCTTTTGGGCTTTTTTTTGGTATACTAAAGTATGTAAATCAGCTAAGCAAAGAAAGGAAAAAGAAATGTCTGTCTTAGAAATCAAAGATCTTCATGTTGAAATCGAAGGGAAAAAAATTCTCAAAGGGGTGAATCTCACTCTGAAAACGGGAGAGGTTGCAGCTATTATGGGTCCAAATGGAACAGGGAAGTCCACCTTGTCTGCAGCCATCATGGGCAATCCTAACTACGAAGTGACTCAAGGAGAGGTGCTTTTTGATGGAGTCAATATCTTAGAATTGGAAGTAGACGAGCGTGCTCGCATGGGACTCTTCCTTGCTATGCAGTACCCTAGTGAAATTCCTGGCATTACTAATGCAGAGTTTCTCCGTGCTGCTATGAATGCTGGCAAGGAAGACGAGGAAAAAATCTCTGTCCGCGACTTTATCATGAAGCTGGATGAAAAGATGGAACTGCTCAACATGAAAGAAGAAATGGCTGAGCGTTATCTTAATGAAGGTTTCTCCGGTGGTGAAAAGAAGCGCAATGAAATCCTGCAGTTGCTCATGCTAGAGCCGACTTTTGCGCTCTTGGATGAGATTGATTCAGGTCTGGATATCGATGCTCTTAAGGTTGTGTCCAAAGGGGTTAATGCTATGCGCGGTGAAGGCTTTGGTGCTATGATTATCACCCACTACCAACGCCTGCTCAACTATATCACTCCAGATGTGGTTCATGTCATGATGGATGGTAAAGTCGTTCTTTCTGGCGGTCCAGAATTGGCAGTCCGCTTGGAGAAAGAAGGCTATGCTAAATTGGCTGAAGAGTTGGGCTTCACCTATACCGAAGAAGCCTAGTCAAACATTCTTTTGACTTTGATAAAAGATAGGAGAATGACATGACTAAAGAATTGATTCAAGAATTTTCACAGCTACATGCAGAGCCAGATTGGCTCTTTCAACTGCGCCAGCAGGCCTTTGATAAAATTGACCAGTTAGAATTGCCACGTATTGAGCGGGTTAAATTTCATCGCTGGAATCTGGGAGACGGCCGTATTTCAGAGAGTGAGCCGCTGACAAGTGTTCCAGACTTTACAGCTTTAGATGACAATCTCAAGCTTGTTCAGGTGGGAACTCATACTGTTCTGGAGCAATTGCCAGCTGACTTGGCAGCGCAAGGTGTGGTTTTCACTGATTTCCACACTGCCTTAGAAGAGATTCCAGTGCTGGTAGAGAAGCATTTTATGTCTGCGGTCAAGTACGACGAGGACAAATTGGCAGCTTACCACACTGCCTATTTCAACAGCGGTGCCGTTCTTTATGTACCGGACAATGTTGAGATTGACCAGCCGATTGAAGGAATTTTTTATCAGGACAGTGAAAGCGATGTTCCTTTTAACAAGCATATTTTGATTATCGCAGGCAAGCATTCCAAAGTTAACTACTTGGAACGCTTGGAAACTTACGGCGAGGGCTCTGTTCCAGTAACAGCCAATATCACTGTCGAAGTTATTGCTCAGGCTGGAGCTCAGATTAAGTTTTCAGCTATTGATCGCTTGGGCGAAAATGTAACGGCTTATATCAGTCGTCGTGGTAAACTGGATAATGATGCTATGATTGACTGGGCCATCGGCGTTATGAACGAAGGCAATGTCGTGGCTGACTTTGATAGCGACCTCTATGGCAAGGGTAGCCATGCGGATATGAAAGTGGTGGCTCTCTCAAGCGGTAAGCAGGTTCAGGGGATTGATACCCGCGTAACTAACTATGGCTGCAACTCTATCGGAAATATCCTGCAGCACGGGGTTATCCTAGAAAAAGGAACCCTGACCTTCAATGGTATTGGACATATTATCAAAGGTGCCAAGGGAGCGGATGCCCAGCAGGAAAGTCGGGTTCTCATGCTGTCTGACCAGGCTCGCTCAGATGCTAATCCCATCCTTTTGATTGATGAGAACGATGTGACAGCTGGTCACGCGGCTTCTATCGGTCAGGTAGATCCAGAAGATATGTATTATCTCATGAGTCGGGGTCTTGATAAGGCGACGGCTGAACGCTTGGTCGTGCGCGGCTTCTTGGGCTCAGTGATTGTAGAAATCCCTGTTAAAGAAGTTCGTGATGAAATGATTGAAAATATCGATATTATTCTCGCAAAAAGATAAAAAGCTGGGCCTTGTCCCTTGTAAGTAGATAGGAGTCTTCATGACTGGATTTAATGCAGAAGCAATCAAGCAAGATTTTCCCGTTTTGGACCAAATTGTCAATGATGAGCCTTTGGTTTATTTGGACAATGCGGCGACAACCCAGAAACCCAAGCAGGTGCTGGCAGCAATTGAAAACTACTATCTTAGAGACAATGCCAACGTCCACCGCGGTGTGCATACGCTAGCCGAGCGGGCGACAGCAGCTTATGAAGCAGCCAGGGAAAGAGTTCGTTCTTTTATCAATGCGGCTTCTAGTAGAGAAGTCCTCTTTACGCGAGGAACCACGACGGGACTTAACTGGGTGGCTCAGTTTGCGACTGAAAGGTTGCAGCCTGGTGATGAAGTGCTGATTTCTATCATGGAGCACCATTCCAATATCATTCCTTGGCAGGAAGCTTGTAGGAAGACTGGAGCCAAGCTGGTATATGTCTATCTCAAAGACGGTGCTCTGGATATGGAGGATTTCTGTGCCAAGCTCAGTGAGAGGACAAAGTTTGTCTCTCTAGCTCATGCTTCTAATGTCCTCGGTGTCATCAATCCCATCAAGGAGATTGCCCAGCTGGTTCATCAGCAAGGAGCGCTTTTGGTGGTGGATGGGGCTCAATCCATTCCACACATGAAGATTGATGTGCAGGATTTGGATGTGGACTTCTTTGCCTTTTCGGGACATAAGATGGCTGGTCCGACCGGTATCGGGGTTCTCTATGGCAAGGAAGAATTGCTAGAGCAGATGTCACCAGTCGAGTTCGGTGGCGAAATGATTGATTTCGTCTATGAGCAGGAAGCGACCTGGAAGGAATTGCCTTGGAAGTTTGAGGCCGGCACTCCGAATATGGCAGGAGCAATCGGTCTTGCGGCGGCCATTGATTATTTGGAAGACTTGGGTATGGATGCTATTGCCCAGCATGAGCAGGACCTGATTGCCTACGTATTTCCTAAGCTACAGGCAGTGGAAGGTTTGACCATTTATGGCTCTCAGGATTTGGCCCAGCGCTCAGGCGTGATTGCCTTTAACCTAGATAGTCTCCATCCGCATGATGTCGCGACAGCTCTGGACTACGAAGGAGTGGCTGTTCGGGCAGGGCACCATTGTGCTCAGCCTCTGCTCACCTATCTGCAGGTGCCAGCAACTGTGCGGGCTAGCTTTTATATCTACAATACCTATGCGGATTGCGACAAGCTGGTAGATGCTTTAGAAAAGACAAAGGAGTTTTTCAATGGCACTTTCTAAGTTAGACAGTCTTTACAAGGCGGTTGTGACGGATCACTCGGCTCACCCCCATCATCATGGGAAACTGGAAAATGTGGAGCAGGTAGTCCTCAATAACCCGACCTGTGGTGATGTCATCAGCCTGTCTGTGAAGTTTAATGTGGAAGATAAGATTGAGGATATTGCCTTTGTGAATTCCGGCTGTACCATTTCAACGGCTTCGGCCAGCATGATGACGGATGCGGTTCTGGGCAAGACAAAAGAGCAGGCGCTGGAATTAGCAGAAGTTTTCTCGCAGATGGTTCAGGGCCAAGAAGACAGTCGCCAGAAAGAATTGGGAGATGGAGCCTTTTTAGCAGGCGTTGCCAAATTCCCGCAGCGGATTAAGTGTGCGACCTTGGGTTGGAATGCCCTCAAGCGAGCAATTGAAGAAGATAAAAAGTAAGAATGTGAAAGGAAATTATGTCAGAAGAAAGAGTAGAACCAAAACCGATTGATCTCGGTGAATACAAGTTTGGTTTCCATGACGATGTTGAACCTGTCCTCTCGACAGGGAAAGGGCTGAATGAAGCGGTCATTCGTGAGCTTTCTGCAGCCAAGGATGAACCAGAATGGATGCTGGATTTCCGCCTCAAATCCTACGAGGCTTTCAAGAAGATGCCGATGCAGACTTGGGGGCCGGATTTGTCAGAAATTAATTTTGATGACTTGATTTATTACCAAAAGGCCTCTGATAAACCTGCTAGAAGTTGGGATGAAGTACCTGAGAAGATTAAGGAAACCTTTGAGAAAATTGGAATCCCAGAAGCGGAGAGAGCCTATCTCGCTGGTGCGGCGGCCCAGTATGAATCAGAAGTGGTCTACCACAATATGAAGGAAGAGTTCCAAAAGCTAGGAATCGTCTTTACGGATACCGACTCAGCTCTTAAGGAATATCCAGAGCTCTTCAAGCAGTATTTTGCTAAGCTGGTTCCTCCGACAGATAACAAGCTAGCAGCTCTCAACTCCGCCGTCTGGTCTGGTGGAACCTTTATCTATGTGCCAAAAGGTGTCAAGGTTGACGTTCCCTTGCAGACTTATTTCCGGATTAACAATGAAAATTCTGGTCAGTTTGAGCGGACTTTGATTATCGTTGATGAGGGCGCTAGCGTCCATTATGTAGAAGGATGTACAGCTCCAACGTACTCTAGTAATAGTCTACATGCGGCAATTGTTGAAATTTTTGCCCTCGATGGTGCCTATATGCGCTACACCACTATTCAAAACTGGTCTGATAATGTCTACAACCTCGTGACTAAGAGGGCGCGGGCCATGAAAGATGCGACGGTTGAGTGGATTGACGGGAACCTTGGTGCGAAAACGACTATGAAGTATCCGTCTGTCTATCTGGACGGACCTGGAGCGCGTGGGACCATGCTTTCCATTGCCTTTGCCAATACCAATCAGCACCAAGATACAGGGGCTAAGATGATTCACAATGCTCCGCATACCAGCTCATCTATCGTGTCTAAGTCTATTGCTAAGGGCGGAGGTAAGGTGGATTACCGCGGTCAAGTGACCTTTGGAAAGAATTCACAGAAATCCGTCAGCCATATTGAGTGTGATACGATTATCATGGACGATATTTCGGCGTCTGATACCATTCCTTTTAATGAAATTCATAACTCTCAGGTGGCTCTGGAGCATGAGGCCAAGGTTTCTAAGATTTCCGAAGAGCAGCTCTACTATCTCATGAGCCGTGGCTTGTCCGAATCCGAAGCCACCGAAATGATTGTCATGGGCTTTGTCGAACCTTTCACCAAAGAACTGCCTATGGAGTATGCTGTTGAGCTTAACCGCTTGATTAGCTATGAAATGGAAGGATCAGTTGGATAAAGCTTTGTCTAAGCGAAATTTTAAATTATTGCTTGAAGACACGCATTGCGAGTTAAGATTCAAAGATGTTTGCTAGTTCTAGTCCAACATTTACAAAGTATACAAAACAGCCACGAATCATTTGATTCGCGGCTGTTTTTTATAGTTTCTCGTTGACATAGCGGACGAAGTCATTCCACCAGACCTTGAAGAAAATACTTTTTTCCACCTCTTGGCCTGCCACCATTGTGACAGAAGGTGCTTTGTTTTCCAGATAGCCTTGGCCGATCGGTTCAGGGTCGGTATAGGTCAAGGTTCCGAGTTCAGTATTTTTTTTCAGCGGAGCTTGAAAGCCTTTTTCGTTGGTAGAAAATTCCACCTTGTGCTCAGCCTGATTGGCGATGCGCTCAATGATGGTGAAATCCTTGCTGGCGACGGCTGGAACGGTCTTTTGCTTGCCGTCAATAACGGTTGACTTGCTTTTATTGTAGGCCTCCCCCTCAGCCACAATAGTCGTCTGGGTGAAGTTTTGCGAAACATAGTTCATTAAAGACGCTGTGGCTACAAAGCGTGCGTAGGGGTCGCCGTCGGTTTGCTCAACGTCCAGCACAACAGTAATCATGCGGATACCATTTTCAGTAGTCGTCGCAACAAAGGAAGAGCCTCCCTTATCTGAACTGCCGGCTTTGAGTCCGTCTACACCTGAGCGGAAGTTGGACTGGTTTTCCAGCATGAAGTTATAGTTTTCAAGACTCGTGCCCGCGATTTTGGCTGTAGACTTGGACGTGATGTCTGTCACTTGAGGGAAGTCCATAATCAGATGCCGGCTGATAACAGCCAAGTCGTAGGCGCTGAATTTGTTTTCAGTGTCCTTGCTTTTTTTAGCTGTGCTAGCTGAGGTGCTATACTCTGTTTCTTCAGTTGCGTATTCTAGAAGAAGAGTATTCAGCCCTGTGGAGTTCACAATAGTAGCATCTGTGATTCCCCATTCTTTGAGCTTGGCCTTCATCATTTCGACGAAATTTTCTTCGCTGCCTCCAACCTTCTCAGCCAAAGCAATCGTGGCACTGTTGGAGCTGGACATCAAGGAGGCGGCAATCAAGTCCTTGACTTTGTAACGTTTGGCTTCCAAAGGGACATTACTGATATTTGGATTAGCTGTCAGATTGTAAGCATAGTCTGAAATATCAACATAAGTATCGGCAGTCAAGTCTCCTCTGTCAATGGCTTCATAGACTAGATAGACGGTCAAAAGATTGGTGATGGAGCCGACTTCAATTGGAGTATTAGCATCTTTTTCGTAGAGAATCTTTCCGGAAGTAGCGTCCACAGCCATTGCACTCTTAGCGGCAATGTTGAAATCATCTGCTGCAACCTTGTTGGTCGTCATTCCGACCAAAACTAGTAAACATAGGAATAATCGTTTCATTTCTTTCCCCTAAAACAAGATATAACCATTGTATCATAAAATTCTCTTTTCTTTTACAAATCAAGGATAATAAAAGATTACAAAATAAATGTAAAGAAAAGTAGAGCAATCTCTTTTAAAAGATTTTTTATAAAAGCATCTTTCACAAAATCTCACAAAATAGAAAAATATTTGAAAAAACACAGTTAAACGGACTGAAAAATAGAAAATTATTATTTTTTTACATAAAGCGTTTGTTTTTATAAAAAAATATTGTATAATAATACAATATAAATTGAGAAGGAGAATGCTCATGAAAAAATCTAAATGGTTGACCATTACGGGACTGACAGTCGTGTCAACACTGATTTTAGCTGCTTGTGGAAGCTCTAGTGCCAGCAATACATACTCTTATGTTTATATTGCTGACCCTGATACCTTGGACTATGTAAACTCCAATCGGGCAACGACTTCTGATGTGGCTTCAAATCTGGTCGATGGTCTTTTGGAAAATGACAAGTATGGTAATCTGGTTCCATCTATCGCGGAAGACTGGACTGTTTCAAAGGATGGTCTGACCTATACCTATAAGCTTCGTAAAGATGCTAAATGGTACACTTCAGATGGAGAGGAATATGAAAGTGTCAAAGCCCAGGATTTTGTAACTGGTTTAAAGCACGCAGCAGATGAAAAATCAGAGGCTCTTCCAATTGTCCAAAGCTCTATCAAAGGCTTGGATGCCTATGTCAAGGGTGAGTCAAATGACTTTTCAACAGTTGGCGTCAAGGCTGTCGATGACTATACTGTCGAGTACACTCTTAACCAGCCAGAAAGTTATTGGAATTCCAAGACGACTATGGGGATTCTCTTTCCGATTAACAAGGAATTCTTGGAATCAAAAGGAAAAGATTTTGGTACTGTAAAACCTTCTTCCATTCTTTATAATGGCCCTTATATTCTGAAAGCATTCACTTCTAAGTCTGTCATTGAATATGCTAAAAACCAGAACTACTGGGATAAGGACAATGTCAAGGTTGAAAATATAAAACTGACTTACTATGATGGTTCAGACCAAGAATCACTGATCCGCAACTTCTCAGACGGTGCCTATTCTCAAGCGCGGCTTTATCCGACAAGTTCTAACTACGCTTCTGTAGAAAAGCAATACAAAGACAATATTATCTACACACCACAGAACTCAACCAGCTATTTCTTTAGCTTCAACCTGAATCGTAAGGCTTATAATCATTCGTCTAAGACCACAGATGCTCAGAAGACAGCGACTACAGCGGCTATTCAAAATAAAGACTTCCGTCAGGCGATTAACTTTGCCTTTGACCGGACATCTTTTGGAGCTCAGATGAATGGTAAAGATGGAGCGACTAAACTTATCCGTAGCTTGCTTGTTCCTCCTAGCTTCGTGCAGGTTGATGGTAAAGATTTTTCAGATGAAGTAGAGAGCAAACTTCCTACATACGGCGATGAGTGGAGCGGTGTCAAGTTGACAGATGCCCAAGATACCATCTACAATGCTGACAAGGCCAAGGCAGAGTTTGCTAAGGCTAAGGAAGCTTTGCAAGCAGAAGGCGTTGAATTCCCTATCCATATCGATGTTCCTGTGGATCAGACTGACAAAGTCTTGGTACAGCGGACCAACTCTTTCAAACAGTCTGTTGAAGCAGCGCTTGGTCAAGAAAATGTCGTTATTGATGTTCAGCAAATGTCCACAGATGACTACGATAATTCAGCCTACTTTGCAGAAACAGCAGCTCAGAAAGACTACGACCTCAACATGTCTGGTTGGTCAGCAGATTATCAAGATCCATCTACCTATTTGAATATTTTCAACCCAGAAACTGGTGATATTCTGGATAATATAGGATTAGAAAAAGGGAAAAATCAAGATATCGTCAATAAAGTCGGCTTGAACGAATACAAAGAGTTATTGGATGAGGCGGATAAAGAAAAACAAGATACCGACGCTCGTTATACTAAATACGCAGCAGCTCAAGCTTGGCTGACAGATAGCTCCATTGTTATTCCTAGTGTTTCTGCGGGTGGTTCACCAGTCGTTCAGAAGGTTGTTCCATTTACCAAGTCTTACTCTTATGTCGGAATCAAAGGGGATACTTATGTCTTTAAGAACATGGAGCTCCAAAATGATATTGTGACAGTTAAAGACTATGAAGCTGCTCTTAAGAAATGGGAAAAAGAAAAGGAAGCATCCAATAAAAAAGCCCAAGAAGAGCTAGAAAAACATATCAAATAAGATTTTGAACAGCAAAAGTTTGTCTCTTTGTGGCTGTCCTGAATCAAGTTATTTAGTTGAGAGAACATTTTTGTTCTCTCTTTTTATGTTGGCCTCCATTACATTGAAGCGTTTACATCCTGTCGCAGAAGTGCTATAATGAAAGTAATCTTAATGAAAACTGGAGGAAGTTTATGAAAACATCTAAGTTAGCTGCAGCTGCTGGGCTTGTCATTCTCTCTGCAGGAATTTTGGCTGCCTGTTCGTTTGGCGGCTCCAATTCATCTGGGAAAAACTATAGCTATGTTTATACGGCAGATCCAGATACGCTGGATTACACTGTGTCCAATAAGCGGGCAACCAATGAGATTATGGCTAATGTAGTAGATGGTTTGCTGGAAAGCGATAAGTATGGTAACTTAGTGCCTTCTCTAGCGGAAGATTGGACCGTTTCAAAGGATGGTCTGACCTATACTTATAAGCTTCGTGAGGGAGTGAAATGGTATACTTCTGATGGTGAAGAGTATGCAGATGTAACTGCTAAGGACTTTGTGACCAGTCTGAAGCATGCTGCAGACAGCAAGTCTGATGGTCTCTATATCGTTCAAAAATCCATTAAAGGCTTGGACGACTATGTTAATGGTAAAATAACTGACTTCTCCCAAGTTGGTGTTAAGGCGGTGGATGATTCTACTGTTCAGTATACTTTGAATCAGCCAGAAAGTTTCTGGAATTCTAAGACAACCATGGGGATTCTTTTCCCGATAAATGAAGAATTTCTGAAATCAAAAGGTGACAAGTTTGCTCAGGGGACAGATCCAACTAGTGTCCTCTATAACGGTCCGTTTATCTTGAAATCCATCACTTCGAAATCTCAAATTAGTTTAGAGAAGAATCCAAACTATTGGGATAAGGAAAAGGTGAAAATTGATACTGTCAAATTCTCTTACTACGATGGGCAAGATACAGAATCGCTGGTGCGTGGCTTCTCTGACGGCAACTACACCATTGCTCGTCTTTTCCCAAATAGCTCCAACTTTGCCAGTGTGAAGAAACAGTATGGCGATAATATCGTCTACACTCCTCAAGGTTCAGGAACCTTCGTTGTCACAACTAATATCGACCGTCAGTCTTACGAGCATACCTCCAAGACAACGGATGCACAGAAATCTTCCACTAAGAAAGCACTGCTCAATAAAGATTTCCGTCAGGCTCTGCTTTTTGCCTTTGACCGTACTGCCTATTCTGCCCAAACCAATGGCGAAGAAGCAGCAGACAAGCAGCTTCGTAATACCTTTGTTCCGCCAACCTTTGTTCAAGCTAATGGTAAAGAGTTCGGCAGCATTGTAGAAGAAAATCTGGCTAGCTACGGTGATGAGTGGAAGGGAGTCAAATTAGACGACGCTCAGGATGGTCTTTATAATCCAGAAAAAGCCAAGGTAGAATTTGCCAAAGCTAAGGAAGCGCTGCAGGCAGAAGGAGTGGAATTCCCTATTCATCTGGATATTCCGGTCAGCTCAGCAGATACCAATGGCGTTAAGAGTGTTCAGTCACTGAAGCAGTCTATTGAAGCTAATCTTGGCTCTGACAATGTGGTGATTGATATTCAGCAGATGACAGATGATGAGTTGAATAACATCACCTACTTTGCGACCTCTGCATCCCAAGAAGACTGGGACTTGAATAATAATCTTGGCTGGAGTCCAGATTATAACGATCCATCTTCTTATCTGGAAATCACTGGCTCTAAGACTGGTGAGAATGTTGACAGCTACTTTGGTTTTGACCCTGGAACAGATAATGCAGCAGCTAAAGAGGCCGGCTTTGAAGAGTATGACAAGCTCTTGGAAGACGCAGCTGCGGAAAACGAGGATATTAACAAACGTTACGAAAAATATGCTGCAGCTCAGGCTTGGCTGACAGACAGTGCTCTGTTGATGCCAGCTTGGTCATCTGGTGCAACACCAAGTGTCCGTAAGGTTGTTCCATTCTCAGGACCATTTGCTTGGACTGGAAACAAGGGCGAATACAGCTTTAAATATGTTGAAATCCAAGATAAACCAATAACGACTAAAGATTATGAAAAAGCGCGTGAAAAATGGGCAAAAGAAAAGGAAGAATCCAATAAAAAAGCTCAAGAAGAACTCGCGGAACATATCAAATAAATCAAGAAAATCCCATTGTTCAACAGTGGGATTTTTGATGATTTTTGAAGACGAAATGGGTCAGCTTGAAGGTTGTCTAGTCCTAGATAATAAACATCCGAGAAAACCAATTGCATAAACATCTTAGGGTATTAGTGAGCTAACTTAATATTCTGAAAATTTATTTTACTTTTAGCACTATCTATGCTATAATCTTAATTAAATCTAAAAATCTAAAAGATGGAGAAACCCATATGAAACAAAGCAAAGTCCTTGCACTAGCAGGAGTTACTCTTCTTGCAGCTGGCTTTCTTGCAGCTTGCTCAGGCTCTAAGCCAAACACAAAATCAGGCAGTTCTAACACCTTTAATTATATCTACGAGACAGATCCTGAAAACTTGAACTATCTCACTTCAAGTAAAGCTGCTACAACAGACTTGACAGCAAATGTCATTGACGGTCTTTTAGAAAACGACCAATATGGAAACTTAGTTCCTTCAATGGCAGAAAAATGGACTGTATCACCAGATGGGAAGACCTATACATACAAGCTTCGCAAAGATGCTAAGTGGTATACTTCTGAAGGTGAAGAGTACGCAGATGTGACAGCAGAAGACTTTGTCACAGGTCTTAAGTATGCGGCAGACAATAAATCTGAAACAATCTACTTGGTTCAGGATTCTGTAAAAGGGCTTAAGGACTATATTTCTGGGAAGATTGATTTCTCAGAAGTAGGAATCAAAGCAGTTGATGATCATACCGTTGAGTATACTCTTAATGAGCCAGAAAGTTTCTGGAACTCTAAGACTACAATGGGAATTCTCTACCCAGTAAACAAAGACTTTTTGGAAAACCAAGGTGATAAGTTCGCTCAAGCAACTGATCCAACAAGCTTGCTTTACAACGGACCTTTCTTGCTCAAATCATTGACTTCAAAATCTGAAATCCAATTTGAGAAGAATCCTAATTATTGGGACAAAGAAAATGTTCACGTAGATGCAGTTAAACTCTCTTTCTATGATGGACAAGATCAAGGAAAACCTGCTGAGCAGTTCAGCCAAGGCGCATTGACAACAGCCAGACTTTTCCCAACTAGTGCGACTTATGAAAAGGTTGAAAAAGACTTTAAAGATAATATCGTCTATACACCTCAAGATGCCTCAACTTTCTTAGTAGGTACTAACATTGATCGCCAGTCTTATAATCATACGGCTAAGACATCAGAAGCTCAAAAGACTTCAACTAAGAAAGCCTTGCTTAACAAGGACTTCCGTCAGGCTTTGACCTTTGCCTTCAATCGTGAGTCCTATGCATCTCAGATTAATGGTAAGGACGGAGCAGACAAACTTCTTCGTAACCTTTACATCCCACCTACATTTGTGCAGGCTGGTGACAAGTCCTTCGGTGACTTAGTTAAGGAAAAAGTAGTAACTTATGGCGACGAATGGAAAGACGTTGACTTCTCAGATGGTCAAGATGGTCTCTATAACGAGAACAAAGCAAAGGCTGAATTCGCTAAAGCAAAAGAAGCTTTGAAAGCTGATGGAGTGGAATTCCCAATTCATCTGGACATTCCGGTTGATCAAACAGCTACTTCTAAAGTACAGCGCGTTCAATCC
Source organism: Streptococcus sanguinis (assembly GCF_019929145.1). Classification (GTDB taxonomy): domain Bacteria; phylum Bacillota; class Bacilli; order Lactobacillales; family Streptococcaceae; genus Streptococcus; species Streptococcus sanguinis_U. The sequence goes on along the minus strand of NZ_JAHZOW010000003.1, from coordinate 5,335 downwards.
CTCAAGCAATCCATTGAGAAGACTTTGGGAACAGATAATGTTGTGATTGATGTTCACCAATTGTCTAAGGATGAAGTGACTAACATTACCTTGTTTGCTCCTTCTGCTGCTGAAGAGGACTGGGATATTTCAGATAATGTCGGCTGGTCTCCGGACTATCAAGATCCATCTACCTATCTTGATGTTATCAAACCTGGTGGTGAAAACACCAAGACCTTCTTAGGATTTGATGGCACAGATAATGCCGCAGCGAAACAAGTTGGTTTGGATGAATATACCAAGCTGGTTGACGAAGCTGGTGCAGAAAAGCAAGATTTGAACAAGCGTTATGAAAAATATGCGGCTGCTCAGGCTTGGCTGACTGATAGTGCTTTGTTGATTCCGGTAACTTCTAGAACAGGTCGTCCAACCTTGACTAAGGTAGTGCCTTTCTCAGCACCGTTTGCTTGGTCTGGTGCTAAGGCGCGTGAAGCAGCAAGTTATAAATACATGAAATTGCAGGATGAGCCTGTAACGACAAAAGATTATAATAGCGCTCAGGAAAAATGGAATAAAGAACGTGCGGAATCTAATAAAAAAGCTCAAGAAGAATTAGCAGACCACGTGAAATAAGCTTGCTAAGAGAACTTTCTCTAATAGAGGAGAAAGTTCTTTTGGAATTTAAAGGAAACGATAAATGAAAAAATATATTTTTATGCGTATCTTACGCTCAATTATGTCGATTTTCTTGGTGACGACCCTGACTTATGCCATTATCTATACTATGGTGCCAAGAAGGTTGATTTTCAAGCAGGATCCTAACTATAATAAGATAGCGACCAATAAAGATAAAAAGACTAACTATGAAAACACCATCTTTGAGCGGATGGGTTACATTGACTATTATGATACTAAGGAGCTGCAGGAGAAAGCCAGTAAGGAAGATTCTTCTGTTACCACAGAAGCTACTGAAGCAAACGAGAAGATTTATCAGAAGTATATTGATAAACTCGGTAATGGCTGGAAATTGCAGAAATTCCCACTGAGCGGAGAATTCTATGCTGTACGTGAAGTACCTGTTTATGAACGTGTCTTTGAGTTCTATGCTAATTTGATTCAAATTGACCATCCAAATGTTATCCAAGATGAGGAGAATCCAAACCTAGAGCGTTATATCCGGTTTGAAAATGATCCTTCTGTTGGCTGGTCTCTTGTGGGTTCTGGTACCAAGCATAAATATTTGCTTTACTTTAATGGTCAGTTTCCATTTGTCCACCAGAACTTTATTACCTTTAATTTAGGTAATTCTTATCCGACCTATGCTAATATCCCTGTTCTGCAGGTTATTACACAGGGACAAGGACAAACTAAGTCTTCTGAAGTTCAATTCCCAACAGGTAAAAAGACATCGTCTGTTAACATTTACTCTCGTACCTATAAGACACCAAGCAAAGCCGATTCACAGGACATTGCTAAGTTTGGTAAGGGAGATGCCTATACAGCGACTCAAAGCAACTATCAAAATCCGTCCATGATTACCAGCTCAGCCATTATTGGTTTGATTGGTGTGGCTCTGTCTTATCTGATTGCTATTCCGCTCGGTTCCTACATGGCTCGACTTAAGAATACATGGTTTGATAGCATTTCTACTGCTGGCTTGACCTTTATGATGTCCCTTCCAACCATCGCCTTGGTCTACATCGTCCGTTTGGCGGGGTCTACTGTTGGTCTTCCAGACTCCTTCCCAATCTTGGGAGCGGGAGATTGGCGTTCTTATGTCCTTCCAGCTGTTATTTTAGGGCTTTTGAGTGCTCCTTGGACAGCTGTTTGGATTCGCCGGTATATGATTGACTTGCAGTCTCAGGACTTTGTCCGCTTTGCGCGTGCGAAGGGACTCTCTGAAAAAGAAATTTCTAACAAGCACATCTTTAAAAACGCTATGGTGCCGCTGGTATCTAGTATCCCAGCTTCTATCGTTGGTGTTATTGCAGGTGCGACTCTGACAGAAACAGTCTTTGCTTTCCCTGGTATGGGTAAGATGTTGATTGATTCCGTTAAGGCATCCAATAACTCTATGGTTGTTGGTCTTGTATTCATCTTCACATGTCTGTCTATCTTTGCCCTCTTGCTGGGTGATATTCTGATGACTGTACTGGACCCACGTATCAAGTTAACATCAAAAGGAGGTAAATAATGGCTACAATTGATAAAAGCAAATTCCAATTTGTCAAACGTGACGATTTTGCCTCTGAAACGATTGATGCTCCAGCCTACTCTTACTGGAAATCAGTCATGCGTCAATTTCTGAAAAAGAAATCAACCATTACCATGTTAGGGATTCTGATTGCCATTATTCTCATGAGCTTCATTTATCCAATGTTTTCAAACTTCGACTTTAATGACGTGAGTAAGGTAAACGACTTTAGCATGCGTTATATCAAGCCAAGTGCTCAGTACTGGTTTGGAACAGATAGTAATGGTAAGTCTCTCTTTGATGGTGTTTGGTTTGGTGCTCGTAACTCCATTCTTATTTCGATTATTGCGACAGTTATTAATCTGGCTATCGGAGTTATCATCGGCGGTATCTGGGGAATTTCCAAAACAGTTGACCGCGTCATGATGGAAGTCTACAATATCATTTCAAATATCCCAGCCCTCTTGATTGTCATCGTCTTGACTTACTCTATCGGTGCTGGTTTCTGGAATCTGATTTTTGCCATGACGATTACTGGTTGGGTTGGCATTGCTTACACTATCCGTGTGCAGATTATGCGCTATCGGGATTTGGAGTACAACCTTGCCTCTCGTACCCTTGGTACACCGACTCTCAAGATTGTAACGAAGAACATTATGCCGCAGCTAGTATCCGTTATCGTGACGACTACTTCACAGATGCTGCCAAGCTTTATCTCTTACGAAGCCTTTCTGTCTTTCTTTGGATTAGGTCTTCCTGTAACAGTGCCAAGTTTGGGACGCTTGATCTCAGATTATTCTCAAAACGTGACGACCAATGCCTACCTCTTTTGGATTCCACTCACAACTCTGATTTTGGTATCCCTTACCTTCTTCGTAGTTGGTCAAAACTTAGCCGACGCCAGCGATCCACGTACGCATAGATAGGAGTAAATATGACAAAGAATGAAAATGTAATATTGACTGCTCGCGATATTGTCGTGGAATTCGATGTTCGCGACCGAGTCTTAACCGCCATTCGCGGTGTCTCATTGGACTTGATTGAAGGAGAAGTGCTGGCTATTGTTGGTGAATCTGGTTCGGGTAAATCTGTCTTAACCAAGACCTTTACTGGTATGTTAGAAGAAAACGGCCGTGTAGCTAAAGGAACCATTGACTACCGCGGCAAAGATTTGACAACTCTTCGGACTAATAAGGATTGGGAGCCGATTCGCGGTGCAAAAATTGCGACTATCTTCCAAGACCCTATGACAAGCTTGGATCCCATTAACACCATTGGAAGCCAGATTACAGAAGTCATTATCAAGCACCAAGGAAAATCAGCCAAAGAAGCTAAAAAAATGGCCATTGATTACATGAGTAAGGTTGGAATTCCAGATGCGGAAAAACGTTTTGAAGAATATCCTTTCCAATACTCAGGTGGTATGCGTCAGCGGATTGTTATCGCTATTGCCTTGGCTTGCCGTCCGGATATTCTTATCTGCGATGAGCCGACGACCGCCCTTGACGTAACCATTCAAGCGCAGATTATTGACTTGCTCAAATCCTTGCAGCAAGAATATCATTTCACAACCATCTTCATTACGCACGACCTTGGAGTTGTAGCTAGTATTGCAGATAAGGTTGCGGTTATGTATGCTGGTGAGATTATCGAATACGGTACAGTTGAAGAAATTTTCTACGAGCCAAAACATCCTTACACATGGAGCTTGCTATCCAGCTTACCTCAGCTAGCAGATGCAAACGGTGCGCTCTACTCGATTCCTGGAACTCCGCCGTCCCTTTATTCGCCAATTAAAGGAGATGCCTTTGCTTTGCGGTCTGACTATGCTATGTCAATTGACTTTGAAGAAGCGGCGCCGCCTTTCAATGTGTCTGATACTCATTGGGCTAAGACCTGGTTACTCCACGAAGATGCACCTAAGGTTCATAAACCAGAGATTATCGAAAACCTACATGAAAAAATTCGTTCAAAAATGGGCTTCAATCAATTAGAAGCTTAGGAGGAAGGAAATGACTGAAAAATTAGTTGAAATTAAAGATTTAGAAATTTCCTTCGGCGAAGGAAGTAAGAAATTTGTAGCAGTAAAAAATGCAAATTTCTTCATCAATAAGGGGGAAACTTTCTCTCTTGTAGGAGAGTCAGGTTCTGGTAAGACTACTATTGGTAGAGCTATCATCGGCCTCAATGACACCAGTGCAGGAGATATCTTCTACGAAGGCAAAAAGATTAATGGGAAAAAGTCTAAAGCAGAAGAAGCAGACTTGATTCGTAAGATTCAGATGATTTTCCAAGACCCAGCTGCCAGTCTGAATGAGCGTGCAACTGTTGACTACATCCTTTCTGAAGGTCTCTACAATTATCACTTGTTTGACAGTGAAGAAGATCGTCAAAGAAAAGTCAAAGATATCATCAATGAAGTCGGCTTGTTGGCCGAGCATTTAACCCGCTATCCTCATGAATTCTCTGGTGGACAGCGTCAGCGGATTGGGATTGCTCGCGCTTTGGTCATGCAGCCAGATTTCGTAATTGCAGATGAGCCAATCTCCGCCTTGGACGTGTCTGTCCGAGCTCAGGTTCTGAATCTTTTGAAAAAATTCCAAAAAGAATTAGGCTTGACATATCTTTTTATTGCCCATGATCTTTCGGTGGTCCGTTTCATTTCTGATCGTATCGCCGTAATTTACAAAGGAGTCATTGTAGAAGTGGCTGAGACAGAGGAGTTGTTCAACCATCCGGTCCATCCCTACACACAATCCCTGCTCTCGGCTGTTCCAATCCCAGACCCAATCTTAGAGCGTAAAAAAGTGTTGAAGGTCTATGATCCTGAACAGCACGATTATTCTGTTGATAAGCCAGAAATGTCTGAGATTCGTCCAGGACATTATGTCTGGGCTAATAAAGCTGAACTCGAAAAGTATAAACAAGAACAAGAATAGAAAAAATGTCCGAAAGGGCATTTTTTTGCTCATGAAAAAGAGATAGAATGTAAGTCAATTGACCAGCCACAAAGGTAAGTAATATCAACCACTAATTTAAAAACAATAATTTTTTTAAAAAAATCGGAAAAAGGTATTGACAGGGTGGTGGTATAGGTGATATACTAATATAGTTGTCGCGAAAGACAAAGCCCTTTGAAAACTGAACAAGACGAACCAAGTG
>NZ_JAHZOW010000028.1:0-526 GCF_019929145.1 Streptococcus sanguinis | reverse complement strand
CGGGCACCACACCGCTGGCTGAAATTCAGGAAGACACGCGAATGATGTTTCAGGATGCGCGTCTTCTACCGTGGAAATCGGTGATTGATAACGTTGGGTTAGGCCTTAAAGGCCAGTGGCGCGATGCCGCACGTCGAGCGTTGGCTGCGGTAGGACTGGAGAATCGCGCAGGGGAATGGCCTGCCGCACTTTCTGGCGGGCAGAAACAGCGAGTGGCGCTGGCAAGAGCGTTGATTCATCGACCGGGATTATTGTTGCTTGATGAACCGCTCGGGGCGCTGGACGCCTTAACGCGACTCGAGATGCAGGATTTGATTGTGTCACTTTGGCAGGAGCACGGCTTTACCGTACTGTTGGTGACGCATGATGTGAGCGAAGCGGTAGCGATGGCTGACCGGGTGCTGTTAATTGAAGAGGGAAGAATTGGTCTGGATTTGACAGTGGTTGTCCCCCGTCCGCGTCGGTTAGGGTCGGTGCGATTAGCGGAGCTGGGAGCGGAGGTGTTGCAACGGGTGATGCAACGTGG
>NZ_JAHZOW010000027.1:0-527 GCF_019929145.1 Streptococcus sanguinis | reverse complement strand
CGTCCCGGCAAGGTAAAAACCTTGAAGCAGCATCCGCGCAAGAACAAAACGGCCATCAACATCGAATACATGAAAGCCAGCATCCGTGCCAGGGTAGAGCACCCGTTTCGCATCATCAAGCGGCAGTTCGGCTTCGTGAAAGCCAGATACAAGGGGCTGCTGAAAAACGATAACCAACTGGCGATGTTATTCACCCTGGCCAACCTGTTTCGGGTGGACCAAATGATACGTCAGTGGGAGAGATCTCACTAAAAACTGGGGATAACGCCTTAAATGGCGAAGAAACGGTCTAAATAGGCTGATTCAAGGCATTTACGGGAGAAAAAATCGGCTCAAACATGAAGAAATGAAATGACTGAGTCAGCCGAGAAGAATTTCCCCGCTTATTCGCACCTTCCCTAGCGAACAGATGTCACCGACAGAATATGAAAACCAGTATTATCAACGGCTCGGAAGTGTCTAGATTATCCGTGGCGATTCATTTCTTATCCAGCAACGGGATGAACCACAAATTATTTGTATTTACT
>NZ_JAHZOW010000026.1:0-536 GCF_019929145.1 Streptococcus sanguinis | reverse complement strand
CTTCACCCTGTCGGACACGCTGTGGCCGGTGTTCGGAAGCAACCGTTGGCTGCTGAATGACGTGTGCCGTCTGGCGGTGGAGAATCTGCTGTATGCCGCCCGAAAACGGGGGCTGGAACCCGGTATCTTCTGCGCCATCCATACGTATGGTCGTCATCTCAACAGGCATCCGCATGTGCATGTGTCTGTAACCTGTGGAGGTCTGAATAAGCATGGTCAGTGGAAAAAGCTGAGTTTCCTGAAAGACGCGATGCGTTCACGGTGGATGTGGAATATGCGGCAGCTGCTTCTGAAAGCGTGGTCAGAGGGGATGGCGATGCCGGAGTCGTTATCACATATCACGACGGAGTCACAGTGGAGAAGCCTGGTGCTGAAAGCTGGCGGAAAATACTGGCATGTGTACATGTCGAAGAAAACGGCCGTCGGGAGGAATACGGCGCGCTACCTGGGTCGTTATCTGAAGAAGCCGCCGATAGCAGCCTCCCGGCTGGCACATTACAACGGAGGGGCGAGCCCGAGCTTCCGTTACCTGGACC
>NZ_JAHZOW010000025.1:0-547 GCF_019929145.1 Streptococcus sanguinis | reverse complement strand
AACCGGGTGTGTGGAGAGAAGCTGCCGCAGGTGTACCGTGCTCTGGGGATGGATAAACCGGAACCAGTGGCGAAAGTGTGCTATGCACAAATGGTGAAACAGTTCCTGAGTCGTGACCCGTTCGAATGCGTGCTGTGTGGCGGCCGGATGGTATACCGCCGGGCCATTGCGGGGCTGAATGTATCAGGGCTGGAGGAAAACGCGCGGGATATCAGTCTGCTGAGGTATGTGCCGGCCTGACACAGGCTAAGTGTGCCCGGGAATTGGTGCAGGAATAAAAAACAGCCAGTTGCGGTATAAGAATCGACCATGCAGAGAGAGAAAACACCGGAGTGGAGGGGAAAAACAGAAAGGCTCACGTGGCATAAGGCGTGGACAATGGTATCGACTGGTTTTTCAATTTCCTATACGTCAAGGAGTGTCCGTTAAACTCAGGCTACCTCATTGGTTCCCACTACTTATTTGGTGGACACCACTTTGTCTAATTCGTCAGATTCTGACCAGACGGTTCAGGCTGTACGCTTACAATCTTAACGCCGTGTTCCAG
>NZ_JAHZOW010000024.1:0-550 GCF_019929145.1 Streptococcus sanguinis | reverse complement strand
ATAACCGCCATGAGGCGCGCCACTGTACATCTGGCCACCCTGATTCCTTCCCGTAACAACTGACGCCAGACTTTACGCACACCGTACACCTGATGATTTTCATCGTATACGCGCTGTATCTCTCTCTTCAGCCAGTCATCGTGCTGCGCACGGGCACTGCGTTTATCCGGATGATGTCGCTGTTGCTGACAGTGGTAATACGTTGACGGGGCAATCTGCAGTTCGCTGCATAGCGGTCCGACCCCGTACTGCTCACGCAGCTTATCCAGCAGTGGCATCATTTTTTCCAGAGGCGGTCGAACTCCGCCTTCGCAAAATAAGCGGAAGCCTGGCGAAGGATATCGTTACTGCGGCGCAGTTCACGATTTTCACGTTCCAGCTCTTCCAGACGCTCACGTTCAGCGCTGGTGAGCCCACCATCACCGCCCCCGGTATCCCGCTCATGCTGGCGAACCCAGACACGCAGAGTCTCCGGCGTACAGCCAATCTTTGGGGCAATGGAACAAATTGCCGCCCACTGTGAGTCATATTCATCCTGACTTTCCAGAAC
>NZ_JAHZOW010000023.1:0-591 GCF_019929145.1 Streptococcus sanguinis | reverse complement strand
AGCACCGTAGGGCCGCGTCATCACGCCCCAGCCCTGATTCTCCGGAGTTGCCTGGAAACCCAGCCTACACGCTTACACCGGGACAACCGTCGCCCGGCCAACATAGCCTTCTCCGTCCCCCCTTCGCAGTAACACCAAGTACAGGAATATTAACCTGTTTCCCATCGACTACGCCTTTCGGCCTCGCCTTAGGGGTCGACTCACCCTGCCCCGATTAACGTTGGACAGGAACCCTTGGTCTTCCGGCGAGCGGGCTTTTCACCCGCTTTATCGTTACTTATGTCAGCATTCGCACTTCTGATACCTCCAGCATGCCTCACAGCACACCTTCACAGGCTTACAGAACGCTCCCCTACCCAACAACGCATAAGCGTCGCTGCCGCAGCTTCGGTGCATGGTTTAGCCCCGTTACATCTTCCGCGCAGGCCGACTCGACCAGTGAGCTATTACGCTTTCTTTAAATGATGGCTGCTTATAAGCCAACATCCTGGCTGTCTGGGCCTTCCCACATCGTTTCCCACTTAACCATGACTTTGGGACCTTAGCTGGCGGTCTGGGTTGTTTCCCTCTTCACGACGGACGTTAGCACCC
>NZ_JAHZOW010000022.1:0-591 GCF_019929145.1 Streptococcus sanguinis | reverse complement strand
AGGTAGCGCCCATGCAGGTATTGCTCGAACTCCTTCAGCATGATGTTCGATAATAGCGGCGATATAACACCGCCCTGTGGCACACCTTCACTGGCCGCCCGAAAGAGACCGACATCGATATGTCCCGCCTTGATGGTTTTCCACAGCAGAGTCATGAAACGTGCGTCACTGATCCTGCGGCGTACAGCCTTCATCAGCAGTCGATGATGTACGGTGTCGAAGTAACTGGACAGGTCGCCTTCAATCACCCAGCGTCCCCGGGTTTCACCACAGTCTGTGAGCTGTAATTTCACCGTGCGGATCGCGTGGTGGACACTGCGCTCAGGCCGGAAGCCATATGAGAGCGTATGAAAATCACTCTCCCATATCGGCTCCATCGCCATCAGCATGGACCGCTGAACAATACGATCCCGCAACGCGGGGATACCCAGTGGTCGCAGTTTGCCGTTGCTTTTAGGGATGTGAACCCGTCTGGCGGGCAAGGGCTGGTAGTGGCCTGAGAGTAATTCATCCCTGAGGATTTGCAGCTCAACAGCCAGTCTGGCCTGTAGCATTGTTTTGTTCACGCCATCAACGCCGGGGGTATGGGCC
>NZ_JAHZOW010000021.1:0-591 GCF_019929145.1 Streptococcus sanguinis | reverse complement strand
GCCGCCAGGCAAATTCTGTTTTATCAGACCGCTTCTGAGTTCTGATTTAATCTGTATCAGGCTGAAAATCTTCTCTCATCCGCCAAAACAGCTTCGGCGTTGTAAGGTTAAGCCTCACGGTTCATTAGTACCGGTTAGCTCAACGCATCGCTGCGCTTACACACCCGGCCTATCAACGTCGTCGTCTTCAACGTTCCTTCAGGACTCTCAAGGAGTCAGGGAGAACTCATCTCGGGGCAAGTTTCGTGCTTAGATGCTTTCAGCACTTATCTCTTCCGCATTTAGCTACCGGGCAGTGCCATTGGCATGACAACCCGAACACCAGTGATGCGTCCACTCCGGTCCTCTCGTACTAGGAGCAGCCCCCCTCAGTTCTCCAGCGCCCACGGCAGATAGGGACCGAACTGTCTCACGACGTTCTAAACCCAGCTCGCGTACCACTTTAAATGGCGAACAGCCATACCCTTGGGACCTACTTCAGCCCCAGGATGTGATGAGCCGACATCGAGGTGCCAAACACCGCCGTCGATATGAACTCTTGGGCGGTATCAGCCTGTTATCCCCGGAGTACCTTTTATCCGTTGAGCGATG
>NZ_JAHZOW010000020.1:0-639 GCF_019929145.1 Streptococcus sanguinis | reverse complement strand
ATTCGCTCCTGTGCTTCCTGTATCTGCCGTTCGGTTTTTGCACGAAGTTTTTCTGAGCTTTTACCGAACTGCATACGTTGCAGTTTCGCAACCAGCGCCTTCAGCCGGTTGATTTCGGAAGCATAAGCCGCCACCCGATGTGAGAGCAGGCGGTTGTATTCAGCCATCTGGCGGATGGTGTCCTGTTGCGTCTGCAACAGTGCCCGCAGGCGGGCGTTCTCATGAGCAAGTGAGGTGTCCATATCCTCACTTTACAACGGGTTATATGCGGATTCCAGCGCGTTCCGTTCGTTTCGGGTGCTTCCAGTTGATACCTTCAAGAAGCATGGATAACTGAGCCGGAGTAAGGTGCACCTTGCCGTCACGGGTGACCGGCCAGACGAAGCGGCCCCGCTCCAGGCGTTTGGTGAAGAGGCACAGTCCGTCACTGTCAGCCCACAACACTTTTATCTGGTCACCCCGGCGTCCGCGGAAGATGAACAGGTGTCCGGAGAACGGGTCATCCTTCAGGACGTTCTGAACCTTTGAGGCCAGGCCGTTAAAGCCATTTCGCATATCGGTGATACCTGCAACCAGCCAGATACGCGAACCGGCAGGGCGAGATATCATCAGTGGCTGCTCCCTTTCATTTCGCGGATA
>NZ_JAHZOW010000019.1:0-809 GCF_019929145.1 Streptococcus sanguinis | reverse complement strand
AGCTGTTCGGCGGTATCCTCGCCCAGATAGCTCAGTGAACCGCCGCAGTTCGGGCAGCACGGCGCCGCAGGCAACAGTCGCTTTTCGTCACGGGGTAGTGATTCAGGGAACGGCTTACGGGTGCGGGTCTGACGCAACGGACGCTGTACTGCCGGGTCATACACCCTACCAGTCAGCGTATCGCTCTCTTTCTGAAGCCGGTTCAGATCGGCTTCCATTTGTGCGATACGGCGGGAGACTTTTTCGGAACGACTGCCGAAGTTCATCCGGCGGAGTTTATCCAGCTGCGCCTGCAGATGGTCTATTTCGCGCTCCCGGTTGCTCAGCTTTTCCTGCAGGGCGTGGATCAGCGCTTCCTGTTCGGCCAGGCGCTGTTTCAGCAGGAAGATGTCGTCAGAAGAGATGTCGTTCATAAGCCCGTATTTTACCGGGCTTATTCTGTGACAACCAGGATAAAGAGATTTACAGCATGGTCAGGGAGGTCAGCAGCCGCTTAGGCTGTCGCCAGTCGATACCTTCCAGCAGCATCGCCAGCTGCGCCTGTGTAAGGAACACTTTGCCATCACGGGCTGACGGCCAGGCGAAGCGCCCACGCTCCAGCCGTTTGGTCAGGAGGCACAGTCCGTCACCGGTGGACCACAGCAGTTTAACCTGACTGCCGCTGCGGCCCCGGAAAATGAAAACATGGCCGGACATGGGATCGTCTTTCAGCGCCGTCTGTACTTTCGCAGCCAGGCCGTTGAAGCCATTTCTCATATCAGTGATACCGGCAACCAGCCAAATTTTGGTCCCGGAAGGTAACGGGATCA
>NZ_JAHZOW010000002.1:0-380632 GCF_019929145.1 Streptococcus sanguinis | reverse complement strand
CACTTGGTTCGTCTTGTTCAGTTTTCAAAGGGCTTTGTCTTTCGCGACAACTATATTAGTATATCACCTATACCACCCAACTGTCAATACCTTTTTTGATCTTTTTTTATTTTTTTAAAAGTTTATTTTTCAGTTCTAAGTATAAAGTTAATTTCTTTGTGAGCAGAAAGCTGGTTTATGTCACCTGAGTGTATGACTTTCTATAATCTAAAAAGGTTGAGAAACTTGCTCTCAACCCTCTTTTCTTATTTATTTAACTTCTAACAGACCAATATTTCCATCCTCACGACGGTATATAACATTTGTGCTGCTGTCCTCAGCGTCAGAATATATGAAGAAATCATGTCCCAATAAATCCATCTGCAGAATCGCTTCTTCCAAGTCCATTGGCTTCAAATCGATGTGTTTTGAACGAACAACTTTTGACGGAACTTCTTCTGCTTCCTCAGCAAAGGAATCTGTGAAAAGCTGACTTGTAGCAACTTTATTGCGATTCTTTCTTTCAATCTTGGTCTTGTTTTTGCGGATTTGGCGCTCAATCTTATCTGTGACCAAATCAATTGATCCATACATGTCCTGAGAGATATCTTCTGCACGAAGAGTGATGGAGCCTAGCGGAATTGTTACTTCCACTTTCGCAGTCTTTTCACGGTAAACCTTGAGGTTCACACGCGCATCAAGTTCTTGCTCTGCTTGGAAATACTTCTCAATCTTCTCAAGTTTAGAAACTACGTAGTCACGGAGAGCATCTGTTACTTCTAGGTTTTCACCACGGATACTATATTTAAGCATATAAGTACCTTCTTTCTAAACATAAATGTTTTATTTATAATATCATTATAACGCTTTCATTCCTTTTTTGCAAATTTTTTCTTATCTTGCGATTGAAAATGTCAAAATTTCTTTCACTCCTGCTTCCAGCAAGATTTGCTTGGCTAATTGCAAGGTTTTTCCAGTCGTATAGATATCATCAACCAGCAAAATTTTATCCGGCAAATCAACTCCATTCTTAATTTTAAAAGCCTGCTGCGTCTGCAGACGCTCCTCACGTGTCTTGCTCGACTGTGCTAGGGTGTCTTTTTTCTCTAAGATATCTCTGTATGACAAGTTTGCAGCATCTAAAATCCCCTGCACTTGATTAAAACCTCTCACTTGAAATTTTTCGATACTGACTGGAATCGGAACAATGGTATGCTCTCTAAACATTTTGACTGCTTTTTTAGCTGCTTTTGCAAATACAAAGCGCAATACATAGTCTCCCTGAAACTTGTATTGACTGAAATATTCCTTCATTGCTTCATTATAGGTAAATAGTGACTGATGCTGGACTTGATTCCCCTCTTTCTCCCATTTTTGGCAATCTGCACATAAATCTGATTGCCCGTTTCGAAAACAGCGTGGGCAATGCTCTTCAGATATGCGTTCAAAATTTTGATAACAAGTGGAGCAGCAGCTTGGTCCTTCTTCTTTTAATAGAAAAAGCCGTAAAAAACTGCCTTTCTCCTTAATTTGCTCCTTACATAAAAGACACTCTGTCATAATCCCGCCTCCTTATTCATATCTCTCATTTCCCGAATTGCCTTTTCCATAGCAAGGGTAGTCCCATCATGAAAAAATAGCAACTGTCCAGTCGGTCTATCCATACTACGGCCAACTCGGCCTGAAATCTGAACCAGAGCACTACGACTGAACAGGCGATGATTGGCTTCCAAGACAAAAACATCTACACCAGGAAAGGTTACCCCACGCTCTAAGATAGTCGTTGTCACCAAAATAGTAATCTCCTTGTGACGAAACTGCTCGACAATCTCTAGACGATTTTCTGTTGTGGAGGCGACAAAAGCCAGCTTTTCATCAGGCAGAGCTATCTGCAAAGCCTGAGCAACATCCTCTCCTCTTTGAATTTCTGCAGCAAATATCAAGAGAGGAAATTGAGTCTTTCTCTGTTTTTGTATATAGTTCAAAAGTTTAGGTGCTATTTTCTTCTTCTGAAGATACTTTTGAAAATCAGATAACCAAACTTTCTGAGGGATGGTCAAGGGATTACCATGAAATCTTCTGGGAAGACTCAGGCGTTTCAGCTCACCTTTTTGAACTCTTTTATCCAGTTCATCCGTGGAAGTGGCTGTCAGAAAAATAGTTGTAGCATCCTCTTTAACTGAACGCTCTACTGCGTGATACAACATGGGATTATCTACATAAGGAAAGGCGTCTACCTCGTCCACAATCAGCAAATCAAAAGCCCGATAAAATTTTAAGAGCTGGTGGGTGGTGGCAATCACCAAGGGACTGCGGAAATAAGCTTCTGACTCCCCATGCAGAAGGGCTATTTCACAAGAAAAATCTTCTTTAAGGCGCCGATAAAGCTCTAAACAAACATCAATCCGCGGACTGGCCAAGCAAACAGCTCCTCCTCTATCAATAACTCTTGCAATCACTTGGTAAATCATTTCTGTTTTTCCAGCGCCAGTAACAGCATGCACTAACGTATTCTGTCTTTTCTCTAGCGCATCCAGTAAGCCTTTGGAAACCTTCCCCTGAAACTCTGTCAGTTGCCCCTGCCATTTAAGCACCTGATTCTTAGGAAAATCCTCTTGGGGAAAATAGTAGAGTTTTTGGTCACTACGTACCCGACCCAAGATTAAGCATTCTCTACAATAATAAGCTCCAACCGGCAGTTGATTTTCTCGTTCAATCAAACTATTGCAGCGTCCACAGTGGAGCTTGCCTTTTTCTTCTTGGATACTGAGAATTTCTTTTGCTTGTGCTCGTAAGCTAGACTCTAATTGATTTTCTGTAAATATCCGTCCTAAACAATCTTGTAACTCTAACATACTTATTTATTCGTATTTATTCGTAATTTTTTGGCAAAATTCATATTTTCTTGTAAAATATAGTTATGGAATTTAAGACAATTAAAGAAGATGGCATGGTTCAAGAGGAAATTAAAAAATCCCGCTTTATCTGCCATGTAAAAAGAGTTTACTCTGAGGAAGAGGCTCGCGCTTTTATAGCTGCTATAAAAAAAGAACATTACAAGGCCACTCATAACTGCTCTGCTTTTGTCATTGGGGAAAAGAGTGATATAAAGCGAACTAGCGATGATGGTGAGCCCAGCGGAACAGCCGGAGTTCCTATGCTGGGAGTCTTAGAAAAGCATGAATTGACCAATCTTTGCGTTGTGGTTACTCGCTATTTTGGCGGTATTAAACTCGGAGCCGGCGGTCTGATTCGAGCTTATGCCGGCAGTGTTGCTCTGGCTATTAAGGAGATTGGACTGGTTGAGATAAAAGAACAGGCTGGCCTGCGCCTACAACTGTCTTACAGTCAATATCAGGATTTTACGAATTTTCTTAAGGTCCAAAACTTAGAAGAAACCGATACTATCTTTACAGAATTAGTTGATACAACCATTTATATTGACAAAAATATCAAAGAAATCACTAAGAGAAATTTAACAGAATTTTTCAACGGAAAAATAGAACTAACTGACTTAGGCTTGCGAGAAGTTGAAGTGCATGCTATACTAGATAAAGAAAATTAAAGGAGAAAATTATGGCATTTGGAAAATTAATGCAAGGATTAGCTGGAAATTTCAGCGAACAAAATGTTGATCAACTTTCAAAAGAATACGGACAATATTTACTTGAAGGTGAAGTTATCCAGAGTGGCTACACTCTGATTCGTGACTCTATCTTATTTACAAATATTCGTATTATTTTTACTGACAAGCAAGGAGCAACTGGCCGGAAGATGTCTGTGAAATCAATTTTTCTGATGAATATTGTGGACGTTGATATGGAAACTGCTGGAGCTGGTATTGATGATAGTGAAATTACAATCACTTATTTAGACAATGCCTTTTTAAAAGCCCACAACGAGTTCCCTAAGAAACATAAGTTCGAATTTCCTAAAAAGGCAGATATTGCACCCTTATATAAATATCTATTTGAATTAGCCTATAATAATCGTTTGAAAATTAATGGTTTAATCTAATATAAAAAAATCCTATCACTTTGATAGGATTTTTATATTTTACAAAGCGCTTGTTTCATTTTATACTAATTCTATTAAATTATATTGAGGTATGTATCCTATGTCACGTATTTATCAAAACATTACAGAACTAATTGGGCAAACTCCCATCGTCAAATTGAACAACTTGGTTCCAGAAGGAGCTGCTGAGGTTTATGTGAAGTTAGAGGCTTTCAATCCTGGATCTTCTGTTAAAGACCGGATTGCTCTCAGCATGATTGAGGCGGCTGAACGCGATGGCCTTATTAAGCCTGGCGATACCATCGTTGAAGCAACTAGTGGAAATACCGGTATTGGCCTTTCATGGGTTGGAGCAGCTAAAGGTTACAAGGTTGTCATTGTTATGCCAGAAACCATGAGTGTAGAGCGCCGCAAAATTATCCAAGCTTATGGTGCTGAGTTAGTCTTGACTCCAGGTAGCGAAGGAATGAAAGGTGCCATTGCAAAAGCACAAGAAATCGCGAAAGAACGAAATGGCTGGCTGCCACTGCAGTTTAACAATCCGGCCAATCCAGAGGTTCACGAACGAACAACAGGAGCAGAAATTATCGCTGCTTTCAGTGAAACTGGACTGGATGCCTTTGTAGGCGGTGTCGGAACTGGCGGAACTATTTCCGGTGTATCTCACGCTCTCAAAAAAGTTAATCCGGACATCCAAATCTACGCAGTTGAAGCAGACGAATCTGCTATCCTTTCTGGTGAGAAGCCAGGTCCTCACAAAATCCAAGGACTTTCAGCTGGATTCATTCCAGAGACCTTGGATACAGCAGCCTACAACGGTATTGTCCGCGTAACTTCTGATCAAGCACTGGAATTTGGACGCTATATTGGCGGTCAGGAAGGCTTCTTAGTGGGAATTTCATCTGCTGCTGCTATTTTCGCAGCTATTGAAGTAGCGAAAAAACTAGGAACTGGTAAGAAAGTTCTTGCTCTGGCACCTGACAACGGCGAACGCTACCTATCTACTGCTCTCTATGAATTTGATGCTTAGTTTTTTTGAAAACATGTCCATTTCAATTCAGCACTCGGCTTTGGATTGAATAGCATATCTAACAAAAATATCCTGCTCTCTTATGGAACAGGATATTTTTTAAACTTTTTCTTCTTTTAAGAATTTTTTTGCCTCTTTGATCCAGATAGGCAGCTGTCTGCCTAAAGGCTCAAAACCAATTTTACAGCGGTCATTTGAAAAGCGGTGGCGTCTAGGGAGGCGGTGCTTTTCTTCTTCCAGGGTCCGCATGGACAGACTGGACTTCCCAGAAAATTCATCATAGTCCACAACCTGTACCAATACTTGCTGGCCAACCTTTACACTATCATGGATATTTTCAATATAACCCGGACGAATTTCTGAGATATGGATCAGACCAATCGTTCCGTTTTCCAGTTCAACAAAAGCTCCATAAGGCTGAATCCCAGTGATTTTGCCTTTTAATTTATCACCGATTTTCATCAGTCTTCTACCTCAATCGTCTCAATCACAACATCTTCCACCGGCTTGTCCATAGCCCCCGTCTCAACAGCTGCAATCTTGTCCAAAACGTGGTAGGACGCTTCATCAGCCAGCTGACCAAAGACAGTGTGGCGCCGATCCAAATGCGGTGTTCCTCCCTGACTGGCATAGACTTCAGCGATAGCTTCAGGCCAGCCGCCGCGGCTCAATTCCTTAGCTGAATAAGGAAGATTTTTATTTTGAACAATGAAAAATTGACTGCCATTAGTATTTGGCCCAGCATTTGCCATGGAAAGAGCCCCACGAATATTGTACAATTCTGGTGAAAACTCATCTTCAAATTTCTCACCATAGATAGACTGACCGCCCATACCGGTACCAGTAGGATCACCACCCTGAATCATAAAGTCCTGAATAATGCGGTGGAAAATCACACCGTCATAATAACCATCTTTAGCAAGGGCAATAAAGTTGGCTACTGTTTTTGGTGCCTGTTCTGGAAACAGCTGAACTTTCATGTCCCCATGATTAGTCTTGATAGTCGCTTTTGGACCTTCTGCTGCTGCAAGTTCTACTTGTGGAAAATGTAATTCTTTTTCTACCATACCTAACTCCTCTAAAGCGGCAAAAATACCGTCTTCTTCTACTGTTTTTGTAATATAATCTGCTCTTTTTCGCAGTTCTTCATGGGAAACGCCCATGGCAATGCCAATTCCTGCATAGTCAAACAATTCCAGATCATTAAGTCCGTCGCCAAAAACCATGACATTTTCAGGTTTGAAGCCCAGATGCTCGACAACCTTGGAAACTCCGGCTGCCTTGGAACCTTCCGTCGGCACGACATCTGACGAATGAGGATGCCAGCGAACTAAGCGCAGATGCTCCGCTAACGCCTCTGGCAGCTGCAGGCTATCTCCTCTATCTTCAAAGGTCCAAAGCTGATAAATATCCTTTTCTAAATGAAAGTCTGGATTTACAGGCAAATCTGGATAAACCACATCAATGGCCTCTGAAATCAGAGAATTTCGATTGGACAAGGCTGCTCCATGGCTGCCGACCAGACCATAGTCAATTCCTTCCTCCTGAGCCCAAGTAATATAGGACGTCACTCTATCGGACGGAATAACCGTCTGAGAAATCACCTTCCCTTTGCTGTCTTCGACATAGGCTCCGTTCAGGGTAACGAAAAAGTCTGGCTGCAAAGCTCTCAGCTCCGGCACGACACCAAACATTCCTCGACCAGACGCAATACCCGTCAAAATTCCTTTGTCTTTCAACTGCTTGAAAACTGTCTGGATAGAATCTGGGATAAAACCTGTATCCTTGACTCGCAAGGTATCATCTATATCAAAAAAGACAATTTTTATCTTTTTAGCCTTATACTTTAATTTTGCGTCCATATCGCCCCTAGTCCAATCTTAATCTTTTCTATTATACCATTAAAAGTCTTCTTGTGGGACAAGATGGTGCTGAAAAGCATAAACAACTGCCTGAGTACGATCGCTCACCTCCAATTTGGACAGGATATTGGAGACATGAGTCTTGACCGTTTTGAGGGAAATAAAGAGCTCATCCGCAATCCGTTGATTTTCATAACCCTTGGCTAAAAGCCCCAAAATATCACGCTCCCGAGCTGTCAAATCCTCGTGAAGCTCGATATGGTTACGATGATATTCTACTTTCTTGCTGACTTCTGTTTCAATGGCAAATTCTCCCTTGGCCACTTTTTTGACAGCACGGAGAATTTCTTCAGCGCTGGAAGTCTTAAGCATGTATCCATGAGCGCCTGCATCCAGAACAGGATAAATTTTTTCGTTATCCAGATAAGAAGTCAAAATCAGAATCTTTGCTTCCGGCCACTCTTTTAAAATAGCTAGTGTCGCTTCGATACCATTCATTTCAGGCATGACGATATCCATGATAATCACATCTGGACGATCTGCCAAAGCCTTCTCCACACCTTCTTTGCCATTAACTGCTTCAGATACTTCAGCTATATCCTCTTGCAGTTCCAGGTAACTTTTCAATCCCAATCTGACCATCTGGTGGTCATCCACTAACAATATCTTCATGATTTTCTCCTTCTAGTAAAGGTATCGTGATTTCAATAGAAAGACCTTTTCTGGGGGCTGTCAAAAGCTTAAAGGTGCCCGCCATATCCCGTACACGGTCTTCCATATTTTTCAAGCCGTAGCTGAGTTCATCCTGGGCCCGCGGATCAAAACCGACGCCATTATCAGATACCTTAATTTTAAGCTCATTAGGTGCCTGATAGAGGTAAATATCCAACCGACTGGCCTGGGCATGCCGCAGTGTGTTGTTGATAATTTCCTGCATGATTCTGAAGACATGCTCCTCCATCTGTTTGGGTAAATGCCCAACCTGATGATTGAAGTGAACATCAATGTCGCTTTTATCAGTCAACTCCTTGATAATCACATCCATACCTTCGACCAGAGTCTTATTTTCCAACTCTGTAGGTCGCAAATGAAGCAGGAGAATCCGCAAATCCTTCTGGGCTGTGTCAAGAATATCGGCAATCCCCTTGAGCTGCTTTTGCAGTTTTTCTCCATCAAGCCGTTCTACATTTCCAGCCACTCCCGAAAGAATCATATTGGCTGCAAATAATTCCTGACTGACAGTATCGTGCAAATCACGCGCAATTCGCCGCCGTTCTTTTTCGATAATTTTCTCTTCCGTCTGCAGGGTTTGGTTTTCAGACTTTTGGAGATTCTCTGTCAGACGGTGCAGCCTTCTCTCAAGCTGATGCAGAGAGCGATCCAGCTCGGGTTGGTCTGTTGGCTCCAGCCTCCGTCCATCCAGCAAACGCCGAAGATTTTTTTGCACATGGGCTACCGACAGATATTGTATCAAGCGAGCTGCTATCACAATCAGAATGGTCAGTGATAAACCGATAATCACAACAAAGAAAACAAAAGACTGCAACAGCTCCAAATCATTAAAGAGCTCCTGCCAAGTGAAATCAAAAATATTGAAAATATAGTGAAAGATGATAAATAAAACAAAGAAAGTATAGAGGAGAATGAGAAAATAATTTGATTTCTTCACTTTCTGACAACCTCCACATTTCCTAAGAAGCTGACGAGGACAATCTTCACTGTCTTATTGGCTCGTTTATAGTCTGGTGTCGTCAGCGAAATGCTTTCGTTGCGCAGCTTGCGAGATGGATGATGCAGAAAGTTCAGCTCCCCGTAAAGAGTATTGATTTGCAGCTGAATTTCCACATCCAGCGGTACAATAATCTTGGTATCGCCAAAACCTTTTCGAATGACAATGACATTATCATGGTTGACCAAAATCACGTCTTCCAAATGAATGGTGTCTTTCCCAATGATACGCAAAAGGTTGATGTCATGAAATTGACAGCTGTCCTTAGAAAAATGCTGCAGGTCCCCCAACCAGCGATTTTTTTCACTCTGAATTTCCACATCTTCTTCGTAAACGAGATGGGTTTCTTGATTTTCCTTATAGATATAAGGGTAGGCCACAATCATCCCATAAACAAGCGCAAATAAAAGGGCAGCAATGACGTAGGGATTGAGCATAATAATGAAAAACAGCATAATCATGGAAGCGACCAGCAGAAAATTCCCTTTTTGCTTGCCGAAGTAATAGTAGAGCAGCAGCAAAAAAAGGACCAAGATAATGACAACTCGTGAAAAATCAGCTGCCAACATGGTCACCAATGCCATGGATAATAAGACTGTTTCAACAAAGACAAATAATTGAACCTTCCACATAGCCTTTTCCTTTCTCTACCTTCCTATTTTAACAAAATTAAACCAAAAATCCTCCGTCCAAGGCATGAAATGGGGAAATTTGTCCAGCAAAAAAGAAAAAAACATCCGTTTTAAGATAAAAAACTTAAAATGGATGGTTTATTAATCAACTATCAGATGAGCTAGAACTAGTTCCATGTCCGCTATCTTCAGACGATGAGCTGCTCTTTGAGTTGCTACTAGACGATGAAGATGACGAGCTAGATGACGATGGTGTTGTTGCTTCTGTCACGTAAAGAGTGATTTTTTCATTGGACTTGAGGTCAATCGTCTGACCTGCCGCAGGTGACTGGGAAGTTACCAAGTCAGCCTGAGTCGAAGTGACCGAACGGTCAACAACTCGCTCAATTCGAGACGAAGAAATTCCCATTTGAATCAAGTAAGAACGGGCATTGGCGTAGGTGTACTGCATGCTGCCAAAGTCAGGCATGGCCACACTAGTCACTGCTTTCGCCACTGTCAGCTTGATCTTATGATTAGAAGTCAAATCATAGGTCGAACCAGCTGCCGGCGACTGGCGAATGACCTGACCTGGCTCGTAATCGTCCGATTCCTCCTCAACAATCTCAATCAATTTCTCAGAAACATTATAGTTTGTTTTCAGATTTTCAACTACGGCTGATTTTGCTTGACCGACATAATCTTCCATCACAAAGGTCTTTGGTCCCTTGGAGATAATCAGGTCAATTTTGCTGCCTTCGCGGCGCTGACTATTGGCCTGTGGATCAGTTTTAATTACTTTGCCGGATTCGACATTGTCGCTGTATTCTTCCTTTTCCTCTCCGACAACCAGCTTCTTAGCTTCAATAGCGGAGCGAGCCTCTGCTACAGTCTGACCAGAAACATCTGGCACGCTGGTGTTAGACGGGCTGTTATAGAGAAGGACGACAAAGGCAGCCAAAACCAATAGGATAGCAAAGAAAAGAACCTTGTAACGCGTTCTCAAACGGCGTTTCTTTGGAGCTTTCTTAACCGCATCAGATGTCTCTTCCTTGACTTCAGCAGCTTCCACTTTAGGCGGCGTTGACTTAACAGGTGGAACTGCTGGCTGAGGTACAGGTGAGATTTTTGGCAAGGTCTTGGTGTCTGCTTTCGCAACATCATCAAAGACTAATTTCTTTTCATTACGGCGCTCATAAGATAAGCTACTGGACAAGTCCACATACATCTCTGCAACCGACTGATAACGATCCGTCAATTTTTTGGCTGTTGCTTTAATGACCACATTTTCCAAGGCCTGAGGCACATTAGGATTTTCAGAAATGATCGATGGCAGCGGCTTTTGGAAATGCTGCAGGGCAATCGTAACGGCGCTATCTCCATCATAAGGGATATGACCAGTCAGCATCTCATAAAAAATAATCCCCATCGCATAAATATCACTCTGAACAGTTGCTTTAGAGCCACGTGCCTGCTCAGGCGATAGATAATGAACTGAGCCTAGCATTGAGTTAGTCTGAGTCAGACTTGTCTCCGCAAAGGCCACCGCAATCCCAAAGTCTGTTACCTTGGCATTGCCATCTGGGGTTAAGAGGACATTTTGTGGTTTCAGGTCACGATGGACAATCCCGCGTGTATGCGCCAAGCGCATGGCCAGCAAGATTTGTCCCATGATTCTGACTGCTTCTTCATTTGAAATCGGAGAATTCTCTTTGATATAGCGCTTGAGGTCAAGACCCGCCACGTATTCCATAGCCAGATACTGCTGGCCGTCTTCTTCTCCAATATCAGTGATCCGAACGATGTGCGGATGGTCCAAGTCAGCCATCGCCTTGGCTTCCCGTTGGAAACGCGCGACAGCGATAGGATCTGTCTGGTAATTGGTCCTAAGAACCTTTACCGCAACTTCCTCACCATCCAAAATCAAGTCCTTGGCCAAATAGACATCTGCCATGCCTCCGCGGCCAATCTGCTTGATGATTTTATATCGCCCGGCAAAGATTTTGCCGATTTGAATCATTCCTTATCCTCCTTGTCAAAGCGAACCAGAGCAACTGTGATGTTATCCAGCCCTCCAGCATTGTTGGCAAAGCGAATTAAGGTTTGTGTTTTTTCAGACAGGCTGATGTCGCTGGTGACAATGTCACAAATTTCACTGTCTGAAATCATATTAGTCAGACCGTCACTGTTGAGCAGAAGGTAGTCACCATCTTCCAAGGTAATCATGCCATAGTCAGGCTGTACTTCGTCTTTTTGACCAATAGACTGGGTAATGATATTCTTCTGCGGATGACGCTCTGCTTCTTCTGGAGTAATCTGTCCAGCTTTCAATAAAGCATTAACAAGCGAGTGATCATTGGTCAGCTGGCGGTATTCATCACCGCGAATCAAGCCGATGCGAGAATCGCCGATATGGGCATAGATGGCTTGATTATCAATGATAGCCAAGGCTTCCAAAGTCGTTCCCATGCCCTTGTATTCTTCATCTTGACCAAATTGATGAATGCGCTGATTTTCCTCTTCCAAGTGTTCCGCAAACCATTCACGTACTTGATTCACCGAATCAATCTGTGTATCGACCCAGGCAGCTCCTAAGTCTGTCACAGCCATTTCACTGGCAATATTTCCAGCTCTGTGGCCGCCCATACCATCTGCCAAGATAATCAGGGTTTTGCCCGCCCGATTCACAAAAAGATTGGCATAATCTTGGTTATTTGTACGCTTTTGACCAACATCTGTTAATAATGAAATTTCCATACTGTCAGTTTCCTCCTCTTATTCCGATATCTTCCTAAATTGACTGATAAAAAATCCGTCGCTTTCATATAATTCCGGCGTAATCAAGATACAGCCGTCTTTGACGATATCTTTTCTTTCATGGTCTAATAAGACTTGCTCAAAATTCGGATGACTGGCCAGAAATTTCTCGACAACCTCAAAATTCTCTTTGGCCATAATCGTGCAAGTACTATAAGCTATTATACCACCTTTACGTAGACTTTGACAAACGCTGTCTAGTATATCCAGCTGAATTTTTTGTAAATTCTCAAAATCTGCATTTTCTTTATTATATTTTATATCTGGTTTGCGGCGAATTAAGCCAATACCAGAGCAAGGAGCGTCCACTAAGATTTTATCGAAAGCATCTGGGCCAAAAGTCTCAAACACCTTGGTCGCGTCTAGCTTTTGGGTGGTAATTTTATCAGCCAAGCCCAGTCTTTCTGCATTTTCTGCTACGAGCTCTAACTTATGATCGTAGAGGTCCAAGGCTGTAATGTGACCGCTCGTCAGATAGGAAGCCATGTGGACAGTCTTGCCGCCCGGTGCACTGCAGGCATCCAGAATCTGCTCCTCACCTTCGATGGCCAGAGTCGGAGCCACCAGCTGGCTAGACTCATCCTGAATCGTAATCGCTCCGCTTTCGAAGAGCTGATGCCCCGCAAAATGCCCCTGTTTCTTAACCAAGGCTGACGGAGATAAGAGCGAGTCCTCAGCCCCTAAAAGCTGGCGAAGCTCTGCCTTGCGCGACAGCTCCGTCACGCGAATGCTAGCCTTGCTGCGAACAAAGAGACTGGCAAAGATAGCCAGAGCCCTTTCTTCGCCATACTCTTCTATCAGGTCTTTGACCAGCCAGACCGGCAGAGAATACTGGATCGAATAGCGCTTATTTTTGCGCTTGATTGTTTTAAAATCAGCTACACCCTCACGCTCAATCCTACGTAACAAGGCATTGACAAATTTTTCGCTGCCGCGCTTACGGATTTTCGCAATTTCAACAGCCTCATGAACAACTGCGTGCTGAGGGATTTTGTCCAGATAGAGCATCTGGTACAGACTGAGCATAAGCAGAATGTAGAGCCAGTTATCTAATTTGTCCCTATCCTCAATCAGATGGGATAAATACCATTCCAGAGTGATTTTCCGAGCAACTGTGCCGTAAACCAGCTCTGTTACCAGACCTTTATCTGCTTGGCTCAGTTGGCTTTGACTCAGTGCTCGGTTTAAGGCGATATTGGAATAGGCGCCTTCTTCAAAAACTTCTTCCAAAATTTCCAAGGCCTGCCGACGGGCCGTTTTTTGCTTACTTTCCAAAAGTATCTCCTAGGGACAGGCTACGGCCCAGTCCATTCAAAAAATCAACGATAGCCATCTTGGGCTTACCAGCAGGCTGAACCGTCTTCAGCGAGAGGGCTCCCTGACCAGCTGCGACCACCAGTTCTTTTTTACTAATAGACAATATCTGCCCCGGTTGACCGCTGCCAGCTGCCATATCTGCTTCGTAAATCTTAAAGCGTTGCCCCTGCAGCAAGGTATGAGCTACCGGCCAAGGATACATGCCGCGGATTTGATTGAAAATTTGGCGGTTTGTTTTGCTCCAGTCTATCCGCTCTTCTTCTGGGCTGATATTCGGAGAGAAAGTGACCTGGCTAGGATCCTGCGGCTGAGGTGTAATCTGCCCTGCCCTATAAGCTGGCAGAACATCCAACAACAAATCTCGCCCGATAAGCGCCAATTTCTCAAAGAGAGTTCCGACATTGTCAGTCTCTTCAATCGGCGTCGCCTTGCTGGCTATCATATCTCCAGCATCCATTTCCTTGACCATTTCCATAATCGTAACGCCTGCCTGCTCATCTCCATTGATCAGAGCATAGTGAATGGGCGCACCACCTCGGTATTTAGGTAGTAAAGAAGCATGAACATTCACCGCAAAGTCAACACTGTCCAGCAAGCGGCTAGGCAAAAACTGCCCAAAAGCAGCTGTGACAATACCATCTGCTTCTAAGTTCATCAACTCCTCTAAATCCGAGCTTTGAGCCAGCTTTTCCGGTTGATAAACCGGCAGCTTATATTCCAAGGCCAATTCTTTTACTGGGGTCATGCGTATCTCTCTTTTACGGCCGACGGCCCGGTCCGGCTGCGTCACCACTGCTAACACTTGGTATTGACCACTGTCCAGCAGCCCTTTTAGGACAGTCGCTGAGAAGTCCGGTGTCCCCATAAATATTATTTTCATCATTTTAAACTATTGATTCCTTCTTTGTTCCTTCACTTATTATATCAGAAGTCGCCTACAACAACCTTAATCTCGGCTAAAAAGCTTTACATGAAATTTTGTGGTTCATTATCAATTGTCAGGCGTAAATCTTTATTGTCCCGATTCTGTGTCCAGTCCAAGACTTGATTTAGCGTCGCCTGCAGCTTGTCCTCAAAGCGATATTTAAGCAAAATCTGATAATGATAGAGATTGTGGGTGCGGGCAATGGGCTTCGGAGTTGGCCCTAGGATTTGCACTTTTTCTGACAGACCGCTCCGCAGAATATCCATAACCTCATAGGATTTTCGCACTGCTGTCTCTTCGTCCTTATGCGACAGAGTTAGACCGATCGTAAAGTAATAAGGCGGATAGCCCAGCTGCCGGCGGATTCCCATTTCATAAGCATAAAAGCCCTCATAATCCTGCTGCTTTGCAAACTCAATGGCATAATGATGAGGATTGTAGGACTGGATAAAGACCTGACCAGCCTTTTCAGCCCGACCAGCACGGCCCGCCACCTGAGTCAGCAGCTGGAAGGTTCGCTCTGAAGAGCGAAAGTCCGGCAGATTAAGAGCTGTGTCTGCATTGAGAACACCAACCAGCGTCACATTTGGAAAATCCAGCCCCTTGGCAATCATCTGGGTGCCTAAGAGAATATCTGCCTGACCCTGACCAAAGCTTTCTAAAATGGCTTCATGACTGCCTTTCTTACGTGTCGTATCTACATCCATCCGCAAAATGCGAGCCTGTGGAAAGAGCTGAACCAGCTCATCATAAGCTTTCTGCGTCCCAGTGCCATAATAGCGAATGCTGCGGCTGGCACAGTTAGGACAACTCTGAGGAATGTTCTTAGTAAAGCCACAGTAGTGGCAGTTCATGGTCTTGGTGTCCATATGCAGGGTCAGAGAAATATCACAGTTGGGACAGCTGTCAACGGTCCCACATTCCCGACACATGACAAAGCTGGAATACCCCCGCCTGTTGAGCATGAGAACCGTCTGCTCTCCCTTATCCAGACGATTTTGAATAGCCTCTAGCAGGACCGGGGTGAAATTACTGGCTTCATGCTGTCCGATATAATCCCGAAAATCCACCACTTCCACTTGAGGAATCTGCGCCAGCGGATTTGCACGCTTACTGAGTAGCTGAAAATCATAGACACCACGGCTTGCTCGAGCACGGCTCTCCAAACTCGGAGTCGCCGAACCCAACACTAAAACAGCTTGATTGTACTGAGCTCGCAGGAGAGCCACCTCTCTGGCATGATAGCGAGGATTAGAATCCTGCTTGTAGGAGGATTCATGCTCTTCATCAATGATGATGGCTCCAATATTTGTCAGCGGAGCAAAAATAGCTGAACGCGCGCCGACAACAACCTGAGCAGCTCCTCGCTCCACCTTGCGCCACTCATCGTATTTCTCACCATCAGACAGACCTGAATGCAAAATTGCAACTTGGTCGCCAAATCTAGAAATAAAGCGATCAGTAACCTGTGGAGTCAGAGAAATCTCCGGAACCAGCATGATAGCGGTCTTGCTCTGGGCCAGTGCCTCTGCGATGACTTGCAGGTAAACTTCGGTCTTCCCACTGCCCGTGACCCCTTCTAAAAGAACTGGCTGAGAATGACTCTGACCAATTTTCTGAGTGATTGCTGCAACCGCTGCGGCCTGTTCATCGTTTAAGGTCAGACTTTGCTGCTGCCGCTCCTTTTGGAAATAAGTAGCAGAACGGCTGATTTCTCTATCTTCAATGCTAATTAGGTTTTCTTTGATAAAGTAATTGATAACATCACGCGAAAAGTTTTCTCGCAAATCAGCCAAGAGCCGGCTATCTCTCTGTTCCAGCAAGACTTCTTTTAATTCTTGTTTTTTCTTGGCTTGTCGGGGAAGGTCATGATTTTGCAGAGCGGCATGATTGACCCGATACCATTTCTCAGTCTTAATATTCTTCTTATCCGTCGCCTGATACTCCAGCCGAATGCGGCCCGTCTGGGTCAATCGCATCAGCTTGGCCTGACTTTTCTTGTCCAAATCAGAAAAGCGAAGGCTGTCCTCCTGACCAAAGATAGCTGAGCGCTCCTCATCATTCAGCAGCTCCGTTGGATAGAGTAGTTTATCATAGCTGGAGTTGAGAAGACTAGGCAGCATGGCCTTTAAAAGAGTAATCTTATAAGAAAAGACTGACTTGCGCAGCTCATCCGCCAGCCAGAGCTGTTCCTGGTTTAGCACTGGCCTGAAATCAAGGACTTCCGCAATTTCCTTCAGCTCTTCTTGACCTCCCGTCTCATCAAAGCCGACCACAATCCCCTGAATCAGGCGATTTCCCTGCCCAAAAGGGACATGAACTCGCATGCCAGCTGCCAGCATCCCAGCAAACTCTTCTGGAATAGCATAACTATAGGGCTTGTCCGTCTGCATCAGAGGAACATCCACAATAATCTTTGCTAGCTTCACATTCTCACCCCGCTTTCCTAAACGTCATTACAGAAAAAATAAGATTGAGCATCCCCAACCTTAAATCTTCTCACCTTCTTCTTTTTCTTTAGCGATTTGCTCTTTAATCTTGCGTTCTTCTTCTTCTTTACGCAGGCGCTCTTCTTCTGCCCGACGGCGAACTGCCTCGCGCTTGCCTTCTGGATCTGGATGGATAACGACATTGCCAGATTCAATTTCTTCCAAAGCACGAAGAGTGGATTTGACAGACTTGAATTCCTGCGTAGCGGGAGCTCCAGCTTCAAGCTCATGAGCGCGCTTAGCTTCTAAAATAACCAAGGAATATTTTGACGGAACCTTGTCCAGCAAAGTGTCAATAGACGGTTTTAACATCATAATTTTCTACCTAATTTCTAACTTTCTATCGAATAATCGTTTCATTTTTTGGAAGCATGTCCTGATAACGGCCGATAACACGGTCTACTCGGAAATGCTCTGCTTCAATCACGCGCTTGACACGGTCGGCAGCCAGCGGCACCTGATCATTGACAATGGCATAATCATACTCGCGCATAAGGGCAATTTCTTCTTTGGCCTTTTCAATGCGCTGATCAATAATCTCCGCACTGTCTGTCCCACGACCAACCAAGCGATCTTTAAGTTCTTCTAAGTCTGGAGGAGTCAAAAAAATAAAGACGGCATCTGGAACTTTTTTCTTGACTTGCAAAGCTCCCTGAACCTCAATCTCTAGGAAGACATCAATACCTTTATCCAGCGTTTCATTGACATAAGTCAGAGGCGTCCCGTAGTAGTTTCCTACATACTCTGCATACTCCAGCATCTGTCCCTGACGAATCAGCTCTTCAAACTCCTCGCGAGTGCGGAAGAAATAGTCAACTCCATCCACTTCGCCTGGACGCTGCGGACGAGTCGTCATGGATACCGAGTACTGAAATTGGTTATCAGTGCTTTCAAAAATTTCTCGTCTAACAGTCCCTTTTCCTACACCAGAGGGACCAGAAAAGACGATTAGTAAGCCTCGTTCCGTCATCATGTCTCCTTCACAGTCTTTCTATCTAGTGTAACAAAATTAGACTGATATTTCAAGAGGATAGGAAGAAATGTATGTGTCTAGAGTTTTGAGAAAATAGAAAAATAAACAAGCAATCATACAGAAAACAAAATAGAACTACAGAACATTCAAGAAAAAAGCAATCTGTTACCAGACTGCATTTCTTCTTTATTTTGCGTAGTCAACGGCTCGCATCTCACGGATGACTGTTACCTTGATATTGCCTGGGTATTCCAAGTTGTTTTCGATTTTTTCACGAACATCGTGAGCCAAAATCGTAATCTTGTCATCCTTAATCTTGTCCGGCTGAACCATAATCCGGATTTCACGGCCGGCTTGCAAAGCAAAGCTGTTCTTGACACCCTTGAAGCTATTAGCGATTTCTTCCAAATCTTGGAGACGCTTGATATAGCTTTCCAGAGATTCACTGCGGGCACCTGGCCGAGCAGCACTGAGTGCGTCTGCAGCAGCTACGATAACAGCAATGACACTTTCTGCTTCCACATCTCCGTGGTGGCTGGCAATGGTATTAACAACAACTGGATGCTCCTTGTACTTACGAGCCAGTTCTGTTCCGATTTCCACGTGGCTGCCTTCAACCTCACGGTCAATAGACTTACCAATATCATGGAGAAATCCAGCACGGCGGGCTAAATTGGCATTTTCACCAAGCTCAGCAGCAATGATACCGGAAAGTTTGGCAACCTCAATAGAATGCCTCAGGACGTTCTGACCATAAGAAGTACGGAACTGCAAGCGCCCCATGATCTTCATCAAATCAGGATGCAGGTTAGGAGCTCCGATTTCATAAGCTGCGGCTTCCCCGTACTCACGGATGCGATTGTCAATTTCCAGACGGTTCTTCTCAACCAACTCCTCAATGCGAGCTGGGTGAATACGGCCATCTTTCAAGAGTGCTTCCATGGTCATACGAGCAATCTCACGTCGAATCGGATCAAAACCTGAGAGAGTGACTACTTCAGGCGTATCATCAATGATGACATCAATACCAGTCAGACTTTCAAAAGTCCGGATATTGCGACCTTCACGGCCAATAATCCGACCCTTCATACTGTCATCTGGCAGATGCACCGTTGAGTTGGTTTGCTCAGCGACATAATCACCGGCAATACGCTGCATGGCTTGGACCAAGATATTCTTCGCAACCTTGTCAGACCGCTCTTTGATATCTTGCTCCGCATCCCGAATCCTAGTCGCAATCTCTTTAGAAAGCTTGTCCTCGGTCTGCGTCAAAATAATATCACGCGCTTCTGTCTGCGATAGCGAAGCAACTCGCTCCAGCTCTGCCGCCTTCTGCTTTTCAAGTTCCGCTACTTGTTCTTCACGCGCATCAATGTGTTTAGATTTATCTGAGAGACTTTGTTCTTTTTGCTCCAAAGCCTTTTCTTTGTTGCTTAAATTATCGT
This sequence comes from Streptococcus sanguinis, assembly GCF_019929145.1. GTDB lineage: Bacteria > Bacillota > Bacilli > Lactobacillales > Streptococcaceae > Streptococcus > Streptococcus sanguinis_U. The sequence goes on along the minus strand of NZ_JAHZOW010000002.1, from coordinate 361,438 downwards.
CTTTGCGGTCAAGGGTAGAAGCGCGCTCTGTCAAGCGGCTTTCGATTTGTTTCAACTCTTGACGTTCAGACTTAAATTCTGCATCAACTTGTTCACGATATTTTCTGGCTTCTTCTTTTGCCTCCAAAAGTGCTTCTTTTTTAAGCGAACTTGTTTCTCGCTTGGCTTCTTTGACAATCAAATCAGCTTCGCGTTCAGCTTGTCCGCGTAAATTGGTTGCTTCTTGTTCAGCATTTAAAAGAGTAAGCTCTGCAGCTTCTTTAGATGATTTCATCTTAGCCGAGACACTTACATATCCAATCACTAAACCAATGATGGCAGCAAAAACAGACATAATTATAGGAAATAGGTCCATGTTTTTACTCCAAATCTATTTAATTGTTGAATTCAAAATTCCATACTATTCTATCACAAATCTAAAAAATTCACAAACCTATTTTTTGAAATTCAAGAAAGCTTTTGTCCAATTTTTACCGACTAAATCTTCAAAGTTTGTAGAAGCCTGAGCACCAAAACTTTTTTCAAGAGATAAGCAAGATTGTTCAAATTTTTCATTCCTTTAAGACGCAAACTTTATTCCCAAATAAAAATTTTTTATGCTATAATCAGAGAAGAAAAGATGCATATGAGACAGGCTTTTTCTTAACTAACAAGACAAACCTATGGCTTGATATCACTAGAAAAACCTTCTCGCACTCACTACATTGTAAAGGAGAAACCATGTCTAAAGAAGTTATCGTTGAAAGCTTTGAGCTGGATCACACCATCGTCAAAGCGCCTTATGTTCGTCTCATCGGAGAGGAAACTGGTCCTAAAGGAGACATCATTTCCAATTTTGATATCCGCTTGGTTCAGCCTAATGAAGATTCCATTCCGACTGCTGGTCTGCATACCATTGAGCATTTGCTGGCTATGTTGATCCGCAAGCGCATTGATGGTATGATTGATTGCTCACCTTTTGGCTGTCGCACTGGTTTTCACATGATTATGTGGGGCCAACACAGCTCCAGCCAGATTGCTCAGGTCATCAAATCCTGTCTGGAAGAAATCGCTGAGTCAACTAGCTGGGAAGATGTCCCTGGAACAACCATTGAATCCTGCGGAAACTACAAGGATCACAGCCTCTTCTCAGCCAAAGAATGGGCTAAACTTATTCTCAGCCAAGGAATCTCAGATGATGCCTTTGAACGCCATGTGATTTAAAACAATAAAAAGTTCTCGAAATCGAGAACTTTTTTTGTGCATGTATAATGAAATCCATCAACAAACTAGAAAGTCAGCTGCTGAAGAAATGTTCAAAGATGACTAGAAATCAAGTGAGTCAGCATGACCTGGTCCATTTCCGACGAAGTAGCCAGTCTTACAGTTGATACTGAAGAGGTAGGTACCGTCTGGCTTGAAGAGGTTATAGTAGCCGTTTCCTTTAATAATATTGACGCGTTCCAGGATATAGTTATCACCAGAAATATAGCCACGTTCACGGGAAGTTTGCAAAATCTTCTCTAGAACGCCAGGATTGAAAGTCCAAGCTGGATTGTTAACGTCATCAATAGCTGCTTGGTTATAAGGGACACGACTGAGGTCTCTCTGCAGATTTACTCCATTGCTTGGAAGACCATAGCCAGAGTATGAGCTGGAAGCCCCTGAACCAGAAGCAGACGAGCTTGAACCGCCGCTTGTACCCGCACTAGAGCCTCCCTGATCAGTAGCAGGAGCTGGTGTTGGCACCTGTTGGCTACGTCCTTGGGCAATCGCTGCCTTTAGAACTTCATCTAGCTTAGCATTGCCACTTGATACATCTGAGAAAGTCGCATTTGTATTGGCCTTGGCTTCCTTATTCAAGACACCGTCAGTGATCGCTCCGCCATCAAACTGTGAATTGACACTCTGGATAGCCGAAATCTGCTTGACCAAGGAATCATACTTGCTCTTGGCTGCATCATAGTCTTTGCTGCCTTTTAGCTTTTCAAGTAAGGTTTTTAATTTTTCCAAGTCACCAAATTTACTGTTTTTGACAGCTGTTTGATTGCTATCTGTGAAGAATGCAGCATACTCATCATTAAAGGACTTCAAATCCTTGGCAATATTATCAGAGCTAGAGGAAGACGAGCTCTTTTTGCTGGACTGCGATGTTGAAGAACTGGAGCTTGTAACGGTCTTGTGTCCCCAATTATGCCCCAGAGCAAAGTAAAGCCCTGTGCCCGCTACAGCAATCCCTAAAAGTCCTAAGACTGGATAAAGGAAAGCTTTTTTCTTGTAGAAAGGCGTCTTAGAAACCTGTAATTCCTTCTCATCAAGCGGTTCTGGAATAGGACCGTAAGATGTCTTTTGAACGGGAGCGGCAGGAACCGCATCTTCCTGCTCTGAGCGTTGACTGCGAGAACCTAAGGGGTTTGGAGCTGCTTCTGGCTCACTTGCTGTCTCAGTGGCTGTCAACTGAGCTGCTGGAATCTCCTGCTCACTTTCAACCTCTTGCCGTCTTTCTTTGATGAAATCGGTCAAATCAGAAGTGGCTTGCTCAGCTTGAGCCGCTTCCTGCTCCTGCAGCTTTCTGATTTTCTGGGTTTCAAATTTTCCAGCTTCGATTTCCTGACGGTGCTGCTTGATGTACTTATCCAGCACATTGTCGCTTTCATTCACACCGGCTTCCAGCTCCTCTTTCTTACGAGTGGCTTGGCCGACTGTCATTTCCTTAGCCTCTTCAAAATCAAGGACCGACTCTTTCTTTTCTTCTTCCGGTGAGTAGTTTTCTTCTTTCGTCACGGCAAATCCTTTCTAATCTAACTGACGTTTGACCCGCTGGCCAAAATACTGATATAAATCAACTTTTAAAGTTCCATTATAAAGTTTGCGTTTTTTATCGGCCTGACTGCCATATTTGCTTTCAAAAGCTTCATCGCTAGTCAGGATAAACTTGCTCCAAGTTTTGAGCGGAGCAAAGGTTTCTCCCATCTCCTGATAAAGACGAGTCACAGCCTCATCATCTAGGAGGCGCTCCCCGTATGGCGGATTAGAGATAATCACACCATTAATCTTATCTGTATGCAAATCCTGCAGACGCATCTGCTTGAAGTGAATCTGCTCTGCAACTCCTGCTTGCTCAGCGTTTTTTCGAGCTAGCTCTACCATACGGCCATCGATATCCGAGCCAGAAATATCCAGCTGAATGGTCTGATCAATCTGACTGAGTGCAGTCGAGCGAGCCTGTGCTACCAAGTCTTTATCTACCCAATTCCAGTCTTCAAAGGCAAAGGAACGATGGAGTCCCGGCGCCATCTTCATCCCTATCATAGCAGCCTCGATACAAAAAGTACCAGAGCCGCAAGTCGGATCAATCAAAGGCTTATCTGGATACCAATTGGACAGGAGTAAAATGGCCGCTGCCATATTTTCCTTAATCGGTGCACCGCCTTTATCGACACGATAGCCACGTTTGAAGAGGCTAGACCCTGTTGTATCAATCATGACCGTCGCTACATCTTTTAGAATAGAAACCTCTATCCTAAACTCAGCTCCATTTTCCTGCAAAGGAACCCCTTCCGGACGTGCATAATGCTTCTGCAGCTTCTTGACAACCGCCTTTTTAGAAATAGCCTGAACGCTAGGCTCATTGTGAAGTTTTGACTTGACGCATTTGGCCTTGGCAATAGGAAATTTAGCTCCCAGCGGTAGATAATTCTCCCAATCCAGAGCAAAAACTCCCTGAAAGAGCTCTTCGAAAGTCTTGGCTGGAAAACTGCCAACTACAATCTTAATCCGATCGGCCGCGCGCAACCAGAGATTGGTTTGAATAATGGAACTGACATCACCCTCAAAGCGAACCCGGCCATTTTCGACCTGACAATCAAGTCCCAGCTCTCTGATTTCACGGCCGACGACAGCTTCTAGCCCTGCCGCTGCGGTCGCAATTAAATTAAATTTTTCTTTCATCTCGGCTTTTAAATGGATTCCAATCTATACAAACAAAGGGAGTGAGACAAAAATCGTGATTTCGTCACATCGATTTTCCTCACTCTCCCTTTTTAAATTTTGGGCTGAGAAGGTTTCACTGCCATTTATCAATTAGCTCATTCCTTGAAATGTCCATCAGACAAATGAAGCAACAGCTAGTTGAACTTGGCAGAGAATAGAGCGCTCAGCCACTCTCTTGCTATTCTATTATAAAATTTAAAGAGGACAGGACTTGACGTCCCAGCCTCAGCCTATATGCAATTTTCTGTAAGCCATGTTTTGTTCCGGAAATGACTAGGTACCATTTCCTTCGATAATCATCTGTCTACTGTTTCCAGTCAGAGTGCTATGTTCGCTTCCACGCACTCCATGCCCCGACCAAAGTTTGGGTTGCTAGCTTGAGGGGTTTACCGCGTTCCACTTCTTCTGTTTCCAAAAGAACTACGTCACTGTGGCACTTTCAGACCTAATCAGACATATCAAAAGACTTAGCCCTTTCAGTCGCCGTAACGGAAAAATCCGTCCCTAGGCTTATTTCTTCGCCTAGCACAAACACTACCGGCATCACAGCCAGTGCTAGCATGGACTTTCCTCATGAAAATCTAAAATTTCCACGCGATTATCCAAAAATTGCACTGTTCTAAAAAGAACCATTATTCACGATCCAGAATTTGTTTCCCGAATACTTCCTTTTCAAGACGGTTCAAGCGCTTCAAGATATCAAAATTAGTCGCAGAAGTCATCTGAGGGAAGCTTTCTGCAGTTGACTGAGTCGCTTGTGTTGATTGGACAGGCTGAGTCGGCTGAACCGGTGCTTTTTCAACCGGCTTCGCAGCTAACTCTTCCTTGAGACGGCGATTTTCCTCACGCAGCTCCTTTACCAAGGCTGCGTAAGTCTCATAATCTTTGATAATATCATCCAAAAACTCATCCACTTCGGACTTACTATAGCCGCGTACTTCGCGCTTAAAATCCTGATCAAAAATATCTTTTGCTGTAAAAATAATACTTGCCATCTTCTCTCTCCAATCTAGTTTATCATATTCAATTATAAACAAAATGCACTATAAAAATCAAGATTTATCATCTAATTTCCCGAAAAATTTTCGGCCACTTCATTCAGGTCATCAAATGTTAATTTTTTGATAAAATATTGTTCTTGTTTTTTCATTTCTTGGTAAAGATATTTCAATTTTGTCTCCTGCTCTTCATCGTAAAAGAGGTAGGCTCCATCTGTATTTTGAATGATGAATTGATTGTAATCACGAAACTGACTTGGATTTTGGTAGGTCGGATAAGCATACTTGACAAAATCGGTTTGCTTAAAAGCAGCTAATTTTGCTTGATTGGCTTCATTCCAATTTTCACCTTGATTCTCAAAGAGAAAGATGGTTGCCGTCTGAAATTCATAGTCTTTTTTCAATTCATTAGCTAGATCCAAAACCCAAGACTCGAAGCCCAGATTGCCCATAAAAACTAGCCAATCTACTCCTTCTTCCAAAAAACGGATTAAATCCCTCTTAGCGGCTTCTTTTATGATATTTATTCTCATATCTTTTTCCGTCGAAACGCCGATTTCAAAGGCTTTGTAGCCTGTTATTAGTAGACTGGTCATTTATTCTCCCTTAAAAAAGTTTTTTGTGGTATAATAGAGTGATGCTATTGTACCAATAAGGAGTTTTATGGTCAACTATCCGCATAAGCTAAAGGCAAAAAGCAGTATCAATAGGCCCGTTCCCGGCATGATTAACTTTGCCAATCGTGGGATGTCTTTTGAAAAGATGATTAACGAATCCAACAGCTACTATCTAAGCAGAGGACTCGCTGTCATCCATAAAAAGCCTACCCCCATCCAGATTGTCAAGGTTGATTATCCGCACCGTAGCCGAGCCAAGATTGTAGAGGCTTACTTTCGGCAAGCTTCCACAACAGACTATTCTGGTGTCTACAAGGGCCATTATATTGACTTTGAAGCCAAGGAAACCCGACAGAAAAAATCGATGCCCATGAAAAATTTTCATTCGCATCAGATTGAGCATATGGAGGCAGTCCTTGAGCAAAAGGGCATCTGTTTTGTCTTACTGCATTTTTCCAGCTTAAGGGAGACTTACCTACTTCCCGCTTCTTATTTAATTGAGTTTTACAAGATCGACAAGGGAGGGAAGTCCATGCCTCTAACTTACATCCAAGAGCATGGTTATCCGATTGAAATGCAACAGCTTCCCAGCATCCCTTATCTTGAAATTATCGAACAAAAACTACTAGGTGGTATTATAAATGAATAAACAAACTCTTATGCAGGCTTTGAAATATCTTGCAAGTGCACTTATAACCCTGCTTATGATTGGATTCGTGATTGGCTGTTTAGTATTTACCTACTATGCGGTCAAGGCTCCTAAGCTTTCTGAAAAAGACCTGATCGCGACCACATCCAGTAAGATTTTTGACAGCAATAATAATTTGATTGCGGACCTAGGCGCCGAAAAGCGGGTCAATGCTGAAACAAGTGAAATTCCTACGGATTTGGTCAACGCCATTGTCGCCATTGAAGACCATCGCTTCTTCAATCACCGCGGAGTGGACTTTATTCGGATTGCAGGTGCTCTTGTTAGCAACATCCGCGGAGGTCGTCAAGGGGGATCAACTCTGACCCAGCAGTTGATTAAGCTGTCCTATTTCTCAACTTCTTCTTCAGACGCGACCCTTTCACGTAAAATCCAAGAAGCTTGGCTGGCCGCTCAGCTTGAGCGTAAAGCAACCAAGCAGCAAATCTTGACCTATTATGTCAATAAAGTCTACATGTCCAACAGTAACTACGGTATGCAAACAGCAGCCCGAAGCTACTATGGCAAGGACCTAAAAGACTTAAGCTTACACCAAACGGCTCTGCTGGCAGGTATGCCCCAAGCACCTAACCAATACGATCCTTACACTCACCCAGAGGCTGCGACCAACCGACGTAATCTGGTACTTCATGAGATGCATGATCTCAAATACATCACAGATGAGCAGTATGAGCAAGCTAAGAATACTCCTGTAACCGATGGACTTCAAAGCTTGAAAGCTTCCACTAGCTATCCTGCTTACATGGACAATTATCTTAAGGAAGTAATTGAACAAGTAGAAGAAGAGACTGGCTACAATGTCCTGACAACTGGTATGGAAGTCTATACAAATGTCAACACTGATGCCCAAAAGAAACTCTGGGATATTTACAACACAGGAGACTATGTAGCTTATCCAGATGACGAAATGCAGGTTGCCTCCACTGTTATGGATGTGCAAACTGGTAAAGTCATTGCCCAGCTCGGTTCTCGTAACCAATCTACCAACGTATCCTTTGGTACCAACCAAGCTGTTGAAACCAACCGTGACTTCGGTTCAACAATGAAGCCAATCACCGATTATGCTCCAGCTCTTGAAAATGAAGTCTATACCTCAACTGCTGCTCCTATCACGGATGCTCCATATAACTTCCCGTATTCCAGCACACCAGTCTACAACTGGGATAAGAAATACTATGGCGGGATGACGATTCAATACGCTATTCAGGAATCCCGTAACGTTCCTGCCGTGAAAACGCTGGAAGCCGTTGGTCTGGACGAGTCCCTCAAGTTCCTAAATCGTATTGGAATTAATTATCCTGAAATGTTCTATGTTAATGCCTTTTCAAGTAATACCAGCAAATCCGGCAACGAATACGGAGCCAGCAGTGAAAAAATGGCTGCTGCCTATGCAGCCTTTGCCAATGGTGGTACTTACTACAAGCCTCAGTATGTCAATCGTGTCGTCTTCAGTGACGGAACAGAGAAGACCTTCTCCAACAATGGTTCCAAGGCTATGAAGGAAACGACAGCCTACATGATGACCGACATGATGAAAACAGTCTTGCAGTCTGGTACAGGTACAAACGCTGCTATTTCTGGTGTTTATCAAGCCGGTAAGACTGGAACCTCCAACTATGCTGACGATGAATTAGCTAAGTTGACCAAGCCTTACTACTACTCTAGCATTGTCACACCAGACGAGCTCTTCGTTGGTTACACGCCTAAGTATTCAATGGCTGTTTGGACCGGCTACTCTAACCGCCTGACACCAATCCTTGATGACGGGGTTAAGGTAGCAACAGATGTCTACCGCGAAATGATGCTTTACCTAGCTCAAGATGGCTCAGCTTCAGAGGATTGGGAAATGCCAGATGGTCTCTACCGCAGTGGCTCTTATGTCTACCTCAACAGTGGTACTGGCTATAACCGTTACTACAATAACCAGCAGTACTATAACTATTCTAGCTATAGCAGTTACAGTACAGAAGCTAGCTCTGACACATCAGCTTCCAGTGAGCATTCTGGTGATTCAAACAATAACTCTTCTAGCCACAATGACTCCTCTTCCGGTAACGGTGGAGATGACTAGAGTGACGAAGATTAGAACACAAATTAAAAGAGTAAGAATGAAAAATTCTTACTCTTTTCTTATTCTCTCATCAAAGCTTACTTTGCCAAAGCCCCCATGGGATCCCACGGAGCCAAGACAATAGGCTCTGCTTCATATGCTGCTAATTCTGTGGCTGTCAGAAACTCTTTACGGACGACGATTTGATAGGTATACTCGTCCATCCAAGCGTCAGAGGCTACGAAATAGCCCTTGTTACCAACCTTTTCGCCCCAGGAGTTTTCGACCTTCCATTTCTTAGCCTTGCCATTTTCATCCAAGTCCACTCCTGTCAAGACCATGGCGTGGGTCATGAGGCTTTCGCTATAGTCCAAGCGGCCAGCCTTATCCTGAGTTAGTCGAATATCCATGCTAGCAGTGAAATCGTGCATCCCCTCTGCCATAACACCTGCCTTGCGATTGCTAGACTGACCAACATCCGAGCCAAACCAAACGGTCTCGCCAGCCTGCATTTGCGCAATAGCCAGCTCTTTTAGTCGGTCCATTTCAACATTCAAATAACGAACGGGCTTACTTCCAACGACATTTCCCAACATCTCAACCGTATAGGACCGACCATAAGGCTTGTCTGCAGTCGGGGCATTGATGATAGAGACATAGTCTTCTAGCTTAAGATCGACATATTTTTGATAGAAAGTCAGAGGTGTCAATCCGCTCTCGCTGTGGAAATGATTGTCCTTATCTCGATAAGAAAAGTCAAACTGGCGAGGCGGCAAGCCTAAGTTCATAGCTAGGAAGTTAAAGACTTCCTGGAGAAGTTCTTCTTTCTTGGCCTGAAGTTCAGCAGAGTTTGCACCCTCTGACACTAATTCTCGCAAAATCTGCGCATCCTGACGTAGGAGTTTATTAAGAATCTGATTGAGCTCACGGCTGTTGCTGGATGAGATAGACTCCGGGTAGACTGACTTGGGCACGACACCATATTTTTCAAAGAGGGAAACAACCATATCCCACTGACCGCCATCCTGCTGTGGCGTATCTAAGAGAAACTTGACCTTACGGCTGGTCAATTCTTGGTCAGCTGTCGCAATCACCTGCTCCAAGAACCAGTTGGATTTTTCATATTTATCCCAAAAGAAGGTATGGGCCTGAGATAGCTCAAAATCCTCCAGTTGGAAACCAGCAATCATCTTGTGACGGAAAGTATTAAGAGCTGCAAACATCCAACAGCGTCCAGATGCTTTCTGGTCACTGACCTTGTCCTTAGTAAGATCCAGTGAAAAGACAGGTGTGTTTTCCACAGCAGCGCTTCGCTTCTCTAAGGAAGCCAAAAGGCCATTGTGGCTGATGGCATTTTCAATTGCTGCAAACTTGGGATTGGCCTCATAAGCAGCATACAACTTATCTGTAAAATCTTGTTCTAACGAATTCATAGAATCCTCCTTGTCATTATACATCTATTATAGAACTTTAAAAAAGGAGCGCAAGTAAAAAGGCTGGACAAGAGAAGTCCTAGCCTTTTTCTAAATCGGATTTTAGGATGCCATAGACGGAAAAATCTTTAACTTGTCCTTTATGAAATACAGCCTGACGGAAAGTTCCTTCGTAGCTCATGCCAGCTTTGGCCATGACACGTCCCGAAGCTGGATTAGCTGTTACAAATCTTGCTGTGACACGATTGAAACTTGCGTCTTGCAAGAGGTAGATTAAAACAGCTTTCAAAGCTTCTGTCATCAGCCCCTGCCCCCAATAGTCTTTACTTAGAATGTAACCGACCTCGCAAGCATTAACTGCCTCATCCATGTCCACCACACTGATGTCACCGATTACAGAATCAGGTTTTCCCTTCAGGCAGATGGCCCACTTGTAAAAATCCATGTTTTGATAATTCTCAATCCAGCGAGCAATGGATTGTTTGGTGACTTCAGGACTCTCATGAGCATACCAGGTCACATGCAGCAAATTATCCGGACGAGAAGCCCAGTTGTCATACATAGCTTGAGCATCCGATTCCAGAAAAGGTCTTAGTAAAAGACGTTTGGTTTCAATGGACTGTGTACCTATCTTTTTCATAGCTTCCTCATTTCTTGGCTCGAACTAAAAAGATTCGATAGAGATTTTCACTTCCAAAATTCATCAAAAACTGTAATCGGCAAATGCCGTTTATGCTGGCCTTTATGCCACCAAGATTCGATAGTTTCTTGGGCTTGGGCTGAGACGGACTTGCCTTCGAGGTAGTCGTCAATTTCATTATAGGTCACGCCCAGAGCGACTTCATCCGCAATCCCAGGTTTTTCTTCTTCCAAATCAGCCGTGGGCACCTTTTCATAGAGAGCCGGATCTGCTCCCAAGGCGGCCAAAAGCTGCTTGCCTTGACGTTTATTGAGACGGTAAAGTGGTAAGATATCTGCTCCGCCATCCCCAAACTTGGTGAAAAAGGCGGTGACATTTTCTGCTGCATGATCGGTTCCAATGACAGCTCCACTGTATGAACCGGCCAAAGCATACTGGGCAATCATACGGCTGCGGGCCTTGATATTGCCCTTGTTAAAATCAGAGACTTTGGCACCCGTTGCCTCCACAGCCTTTGTCATAGCATCAGCTGATTCCTTGATATTGACTGTCAAACTGACATCAGGCTGGATAAAGGCCAGAGCCTTTTGGGCATCATCTTCATCTGCCTGAACACCATAAGGCAGGCGGACAGCGATAAAGCGATAGCCATCATCACCAGTCTCAGCCCGCATTTCCTCTACAGCTAGCTGGGCCAAACGGCCAGCCAAGGTCGAGTCCTGACCACCAGAAATTCCCAGAACATAACTTTTCAAAAAAGGATGCTTTCTTAGATAGGCCTTGAGAAAGTCCACCGACTTGCGGATTTCTTCCTCCGGGTCAATGATTGGTTTGACGCCCAGTTGAGCGATGATTTTTTCTTGTAGGCTCATTTTTCTGCTCCTGTTTGGTAGGCTTTCTTACGCATCTGGTCAATCAAGTCCATCTTATCCTGCCAGATATCTCTAGCCAGGTCAACTGGATAATCCTGTGGATTAAGAACCCGCTTGTACTCATCCCAAAGTTTATCAAATTCCTTACGGGCATAGGCTTGAATCTCGGTCAGGCTCGGCTGATTATAAACCAAATTCCCTTCTTGGAAAATATCCACCAAAAGCGGTACGGCATCAAAATTTTTGACCCTTTTATTGATGTAGGTATAGGTAGGATGGAACATTTCCAGCTCTTCCAAGCTATTGACATCAATGCCATCATAGGTAATGTAGTCTCCCTCGGACTTCTCTTTTTCGCGGCTGGTAATACGCCAAACCTGCTTCTTACCTGGTGTAGAAACTTTTTCGGCATTATTGGACAGCTTGATGGTATTGCGCAATTCTCCATTCTCATCTTCAATAGCAACAATCTTATAAACTGCTCCTAAAGCCGGCTGGTCGTAGGCCGTAATGAGCTTGGTTCCCACACCCCAGACATCAATCTTAGCTTTTTGCATTTTCAAGTTGAGAATGGTATTTTCATCCAGATCATTGGACGCATAAATCTTAGCATCAGGGAAGCCAGCTTCATCTAATTGCTGCCGAACCTTCTTAGAAATATAGGCAAGGTCTCCCGAATCAATGCGGACTCCCAGAAACTTAATCTTGTCTCCTAGCTCACGCGCCACCCGAATGGCTGCCGGAACACCTAGGCGCAATGTATCGTAGGTATCTACTAGGAAAACACAGTTATGATGAGTCTCAGCGTAAGCTTTAAAGGCTTCATAATCATTTCCATAGACTTGAACGAGAGCATGGGCATGCGTTCCCAAGACTGGAATATCAAAGAGCTTGCCAGCCCGAACATTGCTGGTACCGTTCGCTCCGCCAATCACCGCAGCCCTGGTCCCCCAAATAGCAGCATCCATTTCCTGTGCTCGGCGCGTACCGAACTCCATCAGAGGCTCATCCTCGATGACAGAACGTATACGGGCTGCCTTGGTGGCAATAAGCGTCTGAAAATTAACGATATTGAGCAGAGCAGTCTCAACCAGCTGACACTGAGCCAGTGGACCTTCCACCTGCACGATTGGCTCATTGGCAAAAACCAAATCACCTTCCTGAACAGACCTTACAGTCAGGCTCATCTTGAGATTTCGCAAATAATCCAGAAACTCTCCGTGATAGCCCAAGGATTGCAAATAATCTAAATCGCTCTGGCTGAATGTCAGATTATTGAGATAGGAAATAATTCTTTCCAAGCCCGCAAAAACCGCGTAGCCGTTATTGAAAGGATTTTTACGGAAAAAAACTTCAAAAACTGCACGCTTCTTGTGAATATTTTGCTTGAAATAAACCTGCATCATGTTGATTTGGTACAAATCAGTGTGCAGCGTTAAACTATCATCTGGGTACATCTTCTTGCTCCTTTATGCTAGATACCTTTTATTATATCATAATTCCAAAAAAGCTAAGCAAATCCTGTCAACTCACTTGAATAGACACACTTGCTTAGCTTATATTTTTATGCTTGTTCTGTAAGATATTTGTAGGCTTCCTGACTGGCAATGGCACCATCGCCAACAGCCGTCGTAATCTGGCGTAGGTCTTTCTGGCGAACATCACCAACAGCGTAAATGCCTGCTACTGACGTTTTCATCTGATGGTCCGTCAGAATCCAGCCAGCCTCATCAGTGATACCCAAGTCCGCAGCAAATTCACTAACAGGATCTAAGCCAACATAGATAAAGATACCACCAAACTCTGCCTGACTAAGCTCACCTGTCTTGACATTCTTGAAGGTTACACCAGTCACCTTACGCTCATCACCATGGATACTTTCCACTACAGAATCCCAGACAAAGCGAATCTTTTCGTTGGCAAAAGCACGATCCTGCAGCACTTTTTGTGCTCGCAGCTCATCGCGACGGTGAACAATGGTCACACTTTTTGCAAAGCGCGTCAGGAAAATAGCCTCCTCTACAGCCGAGTCACCACCACCGACAACCAGCAGATCTTCATCACGGAAGAAGGCGCCGTCACAGACCGCACAGTAGGAAACCCCGCGGCTGTTGTAGTCTTCCTCACCAGAAACCCCCAGATGACGATGATTAGCACCAGAAGCAATGATGACTGTTTTAGCTTCAAAACGCTCATCTTCAGTAATGATTTCCTTGAAATCACCTCGGTCTTCAATTTTTTCTACTAGGCCAAATAGATGTTCAACACCTAGATTCTCAAGAGGCTCAAACATTTTCTCTGCTAGCTCAGGACCACTGATATTGGCATAGCCTGGATAGTTTTCAATGTCAGCAGTATTGTTCATCTGACCACCAGGAATACCACGCTCCAGCAGGGCAACTTTTAGGTTACTGCGGGCTGCATAGAGGGCAGCTGTCATGCCGGCAGGCCCAGCTCCAATAATAATTGTATCGTACATAACTCTTCTTTCTCCTTGTTGTAACTAGAATTATTCTAACAACTTTTCTACAGTTTTACAAGCATTTAAGCTTTTAGGACAATGAGCAGGCCCAACGTCGCAAAAGACAGGACTGGAATCGTCATAATGACAATCAAAAGGACATCGTACAGATGGCTCTGGCGCTCCTTGGCTGTCTTGTCCTTGCGGCGAATCATCCGCAGTCCAATCCATAAACCCGCAATAATCCCTACACCGACTGCTGTATAAAGCAGACTCTCGATATAAAGTGCAAATATTTGATCTAACATGTCAACTCCTCAAAGGTCAATCAGCCTCATAGTGTAAAGAAAGGGAACAACTCCAAATTTAGCCGTCAGCAAAAACACCCACTAGACAAGAAAGCCTGCTCCACAGCACGCTGAGACTGAAAACAAACTCAGCTGGTCTAGCCAACTGAGCCTTCACTGTCTCTATTATATCAAATATAGGTCCGTTTGTAACTAGCAAAAAATTCCTTGGTTCTTTCTTCCTTTGGATGATGGATAATTTCATCTGGTGTCCCAGACTCTATGATTTTCCCCTTGTCCAAAAAGAGTACTCTATCCGCAACCTGAGCGACAAAGGACATATCATGACTGACCAGAATCATGGTCTGGCCAGACTTGGCTGCATCAGCGATTGATTTCTCTACTTCTCCGACCAACTCGGGATCCAAGGCTGAGGTCGGCTCGTCTAGCAAAAGAACATCTGGATTCATAGCCAAAGCCCTTGCTAAGGCAACCCGCTGCTTCTGACCGCCTGACAAATGTCTAGGATAGTGATTTTCTCGGTCTGACAAGCCAACTTTTGCTAATTCTTCCTTGGCTATCTTAGTCGCTTCTTGGTCTGACAGTTTCTTAACTACCAGCAGACCTTCCTTAACATTTTCCAGAGCTGTCCGGCGGGAAAAGAGATTAAACTGCTGAAAGACCATGGCTAGCTTGCGGCGCAGTAGCAAAATCTCATCTTTGGAAATTCTTGAAAAATCCACTTTGAAGCCGTCAATAGTAATCTTTCCGCTATCAGGCTGTTCCAGATAGTTGAGGCTGCGGAGGAAGGTTGACTTCCCAGCACCTGAAGAGCCAATCAAAGCCACTACTTCACCTTTTTGAATGTCCAAACTGAGATCATCCAGAACCTTTTGACCTGAAAAAGTCTTACTTAAATGTGAAATATTAATCATCAGATTCCTTCTCCTTCTGCTTGCTGAAGCGATTCAAATTTATCCGGCTGTTTGATATCCATCATCTTTTCGATCCATCGGCCAAGCTGCTCAATGAGAATATTGACTGCCCAATAAATCAGCGACACCGAGATAAAACGCTCAAAGTAACGGTAGTCAGCCCCCGCGATGGCCTGCGCCTTGGCAAAAATTTCCACTACACCGGCACTAAAGGCCAGAGATGTTCCCTTGGTTAAGCCAATCAGGGAATTAATCAGACTAGGTGTGGCCACTACTGCTGCATTGGGGATAATGACACGCATATAAACCTGCTTGTTGGTCATCCCTAAGCTGCGAGCAGCCTCGATTTCTCCCGGATCTACGGACAAGATTGCAGCCCGGATAGTCTCACTGGCATAAGCCGCTTCGTTGAAAGCAAAGGCAACAATCGCAAAGACAGACGCTGGAATCTCGTTGATATTAAAGCTTGTACCATACTTCTGATTGATGGCCTTGAGCAATAAAGGAATCCCAAAATAGGTCAGCATGAGCTGGACCAGAAGAGGTGTTCCTCTCAGAAAGCTGACAAAGAAAGCCTGAATCGGATACAGGACTTTAACCCGATTAATCTTGACGATAGCAAAAACCATGGCAAGCAGAATACCAAAGACTGCACCACCCGCTGTCAAGAGAAGGGTGATTGGCAGATTTTGCAAAATGCCGGGAATAGCCTCAAAAACAGCCCTTAAACTAAATAATTTACCATCTGGAAGTAGAGGCATTAATGAATTGTAGAATTCCAAGAGTGGTTGCGTTATCGCATTAAAAATGTTAGAGAAAAACTGCCCTATGGCATTAAATACATTTACAATTATTTGCAACAATTTCACAAGTAAATTTGGTATTAAAAGAACCATTGTAACCACTATTATTACTTCCTTTTCTTGATAATGAAATATTTTAACATAATTCTGGAACAAAACAAAGAATTTGCTTCGCTTTTACTGTCTTTTAGCAGTCAAAACATGAGTAGCTAGTGCAAATCTCGTGTTCCTAAATATCAAATAAGCCACACTAAGCCCAATATAAAAATAGACTAGTTTCACTAGTCTATCATATCTATCTCATAAAGACTAATATATTTTTCTTATCACAGCGATAAGAAAAGTATATCACTAAAAGGTTTGGCGCTTAGCCTTACGTTCTGCCCGGCCACGTGCACGATTCTCTGCTCGCTTGGTCTTGCGGCGCTTTTCGTTAACAGCCCACTGGATTTTTTTCTTGTAGCCTGGTTTGATTTTTTTCTTTTTCTTCTTGACCAGCCCCAGCATTTCCGTATCCAGCTTCTCCCGGCTCTTTTCCCGATTGGTCCGACGGTCTCGGTCGTAGGTATCCTGGAACTCGTCATCCTTTATCATCTTGGGAATGAACTTAATCCCCATCTTTTCCAACTCCCGAATATCTGAGTCGTCACTCGGCTGGTAGAGAGTAATGGCTGTGCCGAGAAGACCATTACGGCCGGTCCGGCCTACCCGATGGACAAAGAAAGACAAGTCCTGAGGAATGGCATCGTTGATAACATGGCTGACACCTTCGATATCAATCCCCCGCGCTGCCAAATCAGTAGCGACAATATACTCAAAATCCAGATTCTTGACCTGATTCATGATGCGCTTGCGCTCCCGCGGAGCAATATCTCCATGAATTTTAGCAACTTTGAGCCCTTGAGCTGTCAGATAGCTGTGTAGCTCATCTGCCCTCGTCTTGGTATTGACAAAAATCATGGCCAGATAAGGCTGCAGAAGCTGACTGATTTGATAAATCTGGGCATTCTTGTCTCGTCCCTTGGTTGACAGGAGCCAGTTTTCAATGGTGTCCGCAATGACCGTCTTGGTCTTAATCTGCTCAATGACTGGATTAGACAGATATTTTTTCAAAAAAGGCTGAAGCTTCTGTGGAATGGTCGCTGAAAAAACGAGAAACTGCAGATCTTTAGGCAACCGGCCTGCAATCTTATCAACCGTCGCCAAAAAGCCCATGTCCAGTGTCATATCTGCCTCGTCAACGACAAAGGTCTTGGCCTTGTGAATAGCCAAATCGCCAGACTCTACCAAGTCATAAATCCGACCAGGCGTTCCGATGACGATATGAGGCTGACTGGACTCTAACTTTCCAATCTGACGAGCCTTGTCTGTCCCACCGACATAGTTGGCCACCCGAATCTCTTTTTCAGAAAAGCTAGCCAACTGACGAGCAGCCTGATAAATCTGCGCTGCCAGCTCCCGACTTGGGGCTGTAATGACAGCCTGCACACTGTCTGCTTCCTCATCCAGCATTTGAAAGATCGGCAGCAAAAACGTGTGGGTCTTCCCAGAGCCTGTCTTGGACTCACCGACCAAATCCCGACCTGACAATACCACTGGAATCAGCTTCTCTTGGACTGGAGTCGCTTCAACGAAGTTCAAATCCCTGAGCGCTTCCTGAATATAATCTTTAAACTTAAATTCTGTAAATTTCATCTTGTCCTCTATTCTATTATCCTAACTATTATACCAAAAAATTGACCATCCTGCTTATCCTCAAATCTAAGAAGCAAAAAAGCGAGCCAGAGACTCGCTTCTTGCTATAGATATAAGATAGCTAGGGTCAAAAGACTGCCCACGATACCGATTCCCCAGAAGAAGAAATCGACCTTCCACTCGCTCCACTCCTTGCCGTGGCCAGTTAGGCCTCCCAACTCAAAGTGGTGATGAACCGGGGTCATCCGGAAAATCCGCTTGCCGCCGGTCAGCTTGAAGTAAGTCACCTGCATCATGACCGAGGTCGTTTCAAACACATAGACGATACCAATCAAGAGCAGGGTCCACTCTTGATGAAGGGAAATGGAGATAGCAGCCAGCATACCGCCCAAAGCCAAGCTTCCTACATCTCCCATGAAGATTTTAGCAGGCTTATGGTTGAAAACAAAGAAGCCTAGCAAGCCGCCAATCATACTGATGATGACAATCAAAATATCAAAACGCTTCTGCTCAACAGCAATTACAGCATAGGCCACCAAGCTAATGACCACTGAGATACTGGCCAAACCATCAATTCCATCCGTCAGATTGACAGCATTGGAGAAGCCAATCAGCCAAAAAAGGACGAAAAAGACATAGAGGAAGCCTATCTGGACAGGAACGGTGAAGATATTCAGCTGGTCGCCAACCCCGTGCTGATTGTAAAAGAAGTAAAAGACAACTCCGCCAACCAGCTGCAAAAACAGTTTCTGCTTGGGATTTAACCCCTCGTTGATCTTACGAAACACCTTAAGGAAATCATCCAAAAAGCCGACAACGCCATACAGGACCAAGATAAAAAGAATCATGATGAGGCCATTGGACAGCTGATGCGAAAACAGACCGATAACAAAGCTGGCCAAAACAGATGTCAGGAGAAAGACTGTGCCACCCATGGTTGGCGTTCCGGCCTTGGCCTGATGCTGCTTGACATCTTCGTGCATCTGTTGGCCTGTGATACGAGCCTTATGGTAAAAACGAATAAAGGCAGGAATGCCGATGATAGTTAGGATAAAAGTTACGATTCCTGCAATAAGAGCAATAAGCATATTAGTCTCCCATTGTAATTGTTATTTTCTTGAGATTTTTCAGCGAAGTATTGGTCTTTTCGCTCTGCTTGACGACCTTGGAGCCCTCTCCTTTGAAAGTGACTTCAATGTCCTGCCACTTCGCAAAACGTTCGACATTGGCCTTGGTCCAGCCGTACATATCAGGCAGACTGTCTAAATCATCTGACAAGATCAAAACCTGCTGGTTGGCCTTGAGATTTTTGCCCTCTTTGACAGATACTTTTTTAATCTTGCCACCTGTTCCCAGCACAATTGGTTGGACGAGGTTGCGGCGCAATTCATCTGCCAAGCCGCCAGGACTGACTTGATGTTTCAGACCTAGTTGCTTAGTCAGATCTTCCAGTGATGGCATTTTATAGCTGGTTTCTTCAGTGACTGTTTCAAGAGCTGGAGTCGCTTCTGTCGTCAGATTAAGGCTGTCTTTGAGAGCGACTGCTTCTTCCAAGACCGGATTGACCACTTCCTGCCAGAATATAGGCTGGAATTTTTCTTCAGGCTGCTGAACTGTCACATACATGATAAATTCCGGATTTTCTGCCGGGGTCATGGCAACAACTGAATAGATATAGTCGTTCTCGCCCTCTAGATAACCATTTTCAGAAGCGATCTGAGCGGTCCCTGACTTGACAGCGACATTCTGACCGGCCACTTGAATGACGGGTTCTCCACCGACATTCAGGGTTCCTTTGTAGGGGTCTGTTCCGACCTGAACCATATAATCCCGAGTGGTTTGAGCTGCTTTTTCTGAGACAGGATTTCCGATAATTTCTGTCGCTGTCTTACGAGCTGTATTAGTTTTAGGATCATGGATAGCATTGATAAACTTAGGCTCAACCATGACACCGTCATTGGCTACAGATGAGAAGGCACGAAGCATCTGCACTTGGGTCACACCAATCCCTTGACCGAAGGAGCTCATGGCAATCGTAACATAGTTATCACCTGGCAAGGAACCATAGGTTTCATTGCCCATCCCAAAGCGAGTCGGCAGACCAAACTTAAACTTACTCAAGTAGTCCAGCCACTTGTCATTGCCCATCTTCTGCTCCAGAATAGTCATACCGACGTTACTGGAATAGGTAAATCCTTGGGCAAAGGTCAGGGTTTCCCCTTCTGAAATCCCCATGTTGACGTTCCAGTCCCGAATGGTCGCATCCATGACTTTGTATTCTCTACTGTCATAGGTATCGTTAGGATTAAAGCTGCCATTATCAATAGCTGAAGCTAGAGTCATAACTTTCATAGTAGATCCAGGCTCGTACTGACCTTGATAGAGCATGGTGTTCCAGTTGCCCAGATTTTTCTCATTCAAGCCTTCCTTGGTATCTGCATTATAGGTCGGTCGTTGAGAAGTGGCTAGGATTTCGCCGGTCTTGGCACTGACCAAGGTTGCATTGACAAACTTACCTTTGACTTTTTCCTGAAAAGCATTCATCCGCGTTTCTAGGTAGGTTTGCAAATCAGCCGACAGCGTTGTATAGACGTCCTTGCCATCCTCTGCCTGGACAGAGACTTTTTCTGACCCAGGCACAACATTACCGTTTCGGTCTTTTTCGTAGGTCACAATCCCATTCTGACCGGCAAGAATCCTATCCAGAGCCTGCTCCATGCCAGAAGTCCCTTTCAGCGTCTTATTGCCTTCCTTATCCTCCTGCAGCTGGGCAAGACCGATAAACTGGGAGGCAAAGACACCGTTACTATAACTGCGGTTGGGACTAGTAGTAAAGTCAATTCCTTCAATACCAGCAGCTTCAAAGGCTTCCCGCATAGCATTCATATTACTGTAGGTAATGCCATTGCCCTGTGCCCCGAAGGAAACCTGCTTGAGATTTTTCTGCGACAGCTGGGTTTTGACATAGTCCTTATCCAGTTCTAGGTACTGATTGAAAATCTCTGCCACCTTATCATACTGGGATTCTTCTACGTAGAGAATCTTGCCGGTAGCTGACTTGTAACTCTTGTCAATGATAGCATAGACATTATAAGTCGTGGCATCCTCTGCAATGGGAACTCCATTTCGGTCATAAATCGTTCCCCGCCGGGCAGCGACTGTGACTGTCTTTTGATGGACCACTTCTGCACCCTTTGATAGATTAACCCCGAACTTCTGGTCCGTCCCGATAATGATGGCAAAATTAATCAAGAAAACGAAAAAGAGAAAGATAGCTAAGATGCTCATGCTCTTTCCCACTTGCCGCCGATTGTATTCAGGGGTTTGCCTATTTTTCAGGGCGTATTTTTTAATTCTTTCAAAAATTCTATTCTTCATCCGTTGAACTCACTGTTTTACGATTTCCCTTCTGGAGTTTCATATCCTGAGAGCTGGCCAGCTGGGACAGCCTTTCATAGCGGGTCAGTTCATTGACTTCCTGCTTGATGTCGGCTAGCTCTGTCTGCTCCGCTTCAATCTGGGTATTAACTTCTGTCAAATCCCGGTCCACCTGCAATAGCTTGGTCTGCATAAAGACGATGCTGACCGCTAAAATAATGGCAGTCAAAACGATAGATCCGTAAAAGGCCTTCTCAACTCGGGAAAATTTTCTCATCTGATCTTGAAGCGGGTTTGGTCTTTTTTCTGACATTTCTTCCTCACTTGTGTATCTTACGGGCCACGCGCAGCTTAGCGGAATGAGCCCGATTATTGCTTTCTAATTCTTCTTTGCTTGGTAAAATTGGTTTGCGGCTGACCAGCTCCAGCTTAGGCTGCAGTTCATCAGGGATGAAGGGCAGGCCCTTAGGAACATCCACTGTCGAAGCCTCCTTGAAAAGCTGCTTGGTCAGGCGGTCTTCCAGCGAATGAAAAGTAATGACCGCAATCCGGCCGTCCACCGCCAGCAGATCAATGGCCTGCTGAATAGACTCATCCGCCGCTCCCAGCTCATCATTGACCTCAATCCGAATGGCCTGAAAAATCTGCTTGGCTGGGTGCCCTTTCTTCTTTAGCTCCTTAGCTGGCTTGGCTGACTTGATAATTTCAGCCAGTTCTGTTGTTGTTTCAATAGGCTTGATACTTCTAGCCTGCTCAATCTTGCGAGCAATCTGCTTAGAAAACTTATCTTCGCCGTATTTAAAAAAGATTCGTACTAAATCCTGATAGCTATAATGATTGACAACCTCAAAAGCTGTCAAGGCTGCCTCGCGGTTCATGCGCATATCCAAAGGCGCATCCTGTTTATAGGAAAAACCACGCTCACGCTGATCCAGCTGAGGGCTGGAAACGCCTAAATCATAACAAATCCCATCAATTTCTTCCACACCGGCTTCTTGCAAACGGCTCTTGAGGTGGCGGAAATTGTCCTTGATAAAGGTCACCATCCCCCGCTCTATATAAGGAGCCAAGCGCTTTTTAGCATTGTCAATAGCTATCTGGTCCTGATCAAAAGCATAGAGATGCCCCTCATCTCCGAGCTGGCTCAAAAGATATTCGCTGTGACCAGCACCGCCAAGGGTCGCATCGACATAGATGCCGTCAGGCTTAACTGCCAGCTGGTCAACCGTTTCATGAAGAAGAACCGTAATGTGATGAAATTCGTTTGTCATATCTTACTTATTATATCACATTCAAAAGCAAAAAAAAATTTAAAAGAAAAAGTAAGCGGATGAAATCCTTTTTTAAATTTTTTGTCAGATATACTTGACACTTTTTCCAAAAAGTATTATACTAGCATAAAATAAAAGTCAAATATAACTGACAAACTTGCTGAAAGTTATCAGTTATAGTATTAGAAAGGAAGGGTGTAATGAATCGTGTCAAAGAATTTCGAAAAGAAAAAAAGATGTCTCAGCTAGAGTTGGCCAAATCTATCGGGGTATCGCGGCAAACTATCAATATGATTGAAAACAACAAATACAACCCCACCCTCGAGCTCTGTATCAATCTGGCTAGAGCGCTGGATACTGACCTCAACGCCCTCTTTTGGGATTCCCAGCTGACAGATGAAGATTCAGAGGACTAAGAATTTTTCCCTGTAGCAAATTTCATACCTAAAGAAAGGAAATAAACATGAAAAAAGAAACATTCTCAGACAAGATGATCAAACGATTTTACGGTATTACTGGACCATTGGACGAGCAAAAGCGCCAACAGGCTGAGCACTTAGGAAATATAGGCTTCATCTGGCTTTTCTTTATTCTGATTTTTGGCAATGCCATCGCCTTTCCCCTAGCCTTTCGCTGGCCCAAAATTATCGCTGTTGCCTATCCTATCCTGCTGGAAATCCTTATCCTCGGCTTCTGTGTCTATATAGTCATTCAAGCGCGGCGCAAAGGAATTGATGACCTAGAGCTAGGACTTCAGGATGAAAAAGAAGAAAAAGCTATGAAACATGCTGGTCTCAAAGCAGGTTTCTCCTATTGGCTGCTCTTTTACCCTCTCTTCGGCATCATGATAGCTGTCATGGAAAAGAAAGATATCCTACAAGTTCTGCTTCAGCCTAAACTCATTATAACTGGATTAGCTGCTGGTCTTGGATTTGGACTGATGATGCATTTTATTGCGAAAGGAAAGATTCGCCAAGCACAAAAAAAGGAGGAAGAAGATCTATGAGACTCAATCTCAAAGAAAAAATGGATCTAGGGATTCTGTCCCTCATTACTGCCATCGCTGCTTATTTCTTTTTCCGTATTACAGAGCCTTGGATTTTCTGGCTGGATGTAGCAATCATCGTTAGCTGCATCTATGTAGCCCTCCGCATTTTGAAAAAACGTAAACAAGAATAAAAGAACCCCTCGACAGGAACTTTCTAGCTTCCTAGCGAGGGATTTTTTTATATTTACTTAAGACTCTGGGTCATCCAGACTGCGGCCATGAAGACCTTTCTCGCGCTGAACTTGACGTAATTTTTCAGGCGTCACATCATTGCCATCCTCGTCGACAATCTTGATGCCTTCGATGTGATGACGAACAGAGCGACGGTAGCCCTCGATATACTCTTCACGAAGCTTGGCTTGTTCCACTTTTTCCTCAGCAGTTAAGCCTTCCGTTTTTTTCTTTTTAGCCAGTTCATTGATACGTTCAATTTTTTTAGGATCCATGATTCTACCTCTCTCTTACCTTTTATTTGGTATTAATCTGATTAAACTGAGCCATTTGTCCCGCTTTGGCTGTCAAAGAAGACAGGAGAGCTAGACGGTTGTTACGCACAGCCTCATCTTCAGCCATGACCATGGTATGGTCAAAGAAAGCATCGATAACTGGACTGAGGGCAAAGAGTTGGTCCAAATTGGTAGCTAAGTCAGATGTCAGCTCCACTTTTTCAATAGCTGCAGCCAAGTCTTTTTCCTCTTGATTTTCAAAGAGTGCTGAATTGACAGCTGTCTGCCCTTGGGCTTTCTCAGCAAGATTGAATACCCGCGACAGGCTTTCCACTGCCGACTTAAAGTTGTCTTCCTGAGCTTTTTCTGCTAGGAGCGCAGCTGTTTCTACCAAATCGCGTACGACAAAGTTAGTGCTTTGAAGAACAGCCGTCACGATGTCTTTCGGAATGCCGCGATTCATCATTTTCTCAACGCGGGCACGGAAGAAGTCTAGCACAGCCTCTTGATTGTCATAGCTTAGACTATCAAACTTGAGTTCGTAAAGTCGAGCAAGAAGCTGAGCCAAGTCAATGTTCCAGCCGAACTTGTCCAAGATACGCACAACGCCCTGAGTTGCACGGCGTAGTGCATACGGGTCATTGGAACCGCTCGGAATCAAGCCAACTGAGAAGAAGGACAGAATGGTGTCCAGCTTATCAGCAAGAGCCAAGACCGCTCCGACCTTGGTATCAGGTAATTCACCATCGGCTGAAGTCGGCATATAGTGCTCCCGAATGGCAGCTGCCACCGCAGCATTCTCCCCAGCCAGCAGAGCATACTTCTCACCCATGATACCTTGCAGCTCATCAAACTCACCAACCATGCCAGTCAGCAGGTCAAACTTATAAATAGCTGCTGCACGAGCCAAGTCGGCTGTCTCATCAGCATCCAATCCTGCCTCTTTTGCCAAGAGAGCAGCAATCTTGCCAGTCCGCTCCATGTGCTCTGCCAGAGAGCCAATCTTTTCGTGGAAGGTCACATTGCTCAGCTTTTCAACCAAGTCGGCAATAGCCAGTTTTTGGTCTTCCCGCCAGAAGAATTCCCCATCTTCCAGACGAGCCACCAAGACTTTCTCATTTCCCTTGATGACATTTTCTAAGTGCTCTGCATTTCCGTTGCGGACAGAGATAAAGTGTGGCAAAAGCTTGCCTTCAGCATCTCGCACAACAAAATAACGCTGGTGCTCTTTCATAGAAGTGACCAAGACTTCCTCAGGCACCTCTAAGTATTTAGCATCAAAATTACCCAAGAAAGCAGTTGGATATTCTACCAGATTCAACACTTCATTGAGCAAGTCTTCGTCAATCTCGATAGAAACACCGTGCTCCTCTTCCAGTGCTCGAATCTGCTCGACAATCATATCTCCCCGCTCAAGAGGACTGGCAATGACAAACTGAGTCCGTAGATCGTCTTCATAGGAATCTGCTGAAGCAATCTCCGTCTCTTTGCCCAAGAAGCGATGTCCACGGCTCGTACGGCCGCTCTTGATATCCAAGAAATCCAAATCAAAGGCCTGCTCATCTAGGAGCACAGTCAAGGTGTGGACTGGGCGGATGTATTCAAAGGTATTGTTGGCCCAGTGCATGCTGACAGGGAAGGTCAGAGCTTGCAGAACTTCCGTTACTGCTGGGATGATTTCTTCTACCGGACGGCCGATTTCTTCCTTGGTCACATAGACGTATTCTTCGCCCTTAATTTCGCGGAAAGTAATGTCCTCAACCGTCAAGCCCTTGCCACGGACAAAGCCTTCTGCAGCCTTGGTAAAGTTGCCATCTGCGTCCAGGGCAATTTTCTTAGAAGGGCCTTTGAAATCTTCTGTCAGATCAGACTGCTTATCCGCCAAGCCAACCACGCGCACCGCCAGACGACGCGGTGTGGAGAACATTTCAATTTTCTCAAAGGTCAGACGATGGTCTGTCAGGAAGCCTCCCATCTTGTCGCGCAGCTGCTTCATGCTCGGTGTCACGACATAGGCTGGCATTTCCTCCAAGCCTAATTCAACTAATAAATTTTTTACCATGATCATTCTCCCTCCTCTGCCAAGAGTTTCTCGCGAGTCTCTGCATCCAAAAGTGGGTAGCCTAGACGCTTGCGCTCAGCCACAAAGGTCTTGGCCACGACACGAGCCAGATTGCGAATGCGAGCGATATAGCCTGCTCGCTCTGTCACGGATACAGCTCCACGCGCATCCAAGAGGTTAAAGGTATGCGAGCATTTGAGAACATAGTCATAGGCCGGGTGCACCAGATGCTCGTCCAGACAGCGCTTGGCTTCTGCTTCAAACTTTTCAAAATTCCCCAGGAGCAAGTCTTGGTCGCTGACCTCAAAGCTGTACTTGGAATGTTCATACTCAGGATGCGTGAAAATTTCGCCGTACTTAACGCCATCAGCCCACTCAATGTCGTAGACAGAGTCCACTTCTTGGATATAAGAAGCTAGGCGCTCCAGACCATAAGTCACCTCAGCAGTCACCGGCTGAGTTGGCAGACCTCCGACCTGCTGGAAGTAAGTGAACTGAGTGATTTCCATACCATCCAGCCAGACTTCCCATCCCAAACCAGCTGAGCCAGTTGACGGGTTTTCCCAGTTATCCTCAACAAAGCGGATGTCGTGCTCCAGCGGATTAATCCCCAAGAGCTCCAAAGACTGCAAGTAAAGTTCTTGGATATTGCTTGGAGATGGCTTCATGACCACCTGAAATTGATGGTGCTGGTAAAGACGGTTGGGATTTTCCCCATAGCGCCCATCTGCTGGCCGGCGAGACGGCTCTACATAGGCCGCGTTCCAAGGCTCTGGCCCAATTGCCCGCAGGAAAGTATAGGGACTCATCGTTCCCGCCCCCTTCTCATTATCATAAGCCTGCATGAGCATACAGCCCTGATCATTCCAGAACTGCTGTAAAGTCAAAATTATTTCTTGAAATGTTAATTTTTTAGGCATTTTTTACTCCTTTAGTTTCTTGAGATTCTTGCGAAGCGTTCAAAAAGGAACGATTATTTCCCTTTTGAAAAACTAGTACATCGCCTAGACAAACCGCCCATAGCGGTTGTCGTTAGTCAATCGAACCTTTAGATTCGCAATTGACTTTGGCGAGGTGAAAGGTAAGTTTCTTAGACATTTGTTACTCCTTAATTTGTTTATATTTCTTTGTCTATTATTTTCTGTTCTATGAACCAATCCAACAAGGGAAGTGTTTTATTTGTATTTGTCCAACGATGATAAGAATCAAAGACCGCTTGCACGCTGCCTAGATTTTCTACTAGCTTGTCGACGGTCAAAAAACTGCGCCAGTATTGGTAAAAAATACTAGCATAATTCCCTTGATAAGTCGAAGTACCGAAATCATTCAATGAGTGCCAACCGTGCTTTTTCTGAAAGAGCTCAACAAGAGACTGATTACAAGCTTTTTCCACTCGAAATTCCTCATCTGTAAAGAAATACTTGCGGCTAATATACTCAACCATCCCTTCTTCAAACCAGATATAGGCACCGTATCCATCAAAGTCATCTAAAAAATGCTCCGACCAATGAGCCAACTCATGTCCAACAATCTGCAAGAGAGAATTTTCAGACAAAGACTGATAGTGGTTTGCTATTGCTTGAGTTTGGTGAGAGGTCTCGTAATTCTCTAACTGAAGGAGATACAAATCTTTCCAAATCGTCAATTCTGGAGTCATAACCATCCGCCTATCATTTGTATAGGCCGGTACAGGAATTTCCCGAATGATCTGCGTAGCAGAACCAAAATCGGACCAAATGATGGCTTGCGGCAAGTCATAAACCGCAAACTCGTCTTTTAAAAAAGCTAGATAATCCTGCAACTTTACGGCATTCTTTTCGACGAAATCTCGAAAAGCTGCTAATTGGTTCTCGTCTTTTACAAGGTAAAGGTTCTCCACGAATCTCCTTTCTTTCGAACAATAGACTCAGTACGCAAAAGAACCACATCCGACAGTCCTAGGCTCTTCAACCTAGGGGCGTCAAGACGCGGTTCCACCCTAATTTATTACTTCATTACTTTAAAAATTATAACCGAAAGCGCCATCTGCACTGCTTCCCTATCCGGCTCACACTATCCCGAACTCGCTAAAAAGTAGACAATGAGAATTCTTTCTAAAAAAGATTATAGCAGAAAATAGGGCCAATGTAAAATACTTATCGAAAAATCCCTCAAGTTTCAACTTAAGGGATTTCAACTAATCTAAACCAATTAGACTTGTTTAGGTTTTTTCGGTCTCACAACTCTTGGCTTTCTGCCATCAAGCTTTCTCTTGGCTGCTCTGAGATTGGCGATAGCTTCTTTGACATCTTCCTGGCTGGCACCTGGATCTGCCAATACTGCCTTGGCCTGTTCATAAGCTTCTAGATAAGCCGCCTTAACCGCATCAGTCGCATAGATAAACTTATTGCTGATGGCTTGGTAATGCACCTCATCATCAACTAGCTTCTTGAGATTGGTAAAGTTAGTCGCCTTGCCATCCAGCTTCTTCTCTGCTGTAGTCAGCTGAGCAAGAGCTGTATCGATTTGCTCCTGGGTCACTTTGTCCTGCACCAAGAGCAGAGCCACTGCTTGGAAGGCCTTATCATAAGCTCGGCGAGTCTTATCCTTAGCATTGGCATAAGCACCTGTCTTAGTGGTTGCTGCATAAGCTTCTACAGCTGCTTTAACCGCAGCAATATCAGAGTCCTTGCCGTCTAGATCAGCAGATGCTGTTTCTAGCTTACCTCTTACGGCATCAACTTGCGCTTGGGTCAGTTTGCTTGTCAAGGCTTCCTTGGCTGCTTGATACGCTTGGTCGTAGGCTGTGCGCTTCGCTGCAGAAGCATTGTAATACTGAGCAGTGCCGACCAGACTAGACTGCTGATTGACAGCTGCCAGCAAGCCTGACTTGACGATAACTCCCAGCTTCAGCAGATTATTCTTGCCTTCTTTGACCTCGACAGTCGGCTCACTCTCCCAGAGCTCGTAGCCAGTCGGCAGGTTAACAAAGACAGAGTAGAATCCAGCTGCTACGGATCTTCCGAAAGCATGCTTGCCAAACAGTTCTGCTGGAAGCGTATAGGCATCGCCATTATTATTCTTGAGAACCACTTGGGTATTCTTCGGAACAGCTTGATCAAAGGCAACGCTGACCGGTGCAAAGACCAGCTTCTTGACTAGAAACTCAATCGTCTTAAAGCTATCTTGGGCTGTCAGCTCAAACTCCTGAGTCAGATCGCTGTAGAAACGAAGCCCATCCTTATCATAAGTAAAGATCTCTGCTGTATAGCGGCCAAATGGCAGAGCGTTGATTTGCTTGCCCTTGTCCAGTTCGACATACTTGCCCTTGCTATCCTTGATTCGATAGACAAAGGTCGACGATACATCTTGATGCGTATTAGCATCTACCAGAGCGACACGGATACGACCATCATTTTCAGCACTGACCAGCTCTGACAGAGCTATGGCATCACGATTGCCTGCATAGTCCTCTACCACATAGAAAATTTTGGACTTGTCCACTCCTTTTGGCAAGGTGTAGCTGCCATCCGCATTGGCTGAGATGTAAACTCGACGCTCGTAATCACGCTCAATGCCAAAATCATCCACGGCTTTATAGGTCTCTTTCCCTTTTTCATCTGCTTGCAGATAGAAGACCTGCTCTCTCAAAATACCGCCGTTGCCAACATCTTTTGGCTTGCGAGCCGTAAAGGTTTCTGCGCCATCCTTGGTACTGATATAGCCTGAGCTAATCAAAGGCTTCTGAGTATCAATCTGCAGGTTAAAGGTAATCTGCTGCTCTTTAGCACCTGGTACATCTGGCGTATAGCGAACCAGATAGGTATAGAGGCCGTCCTCCAGCTTCTCACCCTTGCTATCACGACCATCCCAGTATGTATCTTCTAGTAGGTAGGACTTAGGATTGTCTGACTGACCACTATAATAGTTCTTGCGGCCTTCTCTAATCGTGCTGCTCTGCCAGATTGGGAAGCGATAGTCCGTATCATCTGCCGTATAGACACTAGCTGTCAGATTATTGATATTGCGATAGAGAACTGTCCGATACTGGATGCTGTCTTGATTGCCATCACCATTAGGTGAGAAGGCCAAACGAATCTTGCCATCCGCTCCCAGCTGCAGCACATGCTTACCATCCGCATTTTCTGCAGTTCCTAGTACAATTGAGCTGCGAGCAGCTGTTCGACCGGTAGAGTACAGTGTATCATTTGACTCTGTCACAAGGGAAGAGACATTGTCATCAGA
Source organism: Streptococcus sanguinis (assembly GCF_019929145.1). Taxonomy (GTDB): domain Bacteria; phylum Bacillota; class Bacilli; order Lactobacillales; family Streptococcaceae; genus Streptococcus; species Streptococcus sanguinis_U. The sequence goes on along the minus strand of NZ_JAHZOW010000002.1, from coordinate 331,537 downwards.
CAGGATACTCTTGTCCTCTGGCACTGGGTAATAGAAGCCTGACTTACCTTCTTGGACCAGATTATAGATTGGTCTTTCTACAGCTGGAAGATCTTGGAATTGCCCACGGAAGCCCATAAATGGCAGGCTAACCACATCGCCGTCATCCGCTGGATCGACAAAGCGGACAAAGCCTTCTAAGAAATAGCCGTTTGGCATCTGCTTGAGCAACTCTTCCGCAAACTTAGCAGTATTTACCTTGACCGTCACTTTCTGGCTGCTGTGAGCCTTGACGGTGACTTCTGGCCAAACCGTTTCGGTTAGTTTGCGAGGTGTCAGGGTAAAGTAGCCATCCTTGACCGCATCCGTGTTGGTATTGACAATCATCTTCAGCGTCCGGTCCTTATCAGTGATATTATGAACCGTAACATCAAAAGTGAAGCTGTCTTGGACATTGCCCAAGGAAACGCTAGGATATTGGTTATCTCCTGTCACATAGAGGCCGGTAGAAATAGCCGCTGCCGTATCTACGATACCAGCTCCCTGCTGACGCGGAGAGGTGTAGACACCAGTTTCCTTATTGACGTGCAGCTTAGCTGTGGACATGATGAGGGCTTTGACTAAGTCAGCATTCTGGGCAGGTGTCAAGTCTGGATAGTGCTGAAGGAGATATTCCTTGACCAGAGCCGCCACACCAGCCACATGAGGCGTAGCCATACTGGTTCCCTTCATAGAGCCATAGGTGTTATCATTAAGTGAAGAGTAGATATCGCCACCTGGTGCGGTCACATCTGGCTTGAGCAAGCCATCTGTCGTTACACCCCAACTAGAGAAGTCAGACAGACTACCAGCTCCTGGATGCGGCCGATTGACCTTAAGACCATTAAAGGCTACCTTGTAGTTACCGGCTGCCAAAGCCTCTCCATATTCCTTACTGATAAAGGCTGACGGAACCTTTTTAGATTCACTGTCCAGGCTCATAGTAAGGTTAGCTCCGTCAACATTATTGTAAATCAGAGCACCAACAGCACCATGGTTGATAGCATTTCTAACCTTTTCAGCAAAGGTAAAGGAACCACGCTGGATAAGAGCCAGCTTCCCTGTCAGATCCTTACCAGCAAAATCTTCTTCACGGCCAAGACCAACATGGACATACTCATATTCTTTGCCCTTTTCAAAGGTTGCATTTGTCTCACCCATGGAGTAGCTGAAATGACCGTTCAAAAGCTTATCGTTCTTTTCCAGACCACGAACTTCCATGACTTCTTCTGTCAGAACAGTATTATTGACAGAAGCGACTGAGATAGAGCTTTCTGCTGTTGAAGGATTGCCAACTAGACCATAGTCTGGATTTTCAACCAGCGGTTTAGAGTATTCACTTCCGAAGGTGTTGTCATTACCCGCCGCAATGATCACGCTCACCCCCTTGGCCCGAGCGCGCTCAATAGCGGCCTGCAGACTAGGGCTGACATCAACCGTTGAACCTGTTGCTGAACCTAGACTCATATTGATGGTATCTGCTCCCAGAGCCACCGCATCATCAATGGCTTTGATATAGATAGCGTCGCTAGTTGTGCGTTGACGGTCTGAGAAAACCCTCATAAACATAACTTGTGCTTCTGGCGCAACACCATAGACATACTCATCATTAGGAGCTTTCTTGTTAGGATTTCCCGCTGTAATCCCTGTTACGTGCATACCATGTGAGTAACTATTCTTTTCCTTGATATTGTCATCACCATCGATATAGTTATAGGCATAGACAACCTTGTTGTTGTACCATTTCCCGTAGTCAATACCGGCCTTTTTCTTAGCCTCTTCCAAAGCCGCCTCTGTCTGATACTTGGCCTTTGACGGGTCAGAAATCTTCAGAACCTCATGATGAACATCCAGACCTGAGTCGATAATCGCTACCACACGGCCTTGACCTTTATAGCCCTGAGACCAGGTCTGAGGAACCTTGATAATCTCATTGGTACTGATGCTGCTTGGTTTAGCATCCCGAGAAGTTGGTGACTCTGCTACTGCATCAGGATTAGCAGCAGACTTTTCTGAGTTTGCGGCCGCCGGAGACTCTGCTGTTGGACTAGCCGGAGCTATCGGCTTGGATTCCGTGGTAGATGGTTGAGTTACCTTCTCAGCACTTGAAGAAGCCTCTTCCGATGAAGAAGCAGCTCCTTTCTCTACAGGAGCTGCAGCTGCTTCCTTAGCCTCTGCTGTAGAAGGCTGGCTAGCCTGCTCTGTACTTGAAGCTACCGATTCAGAAGAAGCTGGTGCTGCTTTCTCCACAGGGGCTTGAGTTGCCGGCTGACTCTCAGGTGTAGATGATTGAGAAGCAGACTCAGTCGCTGATACCACAGTGGCAGTCGGCTGACCTTGCCCTGACGAACTAGCTGTCGCCTGCTCATCCGCCTGAGCCTGTCCAGCACCAAAAACCAGAGCAGTTCCCAGCAGAACAGAAGCCAAACCGAACTTGTATTTACGGAGTGAAAAACGTTGTCTTTGCATAGAAGTCTCCTTACTTTATTTATAAACCATATTATAATAAAAATTTTCTGACAATTCATACACTCCTAACAAATGTAACAAAAACGTAATAATGACGAATGTTTTAGCCGATAACAGCTATATAATAAAGTTTTAAGCATCTATTTATTTGAAATACAGAACAAATACATCTTAAAATCCGGAAATAAGAAAAACCAATCAGAACAAGTGCGGAATACACCAGCTTGATTGGTTTGTTATGGGATGGTTATTAAATATTATTTCTCATTGATAAATAAGCAAACGGACTACTTCTTGAAATAAGATTCTCATAAAATCAAAAATTCTCAAGAAACAAAGTAATAGTTCTCTTTTAATTCTCTAAACTGCTCATATCCAAGGTATTGATCCTTCTGCAAGCGTCCTAAGACAATACTAGGATGAATATCTATTTCCTCAGCAAAGCAAAGGATATCTGACTTATCAAAGTTCCCTTTTTCAACAAAAGCTTGATAGTCTTCAGGTCTAATCAAGAGATCTTTTGCAAACTGGTCTGCCTGCTCCTCGGAACGAAGGTATGACTCACTATTTCCAGCATCAGATGAAAAATCATTCTCCAGAATATGCCCAATCTCATGAAAAAGTGAGAACCAGAAAATATCGGACGCTTTGTTTCGATCCGTGAGTAAAAGCAGCGCACTGCCATTTCCAAATTTTTTCGTAGCACCATTCAGATTTGCATTTGGCAAAGCTGGTAGACCAACTAAGACAACACCACAGTCTAGCAAGATATCAGACAAGCGTTGAGGAAAGACTTCTGGGTCTTGTCTGGTCAACTTTCTCAAGGCAGGCAAGCTTCTTTCTAGCTTTCTACGATTGAGCTTAGTAGTTGTTTTATCACGTGCTTTTTTAGATGCCAACTCCAGCATGATATTGGAATTCACTATACTTTTAGTAGTGAACTCACGTGTATTCCGATAACTCACTAGATGATTGAAAGTTAAGAGGTTTTCTAAACTTGCAACACCTAGAATCTTGCGAAGTTCGACAATCTTTTCTTTCAAAGTATAGCGCTTTTCTATAACATAGCCCTCTTCCTTAAAATACTTAAAATCAATCATCTCACAGATTTCTTTCTCACAACCTTCTTCTAGCTCTCTTTGTTCTACAATATCTGCAACTTTTACATCGTAAGCATTTTGAAGATTGAGCCAGGTTTGCATGGAAACTCCGCTTAGCTTGGCTAACTTATGAGCTGTTTCTTTACTAATGGACTCCTCAGCATTGACGAGCTTGCTGACAGTCTTTGCAGAAACTCCTAAACGCTTCGCAAATTCTTTTTGCGTTACGTTATAATTTTCAATTAACTCTCCAACATACTGACCTGGATGAAAAGCAATCAGGTCTTTGTATTCAACAATTTTATTACTCATAGTGATTGCTGACCTCCTCTATTTTTAGGATTTCGATTTCAACAGGACTAGGAAATACCTTTTCTAGACCCTCCTCACGAAATTCTACAATCAACCGATAGGAACTCCTTCGACCATCTATATCTAAGGCAAACTGTCCCTGTCTCTTTCCCTTAAGTTGGTGAAAGTGATATTTAGGAAAAGCTGTCACACTAGCCAAAGAATCTGCCGCTTCCAAAAAGTTGATCAACTGATGCAACTTTACAGCAATCTTATCCGAAAAATCTTTTTTCGCTCGCCTCAGCTCTGTGCACTGCTTTTTAACAGTTTTGTTTGTATAGATAAGCTTCATAAATCCCTTTCCGTTGAATTAAATTACCTTTTAGGTAATTTAATTATATAATCTTTAGACAATAAAAACCAGCCAAAAGTAATTTGGCTGGGATTTACTTGTAAGCAATTACTTATTTAACTTTAAACGTGCAATTTTTATAATTTATTTTTATGTTTGGATCAATATTGGGAAGAAAGACATTAAATAGAGACTCTTTCTCTGTCACTGCCTGCAAGTGAATTCCAATTGGAATCTTATCAGCTTTATTTCGATAAATAGGGCGAGAATCAATACAAATTGAACTCTGTTCCAGTTCATCTATAATCTTCTCTTCAAAATACCACTGGCTGAATTTATTGTCAAACCCTTTCTTATTAACATCTTTCCCCATATTGCTCCATGCAGTCTGAATAAATAAGGATTTCAACGCTTTATAATCATGTCCATGAATCTCCTTATCTCCACCTAAAGAATAAGCGATTATATGACCTCGATGAAAATATACTTCATAGTCTTTATTTTTATTTATTTTGTCCCATCCTGCCGGATTTCCAAGTCTCGAACGATTTTTCTTTTTATCCATTGACTTTTTTTGTTTTTTTATACCTTTATAATCATTTTTGTTGATATAAAATATCGCGCCTTTGGGTCTTTTACCTAGCTCCAATGAATGTGGAACAATATAGCTTGTTTTATCTTTATCCGTAAAATCAATTTCTGCAATATTATCATTCACTACAAAATAATTCGATTCATTCTGATTTTCATCTATAATTGTACAGTACTGAACCGAGTTTCCAACTAAATTAGTAAGTTGCTCAATTGGAATATGAATCAAATCTAAAATTTCTTTCTCCAACATAATAACTCCTTCTTATTTAGAAATTTCTACTTTCCCTTCACCCTTTAAATTTCGCTAAAAACTGTTTGAGTTCGTCATCTGCTTCAGACGTTGTGCCTGTGAGTTGGCCCAGCATCTTTACAAGTTCAGCTGTTTTGCTGGCAATCTCCTTATTAGTACGATTAATCTTAGTCACAATCTCAGTCAATGGCTCGACTTCTTCTTCCTCAAAAGTATCTACGTAGCGAGGAATATTAAGATTGTAGTCATTTTCGACAATTTCTTCAAAGCTGGCCAGATGGGCAAACTTATCTACATCTTTCCTAGCCTGATAGGCTTTCAGGATCTTGTCAATATGAGTATCCGTCATGATATTCTGGTTCTTACCCTTTTCAAACTCCTTAGACGCATCAATAAAGAAAACATCACGGTTCGTCCGGTCTTTCTTGAGAATGATGACAGTCGTTGGAATGCTGGTATTAAAGAATATATTAGCAGGGAGTCCAATGACCGTATCAATTGCCCCTTCCTCTAGAAGAGCCTTACGAATCTTACCTTCGGCATTGCCCCTAAAGAGGACACCATGAGGCAGGACGATAGCCATGACACCGCCGGCCTGCTTGAGGTGATAAAAGCCATGCAGGAGAAAGGCAAAGTCTGCCTTAGACTTAGGCGCCAGAGCACCAAAACTAGAGAAACGTGGGTCCTGCAGGAAACCATCTGCTGCTGACCATTTGGCTGAGTAAGGCGGATTCATCAGTACTCCGTCAAAGTTGGTCGGCTCCTGAGTCGGCCAGTCCTCATCCAAAGTATCCGCGTTATGGAGAAATTGGTTCTCAATCGGAACGCCGTGCAGAATCATATTCATCCGAGCAAGGTTATAGGTAGCCGTATTGAGCTCCTGGCCGAAGTAAGAGACAGTCCCTGCCTCATGAGAATAGCGCTTAGCATTGAGTAGCAACGAGCCTGATCCCATGGTCGGGTCATAGAGAGTGAAGCCTTTCTGATCTTCACGCCCTAGAAAAGCAATCTGGGTCATGAGCTTTGCGACGGGCTGAGGCGTATAAAACTCGCCGGCTTTCTTGCCCGAGTCAGTCGCAAACTGACCAATCAGATACTCATAGGCATCGCCCAGCATATCGCCAGCATGACCTGCCACATCTAGGACAGCCAGCTCCTTCATAACCGCAGCTATCGTTTGATTTTGCTTCTGTGGCGTTGCTCCTAGCTTTTTAGAATAGAGGTCAATGTCCTCGAAGAGATTTTCAAAGAGCTCATCGCTCTGCTCGATATTACGAAAGCCCTGGGCTAGATGCTCCAGCTGGAAAGTACCGCTATTGACCTGCAGCACCAAGTTCGTAAAGGTCAGATCTGGCTCCATGGCATAGGACAGCTCCTGTTTGATGACATCGATTAGATCAGCCTTGGTCTCCTCATCCTCATAGTAGCCACGGTAAATATTCAGCGCCTGCTCCAAGTCCTCTGTCTCCTCTCCCATGGTCTCTGCTACGAAAAAGAGCAGCTTGTCGGATAGGTACTTATAAAAGACCATGCCTAATAGATAAGACTTGTATTCATTAGCATCCATCTTAGAGCGAAGCACATCTGCTGAGTTCCAGAGAGCCTGATAAAGCCCCTGGGATGTTTGAATTGTTTCTTGTGTCATAAGTTTCTTTCTAGTTGTTAAGTTTTGAGAAATTGCAGAGCAGTTATCAATAGCCGATAACCTCACGCTCAACTAATTCTATCGTTTCCTTTGGAATGTCTGAGATAGCCAAACAATAAACGACATTCTGTCTAGGATTGTAAAGCCCCAAATATTCAATGCTGCTAAACTCAGGATGAATAGAGCGAGTCCCCATCAGGTAATAAATCAGCAGCTGCAAGGTATGGTCTTTATTAGGTTTTGTCTTTGATACCTTGAAATCCCAAAGGGTATCTGCGGTCAAAAAGTCCCCGTCTCCAATCGTAATCAGGTCCGTATAGGCACCTTTCAAGTCAAAGCCATCTTTGACCACCGGACCATAGTCCGCAAAGAAGGCTAGACTTCTCTCTACCATGATACGAATATTAGCAATGGTCTGCTCGTCTGGATCAATCTCCTCAACCGGCTTATAAAAAGCCATCCCGGCCCGATAGACCACATCAAAGCCGACCATCTTACAAGCGTTTGAAATAGAGCTATCATCCAGATTGGTAATCTTGCTGAGAAACTCCTGCGCCAGTGCTTCCATTCCTGCCATGGAAGCACCTATCAAAGAAATCTCAAAGGCCTGCTCCTTGTCTGAGCCAGTCATAAACCGACTAAGATAGTCCACACAAAGCCCAACTAAATTAGGGGAAACATTTTCTTGACTAAACAGCACTTTCCTATCTGATAGCTTCTCCTCAGAAAAGAGCTTAACCGGCAGAAAACCACCACGAGGCTGTTTGACTAGTGAAATCCGTTGCGTTACTGATGTCATAATAATCTCCTTTTCGTAGAAATTTAAATAAACATATCTTGCAAAAGCTTTTTCTTCAATGTCTCCAACTGAGAAATCTTATCTTGGTAAGAGCTTATAAGCGTGTCAAGGTTGGAGAAGAAATTAGCAATAGCAATTTGTTCTTCTGGGGTAGGGAACATAAATTTTAAGCTAGAAAAATCTTTAAAACTGATACTTTTCCCATCACGAATTCCATATGTAACTGTTTCAAGTAATTTTATAAAACTTGTAGAAGTCAGAATGCAATTCCAAAACTCAGAATTATTCTTCTCCTTTTCAATAAAATCGATAATCGTATAGGCAGGTGAGGTAATGCCCTCAATTTTTGAAAGAGCAAAGCCACCTTGAAAAGATCTCAAATGGATGACAAATTGATTAGGCCTAACTACTTTATAATTTATTAATGTTGTTTCATCGTACTTAATATCAATACCTATTTTATCTCTCAAAACCATACCATCAATTTGAGAAGCTGATAACACAGGCAACGAAGCTTTATTTTTCTCAGATACTGACTTAAAAATTTCATCTGCACGTTTGATTTCCCACTCACCTTCAAATCCATCCAAACGAATCTCAGGAACAGTCTCTCCAGCTTTGGGAAACATCTTGGAGAGCATGGTCGCCTTGAGGGATTGGTAGTTGGTAAGATTGTCCTTGTAGCTAATAAGAAGGTCATCGAGGGTACAGAAAAGGGAGCCGATGGCGGATTGTTCATCTAATGTCGGGAAATCCATCCTAAAGTTTTTCATCTCTGAAGCTAAAATATGCTTAATAGTATTACCTGTAGAAATTAAATCAAGCTCTTTCCTCTTACTGTTAGATTGAAATTGATAATTCAGGAAATGCGGATTTACTTCTTTTTTATAATCAGTAAAAACTATCAGAGCGTGAGCAGCGGTATTATTTAATTCTTCTGGAATGACGGCTGTGTGACCTACATGCCCAGATTGTACCATTACAATATCATTTGTTTTCAACCACTTATCTCTTTGTTTTTCATAAAATTCATCATTTATGAAAATCTGAGAAATATAATTAATTTTGCCATTTTTGACATTATTAGATTCTAAGTAAAACTTACCTTTCTCAACATAATAAGGTGTTGCAGTTCCGACAAAAGCATTTCTTATAGTACCGAAAATATTTATTAATTTTTCTACATGCCATTCTTCTTCATAATTCTGAAACCTAGTTTTGGGTACATTCTTTTTTCTGTCCAATGGTTACTCCTTAATCCTCTTCAATTTTTCCCTTTTTTAAATTTAATAATTATAAATAAAAGTAAAAAAGATAGTGTTAAAACTCCAGAATAACAGATAAAACTTCTATTAAAAGTAAATAAAGTTGATTTGTTTTACATTATTATATCAATTATCCCACATTCTATAAAGTATTTATGCAAAAATCCCCTAGAATTTACAATTCTAAGGGGTTATTTTTTATCCTGTTACTTCCGGTACTGGTACTGATTCAGTTTTAGTTTTCTTATTTGGGCTAGCTAGGCGGCGCTTGCTGTCTCGGATGGTGTTGAAATCTTTGAGGAGTTTGGCAAAGTGAGTCTTCTCTGGATAGGCTTCTGCGGAAGCTGCAGTATAGCGCATAAAGAGGTCATAAGTGCGGGAGATTTCCGTACGCAGCTGCTTGGTCTTACCGATTTCCTTGCTAGACTTGGCTGCACGCGCTAGGGCTTCAGCCTTATCATAGTCTTCCTGAGCAATCGTCACTGCGCTAATCACAGGTGAGAGTCCCAGCGTAGTCACTGCCGCATTGTAGGGCTCTTCCTTGAGAGTTTTGAGGAGACTCTTGATCTCAGCAGTGGCGACATCGTTATTATGCTTGGTGATATCCTTGTACTTAGTCAGGACTGGAGCCAGCGCCTCATGCGCTTCCTTGAACTTTGCTTCCTTTATCTTGGCAAATCCCCTATGCAGGGTAAAGAGCCCGACCAGAGCGCTATCCCGCTCCTTGTCTACCTCTGCTAGACTTGTGGTCTGCTTCTTTTCCACGCTAGCTAGCTGTTTCTGGAACTCTTCTAACTTGCTCGTAAAGGGCTCCAAGTGCGTGCTATACATATCTTCGTTTTTATTTGCCTTGACAAAGTCCGAGATGATTTGACGAGAATCCGTCATCAAACTTTCAAACTCACGGTGAGTAAAGTTGCTATAGGTCAAGGGGCGAATGGTGTAGTTAGTAGTCATAATAAAACCTCTCCAATAATTTGATAAACTAAGTATAGCACGTGGCAATAAATCTTTTGCAAGGCTGCCCTGAAATGTCATTTTTTATCCCTGAAACAACACTTTTTAAAAATCAAAGACATAAAATATCCCCACCTGATAATTTCTTTAACTTCGGATGGGGATTGTTTCTCTTCAAAAATGAATTATCAAGTCATTTCACGCTTAGAATACTTTAAAATTTTAACAAACGCTAATATTCGAACTTTAGAACGCTTTTAAATTATAGCAAACTAGAACATACGACAGATAGAAAGAACGGGTTTTCTCACAAACAGGACTATTCGAAAGTTAGATTATGCAAATATTTTAGTAAGTACTCGTGTTCGGCTTTTAGATTGATTGTTTTTTTAGCCAGAGACTATTCTTCGAAGTTTTGATGATTCCCTTTTTCTCTTATCTCCCCGCTCTCAAGGGCTCGATGACCTCCTCAATCAGTCGGGTAGAGGCTTTTTTGTTTTCTTTTTTATTGGACGCTATTTAACTCTGTTAAAAATCTTTTATACTAATTATCACATGAATTTTTTTAGTAATAAATTGATCAACATTAATATCGCTTGTTTATAAATGTCCAATTCTCATTGTGTTATATTATGAGCGACGAAACATTCTGAAAAATATAACTGTTTTATGCTTTAATTCTTTAAAAAATTCAGAGAAGATTTGCCATCTATTTCTGTACCAAAAGATTTGAACTTCTCCCTTCTCCTCATCTTTTTCATCATATACCTTCAAGATATTTTTAGCTTCCCTAATATCTGCAATTACAAAATCTTTGTTCTTTCTTTGATTGTCAAAATACAGTTCAAACTCCTTCTTATCTTTCAAAAGTTTCACACTTATACTTTTTTCTTCACCGGATTGTTTAATGAATATATAGCTATCCCAAAAATCATCAAATATCTTCAAAAAACTAACTCCGACTATAATATGTAAAATCCACATGCTTCCAATAAATAAATATTGCAAACTATTATCGGAAAATACTTTTACATGTGTCACTATAGTTAAAATTACAGAAAATAGTAATATTCCAACCGCACGTAAAAGATAATTCATATGATAAATGCAATAAATTATACCAACTAGAAACCATAAAATAAATATTATAATTAAAGAATAGAGTATATAATCTGATAACACTCGTTCTCGTTCATACTTTCCAACAATAAATTCATAATGACTGTTATCTAGACTAGCTTTTTTATAAACTTTAAATGTCGATGTTCGAGATAAAAACATTGATGATTTCCCTGGAATAGTCTTTGCAACAAAAGAATTTTTAGCGTTGGGGCCATTGATATTTTTATAGTACTCTTGTTCAAATAACAACTGACTACCTTTTTTTAAAATTATCGTTTGATTAGTTTCTATCCCTAAAATAATTTCTTTATGATTCTCAACTTTCTGCTTCTTAGCATTTTTCTCTGATACAGTACTCTTAACACTAAAGTTCGTTCCTTTCGGGATAGAAAATACAGTACCTTTAGGTAAGATGACAGATCGCCCTAAATCATTAACAACTTGATTTTTTATATCTTCATTAGAAGAAATGTAGAACTTTTCATTTGTTACAAATGGGAAGTTTTCATCATAGTAAGGGTGAATAAAAGACGTGAAAAACATAGCTCCCATAAGTGAGTACATCAGGATAAGTAATAGTGTAACTATCGTATATAAATACGGCTTTATTCTTACCCGTATAGTTTTGAATCTATCAGTTATTATATAACTCTCAGTAATTTTATAACGGAATTTATATTTTTCTCTATTCTCTACATAATATTTACCATCAATCTTGATAACCTCACCCATATCATTTTTAAATGTTGGAAATTTAAAAACAAGGAACAACATAGGAAGGCCGAAACAAAGGATTAATATATAGGCCATTGAATCCCATTCAGGGATTTCTTTAATCATAATAAATATAAAAATGTTTATACTTATATAAAATAAACTTCCTAATATAGCAGTCTTTATAAGCGATTCTTTTAATCTTTTAATAAAGTCTGCATTAGCAGATCTTCCTTTGAAAAAAATAGAGGAAACTTTATCAAAAAATGTAAATACAGTTACAACAGCTCCAAGCCATTTTATCCAATCCATACCTTCTCCCAACTCTTTTTTACTAAAACACTATTAAAAATTCCTCAAAGGCTAACATTTTTAAATTTATCCTTGCTATATTGGGCTATTTCTTCCACACTCAACATTTGGTATTTTTCTTTTATCTTTGTAAAAAAATCTCCGATTGTTTCTTTTGAAATAATTTGATTGGACGGTTCATCTTCTTTCAAGTCTCCTCTAGCGTCTAGCCACGGAGCTTCATCGTGAGTAAATTGTTCCAAAACTTTTCCATTATAAACACTTAAATTTTTTACAATACTATCCAATAAACTAATTTCAAAAATAGTTAGTCGATTCTTGACATCTATCTTATCCTCAATAGCAATAGGGTTACGTCCAAATTCTTGAAATTTAAAATAAATATCTCGATAGACAGGTCCATGAACCCAGCTTTCACAATCACTATCAAAAAGGAAAGTACCTTTAAAAGCAAAGTAAAACCCTTGAACATAATAAAGCAACTTTTGTAAAGCTAAAGGTGTAATTTCACTATTCTTAGAAAGAAGGTAGCGAATAACCAAGTCTTCTTTTGTCATTTCTTCACTATCAAGGCATTCCTTTACTTTCTCTAAGGTCTTTTGATAGGCAACAGCCGTCAGTTGTTCCTTATTTTTTTCAAGAATTGAATAATATACCTTTGGTTCTTTTAGTATCATTTTTAATTGAGCAGAGTAAGTTGGTTTTGGTATATCACCACTAAGATATCTTTGAATCGTATTAATGCCCCAGCCCAATAACTGAGCTAAGGGTTTAGCACCGATGCAATACTTTTCTAAAATAAGATAAATATCATCGTTTGATATAATCTTGTTTACTTTTTTAAACTCTTTGTAAAGCGCCTGTTTATTTAACTCATTAATCTCATCTACATAGATAGTATGACTACACTCTTGACACAAAGCAGTCTTTCCCATAAATGTATAATCCTGACCTTTTAAAGTTCGGGTCAGTTTTTCATCTATTACCTTATAAGAAACAGGTTTTAAACAATATTCACAAAAAATAGATTGATTTGCCATAATGAACTCCTTCTAAGAGAAACTATTCTCTTAACATAGTATCCGCTTTATTCTTACTGAAAATAGTAAGAAAGTGGTTTGTTAGGATCGGGTTCATGAAACGATATAACCGCTAGCAAAGCACGATGGTTCGCATCGTCTTCTATAATGAATTTTACATAGACAGTCACATCGCATTCGTCACCGAATAGATCCTTTAGTTTGTAAACTGGGGCAAATAGAAAGTAATCTTTGTGATTTTGAGTAATATCATTTCTCTGAAGACATTCACAAAAATCTTTATATCTAATCTGCAATAATAACGTACCAACTTCTTCTTTGTTTAAATTATATTCGAACATAAAGGAATCATTGGCCTTTCTCTCCTTACCAGAAGAAATGATGAAAGAATCTCTTAAAACAAGCTCTCTCATTTCCTTCAATAACTCATTAATTTCATCCTCAGAAAAACTTTTCAATCCGCCACACCTTTCTTTATAGCATTATTTTATCCATTTCTACCCTCCTATCCGTACTCTAATTATATCATTCAATAACATTAAATACAATAAAAAGCACTATTTTTTTTAAAATAGTGCTTTTTACCTCCCCGCTCTCAAGGGCTCGATGACCTCCTCAATCAGTCGGGTGTAGGCTTCTTTGATTTCTTTTTTGTATCGCAGAGGATTAAGGGCATTTTCGACTTCTGACTTGTAGTCCTGGTAGCGCTGACTCTGATTAAGCTGGCTTTCACCGGCTTGCTTTTTCGCTCCCTTGCGATAGTTGTTGACAAGGTAGCGAAGTTCATCTGCTCCAACATGCCACTTCTTAGCAAAGGTCTGGACGTGCTGGTCAATGACTGACTGGATCATCTGATCTAGGATGTGGGAGATGGACTGGCCACGATAATTCTCAGGGTCTTTCTGGATTTCCTGCCAGAGGTCAGCGATGATCTGAGCTAAAGCTGGATTGGTCTTGCTGAGGCTGGCGATATAGTCACCAACAGCTTGGACATCCTTTGAACTCAACTCTCGACTCTCTGTATCCTCTTGAGGGATAAAGGCTTGGATGAGGGAGAGGATATAGCTGTAATTGATCTCATCAACATGGACAGATTCCAGCTCATAGAGGATATCCAAAGGCTCATCCTCGTCTGTACCGTCCTTGCGGAGCTTGAGCTCAGCTAGGATATTCTGATACAGGCCTAGATAGTCCTCCAGACTCTCATCGCTGAGACCAGTCTCCTGATAAAGCACCTCCTTATCATATTCCGTATAGACCTGGATAGAAGCTAGATACTTGTCCAGCTGCTGGTAGCTTTTGGCTAGCTTCTTCAGCAAGGCTGTAGGGGCGCTTTCGATAGCCAGTCCTTCCTCGGAGCTACTAGATAGTTGCCCCTGAAAGTCAGCTAAAGCCCGGTCAAAATTAGCTTTCTCCTCTGGCCATTCTGGAGCCAGCACCTCATTTTCTCCCCCATTGGAGTAGAGGCGCAAGGCATCGTCCACTGCATCCTTAAAGGCTAGGGGCTTTTGAAAAGTCATGATATGTCCATAGGATTTACGCTGATCAAAGATCCGGTTAGTCCGACTGAAAGCTTGGATCAAATCCTGCGGCTGCATAGGCTTTCTATCAATATACAGTGTCGATAGGCAAGGGGCATCAAAACCTGTTAGGAGTCTATTGACGACAATGACCAAGTCCAGCTGTTCATCTCGATAGAGATACTTCTCTTTCTTTCTGGAGAGACGATCATTGACATCAGTATTAAAGCTCCCAAGAGTTGATAGACTGTAGTGAGTGCCAAACTCCTGATTGTAGTCATCCAAAGCCTGCTTCATCTTGTCCTGATTGACAGAGGATTCCTCTTCATTCTCTGTCACTGAGTAGGTAATAGTAAACTTAGGAAAGTCTGGCAGCACGCGCTTCGTCCGCTCAGAGACCTTAATTCGAGTCTGACCTTCCTTGACCCGCTTGAGCAGGTCATAGTAGCGTTGTGCCTGATGAATTGACTTGACAGTCAGGATGGCAGTATAAGTCCGGCCAACGCCATTTTCAAGACCCAGCTGACGATGGCTTTTATTAAGGATAGCATCCAGCACTTCCAGCATATGATCTTCATGCTCATAGGCACTATCTGGTATAGCTTCTTCTCCTGCATCCGTGATGAGGGTATTGCGATAGTCCACCTTGAAACCTAGCACAGCATTGTCATGAATGGCTTCCTTGACCGTATATTCATGCAGGCGCTCACCATACTGCTGCTGGGTAGTCTGAGCCAAATCCCCTACCTGCTTGCGTTTATTTTCCCCAAAGATAGGTGTTCCAGTAAAGCCATACCAGAGCGAGTAGATAAAGAACTCGCTGAGAGACTTGTGAGCCTGTGGCGTGACAGCTCGGTGGCACTCATCCACGACAAAGGCTACTCTGAGCTCTTTGATTTTCTTGTATTCCCGCTGGTAATGTCCCTCTTCAAACTTGTGCAGCATGGCATTGATCTTCTGAATGGTCGTAACGACCAGCCCTTTACTATCTTCAGAGAGACGACTGATCAGTTCTTTAGAATTGTCCGTCTCATCAATATCAATGATATCATTGGCTGCATAAGAGAGAAAGCTAGAAGTGGTCTGATCATCAAGCTCTCTGCGGTCTACGACAAAGATTGTTTTTTGAATCGATGGGATTTGCAGGAGATTCCGAGCCACCTTATAGGAAGTCAATGTCTTCCCAGAGCCCGTCGTGTGCCAGATATAGCCCGACTCCTGACGCATGGAGGCTTCTCGGACGGCTTCAATAGCATGCACCTGATAAGGCCGCAGTAAAATAAGCGACTTTCTCACATCATCAATAACCGAATACTGCATGACCATCTGATGGGCACGCGGAATAGACAGCACCTGCTCCGCGAAATCAAAGAGATCTGTAACCGGCTGGTTCTGGCTATCAACCCACCTGGTCAGAAACTGCGCATTGAGCTTGTTTTCCTTTGCGGCTGCGATATAACGGGTGTCAATGACATTGGATACGACAAACATCTGCAGGCTGGAGTAAATCCCGCGAAACTTCCCTTCCTTGTCGTAATTCTGGATTTGCCGAAAAGCGTCCAAAAAAGGCTTCTGACGGCTTTTCAACTCGATATGAATCATGGGCAGGCCATTGATGAGCAGGGTCACATCCAGACGACGGTTCGGATCCATTGGATAGGCCTTGTCACGCTCCACTTGATGGACAATCTCATAGCTAGACTTACCACCTGCCACATTATCTCGCCAGATAACTGAGAGACGAACCTTTCCAAGTCTGGCATCTTCTCGCTGGACCTGGACTTTGGCAATTCCATTCTCACCTGCCAGCCATTTAGCTGCTTCATAGTAGTTGACAAAGTTGAGCTGGTTTTTGATTTGCTCCTTCTCCTGCGCAGTCAGCATCTGATCTTTCAAATCAGGCAGATTATTTTGCTCTAACTTAGCAAAAAAATTCTCCCACAGCTGCTCCTCTGTCCGCAACTCTTTCCGATAAGTCCACTGACTTTCTCCACTTGTCAAGCGCTCAATTAGCTGTCTTTCTGTTTCCAATTCTTGGGTCTTCTTCATCTAGCTCCCCCATCTTAGTGTTTCGTTGGATATTGGTCTCATTTTACATCTCTCATTATAGCATAGAAGCAGTTTGTTTTATAGTTTCTTCTAGTGGTAGAGATAAAAATCCCCAGCTCTTTTCAAACTGGGGATAGCTTTAGATTTTTAATTCATACACTTCCTGCCAGCCGGATGGTCCTAATATCCGCTGGGGCTGTTTGCTAAAACCAGTCTCTCGGTAGAGATAGGAGGGCGACTTGATTTCTCTCATTGACGCCTAGGATGATGCTTTTATACATGGGCAAATGCTCTCTTATGAAATCAGGCAAGAGCTTCAGCGTCTGACTACCGTACCCTCGCATCCGAAAGTCTTCATTCGTTGAAAAACTACGAAGGAGCAGGCTATCTGGCTGACCGCCATAAGTAAACTTCTTTTCTCCAGCATCCAAGATCAGAAAGGTTACGATTTGATCTTCTTCAAGGCCCAAGATGGCATAGCGATTTTCCAAGTCAGCGACAGCCTGACTGGGATGGCTGGTAAATCTCAAGTCGGTTAAATGGTAAGACTGCAAGGCTTCTCTATCTGAGCTTCTATAGAATCGGATTTTCATCTAAAAATCCATCCCATCCGGATTTGGTGCGCCAGATTCAACTGATAAACTCTTCAGAAGTTCCATATCAGCAGCATCTAGCTCAATGCCAAAGCAGTCCAGATTGCTGGCAATCCGGCTCGGAGTGACCGACTTAGGTAGAGGCAGGAAGCCTTCCTGCAAGCTCCAAGCTAGCGCGACTTGAGCAATGGTCTTGCCATATTTGTCTGCCACAGCCTGTACGGCTGGATTTTGGAAGAGCTCGCCTTGACCAAATGGTCCCCAAGCTTCCAGTAAAATCTCGTGCTCACGGCAGAAGTTGATTGCCTGTGTCTGATAGACACCTGGAGCCAGCCGGATTTGATTGACAGCTGGAGTCATGCGAGCTGTTTCAAGCAAGGCTTCTAAGTGATGAGGCAGGAAATTGCTGACGCCAATTGCTCGAATCTTGCCAAGATTATAAAGGTCTTCCATGGCACGCCAGACTTCGGCATTGCGCTTTTTCCAAGCATCGTTTTCCCTCAGGGGTTTGGGATTAGGCCAGTGAATAAGGTAGAGGTCCAGATAGTCCAGTCCCAACCGCTCCATTGAGGCAGCAAAGGCCTCTTGAGCCTCCTCATAAGTATGAATGTCATTCCAGAGCTTGGTCGTGATGAAGAGCTCCTCCCGCGGAATGCCGCTGTCCTTGATTGCCCGTCCGACACTCTCTTCGTTCTTATAGATAGCTGCCGTATCAATATGCCGATAGCCTGCCTTAAGAGCGGCTAATGTTGCTTGATAGGCTTCTTGGCCATCCTGAGCCTTCCAAGTACCGAAGCCCAGCACCGGAATGCCAACACCATTGTTCAAAAGATATTCTCTCATCTCATGTCTCCTTTATAAGTTCCATCTAATGCCTCCAGCAAGGCAGCTGCTATAGTGTTCACAAGAGCAGAACTGCTCACTTTTTTTCCTTTTTCTTCAGTATTGGCTTGGGTTTAAAGATATTTTCCTTAGTCGGCTCCATACCTTTACTGAAAAAGCTATAGATAATGAAAGCTACTCCTGCGACAAGGATTAAGATTCGTCCAAAGATTAGTCCCGCCAGCAGCAAAACAAGTCCCATTATCAGAAATTTCGCATCAATTCGTTTCATAGCCTACTCCTGTTTACATTATAGTCTCATTATATCACGCCTAAGAAAGCAATTCAAATCTAGGCGAAGGTTATCAAGTTGTCCGCCAATCAAAAAGAACAGGTTTCCCTGCTCTTTCTGAAAAATATAAGGAGACTAATTTAAAATACCTGCGGTTCTCATACATGGAATCGTTCTTGACCATCAAGATAAGTAGCTACCAGCTCTAAATCTTTATCTAAAACGATAAAGTCAGCATCGTAGCCTTCCTTGATCTGTCCGCAGACATCATCAATATGGACGGATTTTGCCGGAATCAGGCTAGCCATCATGACCGCCTGATGAGGATTGGCAATGCCCCATTTGACCACATTTTTCAATCCATCCTTAAGTTTGAGGATAGAACCAGCTAGATTGCCCGTTGACTTGAGCCGAGCGGTTCCTTCCGCCACAACCACTGGAAATTCTCCCAACATGTAGTCCCCATCTTCAAGACCTCCTGCGGTCATACAGTCAGTAATGAGGGCAATATTTTCATGTCCCTTCTGCTTGAGCAAGATGTCACAGGCCTTAGGATCCACATGGTGGCCGTCACAAATCAGTTCCGCATAGGTGTGAGGCAACTCATACATGGCACCAACCATGCCCAGCTCCCGGTGGGTCAAGCCCCTCATACCATTGTATGCATGCACCCAGACACTGGCACCTGCTTCGACCGCAGTTTTGGCTTCATCATAGGTTGCGTTAGAATGCCCCAGAGCAACGGTCACACCTTCATCAGTCAGCGTACGGACAAATTCCTCTACGCCTTCACGCTCTGGTGCGAGAGCAATCTTATTGAGCAAGCCATTTGCGGCCTTCTGCCAAGCACGAAACTCATCCATGCTAGGATCTTTCATATAGGCCGGATTTTGAGCGCCTTTATACTTCTCGGTGAAGTAAGGCCCTTCAAAATAGAGACCGCGAATCTTTGCCCCACTGGCTTCTTGATAGCGAGCACCGATATTTTCAGTTACTGCTAAGAGCCGCTCATAGGACGAAGTCAGGGTTGTTGGTAAAAAGCTGGTCACACCGGTAGTCAAGAGACCCTCACTCATGGTATGAAGAGTTCCTTCGATGTTATTGTCCATGACATCAACACCGCCAAAGCCGTGAATATGAGTGTCCACCAGACCTGGTGCAATCGAGTAGCCACTGTAGTCTATGACTTCTGCATCCTGCGGAACAGACTGCACCAGCTTGCCAAATTTGCCGTCAATCAGCTCTAAATAACCGCCCTGACAGATTCCCTGAGGATAGAAAAATTGATCTGCTTTGATATATGTAGGCATAAGACTGCCTCCCTTTTTCTTGACTTCTGTATTCTCTGCCATTCAAAGCGGAATTCTGTGATAGAGCTAGCATCTTTCTATAGCTGCTTTCTAACTCCCGCTTTTGAATCTCTGAGTTTTCTTAACTATATTATAACTCTTTCTTTTTTATTTGTAAATGGTATATACCTATTTTTGCAAAAAATTGTTATATTAAATTAAAAAAACAGAAAACCCAGCCATGATAGCTGGGTTTCCACTTTATTTTTTATCTAAATCGCGCAGCATCTGGTCGATTTTATTGCCATACTCGATGGATTCGTCCTTGACAAAGGTCAAATCTGGAATCTTGTACATCTTCAGATTGTGACCCAGCTCTCGCTTGATAGTACCGGTTGCTTTTTCTAGACCGGTCTGAGCTTTTTGATTATCAGAGGCCAGATTGCTCATAATCGTGTAGTAGACCTTGGCCATGGACAGGTCGCCCAGCATTTGGACATCAGTGATGGTCACTCCCTGCACCCTCGGGTCACGAACTTTCTTCTGCAAGATTTCATTGACTTCACGCTTGATTTCCATGCCTACACGGTCTGTACGAAAATTATTTGCCATGAGATTTCCTTTCTAATTTTTCTCTTCTGCAATATAAGCTAGGCCTAGCCTAGCTTATATTTTAGTTTTAATGAATGAAATTTGATCTAAACTCTTTGTGAAAAAGATGTGGAACTAGAAGTATCAACTTCCACCAACAATGATTTTCACTGCGAGTTTTTAACGGACTTCTTATCTTATTTCTTAATTTCTTCCATGATATAGGCTTCAATCGTGTCATCTACTTGGATGTCATTGTAGCCATCAATCATGAGTCCACCTTCGCGGCCGTTAGTAACTTCCTTAACATCATCCTTGAAATGCTTGAGGCTAGCAAGCTCCCCATCGTAAATCACGACGCCGTCACGGATAACGCGAACCTTGGAATCACGGGTAACTTTACCGTTGATAACCATAAATCCACCGATAGTACCAACCTTGGAAACCTTGAAGGTCTCGCGGATAAGAGCTTCCCCGATGATTTTTTCTTCGTATTCTGGATCCAGCATTCCCTTCATGGCATCTTCCATTTCTTCGATAACCTTGTAGATAATGCTGTGGAGACGAATTTCGACATCGTCAGCTTCTGCCTGTTGGCGAGCCTGAGAAGTTGGACGAACGTTAAATCCGATAATGAAGGCATTTGAGGCTTCTGCCAGTGTCACGTCAGATTCATTGATGGCACCAACCGCTGAGTGGACGATGGTGATCTTAACCCCTTCCACTTCAATCTTTTGCAGGGAAGCAGACAGGGCTTCTACAGACCCCTGCACATCAGCCTTGATGATAACATTGACAGACTTAACTTCACCAGCTTTGAGGGTATCAAAGAGATTTTCCAGACTAACGCGATGAGTAGCTTGACGCTGTTTGAGAAGGGCACGTTTGGCGCGTTCTTCACCGGCTGCACGCGCAGCTTTTTCATCTTCATAGACCGCAAAGTGGTCACCAGCCATCGGAGTTTCATTGAGACCAGTGATAGAAACCGGTGTAGATGGTCCTGCCACCTTAACACGACGGCCCAGATCATTGGTCATAGCCCGAACCCGACCGAAGGTATTTCCAACAACGATTGGATCCTGCACATTCAGAGTTCCCTGCTGAACCAGAAGGGTTGCGACAGCACCTTTTCCTTTATCTAGACGGGCCTCGATAACTGTACCAATCGCTCGAACAGTCGGATCTGCCTTGAGTTCTTGGATTTCAGCCACCAAGAGGACTGTTTCCAGCAAGCTGTCGATATTTTGATTGAATTTCGCTGAGATTTCAACAAATTCAGAATCTCCGCCCCAAGCTGTTGACATGACACCATGCTCAGCCAACTCACCAATCACGCGCTCAGGATTCGCTCCTGGCTTATCGATCTTGTTGATAGCTACGATGATTGGGACATCAGCGGCTTTGGAATGGTTGATCGCTTCGATCGTTTGCGGCATAACACCGTCATCAGCCGCAACGACCAAGATAGTGATATCCGTCACAGAGGCACCGCGGGCCCGCATAGAAGTAAAGGCCGCGTGTCCAGGCGTATCCAAGAAAGTAATCTTCTTGCCGCTTTCCTCGATCTGGTAAGCACCGATGTGCTGAGTAATACCACCTGCTTCACCTGTTGCTACGCGAGAGTTACGCAAGGTATCCAAGAGGGTTGTTTTACCATGGTCAACGTGTCCCATGATGGTGACAACTGGCGGACGCTCTACCAAGGCATCTTGGTTGATATAACCTTCTTCTACGAAGAAGCGCTCAATGTCAGCTGTGTCAACTTCCACCTTCTTCTTAGCTTCAATACCGTAGTCCACCATGAGGAGCTCAATAGTATCGCCGTCAAGAGATTGGTTTTGCGTTGCCATCACACCCATCATGAAGAGTTTCTTGACAATTTCAGCTGGCTCGCGCTTGATCCGTTTTGCGATTTCTGCAACGGTCATTCCGTCTGTATATTCAAATTCAGTTGGCAACTCATGGAACTTACGTTCTGTAACAGGTTTTGGTGCCTGGTTATTGTTGCCCTTTCCTTTTTTATTTTTCTTGTTTTTATTCCAATTACTATTTCTTTGATTTCTCACTTGATTTTGACTGCTTCGATTCTTTTGTTGTTTTCTTGGACCTTCTTCTTCGCGATCAAAATCATCGCGCTTCTTATCTGGTCGAGCTTGCTTCTTACGACGCGTATCCACAGCGGATGGCGCTGGGCTTGGATTCGCTGCTGGTGCAGATGGAGCTGCAGCAGGCTGAACTGGTGCACTTGCTTCTGCCTTAGGTTGCTCCTTGCGGCGGTTTTGCCGTTCCATAACTTCTTTAGCTTCCTGTGCTTGCTTAAAGCGTTCCTCACTTGAGCGAGCGTATTCAGCATTCTGCTCTGCTTTCAAAGCTGCTGCCCGAGCCTTAAAGTCAATCTTCGGTCCTTGAGGCTGTTGGCGGTTTTGACTGTTAAATCCTTGATGATTCTGACCATTGCGGCGGCCATCTTGACCACGATTATCGCGACGGTCATTTGGACGATTGCCCCTATCTCGGTCGTTGCGATTTCCACGATTCTTATTTCGATTGTCGCGGTCCTCGCGCTTGCCTTGCTCTTTGTTTTGCGATTTGCGGTTGCCTTGCTGCTTCCGACGTTCTGCCTCTTCCTTGGCTCTCGCTTCACGCTCTGCCTTAAAGTTCCGGCTTTGCGGGCGCTTGACAGGCGCTGCCGTTTCTGCTTTCGCTTCTGGCTTAGCAGCTGCTTTTGCTTCTGTCTGTTCTGCCTTGACTGGCGCCGCCTCTTTGGCAGGAGTTTTTTGCGGTGATGGCTGAGCTGCTGTAGGCTTTTCTGCAGTAGCTTGAGGTGTGGCTGCTTTTTTCGTAAAGCTGGATTTGATTCGTTCACCAGCGTCAGCTTCTACGCTGGATGAATGACTCTTGACATCCAGACCCAGCTCCTTCGCACGAGCCACTACCTCCTTGCTTTCTTTTCCCAGTTCTTTGGCGATTTCATACAATCTTACTTTAGACAAATCTTGTCCTCCTCTTCTATTACATAAGAGACCTCATTTTCTTTGTAAAACCAGCATCTGTCACGGCGAGCACTTTTCTGGCCTTGCCAATGGCAGAGCTTAATTCCAGTGTTGAAAACACGGTTGATACTTCTACTTGGTAGTAACGACTTTTATCAGTGATTTTCTTGCTGAGATTAGGAGCTGCATCCTGGGCCAAAAAGACCAGATGTGCTTTTCTCTCCTGGATAGCCTTGACGGTTAGCTCCTCACCAGAAATGATGCGGCCAGCCCGCTGAGCCAGTCCCAGCAAATTTGCAAGTTTCTCTTTATTCAAGACCTAACTCTCTTCTTTTGACTTTATGATCGACATAAGCGATTAACTCATCATAGAAAGCCTCATCCACTTCCATACTAAAGCTGCGGTTAAAGACCCGCTTCTTCTTGGCTTGAAGAGCTTCTTGATTGTCCAGCTTGATATAGGCTCCACGGCCGTTGGCCTTGCCTGTCGGATCGATAAAGACTTGACCTTCCTTGTTCTTGACAATCCGCAGTAAATCACGCTTGTCAATCACTTCGTTGGACACCACTGATTTTCTTAAAGGGATTTTTCTTGTTTTTGCCATTCCAGCCCCCTTAGTCTAGTTCTTCAGCTTCGCTTTCTATACCAGCTGTTTCTAGTACAGTTTCCTCTGCAGCTGCGTCAAAGTCTGTTGCTTCTGCTGCTGAAACTTCTGTCTCTAGAACAGCTGCATCCGCAAGGATTTCTTCAGCTTCCTGAGCAAATCCGCCCAGTTCATTTGCTGCTTCCATTTCTTCAAACTCTGTGGCAGACTTAATATCGATTCTAAAGCCTGTCAAATGAGCTGCCAAGCGTACATTCTGTCCGCGACGGCCGATAGCCAGAGAAAGCTTGTTGTCCGGTACGACAACCAAGGCCCGCTTGTTATCTTCTTGGTTAAAGATAACTTGGTCAACCTCAGCAGGAGCAATAGCGTTGTAGATAAATTCAGCTGGATCTGCTACCCACTCGATAACGTCGATATTTTCTTCAGTCGGCACCATACGTCCGCTCTTGGGATCGTATTTGGCAGGATGGAACTTGCTAGTAATTTTCTTAATATTAGCTCCACCGCGTCCAACGATTGTACCGATGGCATCCACATTAGGATTGTGGCTGCGAACCGCTACCTTGGTCCGATCGCCTGCTTCCCGTGACACGCTCATGATTTCCACAGTTCCGTCATAGACTTCTGGGATTTCTTGCTCCATCAAGCGCTTGATCATTTCTGGATGGCTGCGGCTGACAAAGACATTGACACCGCGAGGATTATCTTCTACCTTGTAGACAAAGACTTCGATGCGGTCATGAGAGGCAAAGACCTCACCAGGAATCTGGTCTTGCTTCGATAGTTGCGCTTCGATGCTACCAAGATTGACATAGATAAAGCGATTGTCAAAACGCTCCACCGTTCCTGACATGATTTCATTTTCATGCTCTTTATAGGTATTGTATGTGATTGCTCGGGTCTGCTTGCGCATCTTTTCCATGATGGTTTGCTTGGCAGACTGAGCAGCAACACGGCCAAATTCAGCTGGCGCTTCTTCAAACTTGATCTTATCTCCCAATTCATAGGCTGAACTAATAGCCAAGGCATCTTTGAGACTGATTTCCAAACGGCTGTCAAAGACCTCGTCCACGACTTCGCGAACAGTATAGACACGGAAATCTCCTGACTTTTCGTCAAACTCAATGGCTGCGCTGTCTGCCTGACCATAGCGGCGACGATAGGCTGAGCGGAGTGACTCAGTCACTGCGTCAATGATATCTTCTTTCTTGATTCCTTTGTCTTCTTCCAAAATGCGGAAGGCCTCTAGCATTTCTTTACTCATTTTCATGTGACTTTTGCCGAAACAAAAGTGTTCCTTTCTTTTCTATATTGCTTCTGCGGCTAAAACTTAACGGCTAATCTGGCTTTGGAAACCAGACTGTAGGGAATTTCGACTTCTTTTCTGCGAGTCTTGTCCAGATATTCCATGTGCAGAACATCCTCTTCAAAGCTCAGCAAGGTGCCTTCAAAGACTTTCTGCTTGTCAACAGCCTTATAGAGACTGACATGGATATAACTGCCGACTGCATCGGCTAGCTGTTCCTTGGTCTTGAGCGGGCGCTCCAAGCCTGGACTGGTCACTTCCAGAAAATACTGTTCCGGGAAAGGATCTGGCTTGATTTGATCCAAGATCGGACTGATAATATCCGTCAAATCCGCTGTATCATTGACCGTAATGCCCTCAGGCTTATCTACAAAAACACTGAGAACGTAGTCTCCGCCCATCTTTCCGTACTCAATATCGACTAATTCATAGGGGGCCAAAATGGCTGGTTCAATAACCTCCCTCACCAATTCAACAATCGTTGCGATATGACGACACCTCCTCACAGATAAGAGGCGAAGATACTTCCTCGCCTCTCTTTCCTTATTCATTATTAGTATTATAGCACGACAAGTCCCAGAATGCAAGGGAAATATGCTGTACAAGCTTTTAAAGACGGAATCCCACTTAAAACGATCTTATTTTTAAGCAAAATTCTTTCCTAATAATAAAGTCTTCAAGGAGTATTTCCTAGAAGACTCTTTCTTATTCAAACGCTGCTTCCACCCGATAGATGACTTGTCCCTTGTTAGCAAATTTCTGCTCATACTCAGTCAGGACATTGTCTTCAAAGTCGCTGGCATGCAAATCTAACCACACACCCTTCAACTTCATACCATACTGTGAAAAGCTAACTAAGCTATATTCAAAAAGACCGCGGTTGTCCGTTTTGAAGTGGATTTCTCCATTTTCTGGCAAAATT
Source organism: Streptococcus sanguinis (assembly GCF_019929145.1). Lineage (GTDB taxonomy): Bacteria > Bacillota > Bacilli > Lactobacillales > Streptococcaceae > Streptococcus > Streptococcus sanguinis_U. The sequence continues at coordinate 305,624 of NZ_JAHZOW010000002.1, read as the reverse complement.
TGCTGATAGGTTGCCAGAAAGGACTGATAGGTCAGACGGCGCTTTTCATGGCGTTTCTTAGGCCAAGGATCTGAGAAGTTCAGATAGAGGCGGTCAATCTCGCCTTCTTCAAAATAATCAGTCAGATCCGAACCGTCTACCCAGAGCAGCTTGATATTGGGCACAGCCGTTGCCAGCACCTTGTCCAAGGCATAGCTGAGGACCGATTTCTGAATATCAATCCCAATGTAATTGATCTCAGGATTGGCCTTGGCCATGCCGGATACAAAAGCTCCTTTGCCGCTGCCAACCTCTACATGAATGGGATGATCATTGCCAAAAATCTCCTGCCATCTGCCCTTGGCGTCTGCCGGATTTAAAATCACATACTGGGGATGCGCCTCTAGCAGTTCCGTCGCTCCTTTACGATTCCTTACTCTCATTGTCCTCTTCCGTATTTGGAACGGAAGTTTCGTAATGCGTAAATCTCCCGGTTCACATTTTCTAAATCATTGTTTTCATAGTATTTGGCAATCTGCATCAGATAAGAATACTGACCAAACCAGTATAGCTTATTGAAAACAGTCTGATTATACTTATAGCCATAAGCGCTCAGCCACTCTTGCCAGCCTGAATCAGGCACATAATGGCTCAAAATATGAGCTACATCCATCATCCTGTCTGTCAGGCGCACAGAATCCCAATCCACTAAGTAAATAAGCCCGCTGTCGGTCTCTACCCAGTTGCTGTGGCGCACATCTCCGTGAACGATGGTCGCATAATCCTCACGAAAGGCCGGCACAGTCTGTCGCAGGTCTCGGATAACTGATTGCAGATATTGATTATTCCTCAAAGCAAGCGGCACTTGATTGAGCCAAGCATTCAGCAAATCAGTCGGCGTTTCCAAAGTATAGCCCAGCTTGGTCAGCTGCGTCATCAATGGGCGCGAGCGATGCAGCCGTGTTAAAATATTGATCACCTGCTTTTTGGACATATCATTTGGGGTCAGAATAGTGCCTGAAAGCCACTCCTGCCCGCTCATTACGTTGCCGTCCGGCATCCGGCGGCTCCACAAAAGCTGCGGTGCGATTTGTTCTCGAGCTAAGCCTGCTAAGATAGGGGTTGTATTCATCTTGACGAAAACGCGCCCCCCGTCCGGATAAGTCCCCATATAGGCCTTTCCGCTCTTACCAGCTATCGGTGTCAGGGTCAGCTCGTTATCAACCAAGTCCATGTTTCCCCTCCGTAAAAAGTTTCTTTATCATTTTACTAGTTTTACCTCTTTTAGTCAACCAATCTCCGTAACTTAAACGGCAGATAGAACAGATAGAGTAGGGCAGTTGCTCCCAGCATGGCCAGCACTGCTGTCTTGTCTTGGAAAAAGAGCAGAGCAGTCAGCACTTCAGCCAAGAGAACACTGCTGCCAATAGATGTGATAATTTGTCTTGCTCCTTTCAGCTTTTCCCCTCTTTCTATCGGAAAAAGCTGGGTCAAAAACTGATAGTCAAAAGCTTCATACAAAGCCGTCAGCTGGAAGAGCAAGAGGTAATTGAACAAGACCGCAAAAGCTGCAGCAATCCAAGCTTGACTGACAAAAATCAAGGCCAAAAAAGCTAGAATGAGCAGTCTCAAGGTCAGAGCAAAGAAGTCTCCATTTCGCAAGTAAGAACGCAAAAAGAGATTCTGCCAGGTCTTACTATGCTGCTTGCCCACAAGTCTCGTCAAACCATCAAGATAGGCCCTGCGCTTGACACTGTTTGAAATGCCTTTAACATTGGTAAAGAGAGCAAAGAAGCGCAGAATCGTCTGCTTTCGGGCTGCTTCATAAGCCACCAGAGCCTGCCAATCTAGGCCATTTTCAGTAAAGAACTTCTTGGCCTTAGCCTGAAACAAAAACCATTTCAAGACTAGCATAAAGAGACAGTAGAACCCGAAGCCCCAAACAGGCAATCCCAGAGCCAGAAAAAGCGGAGCCAGTAACAGTAAGATTCCAGTCTGTAAGACTGCGTACAAGAGATAGGAACGCAGAATCTGAGCCTTGATAAAAGCCCTGACTTCTGCTTCTCTGACCAAGAGAAAAAGAGCATCCGGCTTTTCCAGATAGGTGGCAATCCGTCCAAAAGGCAAGATAAAGACCGATAGAATAACCAGACTGACAATAATGGGTAGGTGATTGGTCGGAAAATGTCGCAATAGCTGACTGTACTGAACACCTAAAAATCCCATAAAAATCAGCAGAAAGAGCACGAAATGATCATTAAAAACATAGCGCAGGTATTTCAAACATTGCTGACGAAAATCCTGCTTTCGTTTAGCAAATAATTCTTTCATAGCGCCGCCTCTTCTGTCAGGGCTAGATAGATGTCATTCAGACTAGCATCCGGCATTTGGAATTGAGCCCGCAGCTCAGTCAAGCTGCCCTTGGCCCGTACTTGACCCTTGTGCAGAATTACAAAACTATCGCACATCTTCTCAGCAGAGTCCAGAACATGGGTGCTCATCAGAATGGACTTGCCCTTCTTCTTTTCCTCATCCAAGAGCTGGATAAGGTCTGCAATTGCTACCGGATCCAGACCTAGAAAAGGCTCATCTACGATAAAAAGGCTGGGATCAACTACAAAAGCACAGATAATCATCACTTTTTGCTTCATCCCTTTTGAAAAATGAACAGGGAACCAATCCAGTTTTTCCTTGAGTCGGAACATTTCCAATAGCTTATCCACGCGCTTAAAAGCTCTTTCCTGCTCAATGTCGTAAGCCATAGCTACCGTCTCAATGTGCTCACGCAGGGTTAATTCTTCATAGAGACTAGGCGTTTCCGGAATAAAACCGATTTTCTTGCGGTAATCACTGGGATTAGTCCGCAGCTCCAGTCCATCAATTTGAATCTGCCCCTTATAAGGCGTCAAAAGACCGATAATCTCATTGATAGTCGTGGACTTGCCCGCACCGTTGAGACCAATCAGACCAACCAGCTGGCCATTGCCCACTTCAAAGCTGACATCCTTTAAAACCGGGATATTAACATAGCCGCCCGTAAGCTCTTTGATTTCTAACATATTTTCTCCGAATTCTGGTATAATGGTTCTTATATTATAACAAAATCTAGCGAATAGAGGTACCATTTATGGCTGATTGTATTTTTTGTAAAATTATTGCTGGAGAAATCCCTTCTTCTAAAGTCTACGAAGACGAGAAAGTCCTTGCTTTTCTGGATATCTCTCAGGTAACACCAGGTCATACCTTGGTTGTCCCTAAAGAGCATTTCCGAAATGTACTGGATATGGATGCCGACAGCACCAGTCAGCTCTTCGCTCGCGTACCTGACATTGCTCGAAAGGTGATGAAAGCCACAGGTGCAGCCGGTATGAATATCATCAACAACAACGAAGAAATTGCTGGACAGACTGTCTTTCATACCCATGTGCATTTGGCACCGCGCTACAGTGATGCAGATGACCTCAAGATTACTTTCGCAGCCCACGAACCAGACTTCCTAGCTCTGGCTGAATTAGCTGAGAAGATTGCACAAGCTTAAGGAGGGACTATGAAACTTTCAAATATTTTCCTATTTATCGGTGCCGCAGCAGCCAGCTACAAACTGGTTGAAAACCGACAAAAAATTCAAGAAGAAATCATTGAAACAACAGATAGCCTAGACAAAGTAAAGGACAGTCTAGCCAATATCCAACGAAATATTGCCATCATTCAAGAGCAAAAAGAGCAAGTCAAAGACATCGCTCAAGATCTTACTTATAAATATAAAGTCCTTGAAAACCAAGCTCAAGTGCAGATCCAGCAAGTCAAAGACATCTGGGAAAAGTACGAGTCTTGATAGAGAAACGATGGGTGATAGGAAAACAAAAACTCCAATCCACTACCGCGTCAAGAACTTTCCGTCATTACCAAAAGAGGCCGAGACATTTTGTCCCGGCCTCTTTTTATATTAAACTTTTTACTCTGTAGTCGCATTGACTACTGGCTGACTTTGTGGGGTGCTAACACTGACATCTGTAGCTGGGGCAGAGGAAGCTGCTGGAGCAACCGGAGTCGTATTCGTAGTTCCAACTGTTGTATCTGTCGTCGGATAAGAATAATTTTCATAACCATTATTATAAGTAGGCTGACTATAAGAATTCTGGTAACTGCTATAGCTTTCTGTGCTACTAGATGTACTACTGCTATTGCTGCTTCTTAGACTATTGCCGCCCATAATATCTTCATAGAGAACAGCATTGGTCTTCAGACTCTTAACTGTGTCCAAGCCTAGAGACTTGCGGATTAGATTCTGCATGCTCAGCAGATGCTCCGACGTCACCAGCTGATAGCTTCCACCATCAGGCAAGGTCGCATCTTCTCCACGTAGTTGCTCGGACTTGATGTTCTTAAAGGCATCCTGATAGCCTAGCAGTTGAGGAATGCTTTTTGAATCAAGCGCGATATTGGTCTGCATGTTGCTGCTGACAGCTTTTAAAATAGCCTGATAATGGCTGACACTGTTGAGACTGAGAACTTTTTCAACCACTTTCTTAATTACTTCACGTTGACGCTTTTGGCGGCCATAGTCACCCTCTGGATCCTGATAGCGCATGCGAGCATAGACCAGTGCCTGATCACCATTGATGGTTTGCTTGCCAGGTTCCACCTTAGCAGTATACTCAGGCTCATTATCCTCAATAGAAATTGGGAAGTCAAAGGTATTATTGACCTCAATACCTCCTACTGCATCTACTAGCTGAACCAAGCCCTGCATATTGATCATCACATAGCGGTCAATGTGGATATTCATCAAGCCCTCAATGGTCGAAATGGCTAACTCTGCTCCGCCATTCGCATAGGCGGCATTCAGCTTGGCTTCAACTGTCTGACCGTTCTCATCAATCTGAGTCAGAATATCACGTTCCAAACTCATCATGACTGTTTTCTTAGTCTTTGGATTGACACTCAGGAGAATCATGGTATCGCTGTTCCCGACCCAAGTATCCTCGCGGGAGCCGCTCCCTGTATCCACTCCCATCAGCAAGATGGTCATGGGCTTAGTCGCAGAAATGACATCCGTCTCATTTCCCAAGCCCTTATAAGTCTTGGACAGTTCATCGGTTGACTGACCATAAATCGTCCAAGCATAAGTACCGATACCAGCTGTCGTTACGACAAGGAGGCTGAGAAACATCATTATAATCTTTTTAAACATATCTTTTTTAGTCTATCAGTTTACCCATCAGGTAAACATCAAGAAATATCCCTTCTTTTAAATAGGCTCCTCTTTTTTGTAAGCCTTCAATTTCAAATCCTAAATCTTTATAAAGGTGAACCGCTCGTTCATTTCTAACCTGAACGCTCAATTCCAAACGTCTAATAACTTGAGAATCCTCAGCCCAAGTCAGTGCCTCTTCTAGCAATATGCGTCCCAGTCCTTGGTTCCAGAAAGCTTTCTTCACCACGACAAAGACTTGACCAATATGGCGAATTCGCTCATGGAAATCAGCTGTGATGCTGACAAGGCCAGCAATCTCACCATTTAAAAGAGCCAACAAGTAAAGCTGATTACTGGAAGCAGCCTGATGCTCAATGAATGAAGCCATCTCCTCTTGATTCATCAAAATTCCAGCTTCATCCAGCGTCATATAATCTGACTCAGACCCGACCTGATTGAGGAAGGCAATCAGCTCAGCTGCATCTGTTTTTTCCGCTTCACGCAAGCACAATTCATATTCAGTCATTCTGCAGTCCCTCAAGTAGCTCTTGGGCTCGCTTTCCTTGGGCTTCAAAAACCAATTCACGCCCGTCTTCCTTTTTCAAGAGGCTTAATTTGAGATAATCTTCAGGCAGATTTTCTCCCAGCAGCTCGCCCCATTCAATGACCGTCACACCCTCCCCGAAGAGAAAGTCATCCAAATCAATGGAGTCTGGATCGTCTCCGATGCGGTAGACATCCAGATGATAGAGCGGCAAGCGCCCCTCATATTCCCGAACAATGGTATAGGTTGGACTTTTAATCATCTGATTGATGCCCAAACCTAGAGCCAGACCCTTAGTAAAGGTTGTCTTCCCTGCTCCTAAATCTCCCGTTAAAACCAGTACGTCCCCTGCCTGAAGCAATTTGCCCAGACGTTGACCCCACTGAATTAATTCTTCCTCATTATGACTAAACATTCTCTTATTATACCAGAAAAAAATTTTTTCTGCTTAATTTTGCAAAAGAAAAATCAGCCGCAAAAAGCTGATTTTTTATACTGAAAATATAAGCTATCCAAACTTCACTAGACACAAGGAAATCCAGCAATGTTTAGACCTAATTTAAAGCCAGATTTACGAAATTCAAAATAAAGAGAAGATCCAAAATCCAAATCATAGAATGCACATCCTTAGCTTGACCTTTGAAGATTTTGACCAAAGTGTAGGTAATAAATCCAGCTGCTATCCCGTGAGTGATAGAGTAGGCAAATCCCATAAAAATAGAAGTAAAGAAAGCTGGAATGGCTTCTGCCATATCATCCCAATGGATATTTTTCAGACTAGCTAGCATCATAATCCCCACAATAATCAGAATCGGTGCAGTTGCAGCGTTAGGAACAATGGCTAAAAGCGGACTAAAGAAGCTTGACACCGTAAAGCAGATGGCTACGACCAAGGCGGTCAGACCTGTTCGGCCTCCAGCTCCGATACCAGCTGCAGACTCCACATAAGTCGTCACGTTAGAGGTTCCAGCAATGGCTCCAATAGAGGTTCCGATGAGGTCCGAGTAAAGCGCCTTATCCAAACCTTCTGATTCATGGTTTTCCCCAGAAGTCGCCACAATCCCGACCTTTTCACCAGTCCCAATCAAAGTACCAATAGTATCAAAAATATCTGTCAAGGAGAAAGCCAGAATGGCCATACAGGTCTGGGGCCAGCGAGCTGAATCTGCCAAAAGGGCACCCAGACCTTTCGGGCCTACTGCCACCCCAAAAATCTGTTCCAGTTCATTAACAGCAGTACCAATGTTATTCTGCCCAAAATCAATAGATGACAAATCAACCAAGCCAACCAGAATAGCTACCACTGTCGTTACTAGGATGGATAGGATAACACCACCCTTGATATTTTTCACGATAAAGAAGATTGTGATGGTCAAACCAACCAGGGCTACTAGGACCGCTGGATTGTTAAAGTCTACCAGACCGGGAGTTGCTGCTGAATTAGCCGTGATAGCCGCTGCGGCCTTATCAGCTCCCTTGCCAGCTACTGTATAATTACCCGGATCGATTGAAAACTTGAGCAAGCCAGCATTTTTAATACCTACATAAGCCAGAAAGACTCCGATCCCTGCTGAAATTGCTGCGCGCAAGGAGCCAGGAATTGACTCGATGATCATCTTACGCACCTTGGTCAAAGTGATAATGAGCGAAATAATCCCGCAGATAAAGACCATAGCCAAGGCTTCCTGCCAAGTGTAGCCCAAGGCAAAGACGACCGTAAAAGTGAAAAAGGCATTCAACCCCATACCCGGCGCCTGCGCATAAGGCAGGTTGGCAAAGAAGGCCATCATCAAGGTGCCGGCAACAGCCCCGATAATCGTAGCTAGGAAAACACCCTGCTTAGGCATCCCTGTCTGAGCCAGCATGGCCGGATTGACAAATAAAATGTAGGACATGGCAAAGAAAGTCGTCAGACCAGCCAAAACTTCTGTCCGGACATCTGTCCCTTTTTCGGTCAGTTTGAAAAATTTATCCATTTTTCAATAAATCTCCTTTTGAGTAAAATTTCTAATATCTAGTTCAATAACAAAGAAAAACAGATTGAATTTCGTTTATTTGCGAACGATAGTTTAAATTATAATAAAAAACATTCACTTTTTCAAGGTGAATGTCTCGCTGTTCTTATTTTTTATTATCTCTCATCAGAAATACCAAACTCATAAACTGCAAAAAGGTAAAACCAAGAATGAATGGCAGTCGATCAGGATGCAAAGTTTGCAAGAGTTTCTGTAGAACCAGCTGAGGATGAAGCAATAAATCCCAGCTATTAAGGCGATCATAACGTCCTATATAGATAGCCAGACTGGACACAACAGACAGAGCTGCCGTCAGCAATAGATCCAAATACCAGTTAAGCTTCCAGCCTTCCTTGATGACATACCAGCTCTCCATCCCACAGAAAATCCCGAATAAAATACTGGAAACAAAAGCTAAAAAGAGCAGAAAAACACTTGGCTTACTCAGAACATCTGCCACCCAAATCATATGAATCAAATCTGTAATCATATAGAAAGTGTTAGGGAAGAAAAGCAACCACAGCAGGAAAAGAAGAGGATAAGCCCACTTCTGCTTCTTGAATAAAAGTGTCAATACAGCCGCATCATAGCTGATTAAGGCCAAGGTCATATTCCAGATGAGATAGGTCGGACCGCCATTTAGAGATTGGATATAGATAAAAAAAGCAATCATCAGAAAAAGAGCATGAATCATGATCGGTTTACGCATACGAAAAGCTCCTCCTTGGTGTGTCATAATTGTGACTGATTAGAGCACCATTATAACATAAGTCGTGTTATTTACACTGAATTCTGTTATAATAGTCTGTATTATCACTGAAAAGAGACTCACATGACAAAAAAAGTAATCGCTGTGGACTTAGACGGAACCTTGCTGGATTCTAACAGCAATCTGTCTGACTTCACCAAAGAAACCATCAAAAAAATTTCCCAAAAGGGTCACAAGGTCATTATCACAACAGGACGCCCCTACCGCATGGCTTTGAAATATTATAAAGAATTAGAGCTCAATACGCCCATGATCAACTTCAATGGCTCTCTGACTCACATTCCAGAAAAGAAATGGGACTTTGAAAAATCGCTGACGCTGGATAAGTCCTTTCTGCTGGATATGGTTAAGCGCAAGGATGAGATTGAAGCGGATTTCATTGCTGGCGAATACCGCAATAAATTTTATATCACCAATCCCAATGAAGAAATCGCTGATCCTAAGCTCTTTGGCATCGATGCTTTCAAGCCAGAAAACCAGTTTCAAGCCAACTTAGTAACGGAGAATCCTAACGCCATTCTCCTGCAAACGAGAGCAGCTGACAAATATGCTCTGGCAGAGGAAATGAATGCTTTTTACCAGCATGAACTTGCTATCAACTCTTGGGGCGGGCCGCTCAACATTCTCGAATGTGCTCCCAAAGGGGTCAACAAAGCCTTCGCCCTTCAGTACCTGCTTAATGTTCTCAATGTGGATCGCAAAAATCTGATTGCCTTTGGCGATGAGCAAAACGATACTGAGATGCTGTCCTTTGCTGGCACTGGCTATGCCATGAAAAATGCCAATACTGACCTGCTGCCATACGCCGACCAGCAGTTGTCTTTGACTAACGACCAAGATGGCGTCGCCCACGAGCTAAACAAACTCTTTTTATAAAAGTAGACAATTAGGCAAACTCTGTTTGAGAGTTTGTCTTTTCTTATTTGTCTTCTCTCGACCTCAATCATGCTCAAAAGCTTTAAAAATAGAAGCTTATCCGCAGTATCATAGTTTTAAAGGTTACTTTTACTTGAAATTGTAAACGTTTCCTATTTGTTTGAGTTTGTGATATAATTAACATAATCAAAAGCTAAATAACAGGAGGAAATTACTTATGAAAGCAGTTGTTGTAAATCCAGAAGGAACCAATGTCCAACTCATCGAAAATAAGGAACTTCGTCCTCTTGAAACAGGGGAAGCTCTCGTTGACATTGAATACTGCGGTGTCTGCCATACTGATTTACACGTCGCGCATGGTGACTTTGGTAAGGTACCGGGTCGCGTTCTTGGGCATGAAGGTATCGGTATTGTCAAAGAAATCGCTCCAGACGTAAAAAGTCTCAAGGTCGGAGACCGCGTCAGTGTCGCTTGGTTCTTTGAAGGCTGCGGCACTTGTGAATACTGTACAACTGGTCGCGAAACCCTTTGCCGTACAGTAAAAAATGCTGGTTACTCTGTTGACGGTGGGATGGCAGAGCAATGTATCGTAACAGCCGATTATGCTGTCAAAGTTCCTGAAGGACTGGATCCTGCCCAAGCTTCTTCTATCACTTGTGCCGGCGTAACGACCTACAAGGCTATCAAAGAGGCCCAGCTGCAGCCAGGGCAATGGACAGTTATCTTTGGAGCAGGTGGATTAGGTAACCTAGCGGTTCAATATGCCAAGAAAGTCTTTAATGCCCATGTTGTCGCTGTTGATATCAACAATGATAAGCTCGCTCTGGCCAAAGAAGTCGGTGCTGATATCGTCATCAACGGCCATGAAGTTGAAGATGTCGCTGCTCTTATCCAAGAAAAAACTGGCGGTGCGCATTCTGCCGTAGTAACAGCCGTTTCTAAAGTTGCCTTCAACCAAGCTGTTGACTCTGTTCGTGCTGGCGGTCGGGTAGTTGCCGTTGGATTGCCATCTGAAATGATGGACCTCAGCATTGTCAAAACTGTTTTAGATGGTATCCAAGTCATTGGTTCCCTCGTTGGTACACGCAAGGACTTGGAAGAAGCCTTCCAGTTTGGTGCTGAAGGATTAGTTGTTCCTGTCGTTCAAAAACGCCCTGTTTCAGATGCTGTGGATGTCTTTGACGAAATGGAAGCGGGTACTATTCAGGGACGTATGGTCCTTGACTTCACACACTAATACTTTAAAGCATGCCAGTTCCAACATTTACCAAGCTCTTGAAAACATATGATGGACAGACTTAATATTATTAGAAACTTTTGCCATTATAGATGGAGGCTAAAGACATAAGATGCGAATTCTTGTCTTTGGTCCTCCTCTTTCTTTTTTGATAAACAAACACTTTCTCAAACACGATTCTTTTCTTTCATTTCAAAAGTCTCTTTCATATTATTTCAACATTTTTCATATGTTAACCTGTTATATTCTCTGTTTTCCTAATTTATTAAAACATTTCTATAGCTAAGGTTTGCTTATACCTATATTTATCAGGCATTCAGTGAATACTGACATTTTTGAAAGAAAAAGTCGTTTTTAGGAACAAACGCTTGCATTTTTCATGAAAACGTTTTATAATAAACTTGCCTTAAAGTTTTCTTAAAACTTAAGTCAAACATTTTATAAGGAGGAATGTCAATAATGAGTATCGGAATCATTATTGCTAGCCACGGTGAATTTGCTGCTGGTATTCATCAATCAGGTTCTATGATTTTCGGTGAGCAGGAAAAAGTACAAGTTGTAACTTTCATGCCCAACGAAGGACCAGATGATCTCTATGCAAAGTTCAATAACGCTGTGGCTTCGTTTGATGCGGACGATGAAGTGTTGGTCTTGGCTGACCTTTGGAGTGGCTCTCCATTCAACCAAGCTAGCCGTGTCATGGGTGAAAATCCAGACCGCAAGTTCGCTATCATTACAGGCTTGAACCTGCCTATGCTGATTCAAGCTTATACAGAAAGGATGATGGATGCCAACGCCGGCGTTGAAGCTGTTGTTGCTAACATTATCAAAGAAGCCAAGGAAGGAGTCAAAGCTCTGCCTGAAGAGCTGAACCCTGCTGCTGAAGAAGCAAATGTTCCTGCTGCGGCTGCTCCAGTTGCCCAAGCAGCAATCCCTGAAGGGACTGTAATCGGTGACGGCAAGCTCAAAATCAACCTTGCCCGGATCGACACACGTTTGCTGCACGGTCAGGTAGCAACAGCTTGGACGCCAGATTCAAAAGCAGATCGTATTATCGTTGCTTCTGACTCAGTAGCTCAAGATGAACTTCGTAAAGAATTGATTAAGCAAGCTGCACCAGGTAATGTCAAAGCCAATGTTGTCCCAATCGACAAATTGATTGCTGTTTCAAAAGATCCTCGCTTTGGCAACACACATGCCTTGATTCTATTTGAAACTCCTCAAGATGCCCTCCGTGCTATTGAAGGCGGTGTGCCAATCAAGACCCTTAATGTCGGTTCTATGGCTCACTCAACTGGTAAAACAATGGTCAACAACGTACTGTCAATGGATAAGGAAGACGTTGCTACTTATGAAAAGCTGCGCGACCTTGGCGTTGAATTCGATGTACGTAAAGTACCAAATGACTCTAAAAAAGATTTGTTTGATTTGATTAAGAAAGCCAACGTGCAGTAGAATCAAACGTTTTGCTTCAATTAATTTACGAAAGGATTTAGAACATGTCTATTATTTCTATGGTTTTAGTAGTCTTTGTTGCCTTCTTAGCCGGTCTAGAAGGTATCTTGGACCAATTCCAATTCCACCAACCGCTGGTTGCTTGTACCTTAATTGGACTGGTAACTGGTAATTTGGCTGCTGGTGTTATGCTGGGTGGCTCTCTCCAGCTGATCGCTCTTGGCTGGGCTAATATCGGAGCTGCTGTAGCACCTGATGCTGCCCTCGCTTCTGTTGCCGCTGCCATCATCATGGTACTGGGTGGAGACTTCTCAAGCAAAGGAATCGCTGTAGCACAAGGTGTTGCTATTCCACTTGCTGTTGCTGGTCTCTTCTTGACTATGATTGTCCGTACTTTGTCAGTCGGTTTGGTTCACGGTGCAGATGCTGCTGCGAAAAAAGGAGACATTAAAGGAGTTGAACGCGCTCACTTTATCGCTCTTTTCATGCAAGGAGCACGTATTGCTATCCCTGCAGCACTTCTTTTGATGATTCCTGCTGAGTCTGTTAAATCTGCTCTTGAAGCTATGCCAGCTTGGCTATCAGAAGGTATGCAAATCGGTGGTGGTATGGTCGTAGCCGTTGGTTATGCCATGGTTATCAACATGATGGCAACTCGTGAAGTATGGCCATTCTTCGCTATTGGTTTTGCTTTAGCTGCTGTCAGCGAACTCACTCTGATTGCCCTCGGTGCAATTGGTGTCGCTATTGCCCTCATCTACCTAGCTCTGTCTAAAAAAGGCGGAAACGGTGGCGGCGGAGCAACAGCTTCATCTAACGATCCAATCGGCGACATCCTAGAAGACTACTAAGAAAGGAGACACACTATCATGACAGAATTAAATACTGTAAAACCTGATGAGTCAGGAAAATTGACTCTTTCAAAGGCTGACCGTCAAAAAGTTTGGTGGCGTTCTACTTTCTTGCAAGGTTCTTGGAACTACGAACGTATGCAAAACTTGGGCTGGGCTTATTCACTGATTCCAGCTATTAAGAAGCTTTATACTAAAAAAGAAGATCAAGCCGCTGCTCTTGAGCGTCACTTGGAATTCTTCAACACTCACCCATATGTAGCAGCTCCAATCATCGGAGTTACACTTGCCCTTGAAGAAGAGAAAGCAAATGGTGCAGCAATTGACGATGCGGCTATCCAAGGGGTTAAAATCGGTATGATGGGACCTCTGGCTGGTATCGGAGACCCTGTCTTCTGGTTCACAGTTCGTCCTATCCTTGGAGCACTTGGGGCATCTCTTGCTTTGACTGGAAATATCATTGGTCCACTTATCTTCTTTTTAGCTTGGAATGCTATCCGGATGGCTTTCCTCTGGTACACACAAGAATTGGGCTACAAGGCTGGTTCTGAAATCACTAAAGACATGTCTGGTGGTATCCTCCAAGACATTACCAAAGGTGCTTCAATCCTAGGTATGTTTATCTTGGCTGTTCTGGTTGAGCGCTGGGTATCTATTAAGTTTGTCTTTAACGTTTCATCTGTTAAGCTAGATGATAAAGCATATATCCATTGGGACAAATTGTCTAGTGGCTATAAGGGTATCCAAGAAGCCTTTGCTCAAGTAGGTCAAGGACTATCTCAAACCCCTGAAAAAGTTACAACTTTCCAACAAAACTTGGATTCCTTGATTCCTGGTTTGATGGGACTACTTCTAACTTTCGCTTGTATGTGGTTGCTTAAGAAGAAAGTATCCCCTATCACTATCATCATCGCTCTCTTTGTAGTTGGTGTACTAGCTCACGTTGCTGGTTTGATGTAATCAAAAAGAAGGTTTCGGCCTTCTTTTTATTGTGGTATAATAGCTATATTATTTAAAAGGGAGTTACTCTATGGCACAGTCACAAAACAAAACAGTTGAGTTTAATACCACTGGCGTTTCCTATCTTGGATTAGGCGGAAAGGTTGGGAAATTTCTAATCGGCGAGACAGCTCTGGAGTTTTATGCTGATGCCAATGTAGAAGATTATATTCAGCTTCCTTGGACTAGCATCACTGCTATCGGTGCTAATGTTTCTGGCAAGAAAGTCAGCCGCCACTTTGAAATCTGGACTGACAAGGGAAAGTTTCTCTTTGCCTCCAAAGACTCTGGTAAGATTCTCAAAATCGCGCGAGAACATATCGGCAACGACAAGGTCGTTAGATTGCCGACTCTGTTACAAAAAATTGCTGGAATCTTTAAGAAGAAAAAATAGGGTTGAAAAAGTTTCAACCTTATTTTTTATATTTTCGACTAAGACAAAAGCTGCTTGTAACACCAAAATGGAGCTAGCACAAAAAATTGAAAAGTGAAACAGGTTTGAGAATGCACTATTTCAGTCCCTTGAAATGATGGGGTGGGGTAAGCTGATATTATCAATGCAAGACCGCATCATTAGATCTTCAAAAAGGATAAATATCAGCTAATTTTTTCTCGAAAGTCCATGTCTTGACACCTTCAACATCACGGACATCTAGCTGCTTAAATCCGTTCTTTTTGTAAAAACGACAGTTGCTTTCTGTATGAGTAATCAAAGTAAGCCGCTGGCATTTTTCTTCTTTTGCAAGCAATTCAAGTCCCTTTGAGATAAAAAGACCGCCAACTCCCTGTCCTTGATAATCAGGCAGCACACCCAGCAATTCAAGATAAAGAGTTGAAATACCCCTTTTTTTAGCTTCTTTACTGCCCTCCCCAAAGACTTTTTGAAAGGCTAAAAGCTGGGGAATATATTGCCACATCCTCCATGCTCCTGCCCGCAAAAAGGAAAGCATACCAACAGGATGATTACCGAGCTTATGAATGGTAGCGACCGCCATAAGACACCCGTCCACTTCAGCAAGCAGACAAATATGATGACGCATCGCTGCCTTAACCATAACTGCATGCAATCTATTTAGAAAATCAATATAAGACTGGCTGCTGCCAAAGAGAGGGCGGAATTTTTCTCTATAGACCTCATGCTCAGCAAAAGCAGCAGTTAAAACTGAGACTGCAGCAGCAAGATCCCTTTCATCTGCTCTTCTAAAACGAATCATGATAACTACCTCTTCAAATCTTTTCTGCTAGTTTTTCTAAAAAAGCTTGACGTTTTTCAGCTGTAGACTGAGAAATATTCCCGAAATTCAACCAACTGCGCTGTCTAGCACCGATAGACTTAAAGGTATGGCCCAACATGGCTTTCTTGACGACATCACCACAGAAATACTTAAGATAGAAGGTCGGTGCTGCAGAGGTAGTAATAGCCAATACCTCTTTAATATTGGTCAAACGACCAACTAACTGGCGAGTCTTCGTCTCCTCGTAAATCTTATTTTTCAAAAAGACCTTATCTTCAAAGCCCTTGACAATAGCTGGCATATCCGCCCACCAGATAGGAAAAATCATGATAAGGCGGTCACAGGACGCAAGAGCTTCCTGATATTTTAAAACCAGTGGGTCTAGTGCCTGCCCTTTATTAAAAAGCGCTAGCTCTTCCTTGGTATAGACAGGGTTAAAACCATCCTCATAGAGATCAATCAGTTCATAGGTCTGACCTTTCTTCTTCAACAAGTCCTGAACCTGCTCTAAAATAGCATAGTTAAAGCTTTTATCATAGGGATGTGCATAAACAATGAGATTTTTACTCATATTTGTAACCTCCTAGTAAATCATTGAACATTGAGCGATAGACTTCCTCATCAAAAGGTTCCAAACCTTTGGCAATAAAATGCCCATAGCCTGTGATGAAGGTGTCCAGCTTGAGCAAAAGAATCTTTTTCTCTTTCTGACTCTCAATAGGCAGCTGATCCAGATAAACCACTGTCTTATTCCCGATTTCCAGAAGCTCACCTTTCCGGTAAGCCTCTATCGCCACAGGACTGAAAAAGAGAAAATCCATCATCCGACTGTTGGTCTCATATTCTGATAAAAGAAAGAGTCCTATCTGCCAAATGCAATCCAAAGGATTAGACACTCCGTATAAATACTGTTCCTCTAAACGTTTAATCTGCCTCTGGTTTTCCAAAAGACAGACCTGATAGTAAAGTTCCTCCTTATTCTCAAAAGCCTTGTAAAAAGCACCAGTCGTAACCCCCAGCAGAGATGCCAGTTTTCTCAAGGGGATATTCTGATAGCCATACTCTCTGATAAGCTGGCTTGCCTTCTCAATCATACGGTCGCGTGTTGTTTGTTTTACCATAAGAACTCCTTCAGATAACTATGTTACCTTTATTCAAAGATAACATAGTTATCTTTTTCTGTCAAGATTTTTCCTATCCTGGGATTTACATTTTCCGGAAAATCCTGTATAATAGTCGAAACGGATAAGTACTATTGGGCACTTTTCAGAAAGTCTGCGGTGGCTGTGAGCAGATAAGAAGAAAATAGGAAATTCTACCGTTAGTTTAAAAATGAATAATTAAGCAAGTGCACTTTTGTGAAGTTGGATGGAACCGCGGCTATGCCGCTCCAACAGTTTCATAAAGTGCTTTTATTTTTGGAGGTACCTATGTTAGATTTAAAACGTATCCGTACAGATTTTGATTCTGTAGCTGAAAAATTGGCTACGCGAGGTGTTGACGCAGCTACCCTTAACCAAATGAAAACCATTGACAAAGAACGTCGGGATTTATTGGTAAAGGTAGAAGAGCTCAAGGCAGAGCGCAATACTGTTTCTGCTGAAATTGCTCAAGCTAAACGCAACAAAGAAAATGCAGATGATAAGATTGCTGCCATGCAAAAACTCTCTGCTGAAGTCAAGAGCTTGGACGCAAGCTTGGCTGAGCTAGACGCTAAATTGACCGAGTTCACCACCACATTGCCTAATATTCCACATGATAGTGTTCCTGTAGGAGCAGACGAGGACGAAAACATTGAAGTTCGTCGCTGGGGTACACCGCGCCAATTTGACTTTGAGGCTAAGGCTCACTGGGATTTAGGTGAGGATTTGGACATCTTAGACTGGGAACGTGGGGCAAAAGTTACTGGTGCTCGTTTCCTCTTCTATAAGGGGCTGGGAGCTCGATTAGAGCGTGCTATCTACAACTTCATGCTGGATGAGCATGGCAAAGAAGGCTACACCGAAGTCATCACTCCTTATATGGTAAACCACGATTCCATGTTTGGGACTGGGCAATATCCTAAGTTCAAAGAAGATACGTTTGAGCTAAGCGATACCAACTTCGTTCTGATTCCGACTGCTGAAGTTCCGCTGACCAACTACTACCGAGATGAAATTTTGGACGGCAAAGAATTGCCAATCTACTTCACAGCTATGAGTCCATCATTCCGCTCTGAAGCTGGTTCTGCCGGTCGTGACACGCGCGGTCTCATCCGTCTGCACCAGTTCCACAAGGTTGAAATGGTGAAATTTGCCAAGCCAGAAGAATCATATGAAGAGCTAGAAAAGATGACTGCCAACGCTGAAAACATCCTGCAAAAGCTGAATCTGCCTTACCGCGTTGTAGCACTCTGTACTGGAGATATGGGCTTCTCAGCTGCTAAGACCTACGACTTGGAAGTCTGGATTCCAGCACAAAACACCTACCGTGAAATCTCTAGCTGCTCTAACACAGAAGATTTCCAAGCTCGTCGAGCTCAAATCCGCTACCGTGACGAAGCAGATGGCAAGGTCAAACTCCTTCATACTCTCAACGGTTCTGGACTGGCTGTCGGACGTACAGTAGCAGCTATCTTAGAGAATTACCAAAACGAAGATGGTTCTGTAACTATCCCAGAGGTTCTGCGTCCATATATGGGTGGATTAGAAGTCATCGCGCCAAAATAATTCACCTCATCTAACAGATAGTTTGTACCAGGGATATAAGCCTAGCTCATATCAAAAGCCAGCACCAAAAGATGCTGGCTTTTACTTTGTTCAAGCTTCATTGCTCTTGACTCGTCACAAGCCTCTCAAAGAGGCGTTTGCATTACTTACCACTATCTCTACTTAGATATTCACCTTCTTTCAAACTTAATCTATCCATTGCTATATTGTGCTTTTCCTGCTCTTGTATATCTTTCTTGATTGTGGCTTCGTTGAGTTCAACTGTACTCACGTAATAGCTTTCTGCTCAGAAATACCTTTTCTCAAATTTATACTTAGGATTGGCATGTTTACAAAATATCGCAAGAGCACTTTTACCTTTCAAGTAACCCATAAAATTTGAAACGCCTATTTTTGATGGGATACTCATTAACATACATGATCCGGTA
This sequence comes from Streptococcus sanguinis, assembly GCF_019929145.1. Classification (GTDB taxonomy): domain Bacteria; phylum Bacillota; class Bacilli; order Lactobacillales; family Streptococcaceae; genus Streptococcus; species Streptococcus sanguinis_U. The sequence continues at coordinate 287,331 of NZ_JAHZOW010000002.1, read as the reverse complement.
TAAAGTGTCCTTCTATAATTTCAATATCCTTATAAACACATAATATTCCACCTAAACTACTTTGATATTGATTTTCAATCTATACTTAAGTGTAAAATAATGTGATAGAACGCATCCACTTTATATGTGATAAACTATGTACCTTTTGCGCTTTTTTCTCCTTTCACTTTACAATTGGCTTGAACACCTTTATTGTATCGTGTCTGGAGTTTTTTGATATAATCCTTGATGCGCTGCCGAATAGTGGGTGGTTTATTTATCTTGCACCTAACGAAGTGAGACAAACTAAATGTCACAAATCAAAAAAAGTCAAGACAAGTGTCTCGACCTTCATTTTATTCAACTTATTCAACGATAAATTGACTCAAAATCCCATTAATGAACTTACTGGACTTTTCGTCAGAGAATTGCTTGGAAAGCTCAATGGCTTCGTTGACTGCTACCAACTGTGGGGTGTCAAACTCTGTAATCTCAAAGATCCCCAGACGCAGGATATTTTTTTCGACCAGCGTCAGACGATCTACTGTCCAGCCCTTTTTGAGATGCTGAGCAATTTTCTTGTCCAAGTCGTCCTTGGACTGGACCACACCAGATACCAGATTGAGCAAGAAGGCTGGAATATCAGCTTCCGCCGCTTTGTCAGCCTCTTCGTCCTTATCATAAGAATAGGCAAAACGGCAAGCTTCTACAAGATCCCCTTCATACTCTAGGCTCATCAGGGCCTGAAAAGCCCGCTGGCGCAGACCTCTTCTGGATTCCAACAGTATATCAGTCATTGAGGAAGTCCTCATCAAATAGATCTTTCAAGTCTGGCTTCGGTGCCTTTTCTGGAACAATACCTGCCACATGGATATTGACCGCTGACAGCTCTACCTCAGCCATATCAAAAACAGCACTTTTTACAGCCTTCTGAATCGCTACTGCAACAGTCGGAACACTGACACCGTATTCCAAATACAGATAGATGTCTACAGTCACATCACCTGTCTCATCGGTATGAAGCGATACTCCGCGACCGAGTGAGCGCATGGAAAGACTGTCTGACATACTCTTATTTGCGAAGGAATAAACACCCTCTACCTTTGCCGTTGCAATGGCAATGATTTTTTCCAAAACACGTGGCGCAATGACGATTTCACCTAATTGTTCAGCTGCCATAGTTATTACCTCTTCTATATTATGCGCGAGAAACGTAAGTTCCTTCTGCAGTGTTGATGATTAATTTTTGTCCAACTTCGATGAAGTCTGGTACGTTGACAACAAGACCTGTCTCAAGTGTAGCTGGCTTACCAGATCCGGTAACAGTAGCTCCCTTGATAGAAGGCTGAGTATCTGTTACGACCAATTCAACTGTTGTTGGTACTGTCACACCAATCACTTCTGTTCCGTAGAACTGGATTTTCACATCAGAGTTTTCAAGGATAAATTTCAATTCTTCTTCTACGTTGACTACTGGAATTTCATATTGATCGTAAGTCTCAGTATTCATGAAATAAGCAGTGTCATCCATTTTGTACAAGTATTGAGCTGGAACAGTTTCAATAATGGCTTGTTCAAATTTTTCTTCTGGACGGTAGCTGGTATCGAAGGTAGAGCCAGTACGAACATCGCGCAGTTTCATCCGCATAATCGTATTTCCCTTACCTGGCTTGTGGTGGCTCGCTTCCAAAACGCGGATGAGTTTTCCATCAGCTGTTTCGAAGGTCATTCCAGCTTTCAGCTTACTTGCTTCAATCATTCTATATTACCTCTTTTTAAAATTATATTTCTACTTATTCTATCATAAAGCCTGATAATTCTCAAATAACAATCAACTCTTTCGGCGCAAGAGTTAGGACTTCGCAGCCTGTTTCTGTGATGAGGAGATCGTCTTCGATGCGAACGCCGTATTTGCCATCCAGATAGATACCTGGCTCATCAGTCAGGACCATGCCCGCCTCAATCGGATCTTCTGACTTGCCAAAGTAAGGAATTTCATGTATATCCAGGCCGATACCGTGGCCAATCCCATGGCTAAAGTAAGAACCGTAGCCAACATCGTTAATAATCTGCCGTGGAATCCGGTCAAAATCAATCCGGCTAAGACCAGCCTTAGCAGATTCTATCAGGGCTTGATTGCTGCGCAGGACAATATCATAGATTTCCCGCTCTTCATCTGTCACTTGCCCCACATGAACAGTCCGCGTCATATCACTGACATAGTGATTGTAGTAGCAGCCAAAGTCCATGGTCAGGGTTTCACCTTTTTGAATGACCTTGTCACTAGCCACGCCATGTGGCATAGCAGAGCGGTAGCCCGAAGCGATGATAAAGTCAAAAGAAGCACCTGAAGCACCTAGCTGCCGCATACGGGCATCTAAAAAGTTCATAACAGCTAGCTCTGTCGTCTCACCAGGCTTGATAAAATCCAGCACATCTAGGAAGGCTTGATCCGAAATCTGACAGGCCTTGCGAATGGTCGCGATTTCTTGCTCATCTTTAATCATGCGCAGATTTTCAATAAAGGCTGTCATGGGAACCAGTTCGTAGGCCGAGAAGACACTTTCCAGCATTTTGAAGTAAGCATAGGAAATCTCGTCATCAAAACCGATTTTTTGCAGCTTGTCGTCCGCAATAATCTTGACAATCTCTCCAATCGCGTCGCGCGTTTCTACAATATCAAAACCTTGGACAACTCCCTTGGCAATCAGCGTATAGCGTGCATCCGTCAGGAAAATCCGACGATTCTTGCTGATAAAAACTGTCGCTTCTGTCCCGCTGAAACCAGTCAAATAGTAAATATTTTTCAGATTGGTTACTAAAACAGCATCGCATTCTGTCTGATCCAATGCTGCTTCAAACTTTTCAACTCTTGATAACATGAGCCACCTCCATGAAATAACTAAGCTTATTATATCAAAAAACAAGTCAAATAGGACATTTTTTAATAAGCCTTGCCTAAGACTTAAATCTGACCAGCATTCTCCGACACGAAAAATCCCTGTTTTTAATATCAAACAGGGATTTGATGAATTATTTTACGTGCAGCTTGCCTTTCAAGTACTGGCCGGTATAGCTGGCTGGATTAGCTGCGACTTCTTCCGGTGTACCCGTCGCAATAATTGTACCGCCACCGACACCGCCTTCCGGTCCTAAGTCGATAATATGGTCGGCCGTCTTGATAACATCCAGATTGTGCTCGATAACGAGTACTGTATTGCCATCGTCCACAAAGCGTGATAGCACTTGAAGGAGCTTGGCAATGTCTTCAGAATGCAGACCCGTGGTCGGCTCATCCAAGATATAGAAGGACTTACCAGTCGAGCGCTTGTGAAGTTCGCTGGCCAGCTTCATCCGCTGGGCTTCACCACCTGACAAGGTTGTGGCTGGCTGCCCTAGAGTCACATAGCCTAGCCCCACATCCTTGATAGTCTGGAGTTTGCGGGCAATCTTGGGAATATGCTGGAAGAACTCTACCGCATCATTGACCGTCATGTCCAGAACCTGAGCGATATTCTTCTCCTTGTAGTGAACTTCTAGAGTCTCGCTATTATAGCGGGTGCCGTGGCAGACCTCACAGGCCACATAGACGTCAGGCAGGAAGTGCATCTCAATCTTGATAATCCCATCACCCGAGCAAGCCTCACAGCGGCCACCCTTGACGTTAAAGCTGAAACGGCCCTTCTTGTAGCCGCGAATCTTAGCTTCATTGGTCTTGGCAAACAGATCGCGAATATCGTCAAAGACTCCAGTATAAGTAGCCGGATTAGAGCGTGGTGTCCGGCCAATCGGACTTTGGTCGATATCAATCAGTCTGTCCACATGCTCAATACCGCTGATTTTCTTGAACTTACCTGGCTTGACAGAATTGCGGTTGAGTTTTTGAGCAATGGCCTTTTTAAGGATAGAATTGACCAGCGTTGACTTACCGGATCCAGAAACTCCAGTCACAGCGATGAATTTGCCCAAAGGGAATCTAGCCGTGATATTCTGCAAGTTATTTTCCTGAGCCCCTGTCACTTCGATAAAGCGGCCATTGCCTACACGGCGTTCCAATGGTACTGGGATTTCGCGCTTACCTGACAGGTATTGGCCTGTGATAGATTTCTTACTCTTGGCCACTTGTATAGGGGTGCCGGCTGCGACGATTTCACCACCGAAAACACCGGCTCCTGGTCCCACATCAATCAGCCAGTCAGCCTCCCGCATGGTGTCCTCATCGTGCTCAACCACGATGAGGGTATTGCCCAGGTCGCGCATCTTCTTGAGGCTGGCAATCAGGCGGTCATTGTCACGCTGGTGCAAGCCAATAGAGGGCTCGTCCAGGATATAGAGGACGCCACTTAGATTGGAACCAATCTGAGTCGCCAGACGAATCCGCTGACTCTCACCTCCTGATAGAGTCCCAGCCGAGCGAGACAAGGTCAGGTAATTAAGGCCAACGTTATTAAGGAAGGTCAGGCGGTCATGAATTTCTTTGAGAATAGGCCGAGCAATCGTAGCTTCATTGTCAGTCAAGCTAAGCTTGTCCAACTGAAGCAGATGATCTGCAATGGACAAGTCTGAAATCTCACCGATATGCAAGCCGTTTTCGCCGCCAACCTTGACAGACAAGGCCTGAGGACTGAGTCGATAACCATGACAAGCCGCACAGGTCAGCTCATTCATATAAGCCCGCATCTGTGTCCGAGTAAAATCACTATTGGTTTCATGGTAGCGACGATTGATATTGGTGACAACCCCCTCAAAAGGAATGTCAATATCGCGCACGCCGCCAAATTCATTTTCATAATGGAAATGGAACTCCCGCCCATCCGAGCCAAAGAAAATCAGCTGCTTTTCTTCCTCCGTCAGCTCCTCAAATGGCTTGTCCATATCAATGCCAAAGGCAATCATCGCCTGCTCCAGCATCTGTGGATAGTAGTTGGAGGAGATGGGATTCCAAGGCGCTAGCGCTCCTTCGCGTAAGGTCTTGCCAGCTTCTGGCACAACCACATCTAGATCCACCTCCAGCTTAACCCCCAGACCATCACAGTCCGGACAGGAGCCAAAAGGCGCATTGAAAGAGAAGAGACGTGGCTCTAGCTCTGGCACTGTAAAGCCACAAACAGGGCAGGCATAATGCTCAGAAAAAAGTAGTTCTTGACCGTCCATAGTGTCAATCACCACATAACCCTCAGCAATCCGCAGAGCAGCTTCGACCGAGTCAAAGAGGCGGCTTCGCACCCCTTCCTTGATAACAATTCTGTCTACTACGACTTCAATATCATGCTGCTTGCTCTTAGAAAGCTCTGGTACTTCCGTCACATCGTAAATATCGCCATCCACGCGCACACGGACATAACCGTCCTTCTGAATCTTATCAAAAACAGTCTTATGCTGGCCCTTTTTCTTGCGGATGACCGGGGCCAATATCTGCAGCCGCTGACGCTCTGGCAATTCCAAGACCTTGTCAACAATCTGTTCAACAGATGAAGCCGTAATAGCTCCATGACCGTTGATACAGTAAGGCGTCCCAACACGAGCATAGAGCAGGCGCAGGTAATCATTGATTTCGGTAGCTGTCCCCACTGTTGAGCGGGGATTTTTACTGGTCGTCTTCTGGTCGATGGAAATAGCTGGGCTGAGACCATCAATCGAGTCCACATCTGGCTTTTCCATATTGCCCAAAAACTGCCGAGCATAGGCCGACAAACTCTCCACATAGCGACGCTGCCCTTCAGCATAGAGGGTGTCAAAAGCCAGACTGGACTTGCCCGAACCGGACAGACCCGTTACTACGACTAGCTTGTCCCGCGGAATTTCTACATCAATATTTTTTAAATTATGAGCTCGCGCTCCATGAATCACAATTTTATCTTGCATCTTGACCTCGTTTCACTTATAAACCTTCTCCATTATAACAAATTTTTCTGCAAACTTTTGTCCCAAAAGCCCGAATTTGTAGTATAATAGTACGGTATGCAAAAAACACTCTGGAAAGGAAAAAGAGCATGAAGCAAGTCTTTTTATCAACTACGACAGAATTCAAAGAGATTGATGCGCTCGAATCAGGCTCTTGGATCAATCTTGTCAATCCTTCCCAGAGCGAATCAATCGAAATTGCCAACGCCTTTGGCATTGACATCACTGACCTGCGAGCGCCGCTTGATGCGGAAGAAATGTCTCGGGTCACCATCGAGGATGAGTACACACTGATCATCGTTGATGTGCCCATCACTGAGGAGCGGAATAACCAGACTTACTATGTCACGATTCCCCTTGGTATTATCATCACGGAAGAGGCTATTATCACCACTTGTTTGGAAAAATTACCTCTGCTGGACATCTTCATTCACCGGCGCCTGCGCAACTTCTATACTTTTATGAAGTCACGTTTTATCTTTCAGATTCTCTACCACAATGCCGAATTATATCTGACAGCCCTGCGCTCCATTGACCGCAAGAGTGAGCAGATTGAGAGCCAGCTGCACAAGTCCACGCGAAATGAAGAACTGATTGAGCTCATGGAGTTGGAAAAGACTATCGTCTATTTCAAGGCCTCCCTTAAGACAAATGAGCGAGTGATTAAGAAGCTAACCAGCTCTACTAGTAATATCAAGAAATATCTGGAAGACGAGGACTTGCTGGAAGATACCTTGATCGAGACCCAGCAGGCCATTGAGATGGCTGATATCTACGGCAACATTCTCCACAGTATGACAGAGACCTTCGCCTCTATCATTTCTAATAATCAGAACAATATCATGAAAGCCTTGGCTCTGGTGACCATCGTTATGTCTATCCCGACCATGATTTTCTCGGCCTATGGGATGAACTTCAAAAATAACGAACTGCCTCTCAACGGCGAACCACATGCTTTCTGGATTATCATGTTCATCGCCTTTGCCATGAGTGCTTCGGTCATGGCCTATCTCATGCACAAAAAACTATTTTAACCTTTAGAAAGAACGCCTATGTCACAAGTATCCCTCGACAAACTCAGCAAAAAAAACAAAGAATTTATCCATATCGCGACTAATCAACTCCTACAAGACGGCAAATCTGATCAGGAAATCCAGACTATCTTAGAAGGTATTCTACCGGAAATCCTGGAAAATCAAACCAAGGGAATCACTGCCCGCGGCCTCTACGGAGCCCCAACCACTTGGGCAGCTTCTTTGACCGCAAAAGAGCGCTATGATGCCGAGCATCCAAAGGAAAATGACGATCCTAAATGGATGATGCTGGACTCTGTCCTCTTTATCTTTGGTTTCTTTACCCTTCTGACCTCTATCGTCAATCTGGCTTCCTCTCAGCCATCTGTCTATGGACTGACGACTCTCGTACTCGGAAGCATCGTCGGTGGCCTTTCTTTCTATGCCCTCTACCACTTTATCTACCGTTTCTACGGACCAGATAAGGACCGCAGCCAGCGCCCTAAACTGCTCAAGTCCATCCTTACCATGGCAGCGGCTATTCTCCTCTGGAGCATGTCCATCGTATTGACCAGCCTCCTGCCTGAATTCCTCAATCCCCGTCTGTCCAATGTCGTAGTTGCTATCGTCGGCGCTATCACCCTAGCCCTGCGCTTCTATCTCAAAAAACGCTTCAACATCAAGAGCGCGACTATGGGACCGACGAGATATTGATATCACACAAAAAGAGGTCAGTGACCTCTTTTTGATTTGCTTCGGAAATATTTCCAATAAAGAGAGTAGGGAATGGGCAAACCGAGAATCAACCAAAAGCGATTGACAACAATGTCCGCCTTTCCTGCGCTGTTAAAATGAATGGGAACCTGCTCTGGCAGCAGGCAGATAATCAAAAATATGATTACTGCTAAGATAAACAAAACGAATAAATCTTTCTTTTTCATTAGCCATGAACCTCCTTAAAATATCCTTGTTTTATTAAATGCCTATAAAGGACGGCTGCCAAAAGCAAAAGTCCAAGAGCTGAGATTCGCAGCGAAATCTCGAAGTCCATACCAAATAGTAAGGATAAGCAAAGAGGGAACACAAGAACCAAGATGCCAATTCCTCCAGACAAGATAGTCGAAAAACTTTGCTTAATAACAATCATTTCATTGTCCCAGATGAACTTAGGATAATGAAAATTAACCACAAGTCCCTGAAGAGCTGTAAATAGAGAATAAGCCAGTGAAATAAGGACCAAATCCACTACTTGCAAGCCTCCTAGCGAGAAACGCCAGGCCAGAACAGGTAAACCCAACAGTAAGGCTGTGAAGTGTAAGGACACCGTCAAGGCCAGCTTTGCCATCATTATCTGCCTCATAGAAACCGGGAGTGTCTGAAGCAGCCAAATCTCTTCCCCCTCCAAGGAAATACTGACAGCTGCAGGATTGGAAATACTGAGACAGCCAGCCAGTAATAGGGGTAAAAATTCTCGGCTATCTCTGAGTCCAATCGAAGAAAAGAGGACATCAGGAGTCATAAAACAAAGCGAGATGGCTAAAACGATGATTAAAATGGTTCCCAGTCCACTATTGAGCATATAAAGATAGGAAGTCATAAAATTCGAAATTTCTTTCCTATAAAGAGCCATAAAGGGAGACTTCTGCCGGCTTCTATAGACTTTGCTTTCTGACTTCACCCCTGTTATCATCTGATTTATTTTTAAATAATTTCTACTTAAATACCTTAGAAAAAGCCCTGTCAGCGCAAAAGATATAAGCATCAACAGAAGGCTAGCCCACAAAAAATGCTGAGGGTTAAAAAACAAGCTTGCCGGAGGATAGAGAGAAGTCAGCTGCTTGGTAAGCAAGAGACCAACATTTTCCGCTGACAGTCCAGCTCTCATAGCCCATATACTGCCTGTTGCCAGCCCCAAAAGCAAGAGGAGAGAAAAAAGGAAGGCAACTAGATTTTTATGAGGGGCCTTTGAGGCTATGTAGGCAACGCACAAGCCAAGTAAAGAGGCTAAACAGAGAGGTAAAAGAGGGACAAATCCCATTAAAAGCAGATAAAAAAGCAACTCCAACAAGGACGCACCATATCTAAACCAAACGAGGCCTGCTGGGAGCATGAGAAGGATGGCAAACACACTGTTCAAAAGATAAAGAAAAGCATATTTCTCATAGACGATTTCCCTAATACTGAGCGGTAATACGATGAGCCTGTCAAGTTCCTCTTGGTCAAACAAGATGCCATTTGACTGCATCAGACTGAAAAAGAAAATAATAAAACTAACCAAGGCAATCATATAGGCTGGAATCAAATTTACCTGCCCCAACCTGACCAAACTCAAAGCCGTCAAAAGGTTATAGCCTGAAAATAGAAAAACAAGCAAGAAGAGCAGGCCAAGCTTAAAATACTTGCCCAACCCTCGTCCTTTCCTTAAATCATTAAGCGAAAATGTGCTGTATAATTGTACTTTTAAAAACAAAAGAATATTAGTCATCATCCTGTAACTCCATAAATACTTGTTCCAAACTGAATGCCCCCTTAACTTCAGAGGTCCTTCCATTAGCCACCAAACGTCCCTTTTGCAGAATTGCTACCTTATTGCAGAGTTCTTCCGCAACCTCTAAAACGTGAGTAGAAAAGAAAATCGCATGCCCTTGACTTGCTAGCTCTCTCATGATCTGCTTAAAATAATATGCGCCTTTCGGATCTAAACCGACAAAAGGTTCATCTAAAATCAACAATTCTGGCTCATGCAAGAGGGCCGCTATTAGTGCCAATCGTTGCTTCATTCCATGTGAATAAGCCGATATCAACTGATCCAAAGACGTATCCAGCTCAAACATTTTAGAATACTTTTCTATAGCTGCTTGCCTCTTTTCCATAGAAACCCTATAAATGTCTGCTACAAAATCCAAAAACTGCCTTGCTGTCAGATTTTTATAAAGGTCTGGGTTATCCGGCAGAAACGCCATCTTTTTCTTACAAAGCAAGGGCTCCTTCCTGATAGAGTGCCCGCAGATATAAATCTCTCCTTTATCAAAATCATGAATCCCCACAATGGACTTAATGGTGGATGTCTTACCTGCTCCATTAGCGCCGATGAAGCCATAAATATCTCCAGGCTCCACCATCAGACTAAGATCATCCACAGCCTTTTTACCATTGCTATATACTTTTGTTAAATGTTCTATTTTTAACATGAATTTCTCCTTTTATTTAAACTGACATTTTGTCAGTATTGGCGTAAAATTTTTTTAAATATCAGGATTAAAAGATTGAAAATCCAAACTGACATTTTGTCAGTTCTATTTCTAAATAAAAGGCAGAAAACTGCCGATTATTCTAAAAAATAGATTCTTCTAATCCTAAGCTTCTTTCTAGGATTGCCTGGAAGCTGGTGAGATAATCCTGCAAAGTTTCTGGTTTTTCCTGACTCATCTTGATATCATTGGACACAAATACGTAGGCAGTCATGAGAAAAGAAGCCGTCTCATGCGGATATTTTAAATGAAAATCTCCAGATTTCTGACCTTCCTCCAAGATATGAGTGAAGAAAACAATCATCCGCTCACAGAGTCTATGATAAAAGCGATCCAAGACATAACGATTGGTCTCTAAATTGACTGTTTCCTGCAAGACTTGATTTTCCTGTGTTCTGCTCTCCTCTGGGATAAGGGTTGCCTCAATAAAAGTTCTGATTTTTTCCTTAGCTCCGACATTTGGCTGATAGCTGATTGTTTCGAGCTTTCTCAGCAAGGGCTCAGAGTTCTTTTCAATCAGACAATAGAGAATGTCTTCCTTATCCTTAAAATGATAGTAAAGCAGGCCTCGAGAAATTCCAAGCTTATCAATAATGTCTTGAGTTCTTGTCTTTAGATAGCCTTTTTGGGCAAAGAGCTGTAAGGCTGCAGACATAATCTCCGCCCGCCGTACCTCTACTTCCTTGACATCACGCATGATTTCTGCCTCCTTGTGGTCAGTATAGCACTCCACTGACATTTTGTCAATGATAAAATAAAAAAACAGCAAGCTAGAGCCTGCTGTTAATCGAATTAGTCTTCATTTACGAAAGGCATCAAAGCCATTACGCGAGCGCGTTTGATAGCTGTTGTTACTTTACGTTGGTTTTTAGCTGAAGTTCCTGTTACACGACGAGGAAGGATTTTCCCACGTTCTGAAACGAAACGGCTAAGAAGCTCAGTATCTTTGTAATCAACATATTCAATTTTGTTCGCTGCGATGTAATCAACTTTTTTACGGCGTTTGAATCCGCCACGACGTTGTTGAGCCATGTGTTTTCTCCTTTATATTATAGTTAGATTCGGTCCTTAGAAAGGTAGATCGTCGTCTGAGATATCCATCGGGTTAGAATTGCCGAATGGGCTCTCATCACGAGAAAAGTTCGGTACTTGGTTAGACGAGTCTGCACTGCCATAACTTGGAGCAGAACTGCCGCCAAAGCTGTTTCCACCGTAACCGCCAGATGACTGACCTTCACGATTAGAGCGGCTTTCCAAGAGTTGGAAATTGTCCGCAACAACTTCTGTGACATAGACACGCTGGCCTTGCTGATTCTCGTAGTTACGCGTTTGAATACGGCCTGTAATTCCGATCAGGGCTCCTTTTTTAGCCCAGTTTGCAAGATTTTCTGCCTGCTGGCGCCAGATGACAACATTGATAAAGTCTGCTTCTCGCTCGCCACTTTGATTTTTAAAGTTGCGATTGACAGCCAGAGTAAATGTTGCGACCGCTTGGTTCTGCGGAGTATAGCGAAGCTCGGCATCACGGGTCATGCGACCCACCAGTACAACGTTATTAATCATAGTCTACCTTCTTAAGCGTCAAGTTTGACGATCATGTGACGAAGAATGTCAGCGTTGATTTTTGAAAGACGGTCAAACTCTTTAAGAGCTGCATCGTCGTTTGCTTCAACGTTAACAATGTGGTAAAGTCCTTCACGGAAATCTTGGATTTCGTATGCAAGACGACGTTTTTCCCAGTCTTTTGATTCAACAACAGTTGCACCATTGTCAGTCAAGATAGAGTCAAAGCGTGCTACTAAAGCGTTTTTAGCTTCTTCTTCAATGTTTGGACGAATAATATAAAGAATTTCGTATTTAGCCATTGATTTTTCCTCCTTTTGGTCTAATGACCCCAAGGCTTTGCAAGGGGTAAGTGAGGTTTGCTCACAAATAACTATTATAGCAGACTTCCGGCAGAATGGCAAGGGAAAGTTTTGATATAAAGAAAACTCTCCCTGTCACCAGAGAGAGTCCGAAAAATACGATTCGTTTTTAGAGAGGCTAGACAATTCTACCTTGATCGACGACCAGTTTTCCAGCCTTGTAGACCTGATGGGTCAGGTTAGTCGCAAAGAAATAAAGTGGATAGTCGATATTCTTAGCGTCTAGGATGGTAATGTCAGCCTGCTTGCCAGTATCAAAGCTGCCAATCTTATCTTGACGGTTAACTGAGTAAGCCGCATTGATGGTTACAGCGTTAAGAACTTCTACTGGCGTCAGACGCATCATAAAGCAGCCCAGCTGCATGACGAACTGCAGGTTAGCAGTTGGACAGGAGCCTGGATTGCTGTCGGTAGTCAGAGTGATAGCCATACCAGCTTCCAGCATCTTGCGGGCTGGTGCATAGGTATCTTCCATCAGACTGAAGGTAGTTGCTGGTAGGAGATTGCCGATAACCTTAGCTTCTGCCATCTTGCGAATGCCCTCATCGGTCGCTACCATCAAGTGCTCTGCACTAGTTGCTCCCAGTTCAGCTGCTACATCTACTCCACCAATAGATTCGATTTCATCAGCATGGATACGGAGCTTGAAGCCCATTTCCTTAGCCTTAGAAAGCAGGTAGCGTGACTCATCAGCTGTAAAGACGCCTTTTTCACAGAAAATATCACAGAATTCAGCTAGATTTTCTGCTTTTACCCGAGGCAACATTTCCTCAACGATGAGCTCCAGATATTCCTGAGAATGTCCCTTATATTCTGGTGGAACGGCGTGGGCAGCCATAAAGGTAGAAACGAGATCAATCACGTGGTCACGGTCTAGAGCCCCAACGACATCTAGCTGGCGCTTCTCTGTTTCCCAGTACAGACCATAGCCACTCTTGGCCTCGACAGTCGTCACCCCATGAAGCAGCATATAATCCAGTAACCTCTTGGACTTATCGTAGAGAGTATCAAAAGAAGCTTCTCGTGTCGCCCGAACCGTACTGAGAATACCACCACCTTGAGCAAGAATTTCCAGATAAGGGACACCGGCTAATTTCTTAGCAAATTCATGTTCCCGGCTGCCGCCGTAGACCAAATGAGTGTGACAGTCGATCAAGCCAGGTGTAGCAATCTTGCCCTCATAAGACTGAATCTTAGTATCTGGTCCAACCAGACTGGCATTCGGCTCTCCGCTGCCAACTGCTAGGATTTTGCCGTCTTTGACTGCAATGTAGCCGTCTTCCAAAACCTGAGCTTCCTTCATCTCCTCACCAAAAAGGGGATGTCCGAGGTCCTTGGGACAGAAGACTTGATTAAAGTGAGTTAATAGTAAATCAGCAGTCATGCTTGTTCCTCCATTTCATTTTCCGACATATTTGCTTTTCATCATAATACACTATCGTCAAATTATAGTCAAAAGCTTGTAAAAGATAGGAGCCCCACTTTTTTTACTGTTTTTGTCATTTTCTTGACTCTTTATGGACGGGAGTCTTATAGAATGTAGGAGAAAGATATTTTACACTTGACTAAAAGGAGGATTTTTCATGTCATACTTTAGCGAAAATGAAATTGCAGCAGCAATGACCGTCAAATTAGACGATGTACTGCCTGAAAAAACAGTTTTCCAAGAAGGCATCCGCCGAGCACCTGACCGGGGCTTCCGTTTGACTCAAGCTCAAACCGAAATTGCTTTAAAAAATGCCCTTCGCTATATTCCAAAGAGATTCCATGAGGAAGTGATTCCGGAATTCTTGGAAGAACTGAAAACTCGCGGACGGATTTATGGCTACCGCTGGCGTCCAAAAGAACGCATCTATGGTAAACCAATTGATGAATATAAAGGGAACTGTACTGCAGCTAAGGCTATGCAGGTCATGATTGACAACAACCTGAGCTTTGAAATCGCCCTCTATCCTTATGAATTGGTTACCTACGGAGAAACTGGATCTGTCTGCGCTAACTGGATGCAGTACAACCTGATCAAGAAATACTTGGAAATCATGACCGACCATCAAACCTTGGTCGTGGAATCTGGCCATCCACTTGGACTTTTCAAATCTAAACCAGAAGCACCTCGTGTTATCATCACCAATGGCCTCTTGGTCGGTGAATACGACAACATGAAGGACTGGGAAATTGCAGAAGAAATGGGCGTGACCAACTATGGTCAAATGACAGCTGGCGGCTGGATGTACATCGGCCCTCAAGGTATCGTCCATGGTACTTTCAACACCCTCCTCAATGCTGGGCGCTTGAAACTGGGTGTAGCTGATGATGGCGACCTGACTGGCAAACTCTTCATCTCTTCTGGTCTGGGCGGCATGAGTGGAGCTCAAGGGAAAGCAGCCGAAATTGCTAAAGCTGTGGCAATCGTAGCTGAAGTAGACCAATCTCGGATTGAAACTCGCCATTCACAAGGCTGGATTAGCCAATTGGCTGAAAGTCCGAAGGAAGCCATCGACTTGGCTCAAAAAGCTCTGGAAGCTGGCGAATCAACTTCTATTGCCTATCATGGTAACATCGTAGACCTATTGGAATATGTCAACGAGAACAATATCCATGTCGATTTGCTGTCTGACCAAACTTCTTGCCACAATGTTTATGACGGCGGTTACTGTCCAGCTGGTATCAGCTTTGAAGAGCGGACTCGCCTCCTAGCTGAAGACAAGGAAACCTTTGCTAAGTTGGTTGACCAAACCTTGGAACGTCACTTCAAGGCAATCAAGGCCTTGACTAACAACGGCACCTACTTCTTTGACTACGGTAATGCCTTTATGAAGGCAGTCTATGACTCTGGCATCAAGGAAATTTCTAAGAATGGCTTTGACGACAAAGACGGCTTCATCTGGCCTTCTTATGTAGAAGATATCATGGGGCCAATGCTCTTTGACTATGGTTATGGTCCTTTCCGTTGGGTATGTCTGAGCGGTAAGCACGAAGATCTAGTCGCTACTGACCATGCAGCTATGGAAGTGATTGACCCTAACCGTCGCTACCAAGACCGCGATAACTATAACTGGATCCGTGATGCTGAGAAGAACCAGTTGGTTGTTGGAACTCAGGCTCGGATTCTCTACCAAGACTGTATGGGACGCGTCAATATCGCCCTCAAGTTCAATGAATTAGTCCGCGAAGGAAAGATTGGTCCTGTCATGATTGGTCGTGACCACCACGACGTATCTGGTACTGACTCTCCATTCCGCGAAACTTCCAATATCAAGGATGGTTCAAATGTTACTTGCGACATGGCTGTGCAATGTTACGCTGGTAATGCCGCTCGTGGTATGAGTCTGGTAGCTCTCCACAACGGTGGTGGAACTGGTATCGGTAAAGCGATCAACGGTGGTTTTGGCTTGGTACTGGACGGCAGCGAACGCATTGATGAAATCATCAAATCTGCTATCGCTTGGGATACGATCGGCGGAGTTGCACGTCGTAACTGGGCACGTAATGAGCATGCCATCGAAACTGCTATCGAGTACAACCGCCTCCACCAAGGCACAGACCACATTACCATTCCGTACTTAACTGACGAAGATTTGGTCAAAGAATCTGTTAAGAAATTGTTCGAATAGAAAAAACTTGTCCCCCAACTTCCGGCCTGAGCTGGGTATCAACCTGGCTCAGGAGAAGGTTCTGCTTCATTAAGTTCATATTATAAATTAAAATTATTGATATCACGAGGTAATATCTTATGGCAAAAATTGTTGAATGTATTCCTAACTTTTCTGAAGGCCGCAACCAAGCGGTCATTGACGGTCTAGTGGAAACAGCTAAGAGCGTGCCAGGCGTAACACTTTTGGACCACTCTTCTGATGCCAGCCACAACCGCAGCGTCTTTACCTTGGTCGGCGATGATCAAAATATTCAGGAAGTGGCCTTCCGTTTGGTTAAATACGCTTCTGAAAATATTGACTTGACCAAGCACCAAGGTGAACACCCTCGTATGGGCGCAACTGATGTCCTGCCTTTTGTACCTATCAAGGACATCACAAGTGAGGAATGCGTAGAAATTGCGAAGACCGTATCTGAGCGGATCAATCGTGAGCTCGGTATTCCTATCTTCCTCTATGAAGATGCAGCGACTCGTCCTGAGCGTAAGAACTTGGCTAAGGTTCGTAAAGGACAGTTTGAAGGTATGCCTGAAAAACTCTTGGAAGCTGACTGGGCACCTGACTACGGTGAAAGAAAGATTCACCCAACCGCTGGTGTTACTGCTGTTGGTGCCAGAATGCCGCTCATCGCCTACAATATCAACTTGGATACAGACAATCTGGAAATCGCCAACAATATTGCCAAAATCATCCGCGGATCAAGCGGTGGTTACAAGTACTGTAAAGCGATTGGCGTTATGCTGGAAGACCGCAACATTGCTCAGGTTTCTATCAATATGGTCAATCTGGAAAAATTCCCACTCTATCGTGTCTTTGAAACTGTTCGCTTTGAAGCCAAGCGCTACGGAGTTGGAATCCTCGGCTCAGAAGTTATCGGTTTAGCTCCAGCCAAGGCTTTGATTGACGCAGCAGAATACTATCTGCAAATCGAAGACTTTGACTATGGTAAGCAAGTTCTGGAAAACCATTTGCTGGGCTAGGAGGACAGAAACCTATGAAATTAGTAGATTTAAGTTTGACAGAATTTGCTCAAGTCCTAGGCTCAGATGCTCCTGCACCAGGAGGTGGCTCTGCCGCTGCTCTTTCCGCAGCGAACGGTATTTCCCTGACCAAGATGGTCTGTGAATTGACCCTTGGCAAGAAAAAATACGCAGAATTTGAAGCAGAAATTGCTCAAGTACACGCAGAAAGTGCCCACCTCCAAGAAAGCTTACTCGCAGCTATTGACAAGGACACTGAAGCCTTCAATCTAGTCTCCGCCGTCTTTGATATGCCTAAGGAGACAGAGGAAGACAAGGCTGCCCGTCGGGAAGCTATGCAACAAGCCCTCAAGGAAGCAACCAAGTCACCTTATGGCATGATGGAAGACATCTTGACTGCCCTGCAAACAACTCAAAAGGCTGTTGGCAAGTCCAATACCAATGCTGCCAGCGACCTGGGGGTAGCAGCTCTTAACCTTAAGGCTGGTCTGCAAGGGGCTTGGCTCAATGTCCTCATCAACCTGTCAGGTGTCAAGGATGAAGCATTCGTCGCAGACTACCGCAGCAAGGGTGAAGAGCTCCTGCAAAAAGGCTGCGCCCTAGCAGATGAAATTTATCAAGAAATTTTGAAAGTTGTCTAATAGATAAATGGAAGATAAGTCCGCTCATTCCTATGAATGGACTTCCTCTTCTCAAGAGGTAACAATATGGTTTTATCAGATATTGAAATTGCGAATTCGGTTCAAATGAAGCCCATCAAAGAGGTGGCAGAAAAGCTAGGAATTGCTGAGGACGCCTTGTCTCTTTATGGAAATTACAAGGCAAAAATCAGTGCTGGCCAACTGGAAGCCTTAAAAGACAAGCCAGACGGCAAACTGATTCTCGTGACAGCTATTTCTCCAACACCAGCCGGAGAAGGCAAGACCACGACTTCTGTCGGATTGGTCGATGCTTTGGCTGCTATCGGTAAAAAAGCCGTTATCGCTCTGCGGGAACCTTCACTCGGACCTGTCTTTGGTATCAAGGGCGGAGCTGCTGGCGGTGGGCACGCTCAGGTTGTACCCATGGAGGATATCAACCTCCACTTCACTGGTGACTTTCATGCCATCGGTGTTGCCAACAATCTGCTGGCGGCCCTCATTGACAACCACATCCACCATGGCAATGCCTTAGGCATTGATTCTCGCCGCATCACTTGGAAGCGGGCAGTAGATATGAATGACCGGCAACTGCGCCACATCGTAGACGGCTTGCAAGGTAAAGTCAACGGTGTTCCGCGTGAAGATGGGTTTGATATTACAGTTGCTTCTGAGGTTATGGCTATTCTCTGTCTGTCAGAAAATATTACCGATCTCAAGAACCGCTTGGAAAAAATTATCATTGGCTACAGCTTTGAAGGTAAGCCAGTAACTGCCAAGGACTTGAAAGCTGGTGGCGCTATGGCTGCTGTGCTCAAAGACGCTATCCATCCAAACCTGGTTCAAACTCTGGAACACACGCCAGCCTTGATTCACGGCGGACCTTTCGCCAACATTGCCCATGGCTGTAACAGTGTCCTAGCTACCAAGCTGGCTCTCAAATATGCCGACTATGCAGTCACAGAAGCTGGTTTCGGTGCTGACCTGGGTGCTGAAAAATTCATTGATATCAAGTGTCGTACATCTGGACTTCGTCCAGCAGCTGTAGTTCTGGTCGCTACCATCCGTGCTCTCAAGATGCACGGCGGTGTGGCTAAGAGTGATCTGGCTGAAGAAAATGTCCAAGCCGTTGTAGATGGACTGCCAAACTTGGAAAAACATCTGGAAAACATTCAAGATGTTTATGGATTGCCAGCAGTCGTTGCCATCAATAAATTCCCGCTGGATACCGAAGCAGAATTGCAAGCAGTTTATGACGCCTGCCAAAAACGCGGCGTTGACGTCGTGATTTCCGACGTTTGGGCAAATGGCGGAACCGGTGGCAAAGAGTTGGCTGAAAAAGTCGTGGAACTGGCCGAAGGAGACAATCACTTCCAATTTGTATATAATGAAGAGGACTCCATTGAGACCAAGCTGAACAAAATTGTTACTAAGGTCTATGGAGGCAAGGGCGTTCGCCTGACTCCTGCTGCTAAACGCGAGCTCAAACAACTGGAAGAGCTGGGCTTCTCCAACTATCCTATCTGTATGGCTAAGACTCAGTACTCTTTCTCAGATGATGCTAAAAAGCTAGGTGCGCCTAAAGACTTTGTTGTGACTATCAGCCAGCTCAAAGTTTCTGCTGGTGCAGGCTTTATCGTTGCTCTGACTGGTGCAATCATGACCATGCCAGGGCTGCCTAAAGTGCCAGCCAGCGAAAAGATTGATGTTGACAAAGACGGCAATATCAGCGGTTTGTTCTAATAAATACCAAAAATGACAAATGTAACCCTTCTAAGAGTAAATGATTTTCAAGTTTCCGATTGGTCGGGGGGAAAGACAAAACAGCTTTATCTTTCCCCGCCAACTGGCCACTATGGCAAACGGAACTTTGACTATCGACTCTCAACAGCGACTGTGGAGTTGGCTGAAAGTCAGTTTTCTGACCTCAGCGGCTTTCACCGCATTCTCATGAGCCTGGACCACACACTTCATCTCCACAATGCCAGCCGGCAGGAGGAAACGGTTCTAGCTCCCTTTACTCCCTATGTCTTTGAAGGGAGTGATTCTATCACAAGTCGGGGGACTTGTACCGACTTTAACTTAATCTACAGCGACCATTATCAGGGACAGATGATTGCCATTTCGGATAAACAAGAACTTGTCCGAGATGAAGAGATTCAATTTATCTATGCCTTAGGTGATTTAACGGTGACTGGAACAAACCTGCCAGCACTTAACCTAGAGGCAGAGCAGCTTCTGATAGTGGAAAAAGAGACTCAGGAAACTGAGCTGCATATAATGTTTTCGAGTAACCAGCCAAAGGGAACGCCCCTTGCTATATGGGCTGGTTTGACCCACATCCCTACTAAGTAAAGATACCATGATGCTTTGTCACCATTCTATCTTTACTTGGAAAGGATCCCATATCTCTAAAGGAGAAACATTATTATGGATGCAACTAAACTCACTGCACAAGAACAAGAACAGGAAAAAGCGAAATTCAGCTTTTCCGGTGCAACTCTCTACGGTATCAATGCCGTTATCGGATCAGGGATTTTCCTCCTACCGCAAAAGATTTATAAAGGACTTGGTCCTGCCTCTCTAGCTGTCATGCTTGGAACTGCCCTTCTCGTTATTCTCCTAGCCGTCTGCTTGGCAGAAACTGCTGGTTATTTTAATAAAAATGGCGGAGCCTTCCAATATTCTAAAGCAGCCTTTGGAGACTTTGTCGGATTTAATGTTGGCTTCCTAGGCTGGGCAGTTACCATCATCGCTTGGTCTGCTATGGCAGCAGGATTTGCGAGACTTTTTGTCATTACTTTTAAATCCTTTGCCCCCTATGAACTTCTGCTCAGTGTGAGCCTGATTATTTTGCTCAGTCTAATGAATATATCAGGTCTTAAGACTTCCAAAATGTTCACCTTGACCGCAACCGTAGCAAAGCTCATCCCAATTGTCGCTTTCAGTCTATGTGCGATTTTCTTCATCAAAGGAGGAATTGACAAAGGAAACTTCACTCCGTTTCTTCAGCTAGAACCTGGCGTAGATATCATGAAAGCTATCTCTAGTACAGCCATTTATATCTTCTACGGATTTATCGGATTTGAAACCATGTCTATCGTTGCTGGTGAAATGCGCAATCCGGAAAAGAATGTACCTCGGGCTATTTTGGGCTCTATCAGTATTGTCTCTGTTCTCTATATGCTGATTATCGCAGGAACTATCGCCATGTTAGGCAGCCGTATCCTGCAAACAGATGCCTCTGTACAAGACGCCTTTGTAGAGATGATTGGCCCTGTTGGAGCATGGATTGTTTCTATCGGAGCGCTGATTTCTATTGCTGGACTTAACATCGGGGAATCTATCATGGTCCCACGTTATGGTGCAGCTATCGCAAATGAAGGTTTGCTTCCTAAGAAAATTGCAGAAACCAACTCTAAAAATGCCCCTATTGTTGCTATTATTATTTCAGGAATCCTGGCCATCGCCCTGCTCTTCTCTGGTAAATTTGAAGAATTAGCAGCTCTCAGTGTGGTCTTCCGCTTCTTCCAATACATCCCAACTGCTCTAGCTGTACTAGTATTAAGAAAGAAATATCCAGATAAGAAAGTGGTCTTCCGCGTTCCATTTGGTCCAGTAATTCCAATTTTGGCGGTTCTAGTCAGTCTCGTCATGATTTGGGGTGAAAACCCAATGAACTATGTCTACGGCCTCATCGGTGTCCTTATCGCCAGTGCAGTATACTTTATCTATATAGTACTGATTTGTAAAAATAAAGTTCTTGAACAAGAAGGAGAATGAATCTTATGACACATGTAATCAATTTGGATGGCGAACACCTTACTTTAGAAGACGTCATCGCAGTAGCCCGTCATAGAGCCACCTGCGAAATCGACCAAGAAGCTAAAAAAGCAGTAGAAGCTTCCCGCAAAATCGTAGATGACATCGTCCGCGAAAAGCGGGTCGTATACGGTGTTACAACTGGCTTTGGCTCTCTCTGTAATGTCAGCATCTCACCAGAAGATACGACTCAACTGCAAGAAAACCTAATCCGTACGCACTCTTCAGGCTTTGGTGATCCCCTACCTGAAGATGCAGTCCGTGCGATTATGTTAATTCGGATTAATTCCTTGGTCAAGGGCTATTCTGGTATCCGTCTCTCTACTGTTGAAAAACTCCTAGAATTACTTAATAAAGGCGTTGTCCCTTACATTCCGGAAAAAGGATCTCTCGGTGCTTCTGGTGACTTGGCACCGCTGGCTCACATGGTTCTGCCTATGCTAGGACTGGGTCGTGCTTACTATCAAGGTGAATTGCTCTCTGGACAAGAAGCTTTGGACAAGGCCGGCATCGAAAAAATTGCTCTAGCAGCCAAGGAAGGGCTGGCGCTGATTAACGGAACGACTGTCCTGACAGGTATCGGAGCGCTGGCTACCTACGATGCCATCCAGCTTCTTAAACTGTCAGATGTCGCTGGTGCTCTTTCCATGGAAGTCCACAATGGTATTACCAGTCCATTTGAAGAAGACTTACATACCATCCGTCCTCAGAGCGGACAGCTGGCTACAGCCCGCAATATCCGCAACCTTCTGGAAGGCAGTGGAAATACGACCGTAGCCACTCAACAACGGGTCCAAGACCCTTACACCCTGCGTTGTATTCCGCAGATTCATGGTGCCAGCAAGGACTCTATCGCTTATGTCAAGACCAAGGTTGAGATTGAGATCAACTCCGTTACAGATAACCCTATCATTACTAAGGAAGGCCATGTTATCTCAGGCGGTAACTTCCACGGAGAACCAATGGCTCAGCCATTCGACTTCCTCGGTATCGCTATTTCTGAAATCGGAAATGTATCCGAGCGTCGTGTTGAACGTCTGGTCAACAGCCAACTGAGCAAGCTACCATCCTTCTTGGTCAAACACCCAGGACTCAACTCTGGCTTTATGATTACCCAGTATGCTTGTGCTTCGCTTGCTTCTGAAAACAAGGTCTTGTCTCATCCAGCCAGCGTAGACTCTATCCCATCTTGTGAAAACCAAGAAGACTTTGTCAGCATGGGAACTACCGCAGCACGCAAGGCAGCTGAGATTCTCAAGAATTCTCGCCGCATCGTGGCAACAGAAATCATGGCAGCCTGCCAAGCTCTGGATCTGAAACCAGGAAACCATGAACTTGGTAAAGGAACCAAGCCAGCCTACGACCTCTTCCGTCAGCATGTCCGCTTTATCGAGTTTGATAAGGATATCGAAATCTATGAAGAACTCAACAAGGCTTCTGAGCTGATTGAAAACGAAGAATTCCTAGCAGCCGTTGAAAAGGCTGTGGACTTGAGCATTCACTTCTAAAGCTGATGCCTCTGTAAAAAGCTAACCTAAGAAGCCCGCTCTCATGCAGCTGGGCTTCTTTTCCCGCCAAAAGTCATTGACAGGCTTGGCGGAAACTCTTATAATAAAGTCGCAAGTATCGTTATGGAAAAGGACAAAATCATGTTAGAAGATTACTATCAGCTAGATAACAGCTACTATCATAAGAGACTAGACGATGATTTATATGCTGCCAAATGGGGTATGGTTATTAAGTTTTTGGACTTAAATGATCCCCACTTAAAACCCTTTGACGGGGTCAACTTTGCCTTGATTGGCTTCAAGAGTGACAAAGGGGTTTATATCAACCACGGCCGAGTGGGGGCTGTCGAAGGACCACAAGCTATCCGAACTCAGCTGGCCAAGCTTCCTTGGCATCTTGGCAGAAACGTCCGCGTCTTTGATGTTGGCGATATTGACGGTCCTAACCGCTCTCTGGAGCAGCTGCAGCAAAGCTTGGCTCGGGCAGTCAAACGTCTGCGAGAGCTCAATCTCCGGCCTATTGTCCTAGGAGGCGGCCACGAAACAGCCTACGGCCACTATCTAGGTCTCAAGTCATCACTAGCATCTGACCAAGACTTGGCCGTTATCAATATGGATGCCCACTTTGATTTGCGTCCCTATGACCAGACTGGTCCTAACTCTGGCACCGGTTTTCGCCAGATGTTCGATGACACTCTGGCTCAGAAGCAGGCCTTTAACTACCTCATTCTAGGGATTCAGGAGCACAATAACAATCTCTTTCTCTTTGACTTTGTGGCAAAATCCAAGGCTATCCAGTTCCTGACTGGAATGGATATGTACCAAATGGGTTACAAGGAAGTCTGCAAAGCGGTCGATGTCTTTCTGGCCGGCAAGGAGCAGGTCTATTTGACCATTGATATTGACTGCTTTGCAGCTGGTGCAGCGCCTGGTGTCAGTGCCATTCAGTCGTTAGGAGTAGACCCAAATCTAGCGGTTTTGGTCTTCCAGCATATCGCCGCGTCAGGCAAACTGATCGGCTTTGATATCGTCGAAGTCTCTCCACCTCACGATATAGACAACCATACGGCTAATCTGGCAGCCAGCTTTGTCTTTTACCTGACCCAAGTCTGGGCACAAGCACATGACTAACGGGGATTTAAAAACTTCATTACAAACATCAAAAGAGGATGAACATTGCTTTCATCCTCTCTTATTTTGTGTTTAATGCCTGAGATAAGCCTTGGCATAAGTTTTCTAATTCCTTTAGCTGATGACGATCCCGGTAGGGATTGAGCTGGCTTTTGGCCGTTTCATAGTAGGTCTCAAAGTCCTGATTCAGCAAGTTTTCAAAGTCTGCATTCTGCAAACTGCCAGTCAGCAGACGATACTTAATCACAGCCATCAGATAGTAGATCAGCCCCTTGTCCCGCGGATTTCCGTAGCGACTTATAAGACCATCCTTTTTCCGCAGCAGATCAAGCACCGGCTGGTAGTCTCTCTTCTCACAGCCAATCAAGGCCAAATAAACTTCTAACTGGGTCTCTTTCCAAGGGAAGCTAAGGGACTTCAGAGCTGTTTTCGCCTTGAGGAAAATCCGCTCCGCCTGCTCATAATCTTTCAGCTGATAATAGGTCATACCCAAGCCGATGTAGAAAGCAAAAATCGAAGGCTCTGCTGTTTTATTTTCTGTCAACTTAATGGCCTCCTTCTGATGAGCCAGAGATGCCGTAAAATTCCCGCGAATCTGCTCAATCTCTGCCAAATAGTCTAGAGCCGCCGCAATCTGAATCGAGTACTTGGAACGCAGCGAAGCCGTCAAGCTGAAACAGTCGATAGACTGGTAGAGATGGTGGAGCGACTGCTCCTCATCCCCAATCATGAGATGATAGAGCCCCTTGAGCCGGAGATTGATGGCAATGGCTTCGTGATTGTTGGCCTGGACCGAAGCATCCAGAGCCAATTCCGTATAGTAGCGCATCTCAGGGATATTCTCCGTCTGGATGCAGTAGTAAATCATCTGCCGATAGCCTTCTAGGAGAAACTCCATCTGCTGCAGCTCCTTGGCCGAAGCAATCACCTGCTGGATATTGTCCATCCCCTGCTGGTAATCCCCTGTCCGGATGGCATAGCGCCCTTCTAGATAGAGAAAGCGGAGAACCAATAGCTGAAAATCCTTGTGATTCTGGTGTTTTCTCTCTAAGCCCTCTATCTCCCGACGGATACGGTCAAACTGGTCTAAAACCACTGACTGATTGCTATCATCCGTCTTTTCAATAAAGCCAAACTCCCGTGAATAAATCGGAAAGAGCTCATGATGAAACTGCAAGGTAGCCTCAAGATAATGCAGCTCGTACTCCAGAGACTTAATGGGCTGCTTGGACAGCTTGTAGTGATAGGCGATTTCATTGAGCAGCTGGGCATGATAGAGAGAGTCTCCCAGCTGGTCTTCCATGCCTTGGGCAATCTGGTGATGCAGCATTCGCTTCTTGGCAAGCGATAAACGCTCATAGGCATAGATTCTCAGAAGCTCCTGGCTGAACCGCACCACCAAGTCCTCGCCCTGCTCCTCTTCCATCAAGAGCTGCTTCTGTCCAAACTCCTCAGTGATTTCGACCACTTCTTCCATCGGCAAACCTAGTAGCCTAGCTAAGAGCGAAACCGACGCAGGAGCCCTAAAGCAAGCCAGATAGTCTACCAACTCCTCCTCTTGGCTGCTCAGGTAATCCAACTTCAGAGACAGCTTGGCCTTGATGGCCGGAGTCAGCGGATGAAACTTCTCTCCTCGCAGGAGCTGCTCAGCGTATTCCGACAGGAAGAAAGGGATACCTTGACTGACCCGATAAATATCCTCAAGGCGTGCTTCAGACATGGCTAGATGACCTGTCTGGGCTTGCAAGTAAGCCACACTATCTTTAAAATTCAGCGGCTGCAGCTCAATAAAGCCTAGCTTATAGCGTACCAGCAGATGATTGAAAAAATGTTCCAAATAAGAAGGGGTGCTCAGATGCTTGGTCAGCACAAAGGCAACAGGATAGCCAGTCAAATGATTCATGACCTGCTCCAAGACAGCAACACTGGCCTTATCCATCCAGTGACAGTCCTCAATCAAGACAATCAAAGCCTTTTTCTTAGAAATCTTCTGCAGAATATCCACCACAAACTGAGCCAGCTTGTCCGCATCCAACTGAAGATCTGAAGCGCCTCCTGTCAAAATGGGAAAATAACTCTCCAAAATGACCTGCCACTGGTTGATAGAGAGAATCTGGTGCTGAATGACCAAGTCGCCCAAGCCGTCCAGCAAGCCACGCCAAGGCTGCAACTCTGCCTTCATCTCTTCCTTGAAGCACTCCGCCATGACAATCTGGAAATACTTGGTCTGATTGGCCAGTACTTGACGAGTCACTGTCCGCTTTCCGACACCAGTACCACCGACTAGAACCAGAGCACGCGCCTCCTGAGTCTCTATCACTTTGGAGAAATAAGATTCCAAACGTTTGATTTCATCGACCCGCCCGAAAAAGTGATCCGTATTGCGCAGAAACTGCTTGGTCTTGCGCTCGCTACGGTCCTTAGCAAGCACTTCATGATATAGTTGCTGGATAGGTTCCGTAGGACTAATGCCCAGTTCCTTATCCAAAATATTGACCAATTTATAATAAGTCTCTATCACCTTGCCTGGCCGATCATGATCCTGATAGAGCTTCATGAGCAGATGGTAATTCTTCTCATCAAACTCATCAATGCTGATCAAGCGGCGCAAATTCCGCTCAGCCTCTTCCAAATCCAGCTGGTCTTTTTCTGTTTCCAGCTGTTGGTAGCAGGCTTGGATATAAAGCTGCTCATATCGCGTCCGCATCTTGGAAACCCAATAATCAAAGGCCTCGCTGTCCTTAAGATAGAAGCCCTGCAGAAAATCCCCCTGATAGAGCGACAGATGCTCCGCAGGATGGCTCATAAAAAGTTCTACATCACTTTCAATCGCACACTCGGGATTAAGCGACAGCACAGTCCGGTTGGGAGCGACAATCCATTCCCCACCTAGTAGCTTGTTAGCTTGATAAATGGTATTGCGCAGATTCTTTTTGGCAGTTTGATTATCCTTGTTTTCCCAGAGGATTCCTGCAATCTCCTCCCGATTGACTGCACCATTGATGTGGAGATAGTAAAGCAGAGCATTGATTTTAGCAAAAGGAAAAAAGACTTCCTCCTGATTGAGAAAGACACTCGAACTTCCCAGCAATTTCAACCTCAACTGATTTTTCGTCATGCAAACGCCTCCAAGAAACCTTATAGAACTAATATAAACAAAAAGAGACAGTTTGGCAAGTAAAGTATTATACTAGCCCTTAATTTCCAGTTTTTAAATTGGTTTTATTTAGGATTTTTTTGTTATACTAGGATGAAAATAAAATTTTAGAAAGTTACTTATGAAGAAAAATATTGTTCTTTTCATTTTTCTCCTTCTGAGCGCGATTGGCTTAGAATACGAGACACAAGCCTATACTACTGGCAGTATGTCAGGTACTTCCTATGGGATTGTCGGACTGTCAGCCCTCTTGGCTCTGCTCTATATCGTCCCTGCCCTGCTCTTGATTCGTCAACTGGGAAAAAAATGGCAGACTCCTGCACTTAGCCTTGGGGTAGCTCTGCTAGGCGGCCTTTTCATCTCTGGCTGGATCTCTGGCTTGGCCAATACCTATATCCACGAGTGGGTCAGCACTAGCTTCCCCAATACTCTGCTCAGCGACCTAGAAAATGCTATCGCAGCTCCGCTGGTTGAAGAACCCCTCAAGCTGTTGGCAGTTGCCTTCGCTGTCTATCTAGTCCCAGTCAAAAAGCTCAAATCCTTCTTGATGCTGGGTATAACGGCCGGCATGGGCTTTCAGATTAGCGAAGATTTCTCTTATATCCTCTCTGACCTGCCCGAAGGCTTCTCCTTCACTATCTCTGGTATCCTAGGCCGCATCACTGGCGGCGTCGCCTCTCACTGGCTCTACACCGCCCTGACCACTCTCGGTCTGGCACTCATGCTGCGCTATGCTAAAACTCAGAAAAACTACTTCCGAGTGGGGCTCTTCTACTTCCTAGCAGCTTTCGTTCTCCACTTCTTCTGGAACTCACCGCTGACTGCTATCGAAACGGATATCCCAATCATCGTACCGGCTATGACTGCTCTGGCTGTCTTTATCTTTTACCAAGCCTACCGAACAGCCCATAAAATTGACCAAGAAGAATTGGAAGTGGAATGATACCAAAAAAACGACCGTTAGGGTCGTTTTTTTTTGTTGCTTATTATAAAGACGTCTTTATCTAATACTATTATTCAGCAAGTAGGGTGCGACGAGTTTTATCTACTAAACTACTATACTGATTCTCTTGTTTATGTAAGTTTCTCAAACTTTGATAATTTACTATTACAATGGCTAATAAACAGAATTGACGGACATTGTACAATAAACCAATCTGGTTATACTGCAATAATACTTTAAAAATATTTTTAAAATAGAAGAGAGCCACGACGCAATAGATCATACAAAGAAACATTTGCAGAAATGCTAAAAATTCTAAGTTCTTGTGCAGTAGAATACGTTTCAGAATAAATAACAACACCAAAACAAGCGAGATTGACCATGACATCGATACTAGCAAGTCCAGATTAGAATGATTAATACTATCAACTGATTTCAAATCTGAGATTGACATAAAAACTTTATCATCAATCACTGCAGTAGACATCCAAGATATTCTTTTTGATATAAAGCATTAATTATTTCTCTTAACTCTTTCTTTTAAAAAATGCAATTCCTTAAAAATGTATATAAGAAAAATAATTTGACACAAGTAAAATCCCCAATCTAGTTTATAAATATCTATCTGAATCGTGATGGAGAATATAGTATAAATCATTAAAGTAAAGCTAGTTAAGAAAAATAGAAAAGATTGTAAACTAGCTAAAAAAGGATATCCTCTATTTTTTAAAATGAATTTTAATAAAACGGCTAATGAAGGAAGTACTGAGAGAAAAATAAAAGAATTCTTAAAATAGGAATTACTCCAACCTTCAAATTCTTTCCCTCCAAAAATAGAGTTGTTATTTTGAAAAAGATAAACTTGTGATGTTTTATCATTTAAAAAAGGTAGACCAACAATAGCCAAATAAAGTACAATCAATAGTCCAATCTCCCAAGGAAATGTTAATTTATCTACGTTTTTTTCCTCTGACATCTTTATCTCCCTTCTCTAATTTTTCCTTGTTCAACCACAACAAAATCTCCGTTAGTTTCATCAATAGTCCCAAAGACATAGGCTCCATCAGGTAAGCTTAATTGTTCTAGTAACTGTTGGATTTGGTCTCTCATAGAAAAATGTTCCTTGTATCTTTCTTCTGGCAAGATAATTTGAACATAAACTGCGCTATGTGATAAGGCATCATTTAAAGGCAAATCGTACAATTCTTTAAGAATAGAATGTCTATTCCTAACGGCATCTCTCATACGATCGCTATACCAGAGTATACCTTCAACAAACATATCTTGGTCGGATAGAGTGCTTCTTAACTTAACAGATACCCCTCTTAAATCTGAAGCCTGATTTAACTTTCTCGTCAGAGACTCTTCCAACTTGATTCGCTCAGGATTGATTTCTAAAGTTTTTTCAATAATTGGCGCATATACTCTCATAGATTCATCATAAGTCGCTCCTAACTCAAACATAGGGCCCTTCCTCTCGTCTACATCCATCTTGTCGAAATAAGGCATGACTAATTGTTTGAAGCGGACCGATTTTTTTACAGGAACAGAGATGGTTTTGTCCTTAATTTTTTCAGTATAGATATAATTGACATCTATGCCCCAATTTTGTTCAGCCCAGGAAAATCCTGTTATCTTAACATCTCCCCAAAAATTACGATTGGCGTAAAAGCCTTTGAGATTAGCTTCTAGATTCCGATAGAAGAATAAAGCTGAGACTACTAGAAAACATACAAGTACCATGAAACTTTTTCTCTTGTCCGTATCAATCTTTAAATTCTTTTTCAATGGCTTCCTCCTTAATGACTTGCTTGAAGTCCTCTTCTGTACGGATTATTTCTTCTTTGCCACTCTTTGTATACTTCTCGTCAATGCTCCAGTAAAAAGAGTCGGCATCGGGGAAGAACATTTTTGTTAGGGTGATGCTATCGTTGAGAGTCATGTTTTCTTTTAAAACGACTATAAAGCCGTATTTCTTCAATATTGAAAGTGTCAGGCTATCCTCTGGTTTACTATCACTATCCGTTAAACGTGATTGGTAATCGTTCTTTTTATAACTAAACAAAGTGGGCCAATAGATGGATACATTTTTTCTATCATCCTTATATGCCTCTGTAATAAATGTTGGACTTGAAAGTACTCGATAGAACCCTCCATATCCAAAACGAATTTCTTCTTTGGGCTGTTTTTTTGTTGCTTTTTTACTGGTTAGGTTTACATAGATTTCATCATTGTCTTTTATCTGGATTTTTACATATTCATCTTTTCCATCAGAATACATAAGATTATCCATCTCGCCTTCTATGGTGACATAACCCATATCTTGAACGAGTTTCAAGACATCAATCGTTTGGCCATCTCCTTGCTCCTGACCCAGTTTATAATAACGAATTCGGAAGTATTCTTCTTTGTCCTTTGCTTTCAGTCTACCTCCATACTGCTTGGAATCCTGAAATGCTAAAAATTTCCGTCCGACAGCGAAATCATAGTAACTCCACCCGTCACTCTCTTTAAAAGAAAGAGCAATCATAGGGAATTCTGGCTCAGTCTCACCAATAGTTGTATAATTTGTTAAACGCTGATTCTTTCCTTTATAGACATAATTTTGTTCTTTTGCCACATAAGCAGTTTCTTTTGTGAAAAAGAAAGAACAAGTACCAGCGACCAAAAAAATGACCAGTGCGGCTAAAGCATAAATCTGCCACATCTGCCAAGAGAAATTCTCTAGCTTCTTCATCCTATTCTCCTTTTAGATAGATTATGGACTATTATATCATTTTTTTATAAGATTTCTGCTAAAAGTAAAAGAAAAGTATGATAAAATGGTGTTATTCTATTTTTATAAAGGAAGCGAATATGAATCAAACACCTCTCAAAAAAATTATAAAAATTTCTAGTTTCTTTTTATTGACTCTGATGACCTACATTATATACTATCAAGCCCTCAATCCCTATTCTGTAAAGAAGTTTGAGGACAACAAAAATATCAATCAGACTGAGCAAGAATCTACATATCGAATAGGTTCTAGTCAGGTAAATGATTTTCAGAAAATTGGTAATTTTGCTTTGGCAATCGATAAGTCTGGAGAAGTCCAGAGGAAAGACGGTTATATTATTGCCCAAAATTACCGTCTCCCTAAGGATTCTTATTCAGACGAAGGGAAGGTCTTTTATGATAAAAAAAATACGAAGTATTTTTATCAGATTGATATTTACAAAGAGGATGAAGGTATTCAGTCATTAAGAAAGGTTGATATACGAGCTCTCTTTCTTAAAGAAAAGAAAAAATATAGCATTAAAAGTACAGCGAAATTAGACGTGTTTGACACATCTCCAGATGCACCCTATATAGAAATAGAGCTGGAAGAAATAGAAGGTGATTACAAAAAAATCTTCACTGATTATTGATTTAAATACTTTAAAGAGCCGGATTACCCACTATCTAGGAGCATCACAAGAAGAAATTCTAACTGCTAATGGTAATAGTGAATTAACAATTGCTCGAACGAATCCTGTCTTTACTGAACGTTTAAAGAGTTTGAGCTTTGTTGTTGAAGATCAAAAGGGTGTAAACAATTATGATAAAAAAGCAACTCAAACCCCAGACGATGTAATTACGATGAGACCTTATCAAGGTGGTGAACTAATCAATCTCTACCAAGAATATCCCCATGTCCTCGAAATGGCCAAGAGAGGTAGTTTTACTATCTATCCGATATTTAAATATAATGAGGATTCAACTGAACAAGCTTCTAATTTTGCTAATCTCTTTAATTACCCAGGCGAAGAATCTTTTTGGTCTGCTCAAAAGAAACAAGACTATGAAATAGAACAAACCTTAAAACAGAAGAAAGATCTCTCAACACCACTTACTTATAGCTTGCTTATAAAGAATGCAAAAGAAGAAGGTAAGCTCAATTGGACAGAAGGACTTATCCCGATTGGATTTGATATTGATAGTGAGGAAATAGTTACTGTTGACTTTAAAAAAGGTCCGGTTTATACACAGTATCTTGACCTATATAGCCATATTAAAGCAATCGGAGAACTATCTGATTTTCGGTCTGTGTTCACTTCACTAAATCAAGCTAGTTTCGACCAGTCCAAGAATTATGGGCTAGGTATACATTCTATAAATAGCTACAGAAATCTTATTGAGCAGTCTAAACAGACTAAAACAACCGGTCCACTATATATTAATTGGCTCCAATATAAACCAAACACCCCTTTATCTGAATCTGACATGAATACAGTCAAGGGGATTGTGGAGCAGGGTCCCTTGTACGAAATCTTCTCTGTATTTAGTTTGGAAGACAGACAAATGACGATTAGTCAGGCTACAACTACTGACAATCTTGTGGCAGGAGAAACGCCTGTAATGGTTCAAAATGGCAACCAGGTTCTTCCTCCTCTGCAGTTTCAGGCAAATAATCTTCCTAGCTTGAGTCATGATGAAATGATTAAGTCTGGACGAATTGTTTATGTTCTTATAGATGGTCAGCTTCGTCAAGTAAAAGTTCCGGAGGAAAAATAAGTGATTCAGATAGTTACAAAAATAAAAAAATGTTCCGAAATAAAATCTTTTTGAATATTGGTGGATATACTTTAGCCTTTGCAATTGATTTGTTTTTAGCCTCTTATGTTACTGAAAAGCAAAAAACGACTATACACTCTAAACAAAATCAGACCAAACAGCAAGAAGTCGATGGAAATAAGCTGGATAAGGACATGACATTTAAAATAGAGAAGCTAGGAGATAATCTCTATACGGTCAAAAATCCTAATTTGGCCATCTTGTCTGATAAGTATATCTTACAGCAAGAAATGAATTATCCCGACACAACTTTTTACTACGATAGTTACCAAAAATTTGTCCAAGATGAGAAAAAGAATAACCATATAAAAATTAGCCTTTTAAACCAGTCTGAAGAGACTTATAAAGACTATGACCTGCTTCAGTTAACTCAAAAAATAAATAGCCAAGCCATTCCAGGTAAAGTAAGTCATCAACTGTATCAAGATCCTCAAGATGGGCAACTATATTTTGCCTTTGAAGTGTATATACTAGGTGGGACAAACGAAAGTAACTACTCTAATTCAGAGAGTACGCCTCTTATTCAGACTCTCTATACTAATATTGAAAATGGTCAGACTTTTTCTCTGAATCACTATTTCAAAGCTCTGACAGTTCACGACAAGCGACCTATTTATACTGCTACTGATTTGGATGATAAACTAAATCAGTACGGACTGGTCTTAGCTAATAAGCCGAATAACTATACTCTCATTGAAGGAGAAAAGGATTTAAATATCAAGAGCTTAAAAGTAAGTAAAGAATTACCTGATGTAGAAAAGAAAATTAGCACCGGTTGGAGCTTAATGATAACTGGTGATGATTCTTATGAAAAAAGTCTGAGTCTTCTGGCTTATGAAGGGGAGATAGATCTCTATACAAATGTCAAATTAGATGGTTTTTATTCATCTGATAAGCAAGACCATCTCTTGAAATCTTATCAAGATTTTCTGGGACTATATCAAGAAAATAATCAATAACCAAATTATCTTCATTAAATGATGAGTTTCTTTAGATTTAAAAATCAATATATAACAGAATACACTCACTTTGTATATCTTTGATACCACATGTAAAATAATTAAATATCGACCTAAAGACAACCTTCATGGTTGTTTTTTATTGTATAAATATATTACCTTGATATTTTACATATAAGCCCTGCTAATAGCTCGCTACAATATAATTTCTTTCACTTTTATAAGTATCCACATAAGTGCCTTGCCATACTCTAGCATTCATTTCGCAAAATTATCTCTAATCCTCTCCCCAACGGCATTTCTATCCTATTTTCCCCATGCTCTTTCCTTAAAGAAATGTTAACATTTTCTTAAAACTAACTTATATTAGGAAATTTTAAGCCGCAGTCTATATACTTTCTACAAATCATCTAAGAAAGAGGTATGGATATGGATTATCTAGTGATTCCGGCCTATGAGCCTGATTATAATCTTATTAAGCTGATAAAAAAAATTCACCATAAAAGTGATTTTCATATCATTGTTATCGATGACGGCAGCTCTTCCAAATGCCAGATAGTCTTTGAGCAGGCAGAGCAGTACGCGACCGTGCTCCGTCATCAGGTCAATCAAGGCAAAGGGCAAGCGCTGAAAACTGCTTTCACCTTTATCCAAGCACTAAAGATCTATGGAACGGTGGTAACAGCAGATGCGGATGGCCAGCACGAGGTCTGGGATATTTTCCGCGTAGCTAGCAAGGCTTCTGAAAATCCCAATCGGCTGATTCTGGGAGCACGCGCCTTTACTGGCAAGGTGCCTCTGCGTAGTCGCTTCGGCAACAGTCTGACTCGGGCTCTCTTCAAGCTTCAGACTGGGGTGGGTGTCTCCGATACTCAGACAGGCTTGCGAGCCTTTACGACCAACATGATTCCATTTATGCTAAAGGTAGAGGGCCAGCGCTATGAGTATGAAATGAACATGCTCTTAGAAGCCAGCAAGGAATATCCCATTTTGGAAGTGCCCATTGAGACGGTCTATATCAATGACAATCAAGGCTCGCACTTTCGGCCAATTCAGGATGGGCTCATGATTTATAAAAATATTTTTAAATTTGCCCTGACTTCTCTCAGCAGCTTCGTCGTGGACTATATCGTCTACGCACTGGCTCTCTTGTTTTTAGCTGCTGTGCCGACCAGCCTGAGAATTCTTCTCGCAAATGGGATTGCCCGCGTGACCAGCTCAATCTTTAACTATTCGACTAATAAAAAGCTGGTCTTTAAGAACGATGACAGTATACTCAAGACAGGAACTGGCTATTTCAGCCTAGCTGTAGTGCTCTTTATCCTAGACACACTGCTGATTCGCCTCTTCTACGCTGTCTTTGGTCTTAATCTTTTGATTGTCAAAATCATCGTTGGCATTTTGCTCTTTACCGTCTCCTGGATGGTGCAAAAGAGATTTATTTTTAAAGAAAGGACACACACCGCATCATGAAATTTTTAAAGAAACGCTATGCCTACGCCTCCATTTTCGGGCTGCTTCTGACAGCTTCCTTCAGCTACTCCATGCTGAAAACCTTTGTCATCGCAGAGACCATTTCCACGGTTTCAAGTACGAGTTCGTCGTCCAATGCCAAGGCTGCCAGCAAGGCTGCCGAAACAGCGACTGTGACGGATACCAGCTATTCAGACGACAACATCTCGGTTACGCTAACTAAAAAGACCGTCAGCAACACCCAAGTCTACATCGCTGATGTGACTGTCAGCTCATCGGAATACCTGAAAACAGCCTTTGCCCAAAACACTTACGGAAACAATGTCACCGCCAAGACCTCGGAAACGGCTGCCAACAACAATGCTATCCTAGCGGTTAACGGCGACTACTACGGAGCCAACACAACTGGCTATGTCATCCGCAATGGCGTCGTCTACCGCGATACCGTCCGAGAAGACTCCAGTAATGGTGATTTAGCTATTTACAAAGACGGCTCCTTCAAGATTATCTATGAAGACCAAGTCTCTACCGATCAACTGGTCAAAGACGGCGTGGTCAATCTCTTGGCCTTCGGCCCATCTCTTGTAGAAAATGGTGAGATTGTCGTTGATACCAACTCTGAAGTCGGCCAGTCCATGTCTTCCAATCCTCGGACAGCTATCGGTATCATTGATGAAAACCACTACATCATCATCGTTTCAGACGGACGCACCTCAGAAAGCGAGGGGCTTTCCCTCTACCAGATGGCAGAAATCATGAAATCGTACGGCGTCAAGACTGCCTACAACCTTGATGGCGGCGGCTCCTCTACACTTTACTTTAACGGTCAGGTCATTAACAAACCTACAACCAACGGAAATACTATCTCAGAAAGGTCGGTGAGTGATATTGTCTACATCGGTTACTAATCCCAGCAAAAAACGTTTTAGAAAAACAGCCCTTATCTACACACTATTAACTATTTTCTTCTTTGCTTTCAGCAGAATCTATGAATCTTTCAGTTTCGGCGAGACTTCTAGCCACATGCACTACCTCTTTGCCATTCCTCTGGTGGGTGGCATCCTCCTCCTGCTCTTCATGAAGGTCATCCCTAATCTCTCTCGGCTCAGCCTCAACCTTTGGAACTCAGCTTTAGCCATTATGACAACTGGTATGCTCTTCCGTGGCATCGTCAACCTATCTGGCCGCTCCACGACGCTGGATATGCCCTACTGGTACGTAGGAGCAGCCTTTGCGGCTCTGGCACTACTCTCCATGGTCTTTACTCGAAGTGAGTGGAATAAAGAAATCCAGGCACAGCCAATACCCAGCAAAAAAGAAGATACAAAACTAAGTCGTCGTGAAACCTACAGCCAAGTATAAACCAAAAAACCTCAGAAAAATCTGAGGTTTTTATTGTAGTGATAATCTTTCTGAACTCTCATTATGATGAATGCTCTGCTTCTTCATTCACACTCATACACATCACCCGTCAGCGGGTCAATGACTTCTGCCAGCTTAAAGTGTCCCTGCTCATATTGATAATGGCAGATAGCGCAGTTGCCAAAGCGCACCTTGGGATCCAGAGCTTGGGCCGCAATCTTGAGATAGAAGGCCCACATGGCACCGCCGTGGCTGACGGCCAAGACTGGCTCTGCATCCGCCCGCTCCATGACCTCAGTCAGAGTGACTAGCATGCGCTCACCGACTTGGTCCACACCTTCTCCGCCATAAGGGACAAAAAGGTCTTCAAATGAGGTGGCTCCCAGCCGAAATTTCGGCTGCAGGCGTTCGGGCTGAGCCTCAAAAAGACCAAAGTTCCATTCTTTAATGCCCTTGAGGCGAGTATAGTCGGTTCGGCCAGAGACAAGTTCCAGAGTATCAGAAGCCCGCTCCTGGGTGGAGGAGTAGAGCTGACCAAAACGAATACCCCGCCCTTGCAAATAAGCTCCTGCCTGCCGGGCTTGATCCTGCCCCAGTTCTGTCAAAGGAGAGTCGCAAACTCCCTGCACCAAGCCCTCTTGATTGAAAAAGGTCTGACCGTGTCGCATCAAGTATAAATCTTTCATTTTCCCTCCCAATTGCTAAAATCATGACCGATGGCCTCTTCTAGATAGAATTGGTCATTTTCAAAAGTAAACTTCAAAATCCCACAGTTGGTCATGTGACCTAGGTCATCCAGACGCCAGTTTTTTTGCCAAGCTCTGGCAAAATTGGCCATAGCTCCGCCATGGGAGACCATGAGCACAGACTGACCATCCATCTCTTGCATGAGCTGGAGAATGGTCGCTGCCATACGCTCCTGCACCTGATCTTGTGATTCACCGCCATAGGTCACAAAGAAATCTCCATAAGGCAGGGGCGGATTGAGGTCTTCGCTTTCCCCTTCAAAGGTGCCGAAGTTCCACTCCTTGAGTCCCTTGACACGTTTATAGGGAAGCTTACCGTCCGTTACCAATTCCAAGGTATCACAGGCCCGCTCTTGAGTAGAACTATAAGCATCATCAAATGTAATACCGGCATCCTTAAAATATTGCCCTGCCACCTTGGCCTGATAGATGCCAAAATCAGTCAGAGGAGCATCACACCAGCCCTGCACCTTGTGGCGCAGGTTGAAAAGCGTTTGGCCATGCCGCATCAGATAAAGAGTTTTTGCCATCATTCACATCTCCTTTAGATGAGTTCTAACTTTTCAAAGGCCTTGTAGAGACCGTCTTGACTGACCGAGTCTGTCACCAGATCGGCCATAGCCTTGATTTCCGCTCCGCCATTTCCCATAGCAACGCCGACCTGACAATAGTCCAGCATAGGAATATCAACCTTGGCATCGCCAAAAGCCAGAGTATCCGCCTTATCAGCATGAAGATGCTTCAGAAGAACCTCAATGGCATGCGCCTTGGTAATATCTTTGACTCCTAAGTCACCAAAGAGAGCATGCTCGCCCTTGCCTCCCCAAGTACCCGCCTTGAGCTCAGGAAAAGCAGCCTTGGAATCCAGATGGTCTTGGTAACTCTTTAGGATAAAACTGACTTTGTTCAGATCGTCCCGATAGAGCTCCCCACCATAAACCAGGCCATGAAGAGCTTCTTCTGCCTCCATATTTACGACTTCTTCTGGCTTGGCACCTTTTCCAAGTACATAGGTCCGAAGCACTGATCGCGCTGCTTCGCGGAAGCCCCTGCTTGCAAAGAGACCGTTATTACTCTCCAGGTAAAACTCTAGCCCTCTCTCCTGAAGCCAGTCGACTAGCCTTTTAGCGACATCTCGCGGAATCAGCTGGTGCAGAATAACCTGCCCCTTATGCTCCACATAGGAGCCGTTACCACCAATCATGCCATCAAAGCCAATATCCCAAATTTCCGGTGGCATCTCAGCCTTGCTGCGACCTGTGCAGACATAAACCAGATGGCCCTTTTCCCGTGCCCGTCGAATGGCAAGTACAGCAGACTCCGGTATATGATTATCATAGTCGATGATGGTACCGTCCACGTCCAGAAAGATGATTTTTCTCGTCATAAAACTTCCTCTTCCTCGCATTTGCCGAGTGATTTCTTCTAATAATCCAAATTGGCAAATGCTTTCTTCAATTATTACAAATTCTCCCATAATGACCCAGCTTTATTTTATAAAAGCTTCACCCTATTATATACCTTTTTGAAAGCCTTTTCCTATAGAATTATCAGAGATAATGGTACTATCCTTTTTTTCTCAGAGGAAAAAGCAAGAAGGACAGCTTTTAATCAGCTTGTTCCTTCTGCTCTTTCTATTTCCCATCTTATCTACTCATCCTCTGCTTCAAACAGCCAGAGTTTTGAATCAAAGTCATAGCTTGGCTCTTGCTCAGAATCCTCCAGAAGCTGACCGCTGGAAGCGTCCGTGGTGACCAGTCCAACTCGCATAAGCTCAGCCCCAGTATAGCTACGCCCCTCTAGCCGATAGACCTTATCCACAGCCAGTCCTTTCAGTTGCAAACGCTGATGAGAGCGATTGACTTGATTGAGGACCTTGAAAGTGCCTAAAAGTGCGGTGTTCTGATCCTGACTGACAACCATCCAAGCTGTCTGCCCATCTCCCTTAAATGGCGACTGCAATCGATAAAAAGTTCCATTATGAATCAGTTCTCGATGGCGCTTGTAAAAAGCTATCTGTTCCCTGACTTCAGCCAATTCTTCTGGGCTTAGCTGATTAAGATCCAGCTCATAGCCAAAGGAACCGAAAAAGGCGACATTGCCCCGCGTCTTCAACGGAGTCAGACGGTTGGTCTGGTGATTGGGCACGATGGAGACATGGGCTCCCATAGACGAAAGCGGATAGAGAAGGCTGGTCCCGTACTGGATTTTCAAGCGCTCAATCGCATCCGAATCATCGCTGGTCCAAGCTTGAGGAGCATAGTAGAGCATACCTGGATCAAAGCGGCCCCCACCTGAAGAGCACGATTCAAATAACAGTCTCGGATAGCGACTGATTAAACGCTCATACAAGTCATAAACGCCCAAGACATAGCGGTGAAAAATCTCTCCTTGCTGATCGGCTGGCCAGGCAGCTGAGAAGACATCCGTCAGAGGGCGATTCATATCCCATTTGATATAATCAAGCTGCGCTTCCTCGATAACCGCTGATAGACGCTCAAAAATCTCATCCACTACTTCCGGCCGAGAATAGTCCAAAACAAACTGGTTCCGACCATGGTGGGGCTGTCTATCTGGCACTGCCAGCAGCCAGTCAGGATGAGTTCGGTAGAGTTGGCTGTCCTTATTGACCATTTCCGGCTCAAACCAAAGACCAAACTGCATGCCCAAACCGTGAATACGCTCTGCTAGCGAGCCCAGCCCCTTCGGCAGCCTTTCTGGATTGACAAACCAATCCCCCAGCCCAGCGCGATCGTTAGTCCGCTGGCCAAACCATCCGTCATCTAGCACAAAGAGCTCCACTCCTACATCTTGAGCCTTTTCAGCAAGCTCCAGCAGCTGATTCTCACTAAAGTCAAAATAGGTAGCTTCCCAGTTATTGATGAGAACAGGACGCGCTCGCTCGCGCCAGTAGCCCCTAGCTAGGCGTCGACGAAATAGCTGATG
The DNA here is from genome assembly GCF_019929145.1 of Streptococcus sanguinis. Lineage (GTDB taxonomy): Bacteria > Bacillota > Bacilli > Lactobacillales > Streptococcaceae > Streptococcus > Streptococcus sanguinis_U. Next base: position 247,347 of record NZ_JAHZOW010000002.1, on the reverse strand, counting down.
AAAGACTTGACTCATGCCGTTGAGGCCCCGCTCAGAATATACTAGCAGAGCTTCTGGACTGGTAAAGGACTGGCCTGCAGCCAGCTTCCACTCAAAACCAAAAGGATTGATAGCTAGCTGCAACCGGGTCACATCATAGGTATCCACCTCAGCCTGAATGAGAAAATTACCTGAATACACCAAGGCCGTTCCTAGTACTGGACCTGAAAATTCAGTCGTTTCCGGTCGCTTAAGAGCCACAAAAGGATTGTGGTGGGGACTGGAAATGCCGCGGGTTGACTCAATAGACTGAATCCCCTGCTGAAGCGGGCGCTCCTTGATATGGCGTTCCCGGGCCCATGCCCCTGATAACTGCAGCCAGTCATAATCAGCATCTGGCAGATCAAGCGACAGACTAGCTAGGGATTCCAAGTAGCAAGTTTCCCTGCCTTGATTAATCACTTTGCTGGAGCGAGTGATAACCGGCCAATCAGCAAAAATCGTATAAAACAGCTGAACTTCCACCTCTGTCAACGCATCTCGCAGGGTTAGAATAAGAGTTTTAGCCTCCGTTTGAGTCTCTGTATAAGTAGAGGGCAGGCACTCTAAAACTGGCTTACCATCTACTATCTGATGACTGACATAGACAAAGTCAGTAATACGCGAGCCATTTTCCTGCCTCAGACAGATAGCGGGATGGCGAAAGTCTGTCGTGCCGTATTCTGGAAATTCCTGCCTCACATGCTCCAAAGAATAGCGTAAATCCCCTTCTTTTCGATAGGCCGTCATGGGCCGATGCTGCAGCTCCACCAGATAAGAATAATCTCGCTCCGGTACCGCCGCTCCGTAGTAAAGCTGCAAGAGTTTACCATCCTCCGCAACCCGAAAGATATAAGAAACCTCGCCATTAGTCAGATGAAATTGCCTGCACTCTTCGTTAAACAAAACACTAGCCTTATTCATGGTCTTCTCCTTTCACAATCTGCAATCATACTTCTCCTTTCATTATAAAAAAGGCTCCCCCTTTTGGTAAGCCTTTCTTTCTAGTATTATTTATCCAAATGTGACTTTTTACAGCTCCTGCCCCAGATGAGAACTGGCCTTGCGAAAATTCAAGGGCGACTGGCCACGCGCCTTCTTGAAGGCTTTTGAAAAGCTCTGCGTTCCGGCAAAGCCTGTCTTACTGGCAATCTCTTCCACCGAAAGCTGGCTGCCCGTCAGCAAATCAGCTGCCATATTGAGTCGCAAATCATTGCTGTACTCCTTGATCCCCTTGCCTACTTCATCCTTGAAAAGCCGAGATAGGTAGGAAGGGTGCAGCGCCAATTTCTGCGCCAACTCCTGCACAGATAAACTTTCTGGCAGATGACTGCTCAGTAGTTCCAAGACCTGCTGGACATAAGGATTGATCCGACGGCTTTCCGTGATTAAAGAGGTCTGCTTGAGACTCTGGGACAAGAGTTCTAAAAAGCGATAAACTTGCCTTTGCAGAGCTAGTTCAGCTGTTATTCCGCTGCCCTCATAGGCCAAACTTTCAAAGACCAAGGCCTTAAATTCCTGCAAAGAAGTCAGCTCAAAAGACCACTGGCCAGACTGTAAGCCCAGATCCTGCAGATAGCGAGGCAAGAGATGCCCACCCAGTCCCATCCAGACATAAGACCAAGGCTCTTCTCCATCAGCCTGATAAAAGACCGACTGACTCGGCGGCACCACAAAGCCCTGCCCTTCCTGCAAATCATAGCGCTGATTGCCCACGGAGTAAGTCCCCCGTCCCTCCAGTACGATATGAATGACATAAACATCCCGGACAGCCGGCCCAAAGCTATGATGGGCTTCCGTTTTCGAATAACCGCAGAAGGCAAAAAAACAATCTTCTTGGCCAAACTGCATAGACTTAACCAAGATCAGCGAATGCTCCATCAGCCCCTCCTTAGATTTGGATAAAATTTTTATCCTTATTATAAAACAAAAACCACTAAACAGCAACTGAATCTGATTAGTGGTTTCTTCATTCATCTTAAAAAGATTGGACAGATGGATTATGATTGAAGAGAGCATGGGTAGCCTTATAGATATGATAGGCTGTTGCGGCGTTATTCATAGTATAAAGGTGTATGCCCGCCACATCCTGGGTCACCAAGTCAACAATTTGATCCACAGCATAAGCCAGACCAGCTGCTCTCAGAGACTCTGGGTCATGTTCGTACTTATCCAGAATAGCCCGGAATTTTCTTGGCAGCTTGATATTCTCACAGGTCTTGAGCAGGCGCAGAGCCTGATTGCGATTGAGAATCGGCATAATCCCAGCATGGATGGGCACTTCAATACCCGCTAAAATGCACTTGTCCTGAAAGTCGTAAAAACGTTCATTGTCAAAGAAAAGCTGGGTGACCAGACTAGAACAGCCAGCATCCACCTTTTTCTTCAGATTTTGAATATCCGAAATCTGATTTGGCGAATCCGGATGGCCCTCTGGATAGCAAGCTCCGATGATGTCAAAGTGCGGTGCTTCTGTCTTGATGTATTCGATCAAGTCAGTCGCATAAGTAAAATCATCCTTAGGTGCTACATCTGGAAAAACATCCCCTCGCAAAGCTAAAATCTGATGGACACCAACCCGATCTAGAGACTGCAAAATGTTGGACACCATGTCCTTGGTCAGATAAACCGCGGGTAGGTGGGCAATCGTCGGTATCTTGAGGTCGTTGGCGATGAACTCAGTCAAACGAACCGTCGTCTCCTCAATGTCAAACTTATTATTGCTGGCCGTCACACTGATAAAGTGAGGAGCCAAATCTTGCATCTCTCTCAATGCCTGAAAAATCTTATCATTGCCTACTGCCGGATTGGGAGGAAATACTTCAAATGAGAGACTGGGTGTATGACGACGAACCATATAACAAAAAGTTCCTTTCAATGATGGTAGCGATAGCCGAGGACAATCCTAGGAGAACAGCTCCTGCAGGATTGTCAGCTCCGCTTCAATTTTGGTATGTTCCTCCATCAAGATCAACTTTTGAGGTTCCAGGAGGATTATTTCAAGTGTTTTCTAGCTGCTTTGGCTGCTTCTACTAAGCGCACCAAGCTAGCCTTGGTTTCTGGGATACCACGAGTTTTAAGACCACAGTCAGGGTTGATCCAGACCTTGCTGCTTGGCACCTTAGCCAAGATAGCTTCGATGGTGTGGTTGATTTCCCCTTCATTTGGCACGCGCGGTGAGTGGATATCGTAAACTCCAGGTCCTACTTCTGTCTGGAAGTTCTTAGCCTTGAGCTCATCCAGGATTTCCAAGTTAGAGCGGCTAGCTTCAAAGGAAATCACGTCCGCATCCATGTTGTCGATAGCAGGGATGATATCGGTAAATTCTGAGTAGCACATGTGAGTATGGATTTGCGTATCAGGCGCTACTGTTGAGTGTACCAAACGGAAGGCTGGAATTGCCCAGTCAAGGTAGTCTTCGTACCAGTCACTGCGACGGAGTGGCAATTTCTCACGAAGAGCAGCCTCGTCGATTTGGATAATCTTCACACCAGCAGCTTCAAGGTCAAGCACTTCATCCTTGATAGCAAGAGCGATTTGAAGAGTTGAATCTTTAATAGAGATGTCTTCACGCGGGAATGACCAGTTGAGGATGGTTACTGGACCAGTCAACATACCTTTAACAGGTTTGTCAGTACGGCTTTGTGCATAGCTAGACCATTTAACAGTAATTGGGTTGAGACGAGTCACATCACCCCAGATGATTGGTGGTTTCACCCCACGCATACCGTATGATTGTACCCAACCATTTTTAGAGAAGAGGTAACCTGACAGGTTTTGACCGAAGTACTCAACCATGTCATTACGCTCGAACTCACCGTGCACCAGCACGTCAAAGCCGACTTCTTCTTGCCACTTGATCCATTCATCAATCTGCTCAGCCAAGAACTTGTCATAGTCTTCTGCCGACAGCTCACCCTTGCGGAAGGCCAAGCGCTTAGCACGGACTTCCTTGGTTTGAGGGAAGGATCCAATCGTGGTAGTTGGCAACGGTGGCAGATTGAGCGTCTTGTGCTGGATTTCCTCACGCTCTGCAAAGGCTGGCAAACGAGTGTAATCTGCGTCAGTCAAACCAGCGATGCGCGCACGAAGTTCGGCATTTTCACCCACACGTTCAGCCGCAAAGAGTTCTTTGTTAGCAGCAAGCGCTTCTGCACCACCGCCATTGCGGATAGCATCCAAGTCACGAATTTCATCCAATTTCTCCACCGCAAAGGCAAAGTGGTTCAAAATTGCTGGTTCAAAATCTTCATTAGCCGTTGTAAATGGCACATGGAGCAGTGAACATGAGCTTGTCAAGACGATGTTTTCAGCTGGGATTTGCTCAAGCACTGCCAAGCTCTTTTCGTAGTTGTTGCGCCAGATGTTTTTACCATTGACGATACCCGCATAAAGGGTCTTGTCAGCTGGAAAGCCACCTTTGACAAGTTCAAGTGTTTTCTTGCCTTCGACAAAGTCCAAACCAATCGCATCTACTGGCAGTTCTACAAGGTCTGCATAGATGTCACGAACATCACCAAAGTAGGTTTGAACCAAGACTTCCAAGCCTTTCTTGTCTGCCAGAAGCTTCTTATAAAGGTCCAAGAAGAGAGCTTTTTCTTCTGCTGACAGATCCTTGACCAGACTTGGCTCATCCAGCTGGATACGCTCTGCGCCTAGCTCTGCTAATTTTGCAAAAACTTCTTGATAAGCTGCAGCTAGTGCATCTACAAAGTCAGCCGGAGCCACACCGTCTTCAAAGTCAGATACTTGCAGGAGAGTGAATGGACCAACCACAACTGGACGGGTTACCAAGCCCAACTCTTTAGCTTCTGCAAATTCATCAAAAATCTTATGCCCAGCCAGCTTGACTTGGGTTTCTTTTTCAAATTTAGGGACGATGTAGTGGTAGTTGGTGTTGAACCATTTCTTCATCGGAAGAGCACGGACATCCCCTTTTTCGCCCTGATAACCACGAGCCAAGGCAAAATACCGCTCCAAGTCAGTCAACTCCAAGCCTTGCACAGATGACGGCACCACGTTAAAGAGAAAGGCTGCATCCAGTACATTGTCATAATGAGAAAAATCATTTGATGGAATCTCAGAAATTCCTTTTTCCTTAACAATATTCCAATGCTTAGCACGGAGCTCCTTAGCTGCAGCCAGAAGCTCTTCTGCTGAGATTTCATGTCTAAAGTATTTTTCAGTTGTAAATTTCAATTCGCGGAATTCACCCAAACGTGGGAAACCAATGATAGTCGTTGACATAAATGTCCTCCAAAATTTTTCTTGATTTTATCTTATCAGAAAATCCCCCCTCTGTATAATTGGAATTTCCCAGAGTTTGATATAGCCTAAAACTATAACCTGGTTCTCTATACAAGCACAAAAGCTTATTTTTCAACTTCCATTGATTAAGATTATTGTTTGCTATAGGTAGAAGTTATGGCCTTGGAAAAAGAAAAACCAGCGAGAATAAAATCTCGTTGGTTTCTTTTCATTCTTTTACTAACGCTTTTTTCTCTTCCTTCTCCACAACAAACTCTCTAACCAAGCGGTAGATAACTGCAAAGATAGGCGTGAAGAAAATCATGCCGACCAAGCCAAAGAGGTTGCCCCCAATCAGGGCGGCGGCTAGGGTAAAGAGAGTTGGGAGACCGACGGATTGGCCGACCACGCGCGGATAGATAACATTGCCCTCAATCAGCTGCACTCCCTGAAAGACTGCGATAGAGAGAAGGGCTTTCCAAGGGCTGTCGGTAAAGATAAAGATAGCTCCCAGAGCACAAGCTGAGAATGGCCCAATGTAGGGAATGAAAGAGAGCACTCCGGCCAAGACTCCTGTCAAGGCCGCATAAGGCAAGCCTGTCAGAGAGTAGGCGATAAAGACTAAAATCCCAACAATGACGGCCTCAATCATCTGCCCCATCAGGAACTTATCATAGGTCTCAACAATGACAGAACCGACATAGGATAGGCGTTTCACAGCTTTCTCAGGAAGCAGGACCTGCAGGAGACGGCTAGTGATTGTCTGCAAATGCTCCTTGCTGCTCAAGAAAGCAAACATGAGAAAGATAGACATAATGACAGAGAAGAAATTGCCAAAAATAGCAGAGATATTGCCCGTCAGACTGCCCAGAAGAGAGATGGCTCTGTTGACAATGTCGCTGTTTTGCAGTTGCTTGGTCAAATCTTTCAGCTGGCTAGAGGAAAGCAAGCCAGACTGCTGCAGCCACTTGGCTACCTGGGGTGCTACCTTGCCGATTGTTGCGCTCAGCTGATTGACCGCTGTAGTCAGAGTCGGCACGACGATAGAGACAATACCCGTCATAATGAGAGCTAAAATCAGCACCTCTAAAACTAAGGCCAAACCGCGCTGCAACTTTTGTGGGACCCGGCATTTATCCAAGAAGTCTTCCAGCTTTTTCATTGGGACATTAAAGATAAAGGCTAGGACTCCACCCAATATAATGGGTGAAAAAACCGAAGTCAGACTCTGCAGGCCAGACCAGATGTTCCCGATATAGAGAACCAGAGCCAGAGCAAGCGCCGCAAATACGATTAGTTTATAAGATTCATTTATTTTTTTCATAAGGCTTCCTTTTAAGGTTTTGTCATTTCCTTATTTTATCATAATTTTCGAGGGCTTTCGAGCAGGAGAAAGCATGGATTAGTCAGCTTTGTCTTCACTTTTTATTTTTTGAAAATCTTGAAGATAGAGGACCCCAGCTCCTATAGACAAAAGGCCTGCAAAGATAGCTAGAAAAGGAATAAATCCCATGATAGATGCAAAAAGCAGCATCTGATGATTCATCTTATTGACCCTAGAGTCCCCACTATAATGAGACATACCCGCTAAGGAAAGTATCAACAAGAAAACGTTAATTAGCATAATCAGAAGTGCCCATATGTAATTTTCAATGAAGCTACCAATCAAATCAACAAACTCAAAACTCGATCTTTGTAAAGAAAAATACATGATAAGAATTCCCGCTATAATACTCGCAACCCCATTTACCAATAACAATTTATTCGACTTCATAGAAATCTCATTCTTTCTTTTTTAAACATAGTATACCTAGCTACTTTCTAATCTGTCAACCGTTATAAAAGAATGATTGTCACATCCGATAAATCCGTTTTCATTCAAATTATCTTATGATAAAATAACTTTATGCACAAGAAAACGATTATTGATTTTAAGCAATTGGGCCAACGCCTGATTTTTACGAATCCCATCAAGGAGCTAAAGACTCGCCGTCTTGACCAAGTGGAGGAACTTTTGGCAGAGATTGAGGGCTGGCAGGAGAAAGGATACTATGCTGTCGGCTATGTCAGCTATGAAGCAGCGCCAGCCTTCGAGGAAAAGTTCCAAGTTCATGCGGCCCCGCTCCAGAAGGAATACCTCCTCTACTTTACTATCCACGATACGGCCAATCAGGCTTCTATTCCCTTGACCTATGAGGAAGTGGAAATGCCAGCAGCTTGGCAGGGGCTGACTTCTGAGCAAGAGTACCAGAAGGCTATCGAGACTATTCATCACCATATCCGCCAGGGCGATACCTATCAGGTCAACTTCACGATGCAGCTGTGCGCGGAGCTCAATCCTGAGGATAGTTTGGCTATTTACAATAGGCTGGTCGTTGAGCAAAATGCGGCCTACAATGCCTATGTAGAGCATGATGAGACCGCCATCTTGTCCATCAGCCCCGAGCTCTTTTTCGAGGAGCACCGAGGCCAACTGACCACTCGACCTATGAAAGGGACCACAAATCGGGGACTGACCTTAGGGCAGGATAGGGAGCAGGCTGCATGGCTGGCCCAGGATGCCAAAAACCGAGCAGAAAATATGATGATTGTCGATCTGCTGCGTAATGACATGAATCGTATTTCTCAGACGGGCAGCGAACGGGTTGAGCGTCTCTGCAGCGTCGAGCAATACTCTACAGTCTGGCAGATGACCTCTACCATTAAAAGCCAGCTACATGAGGGAGTCGGGCTGGCTGAGCTTTTCAGAGCGCTCTTTCCTTGCGGATCCATCACAGGCGCTCCTAAGATTTCGACCATGGCTATCATCAAGACGACAGAAAAAGCTGCTCGCGGGGTCTACTGCGGTACAGTCGGTATCTGCCTGCCAAACCAGAGACGAATTTTTAATGTCGCCATCCGCACCATTCAGCTGGAGGGGAAAAAAGCCATCTATGGCGTTGGCGGCGGAATCACTTGGGACAGCACGTGGAAATCCGAATACATCGAAACCCAGCAAAAATCTGCCGTCCTCTATCGAAAGAATCCGCGATTCGACCTAATTTCGACTGGAAAAGTAACGGATGGAAAGCTGACCTTGCAAGAACAACACCTGCAAAGACTGACAGAAGCAGCCAGCTACTTCGCCTATCCTTTTGACCAAGACAAACTAGAGCAAGAGTTAGAAGAAACCTGCGCTCAGCTGGATAAAGAACAGGATTACAGGCTGCGTATAGCTCTAAAAAAAGACGGCAGTATTGAACTAGAAACGACTCCTCTACTTCCACTAACGGATACTTTCAGAAAGGCAAAACTGGTCGAGCAGACAGCCAATCTAGCCCAGCCTTTCACCTATTTCAAGACCAGCCATCGGCCACATCTGACCTTGGAGCAGCAAGAGCAGATTTACTACAATGCCCAAGGCCAGCTGCTGGAAACTTCTATCGGCAATCTGCTGCTGGAGCTAGACGGCAAGCTTTACACGCCTCCAGCTGAACTTGGCCTGCTCAAGGGTATCTACCGCCAGCAGCTACTGGATGAGGGGCAAGCTACTGAGAAAGTTTTAACGCTGGCTGACCTAGCTCAGGCTGAGAAAATCTACGCCTGCAATGCAGTCAGGGGACTGTACGAGCTGGAGATTGATAAAGGAGAGCTCTGACATGAAAGTTATCTTTCTGCACGGACTAGGGCAAGATGAGCATTCTTGGAAGGAAGTTCAAGGAGCTCTAGCTGATGTCCCGACGGAGTCGCTGGCTCTTTTTCCGAAGGGCAATGAGAGCTACCAAGACATTCGACATGCAACCCTCCAGCACCTTCAGGCCGAGAAACAGCCATTTATCTTAGTCGGTTTGTCACTCGGTGGCCTGCTAGCACTGGACCTGGCTGACTAAGCTCCTCCTCATCTGAAGGGTTTGATTTTATCGGGGACTCAATACAATTTAGCAGACAATTTTCTCTACAGACTGCAGATTCTCGTCTTTAAACTGTTGCCCAAAAGCGTCTTCACCAGGCAAAGAGCTGATAAAGACCAGATGATACGGATTTTGACCGAGCTGCGTAAGGTAAATCTCACTGATAAAATTACGAAAATCAAGCTTCCCAGCCTGATTCTTTGCGGCAGCAAAGACAAGCCCAATCTAAAAGCTGCCTATGAGCTTAACAAGCTACTTAAAGGGGCTCAGCTTCATATTATAGAAAAGGGTGGCCATACTCTGAATAGCCAAGCGCCAGAAACATTTGCTCAAATAATAGAGAAGTTCCTACATGAGTTCTGACCCTTTTACAAGACAAACCAAAAACTTTAGAAATATTTGAGAAATTCTTTATAAATATTTGAAGGTTTGGCGCTATACTAATTAAATAAGAAGAGGAGTTTTCTCTCCTAGTATCATGAAAAGGAGACTTGATCATGGAAAATGTTTTGGTTTTACAGCAAGTCAGCAAAAAATTCGGCCGGCAGTACGCTCTGACCGATGTGAGTCTGACGATAAAAAAAGGAGATATTTACGGTTTGATTGGCAAGAACGGGGCCGGAAAGACCACTCTGATCAAGGTCATTACCCAGCTCTTGGAAGCAAGCAGCGGTAATGTCTCCCTCTTTGGCTCTCAGAACTATCAAGAATGGACGCAAAGCCTCAAACGGGTCGGATCAGTCATCGAAACACCGGTCGCTCACAACCACCTGACAGCCTATGAAAATCTCAGCTACTACTGTAAGCTCCGCCATATTCCCCATGCGGACAAGGTCATCCGTGAAACCTTGGAATACGTGGACTTGACAGATACCGGCAAGAAGAAATTCCGCTACTTCTCACTTGGGATGAAACAGCGGCTAGGTCTGGCTATCGCGCTTCTTACCAGACCTGACCTGATGATACTAGACGAGCCTATCAATGGCCTGGATCCGGTCGGCATCAAGGAATTCCGCCAGCTGGTGCAGCGACTAAACGAAGAGTTGGGCATGACCTTTATCATCTCCAGCCATATCCTGTCTGAACTCTACTTGGTGGGTAACCGGTTCGGCATTATCGAGGAAGGACGACTGATTCGCGAGATTTCAAAGGCGGAGTTTGAAGAACAGAGCGAAGACTATATCGTGCTTAAAACGTCGCAGTTGGAAGAAGCCAGCCGGCTGATTCACGACCAGCTCATGCATCGTATCAAGGTGGTCAATGCCTCTGACGAGATTCATATCTTTACCCATTCGCATGAGATTAGCAAGATTGTCAAGGAACTTGCGGTCGCAGATATACCGGTGCAGGAGATTTACTATGCACGACAAAACCTAGAAAACTTCTTTACAGACTTGGTCAAATGACAAAGGGAGGCTTATCATGATGGATTTCATTAGAGCCGATTTATACCGGCTCATGCGTTCAAAAGGCTTTTGGATTACTGAGTTTTTATTATTCTGTGTGATTTTCTCAGCAACTTTCTTCCAAGCAAATATTCATTTTGGAGCAAATATCTCCAGAAATGAGGCTGCTACTCAAGCTCTAGGAAAACTAACCGGAGTTCAAGCTCTGGACTATTTTGCAGGCAATACAGACGGTCTGCTCTTTTTCACCATCATTGGTATCGGTATGGTCCTAGGAGTGGACCTGTCTCGGAAACTTTATAAAAACTGCCTGAGCTACGGCATCTCTAAACTCAGCTATTATTTTTCTAAGTTCTTTGTTTGCGTTAGCATCGCAGCTTTTCATTTCCTGCTGATTTTATCAATCTCCTTTGTGACCGCTAGTCTGTCCAACGGAATTGGCAGCGCCCCCAGCTCTTTTTTGCCTCAGCTGGGAACTGCTCTCTTCGTTCAATTTCTCAGCACGGTTACATGGATTGCCATCATTTCTTTTGTACTCTATGCCAGCCACTCCATCGTGTCTATCTTTCTGACCTATTTCCTTGGCGGTACCTTACTGACTATTCCCCTCATCTTTTACCCGGACAATGAATGGCTGATCTATCTGACTCTGCGATTTAACACAGATATGGCAGCAGATAGTGGGGCTGTTATCAAGGCTATCCTGACAGTGGTAACGGTCACCCTGCTCTTTCTAGGTGGCGGGCTGATGGTTTTCAAAAAGAAAGATTTATAAAAAGCAGGAACAATCTTAATCATTCAGAGGAGATTTCATGTTACATACTATTCAGGCGGAACTCTACCAGCTTGTCCGCTCCAAACCTTTTTGGCTAATAGAAGGGCTGCTCTTTTTTCTCATTTTCATCAGCTCTCTTGGTGAAAGCAACTTTAATTTTTATATCTCTACATCTTCTGATCCAGAAGAAATAGTCATCCAAGGTTGGACAGGATTTGAAGCTCTCGGGCAGCTTGCTAAAGATTTCCTGCCCTTTGTCATGATTACTGTCCTTGTGCTCGTTATCTTTCTGTTAGGTCGTGACCTGACTAGAAAATTATACAACAATATATTAACCAGCGGGGTTTCTCGGAAAGAATTTTACTTATCCAAAATAGCTGTTCTTGTCACAATTATCATCTTTCAACTAGTAACAGCCTTTGCTATAGCCTTTATCTTTGGGAGCCTCTTCCACGGACTTGGGACTATGCCAAAGAACTTTTTCTGGAGCTTTTCCTTGTCTTTCTTTCGCTCCTTTCTCTTTATTATGACCTGCAGTTCCGTAGTTACCTGTCTTCTCTATCTGACCCGCTCCACCCTAGTCAGCTATCTCGTCTTTTTCGCCCTGATTATGCTTCAGTCTAGCCTCGTTATCGTTTTCCCTCAGATAAATTCTGAACTATTCTTATTCCTTATCCTAGCTGGTTCTCTCTTAGGTGGTTACCAAGCCTTTCAGCACAGAGACTTATAAATCTAAGCAGTCAGCTCTTTGGCTGCTTTTTTATTACTTTTGGATTGGTTCCGCATTTCTTTAGAAATATTTTAGAATTTCTTGAGAAATATTTGAAATCTAGCTTGTATACTAAAATCAAACCTAAGAAAGCGAGAATATACCATGCAAACTGTTTTAGAAGTAAAGCAAGTTACCAAACAATATGGCCAGCAATATGCCCTTGATCACGTAAGTCTTTCGATCCAGAAAGGTGACATCTATGGACTGATTGGCAAGAACGGGGCTGGCAAAACCACTCTTCTCAAGACCATTAGCCGGCTCATTCATGCCAACAGCGGAACCGTGTCTGTCTTTGGTTCGCAGAACTCTAAGGAATGGAATGAAGCCCTGCGTAAGATAGGAACCGTCATCGAAACACCGGTCGCTTACAATCAAATGACTGCTTATCAAAATCTCAACTACTACTGCAAGGTCCACCAGATTGTCCAACCCGACCAGCTCATCAAGGAAACTCTGGCCTATGTCGGATTGAGCAATACTGGTAAAAAGAAATTCCGCAACTTTTCGCTAGGAATGAAGCAGCGTCTAGGAATCGCTATTGCCCTTATCAGCAAGCCTCAACTCATGATTTTAGACGAGCCCATCAACGGCCTCGATCCGCTTGGCATCAAGGAATTTCGACTGATGATTCAGCGACTCAACCAAGAATTGGGAATCACTTTTATCATTTCCAGCCACATCTTGTCTGAGCTTTATCTGGTAGCCACCAAGTTTGGCGTGATTGACCAAGGACGGCTTGTTGCAGAATTCACCAAAGACGATTTTGACCGAGCCAGCGAAGATTATATCGTCCTTAAGACCAGCGATAGAGATCAGGCTGCCAATCTCATCCAAGGCAAGCTCCACTATCAGCTCAAGGAAGCTGATAAATCTGACGAGTTGCACATTGTCGCCCAAGAACAGGAACTAAATGACATCAACAGGGAGTTGGTCCTATCCAACATTCATGTCAATGGTATCTATGCAGCTCACAAAGATTTAGAAAAATACTTTACAGATTTAGTCCAGTAAGGAGAAAAAACCATGTTACATACTTTTCAAGCAGATTTTTACCGCTTCTTTCGTTCCAAGGCTGTTTGGATTACCGAATTCATCTTTCTACTGACGACCTTGAGCGCAGTCTTTGGCAAATTAAATGCTGTCCAGCTTATACAAGCGGTGTCCAACGCTATCGGTAATAATACTTTTATCATCATTATCCTCTCTATGGTCGTCATCGGGACAGATCTGAACAAACAACTTTACAAGAATACATTAACCAGCGGCGTTTCCCGTACCAGTTTCTTCGTCTCTAAAGCCCTAGTCATGGTCTGCGTAACGTTCCTGCAGTTGGCTCTCTTTTATAGCATCAACTTTATCCTAGCTGCTATCCTAAACGGTATCGGTGATTTTTCCGCCACCTTCCTGCTTCAGTTTATTCTTCTATTCTTTGTGCAGTGCCTGACTGTTATTGCTTGGACAGCCGTTATCTCCTTTATTCTTTATCTGAGTAAATCTATGATTGCTGCTCTGGGAGGTTACCTTTTCTGCGCATCTTTAACCGGAGCTCTGGCTCAATTTTATCCCAAATCTTTATGGCTGCAGCATTTCACCATGAGCTTTGATTTTGAGACGCTTCAAAGCAACGGTGTAACCTTAAGAATTATTCTAATCGCCTTGGTCTTAGGAACAATCTTCACCGCAGCAAGTCTTTATACTTTCCACAAAAAGGATTTATAGTAGAAAATGAGCTGGTTCTCGACTGGCTCATTTTAATCTTTCCAATTTTAAATTTCTTTAGAAATATTTTAGAATTTCTTGAGAAATATTTGAAATTTAGTTTGTATACTAAAAGTATAAACAAAGGAATTAAAGGAGAAACATCATGCAAAATGTTTTAGAAGTGAAAGGACTCACTAAAAAATACGGTGAGCAGTATGCTCTGAAAGATGTCAGTCTTTCCATCAAGAAAGGAGAGATTTACGGTCTCATCGGTAAAAACGGTGCTGGTAAGACCACGCTGATCAAAATCATTACTCAAGTCATCTATCCTAGCGGAGGGACCGTGTCTGTTCTGGGCTCTCAGAACCAACAGGAATGGACAAAAGCCCTCAGCCATACTGGATCTGTTATCGAGACCCCTGTAGCTCATGCCCACATGTCGGCCTATGAAAATCTACGCTACTACTGTACCGACCGGGGCATTCCAAATGCTGACAAAGTCATCAAAGAAACCCTGCAATATGTCGGCCTGACCGATACTGGAAAGAAAAAATTTCGCAATTTCTCTCTAGGGATGAAACAGCGGTTGGGCATTGCCATTGCCATTTTGGGGCGTCCCGACTTGCTCATCCTGGACGAGCCCATTAATGGTTTAGATCCAGTTGGGATTCAGGAATTTAGAGAAATGGTCAAGCGCCTCAATCAAGAATTAGGCATCACCATCATCATTTCCAGCCATATCCTGTCCGAGCTTTATCTAGTCGCAACTCGCTTTGGCTTTATCAATCAAGGGCATTTCATCAAGGAGCTGTCTAAGGAAGAATTTAACCGAGAAAGCGGCGACTATATCATCCTAAAAACGGATAATATCAAGCAAGCTGCTCATTTAGTGCAAGACAAGCTCGGCTACCAGCTCAGACCAACCAACAAGGAAGATGAGCTACATATTTCCGGCCAAGTACAAGAAATTCGCAAGATTGCCAAAGAATTAGTCCTAGCCGACATCCCAATCGGGGAAATCTACTACGCCCACAAAGACTTAGAAAAATACTTTACAGACTTAATCAACCAACAAGGAGGAAACACTCATGTTTAATAGTATCAAGGCGGATTACTACCGTCTCTTCCGCTCCGTAGGATTCTGGGGAGTGCAGGCTTTCTGCATCTTTGGAATTCTCCTCGCCATTTTCACTTCCCAAGTCGCCATTTCCGACAACGGTATCTTTTTTGCCATAGATGTCGTCTCCTACAACATCGGCATGCTCTTTATTGCCTGCAATGTCATGACTAGCTTGCTTCTCGGTGTTGATCTCAATGACAAACTTTATCACAATAACCTGACTACAGGCAAGACTCGGACCCAGTATTACTTCTCTAAAGCACTGGTTATCGCTAGCTTACTTCCTATGCAGTTCATACTGCTCTACATTTTTGGTATTGTCATCGAATTTGTCCGAACCGGCGGTAATATGGGAACTCTGCCAGCTAATTTCTGGGGACAATTCGCAATACTCTTCGTCATGCAGGTCATCTGTACCTATGCTTGGTACTGCATTACCAGCTTTGTCCTCTACTTGACTCGAAACTATAGTGTCGTCTTTATCACCTATATCATGACCTACATCTTACTCGGTCTCCCTAGTCAAATGTTCGATGCCAATAATGAATGGTTCAAGGCTATCAAGATGGAGTTCTTCTACGGAGACGCTTCAATACCAGGTGTCATCATCAAAACAGCTATCTTTGCTCTCAGTCTGATCACGGTCTTTAGCTTAGCAGGACTGGCTACACTGAAGAAGAGAGATTTGTAAAATAAAAACTCAGCTAATCACTAAATTAGCTGAGTTTTTTTGAGGGGATTTCACCCCTTCTGGTCTAGCACCGCTTTATCGGCTTTCTTTCACTGCTTCCAATCTTGCTTTTTCAAGAACAGACTAATGCAGACTCCTAGGATAAGGTAGAAAGTGACAAAGGTAAGACTGGCTGCCAGACTGGTCGGATATGGAAAGATCTTGCCCAGAGGAAAAAGAACATTAGATAGAAATCCGAGGGGAACAAAGAGCAAGAATAAAATCAAGGCTAGCTTAACCTGAAAAGAAGGTCTTACCTCGGATAGATTTCGGCCCGTTCCCCACACCAGCAGCCCTACTCCCTGGACGATCAGCACCGGTGTTAGCAAGACACTAATCTTGAGAAAATCTGCTAGGATAACGGAGAGGATGATACCCAGACCGACCAAGCCAAGAGAGAGTTGATAGCAAATATTGCTGGCTATTCTCCTGTGCTCGATTGACTGCTCTTCCTCTTTCTGGACTACAGGCTCAATTCCCTTGAGCAGATAGTCTGTGGTCACCTCAAAATAGTCACTCATGGAAATGATCTTATCCAAATCAGGCATACTCTGCTCGCTCTCCCACTTGGAAACGGCCTGTCTAGACACACCGAGTTGTTCGGCTAGTCCCTCCTGAGAAATGCCCCGCACTTTTCGCAGGTACTGGATTCTGTCTGATAGATTCATGGATTGTTTTACCTACTCTTTCTTATTTTTTATACTTTCTTTCATTGACACTTATTATAGCACAAGGCGGAGAGACTGCAAAGTCTGATTGTCATCTCTTCATAAAATGCTAGACTTCTTCTTTAGATGGAAGTGCTTTTTCCTCCCTATCCGTCCGATACCAGAGATAGATACTATAAAGTGTCAGGAGAATCACACCTCCAAAGTAAAAGAAGGGATTGACTTGAGAGAAATCCAATTGATTGTTAGCTTGAGCTATCCCAACAAAAGTCGGAATGTGGGTGTTGGAGAGTGCATGAAAGATGTTACAAGCAAGGGCAGACTGGGTCTTCTTATAAAGTGCAGCAAGCCAGAAGGAGAGAAGGATACTGAAAACGATAAAAACTGAGAAAAGATCATGGCTTCGATCATAAAAGCGATCGTAAAACCAGAGAGGAATATGCCAGATGGCCCAAATAATACCGGTCATCAAGGTAGAGACAAAGAAAGAAAACTTTTTCTCCAAGGCCGGCTGTAGGAAGCCACGCCAGCCGAATTCTTCAATCCCGCCCGATAGGACAATACAATAGATAAAAAACCAAGGAAATCTTACTAAAGCGCCGTCTACCAGCTTACCGCCAGAAGCTAGGGCATAGAAGGCAGTCAGACCGCCACCATAGATTAGCAAGTAGAGCCAGGTCTCTTTCTTGCCTGAAAAGAGATAGGAGCAAATGGCCTTGAAGCCTTTCTTTTTCAGTACAATCAGGCTGGCCAGCATAGGCCCAAACATAGCAATACCATTTAGAATAGCTTCAAGAGCAAGATAGGCTGTAGGTGGGCTGTCTGGCCAAAGGTTTTTGAGGATAATGTCCAGCAGCCAGAATCCCCATGTCCAGCCGAAGTTCCAAGCTAGGAACGGCAAAATTAGTTTTGGTTGTGGTTTGATAGTTGTTTCTGTATTCATGAGAATACCTCCTTATAATATAATTAAACACAAGTTTTTGAGCCAAATCTTCAAAGACAGCGACTCGTTCATTCCGAAATCAAAAACTCGGCTTCTGCTTTCAGATTAACAAAAAAGCCAGTTGCCTTTCTAGCGACTGGACTTGGAATAAAGAAAAAATCTAGTTGCTTTTTGAGTGATTGAACTTGGAATCATTGTCAACTGTCAGTTGCAAGTCAGTTATATCAAGGGTTTAGAGCAGTTGGCTGATTTTCCCCTTTGACTGGTAAAATGACCTCGCTAATATGACTAGCTTTTCAGATCACAAAACAAAAAGGCATCTTTATCATGCCTTTCTTCGATTTAATCTAAAAATAAACCTCAGCCAATTCGAAAATTAGCTGAGGTTTATGAGCGGATTTTGAGACTAGCTGATAGAGCTGAGCCTTCCTTGTTTTGCTTTTTCAAGTCTTTTTTACAAAGTCACAACCAGTTCAAACCAGTCGTCCTCTGCTTTCATTGTCAAGTCCCCGCCTAGGATTTCGACTAACTGCTGGGTGATGTAAAGCCCCAGACCAGAAGACTCCTCGCTGCTGGATAGGTTTTCTGAGTAAAAGCGATTGGTCAGCTTATCCAGATATTGGATAGGCTGCTGGACGATATTTTTGACGGTAAAGATACAATGCTCGCCGTCTTTTTTCAGAGAAATGCTGGCGGCCTTACGGCCGTGCTTGAGGACATTACTTATCATATTTTGGACAATGCGCTCTAGAATTTCTGGGTCTGTCTCTAGCTCTAGACCTTCAGCTAACTCTACCTGCAGGTCAATCTGAGCTTTCTGGAAGGCATCATAATAAGTAAAAAGCTGCTGGGTTACCAGCTGGGATATATCTGTCGGCTGGACATTGGCCCGTATGGCTCCCTCCATCAGCCGGCGGTACTCCATCAAGGCTTCCAGCCGTTTGGATACCATTCCCAGACTATCTGCTATTTTGACTAGCTGCTGACTTTCCTGACTATCATCCTTCAAGAGCTGCTGGGTGTAACCGCTGGCAATGGTCAGAGGGGTGCGGATATCATGGGCGATATTACTGATAGCCATATCCAGCGTCTTCTTTTCCTGCTGGACGACAAAGGTCGTCTTATCTAGCTCCCGAAAGAGCAGCTCTGCTTCCTCTGTCAGCTCCAAAATACTGGGGGCATGGGCAGCAGGAGCCAGACGATTCTGGCTCCCTGTCTGCCGCTTCAGACGAATCTGCTGTGCCACATCCTTGACCGCCAGATGATAGCGTATGAAACCAATGGCCAGAAACAGACTGATAAGGGCAAATAAAATGACTAACACCAACATATCAGTCCTCCTTGAGCCGGACACCTAGTCCCCAAACAGTCTCTATGTATTCCTCTGTTGGGTCCAACTGAGCCAGTTTCTTACGTAGATTGCTGAGGTGGGTATTCAGGGTATTATCCCCAGGCAGATAGCTCTCTTCCCAGACCTGCTCAAAGAGCTCTTCCTTGGTGTAGATCTTCTTGGGATGACGAAGCAAGAGCTGGAGGATATGATATTCTTTCTTGCTCAAACGAACGCTTTTCTCACCGCAGGCCGCCTCAAAGGTAGCCTTGAGCAGACGGATATTTTTAAAGGACTGGCCTTCTTCTTCGCCAGTCAAAGCCTGCTGGCTGCGCAGCTGCACGGTGATACGGGCAAAAACCTCATCCAGATTGAAAGGTTTGACGATATAATCATTAGCACCATTCAGCAGGTACTGGCTAACCAGCGCTTTCTCTCCAAGGGCTGTCAGCATAACCACTGGCACTGTAGCATTGCTGCTGCGAATTTCCCTCAACACTTCATCGCCATTCTTCCCCGGCAGCATGATGTCCAGAAGGACCAAATCAATCTCCTCCCGCTCAAACAGAGAAATGCCCTCCGTCCCCGAATAGGCGGAATAAACCGTGTGTTCCTTCTGAAAAAGATCTTTTAGAATTTCATGAATATCACTGTTGTCTTCGATGAGTAAAATATGAGCCATAAACACTCGCCTCCAGAAATTTCCTATCACTAGTGTAGCAAGGATAAGAGGCTAAGTCAATAAAAGATGGACTATTCGAAAAACTTTAGAAATATTTTAGAATTACTTGAAGGATATTTGAGAATTGAACTTTAAAATAGAAAGAAATAAGAAATGTATGTGCTATAAAAAGGAGACTCAGAATGTTTAAAATTTTTTGCAAAATCGTTTTTAGAAGTATTACTTTCGTCCTTGAGGGCTAAGGAAAAAAGGAGAATCGCATGAAAAAATCATTTATTTTAACACTTCTAACCATTATAACTCTAGGGCTCTTCCAGCCAGCTACTGCGCTGGCTGAGGAGGCTCAAAAGCTGCCCTCTGGTATCGAACGAGACCAGATCGGCCAGAAAATCCAAGACTATGTCAAGGAACATGAAAAGACAACAGCCGGCATGGCGACGGCAGTCTTCGACAAGGATGGTACTATTTATCAAGGAAAATTTGGCTATATGAACAAGGAAAAGGGAGTCAAAGC
Organism: Streptococcus sanguinis; assembly: GCF_019929145.1. GTDB lineage: Bacteria > Bacillota > Bacilli > Lactobacillales > Streptococcaceae > Streptococcus > Streptococcus sanguinis_U. The sequence goes on along the minus strand of NZ_JAHZOW010000002.1, from coordinate 227,551 downwards.
TGATGACAGCAGCGTTTTTGAATGGGGCTCTGTAACCAAATTAACCGTCTGGATCTCTGTCATGCAGCTCTGGGAGCAAGGTAAGATTAACCTAGAAGAAGACATCCGCACCTATCTGCCAGAGGGCTTCCTCAAAAATCTCCGTTATGATAAGCCTATCACCATGCTGGATCTGATGAACCATCAGGCGGGATTCGATGAGGTAACCATGTACCTACAAGACGATAAAAGTATCGAAGAAATCCTTCAAGAACAACAACCTATTCAGTCCTTTGAACCCGGTACAGTCACAGCTTATTCAAATTACGGTGCCGGTTTAGCCGCTCTGATTGTCGAGAGGATCTCTGGTCAGACCTTTGCCGACTATGCCCATAAGCATATTTTCCAACCACTGGGCATGGATAAAACGGCTATTTTGCCGGACCTATCAGACAATTCCTACGTTCAGAAAAAGCGTCAAGAAACCAAAGGTTACGACACTAAAGGAAACTTACTGAGCAAGGACCATTTCATCACTAGCATCTATCCTACCGGAGCGGCTACTGGCACCTTGAAAGACTTGGAGAAGTTCGCCCAAGCCCTGCTGGCTCGCAAGACGCTCTTTAATCGCCCAGAGACCTGGAACACCCTCTATACTGTCAGTTCCACCTACCCTGACACGGATATCATCCGCAATGCTCATGGCTTTTGGGCCAACGAATACGGTACTACTGTGTTGGGCCACGGCGGAAATACAGCTGGCTCTACTTCACGGATAATGTTGGACTTGGAACACGGTATCGGCTATGTCGTCATGACCAATCAAGGTACAGAGCAAAATTATAATTTCCAAATGCCAGAGCTCGTCTTTGGGCCACGTAAAACGGCCAGCAAGAAAACCCAAGAGCAGTTCAGTCCAGGCTATTATCGCACTCTGCGCAACTTTAATCAAGGACCGCTGGCTATCTTTAAAATGATTCCAGCCTCCGCAGACTACTTACAGGAACCATCTGACGATCAGCGATTGCCAAACAACTTCTGGACCATTTATCAGAGCCAAGGCAAGACCCGTATCGCAGTGGCTGTCGCAGACTATGAGAAAGTCTCTGACTTTGATTTCTTTAAAGACTATGTTGTTCTAGGCTTTACCGGACTTGCTATCATCTACGCCCTCGGCCTGCTCCTCATCAGCCCGCTTCTGGGAGTCTATCGGCTTATCTTTCGCAAGAAACAAGACCAGCCAGACCGCACTTGGAAGGTCTGGAACCTTCTAACAGCTGTTGGTATTTTGGCTGTTCCCATCAATCTCTTTCTGCTATTCATGTCAGCAACTTCAGGAGATTTCAGCGAAATCGCTCAGTGGCGCTACATGCTCTTTGCTGCTTTGGGACTCCTGCTAACCGCAGCCGCTCTGTTACCTCTCTTCAGAAAGTTCAGAGAAAAGCTCAGCAAAGGCCGCCTCTTCCTAACATCCGTGACCTGCCTATCTGCCTTAGCAGTGGCCGCTAATATCCCCTATTGGTCCCTCTATCAGTGGTGGGTATTTTAATATGAAAGGAGCCAGCTATGAAAAAAACATTTTCCCTAATCCTTTTAACTTTTCTGACTATAGGACTCTTTCGGCCAATTACCGCACTGGCTGAAGAACAGAAACTCCCATCTGGCATTGACCGCAACCAAGTTGGGCAAAAAATCCAAGACTATGTCAAGGAGCATGAAAAGACGACTGCCGCTATGGAAACGGCAGTCTTTGACAAGGATAGCACCATTTACCAAGGCAACTTCGGTTATATGGATAAAGAAAAAGGCATCAAAGCTGACAACAGCAGCGTCTTTGATTGGGGCTCTGTGACCAAGCTGACCGTCTGGATAGCTGTCATGCAACTCTGGGAACAAGGAAAGATTGACCTAGAGGCAGATATCAAGACCTATCTGCCAGAGAATTTTCTTAAAAATCTGCACTTCGACAAAGCCATCACAATGCTGGATCTCATGAATCATCAGACGGGATTTGATGAATCTCTGTCTTACACAAAAGGTGATAAAAATATAGAGGAAAATCTACGCATGCTCCAGCCTGTCCAGTCCTTTGAACCTGGAACAGTAACCTCTTATTCCAACTATGGTGCTGGGCTCGCTTCTCTGATTGTCGAGCGGATTTCCGGCCAGACCTTTGCTGACTATACCCACGAGCATATCTTCCAGCCGCTTGGCATGGACAAGACAGCTCTCCTACCGGACTTATCTGATAATCCCTATGTTCAGAAAAAACGTCAAGAATCTAAGGCCTATGATACAAAGGGAAATTCACTAGGGACAGCTTTTTATGAATATGGTCTCTACTCAATTGGCCAAGCAGCCGGTACCTTGGAGGATTTACAGAAATTTGCTCAGGCTCTGCTGGGGCGTAAGGTTCTCTTTGAACGTCCAGAAACTTGGAATACTCTCTACAATCCCACTTCGACCTATCCAGGTACAGACATTGCCCGTAACGCCCACGGTTTCTGGATTAATGAATACGGAGTCAGCATCATTGGCCACGGCGGCAATACTGATGGTTTCAGCTCCCGGCTTATGCTAGACTTGGAAAGTGGCATCGGCTACATAGTCATGACCAATCAAAGCGTGGAAGAGAATTACAACTACCAAATGCCTGAACTAGTTTTCGGAAGACGCAAAACAGCTGACGAAGAGACTCAAAGACAGTTTACACCAGGCTACTACCGCTCTCCGCGCACCTATCTCCATGGCCCCTTGTCCTTTCTAAGACTCATGATGCCCTCAATAGAGAAGATTGACAATCCTGCTCAGAACCGAATCTTGAGTACCAATTTTTGGACCATCTATGAGAGCAAGGGAAAGATTACAATTCCCGTCGCTGTGGTGGACTATGAGAAAATCTCTGCTTTCGACTTCTATAAGGACTATATCATCTTAGGATTAGGCATCCTTGGAATTGTCTACAGTTTTGGAACGCTCATTATCAGCCTTTTATTAGGAGGTTATCGCTTGATTTCCCGAAAAACGGTTGAGCGCACAGACCGCACTTGGAAGGTCTGGAATCTACTGACTTCTCTTGGTATTCTGGCTGTTCCCCTAAACCTGCTAATGATTATGATACCTTTGATGTCAGATGACCTCGATTCTCTAGCTCCCTGGCGCTACATGCTCTTTGCTGCCTTGGGGCTCCTGCTAACCGCTGCTGCTCTGCTGCCACTGTTCAGAAAATCCAGAGAAAAGCTCAGCAAGGGCCGCCTCTTCCTGACGGCCATGACTAGTCTATCTGCTTTGGCAGTGGTCGCTAATATCCTTTACTGGTCTCTTTACCAGTGGTGGGTACTTTGATAAATGAGGTGTTGTTATGTTCAAACTGATTTCTGCTTGGTTAAAAATCTGGATTCCCATTCTCTTTGCTATGGGAATCGGTATTCTCTTATATCTTATCACACATTGGACTACACTAGATGCTGGAAGCAGATTTGTCGCTATAATCTATGTCATGCTCCCTTTGCACTGTCTAGAAGAATGGAGATTTCCTGGCGGTTTTCATTATAACTACAACATGCTTCGGCGCTCTCAACAGCACGATCGCTATCCTATGAATCAATTTTCTGATATGCTGACTATTATGTTAGCTGAATTAATTGGTATTGTCTGTCTTTTCTACGGTGTCAATCAGATCATTGTCATCTGGAATCTTATCTTTTGCTTTTTTGAAATGATTGGCCACCTGATTTTTGGGTTCAGTATGTACCGACGTTTTCGAACAGTAGGAAAAAGAACCATTTATAACCCAGGTTTTGCGACAGCGGTTGTCTTTACGCTTCATGCTATCTACTATGTTCTGAGCCAGTATCCTACAAATCTCCCCAGTTTGCCAATAATCATTTTAGCCATTATCAGTGGAATAGTTCTTGTAAGTAGTGTCGTTCTTATCCCTGAGCAACTGTTCAAATCAAAAGAGACCCCTTATCCTTTTGATAGCAATCGTTATTATGAAAAATATATCGCAAGAGAAAAAAACTGAATTCCCTTCCCTATTTCATAATCTTCTTCATACACCCAGGCGGTCATGAACGAAGTCAAGAATCGGAAGAAAAATGTTGAAACGATTAACAAAGAACCCGTGCCTCAGATTCCAACTCTTATCTTTGCGGCTGTCCAGAAAGGCGGAGAAGCTCCCAAGCTAGAGGAAGAGTTTGTCGCGCAAAATGCCCAAGCCAAACTTGTGACATTAGAAGGCTCCCACTATATCCATGATGAAAAGCCAGAGGAAATCGCCCAGCAAATAAAGGAATTCTTGAAATAATGAATCTTGTAAAGTATTTAAATTTCAGTTAGACTAAAGTTCCTATAAAAATATATCCTTGAAAAAGGCTGAGACATTCATATCTCAGCCTTTTTCTATTTCACAGATGCTCCATTAGTCGCGATAACTTCCTTGTACCAATCAAAGGATTTCTTCTTGGAACGCTTGAGTGTTCCCTTACCTTCATTGTCTCGGTCCACATAGATAAAGCCATAGCGCTTCTTCATCTCGCCAGTGCCGGCTGATACTAGGTCGATACAGCCCCAGGTCGTGTAGCCCCAAAGCACCACGCCGTCCTCATTGATGGCTTCACGCATGGCCTTGACATGGGCCGCCAAGTAGTCAATCCGGTAGTCATCAGCCACATAGCCATTTTCATCCGGAGTGTCCACTGCGCCCAGACCATTCTCCACGATAAACATAGGCTTTTGATAGCGATCCCAGATGGTATTAAGCGTAATGCGTAAGCCCAGAGGATCAATCTGCCAGCCCCACTCAGAGGCCTCCAAATAAGGGTTCTTGAGAGAAGCAAAGATATTGCCCTCGGTCAGCTCATTGACCTTAGGGTCGCCCGAAGCCACTCGGCTAGAGTAGTATGAGAAGGAAATGAAGTCCACCGTATGTTCCTTAAGTAACTGCAGGTCTTCTTCTGTCATTTCGACAGTGATGCCCTCGCGCTCCCAAGCTTTCTTAGCATAGTTGGGATATTCACCACGCGCCTGCACGTCGATGAAGAAATAGTTTTTCCTGTCTTCCTCCATACCAGCCCATACATCGCGTGGATGACAGGTATTAGGATAATTTTGCCCTGCCGCCAGCATACAGCCGACCTTATTTTCTGGATCAATCTCATGAGCCAGCTTGGTGGCAATGGCTGACGCGACCAGCTCATGATGGGCTGCTTGGTATTTGACCTGCTCCTCATTTTCGCCTTCTTCAAAGCAGAGCCCAGCCCCCATAAATGGTGCATGGAGGATCATGTTAATTTCATTGAAGGTCAGCCAGTACTTGACCAATCCCTTGTAGCGGGTAAAGAGAGTGCGGCAGAGACGCTCGTAAAATTCCAGCATGAGACGATTCCGCCAACCACCATATTGCTCAATCAAGTGCATGGGACAGTCAAAGTGAGTAATGGTCACCAAGGGCTCAATGCCATACTTGTGGCATTCCTTAAAGAGGTCTTCGTAAAATTTCAGGCCAGCTTCATTGGGCTCCAGCTCATCCCCCTTAGGGAAAATCCGGCTCCAAGCAATGGACAGACGATAGGTCTTAAAACCCATCTCGCCAAAGAGGGCAATGTCCTCCTTAAAGCGATGGTACATGTCAATAGCTTCCTTGGCTGGGTAGAAATAGCCTTCCTCAAAGTCAAACATCTTTTTCTTACCCGTGATGATGGCCAGACGATCCTCACCAATCGGCACCACATCTACATTGGCCAGCCCGCGACCATCCGCATCATAAGCGCCCTCGCACTGGTTGGCAGCTGTCGCTCCGCCCCACAAGAAACCATCAGGAAAAGTCAGTTTTTTGGTCATCTTTTTGCCTCCTTATCAATTAAACGTTTTTCTTATATTATAATAAACAATCAGCAAATAAACTTCTAACATCCTACGGAAAATTGATACTATTCCAGGTTCTATGGTGTCTGTGAGGTTCAGCATTCCCGATACTCTTCAGCTCATGTGGAACCACCTCAAAGGAGGTCAAGACGGTAGGACTTCCAGTTGCTGGCCAATGATGAGGGAGCTGGCATTAGGAGGGGGATCAACTAATCTGTACTTGATTTGTAATGGCATAGATGTCATTGTCATCTATCAGGAACTGGCTATCATCATGAGGATCCACATAGACTGGGATAGGTCTAGGATTCTGACTGTAAGAGATAAAATGATGTTCTCTTAAAGGAAGGCAAATGCTAGTTTGATAGGGCACTTGGTTAATATCAAATTCAAGCCAAATCTCATGCAACGGATTATACTCTCTAAACTGTTCAGCGGGGATAACATCGATAATATAGCCGTCATAGACAAGCCCTAGTCTTCTGGCTTGAGCGAGGCTAGCCTTCTTTATCCAAGCAGCAATGATTAAAGATAGGCTCTTGCCGACTAGCAGCAGACTGAAGCCAGGAAAAAAGACTAGATAAAAGATATGATAGTTTTCACTGGAAGCACTCTGATAGGGATACTCAGGGTTATAGGCAATAGAGATTTGACTTTGAATTTTGGGTTGCGTAAATTTAGCGATAACAGAATGGCCTTCATAAGCCACGCCGTCTACTTGGTATTGGTAGATGCTACTATAAAAACTTAATCCTCTTCTTCCTCTATTATACACATCATAGTCAATGACTTGAGCGGATGTAGTTTTCCAACCATAAAATAAGGCTTTGAATTGCCCTGTTTCAGTAATACAAATATAAGTGAGGACTATCATAACCATGCTTAGGCTAACAAAGGTCACAATGAGATTCTCTTTACGAACCGTTCCCTCAACAATGCTGATGCTTTTTGCCGCCTTGGGTTGCGGCTTTGGTTCCTGTAGAGGATTAAAGGCCTGATAGAGGGAGCCGGCAGCCAATGCCATAAATAATAAGAATCCCAGCAATGGCATGAGTACAAGGATAGGGATTGGGATGTCATTCTTATATTGGCTCTGCTCAGGCGACTTGGGATTATAGAGAATGCTAATGGTTTCCCCAGACTTAGGCACTTCATCTTGATAGAGGTCTGAAAATCCCTGGTAGGTTTGGCCATCAACAATGTAGTGATAAATAGGGTAGTAAGCGGGTGTAGAGCGTTTTTCCGGACTGGTCGTAAACCCGCTCACCTCAGCCGTTATGGTCTGCCACCCGTGAAATCGACTCTGGTACCAGTTAGTGGACGAGACATCTTTCAGCATCATGAACAGAAACGACAGCCCCAAGACACAGCTTAATAAAGCTAAGAGTAGTTTGTATAATTTGTTTGAACTAGTATTGTCTTTTGTCATATCATCCTATTATACCATAGGTCAGGGATTTTTAGCCTTTTTTTCTATGTTAAATGGACCTATTTCATTCGATAAAAATCAATCACTAGACCAGCAGGGCCTTTAACTAGCAGCGATTCCGTACCCCAATCAGTTACAGCTGGGCCGTGTAAAATCTCAGCACCAAGCTCTTTCAACCGCTGGTAATTCTGGTCTACATCCTCAATCTCGATATGAAGAATGATTCCTGTCTGGAAATTTTCCAAAGGAATCAAATGATTTTGGGACAACATGAGGCAATGACTGCCAATCGTGAACTGAGCAAAACTGTCATCAACATAGTCTGCCTTTTTATCAAAAATACGCTCCAAGTCAGCACAGACTTGGGGAACGTTTGAAACGATAATATCTAATTGATTTAAATTCATTGACTATTCTCCAGAAAAAGACCAGATTGCTCCGATCTTTTCAAGTTCGACTCTAAGAAAATCAAAGAATAAACAAGACATCGAACCGCAGGCAGTACTGGAGTACGGCAAGGTGAAGATGACACAGTTTACATTTGATTTTCGACGAGAGGAATTATTTAATTGCACGTGATTGCAATCCTTCTTCTTCCAAGAAGAGGCGGAATGGTACGAGTTCTTCTGCTTCGTATTTTTCCTTGAAGGCTTTGATCGCTTCTTCTGAGTGAAGTTTTGGATCGAGTTCAAGTACTTCTACTGGAAGCGGACGGTGTTGAGTGATGCGGGCATCGATGACAACAGTCTTACCTTCTTTGTTGAGTTTTACAGCTTCTGCAACGACTGCGTCAATGTCTTCGATGCGGTCTACTGTAAATCCAACAGCTCCTTGAGCTTCAGCGATTTTCGCGTAGTCAGCGTTAGTGAAGTCTACACCAAACAAGTGTTTGTTTGTATCTTCGTATTTGTTCTTGATGAAGCCGTACTCAGCATTTGAGAAGACAAGGTTGATAACTGGAAGGTCGTATTGAACATTTGTAATGACGTCTGGGTAGCACATGTTAAATGCACCGTCACCCATGATGTTCCATACTTGGCGATCTGGATTGTCTTTCTTAGCAGCGATACCACCAGGAAGGGCGATCCCCATTGTCGCAAAGAGTGGAGATGTACGCCACATGTTCTTAGGTGTCATGTGAAGGTGACGAGTAGATGTTTGAGTTGTGTTACCTACGTCAATTGAGTAGATAGCGTCTTGGTCAGCGTATTTGTTAACTGCATTGTAAACTTGGTACAACTGCAACTCACCCTCAGTTTTACCTTCGAGTTTGTTCATGTAATCACGCCAGTTTTGGTTGTTCTTAACGTTTGCACGCCACCATGGAGTAGATTCAACTGGGTTTACTTTGTCAAGAATCGCTTTAGCTGCTTGACCTGCATCACCAAGGATAGAAGCGTCAAGGGCATGGCGTTTACCAAGTTTGTAAGGGTCAATATCCACTTGGATGAATTTTTCAGTGTTCTTGAAGGCTTCGTACACTTCAGCAAATGGGAAGTTTGATCCAAGGAAAAGAACTGTGTCTGCTTCGAAGACCACTTCGTTGGCTGGTTTCCAACCAACACGGTAAGCAGAACCTGTCAGACCTTCGTAGTTCCACTCAAAGGCTTCAAAGTTTTTACCAGTTGTGATGATTGGTGCTTTAATTTTACGTGATAATTCAGTGATTACTTCACCAGCTTTAACACCACCAAATCCAGCATAGATCACTGGGCGCTCAGCCTTGTTCAAGATTTCAACAGCTTTGTCAATTTCAGTTTCGTTCAAAGCAGGAGCGATGAATGAGCGTTCGTATGAACCTGAACCGTAGTATGAGTTTTCGTCGATTTCTTGGAAACCGAAGTTTACTGGGATTTCAACAACAGCTGGACCTTTTTTAGAAACTGCAGCACGGCAAGCTTCGTCGATTACTTTCGGCAATTGCTCAGCGTAAGCGACACGTTTGTTGTAGACAGCGATACCGTTGTACATTGGGTTTTGGTTAAGCTCTTGGAAGGCATCCATGTTGAGTTCGTTGACTGGACGTGATCCAAGGATAGCAAGGAATGGAGTGTTGTCCATAGCTGCATCGTACACACCGTTAATCAAGTGGGTCGCACCTGGACCACCTGAACCAACTGCAACCCCGATTGAGCCGCCGAATTTAGCTTGCATCACCGCTGCAAGAGCACCAGTTTCTTCGTGGCGAACTTGCAAGAAGCGGATATCTTTGTCTTCAGCCAAAGCATCCATAAGTGAGCTGAGTGTTCCTGATGGGATACCGTAGATGGTGTCTACGCCCCATGTCTTCAATACGTTGAGCATTGCTGCAGATGCAGTAATTTTTCCTTGAGTCATAATAATAACTCCCCTTCAATAAAATAAATTTTCAGTTGTTGAAAACATTTCCACTTGTGAATGAAAACGCTTCAAGAAACTTTACTCTATCAATTTATCATGTTTTCTCGCTCTTGTATAAGAATATGCTCAAAGATGATATAGAACTATTACATAACACAAAGCCCATAATTTTTTCACAAAGTCCAATGTGTTTTATAATAATTTTCATAATCCCTTTGAAATCAAGCGTCCTTCACAGAAAACATTTGTAAGTTAAGGAAAATAAAAAAGCTCTGTTCTGGAAAAACAGAGCTGTATTTTTTGAAGAAACTACATATATTCCTGCAAAGCCTTGGACAGAGCTGCATAGCCAGCAATGGTCAGATGGAGGCCGTCAGTTGTGTAGTCTGGGCGCAGCTGGCCTTCCTCGTCCAGAAAAGCATCGTAGAGATCGATAAACTGGACATTCATGTAGGCGTTGGCCAGCTGGCGATAGGCCTGATTAAGAGCCTGAATCTTTTCATTGCTGCGGACATAGACTGTGCTCTTGTAAGCTGGAGCTTCATTGACCGGCAGGACCGACAGCAATTGGATCTGAGCCAAAGGATAGTCACGAGAAATCTCCTGAATCACGGCTTCCAAATTGGCCAACGTTTCTGTCTGAGGCATCTCCTTGCCAATATCATTGGCACCTATCAGGATAAAGACCTTATCCAGAGTCTGCCCAAAGAGATGGGCATCCAGATTTTCTAAAAGCAAATCAGTCTTATAGCCCCGAATGCCGCGGTTGACAAGTCTTTTATCCGTCTGCAGGAGCTCATAGAGAGGATAGTATTCCACAATGGAGTCTCCGATAAAGATGATGTCTGGCTCCTTGACGGAGACTTGATTGAGTTCTCTGTAGTTTTGCTGCAATTTTGCCTGCTCCTTGAGAAGCCATTCTTCTAATAATTGTACTGCCATTATCCTTTTTCCTCTTCTAAGTATTGCTCAAGCACCTGTAGAACACCGGATTCTGTATTGGCTGGCGCTAGGTAATCTGCTACCCCTTTGACCCGCTCATCGCCATTTTCCATAGCGTAAGAAATACCAGCTAATTCAAGCATTTCTATGTCATTTTCACTATCCCCAAAAGCCATGATTTCCGAGCTTTGAATCTGCCACTTAGCCATCAGCTGCTGCAAGCCCCAGGCCTTGTGCATCCCATCTTGGAGGATGTCAATCGCACCGTAACCACTGGCAACAGCGCTTAATCGGCCTGCAAAATGCTGATTAATCAGACGAGCATGCTCTGCTGCTGCAGCCTCTTCTACCATCATACTCATTTTCAAGACCTTGTCAAAGGGATAATCCTGAAGGCTAGGCACAAAATTCATCCGCTTGTAGAAGAGCTGAGCCATTTCCCTGGTCATGACTTTTTCAATTAAGGGAAATTCCGTCCCTTCTAGTACAAAGCCGCCTTTTTCAGAGGTCACAACCAGCTGAAGCTCCTTTTCACGACCCGCAAAATAAGCCAGCGCATCCCTAATCAATCCAGGTTCCCAGAAGCTGCTCATTCTTAGCCGATTCTTTTCAAAAATCCTCGCTCCGTTGGCGACTACCAAGGTCATGCGTTCTACCAAATCTCCCAATAGCAGGCGCATCCGTGGAATTTCATTACCAGTAGCCACCACAAAGTGAATGCCTCTCTTCTTCAGCTCATCTAAAATAGTAGCCAGACGCGGCAAATCCAGCTGTCCCTGTCCGTCCAGCAAGGTTCCATCCATGTCTGTCGCTATCATCTTTACAGTCATCTTTTTATCCATTTCTATTTTTAGCATCTGGTTTTTACTGTTCCTTTTCCAGAAAACCTCTGACTTTTAGACATATTATACTACTTAAAAAAGTAAAAAGAAAGGCAAGAAGAGGCGGATAAGACGGTTGATTTTACAATGAGCACTTTTCAATCTTCCAGTTTTATATTATAATCATAGCTATATTTCTGTTGTAAATTGGAGGTCCTCATGAGCAAAAAAGAAGTCGCATTCCCACGCTACCAGCAGATTGCCGTCGCCATTGCCGAGCGAATCGTTGACGGCAAATATCCTATCGGCAGCAAAATCTATGCCCGCTCTACCCTAGCCAGCAACTTCAATGTCTCCCCTGAAACAGCCCGCAAGGCTATTAATGTGCTGGTAGATCTGGAAATCATGGAAGTCCGCCATGGCAGTGGAGCCTTCATTTCCTCCAAGGAAAAAGCTCAGCAGTTTCTCGAGACCTATAAAGATGTCAACTCTCTGCAGGACCTCAAAAGCAAGCTCCACCAGAGCATCCAGCGCCAGGAAGAAGAGTTTGCCAACTTTTCCCAGCTGCTTAATCAGCTTCTCAGCCGAACTAAGGATGTCCAGCAGCGCTTTCCTTTCAATCCCTACGAGCTCCAGCTCTCAGCAGACGCCATCAATCTAGGAAAATCTATCAATGAGCTCAATATCTGGCACTCGACTGGCGCTACCATTGTCGCAGTCCAGCAGGGCGACCAACTCCTAATCTCGCCTGGTCCTTATACCAAGCTGGAAGCCGGCAATACTATCTACTTTGTTGGCAACGAATTATCGGTCGGTTTGATGCATAATTTATTTTTTAATGAAATTGAAACAAACAAGTGAAACAGCGCTTGTTTTTTCTTTGCCCAAAAAATAGAATAGACAGGCAAATCCGCTGTCTGACAAGCTTTTCGCGGTTTTCAGAAATATTCCAGAAAATCACTCCCCCTTTTTATAATAGCCGAAAAAGGCCGGTCTGACAGTCTTTTGGGTTTGACAAAGTGACCACACAGTGTTATACTGTGATGGTCTTTTAAGTGACAACTCTATAAAATAAACATGTAGTCACTTTTATAAAAGGAGAAATAAGTTGAATAAACTAGAAGTAAAACATTTGACTAAAATTTTCGGCAAAAGGCAAAAGCAGGCACTAGAAATGGTGCAACAAGCTAAAAGCAAAACCGAAATTTTAGAAAAAACCGGTGCTACTGTCGGAGTTTACGATGTAAACTTTGAGGTTCAGACCGGAGAAATTTTTGTCATCATGGGACTGTCCGGTAGTGGGAAGTCTACCCTTATCCGCCTGCTCAACCGATTGATTGACCCGACATCAGGCGACATTTACATAGACGGCCAAGATGTGGCTAAGATGAACGAAGAGGAGCTACGTGACGTTCGCCGCCACAAGCTCAATATGGTCTTTCAGAACTTCGGCCTCTTCCCACATAGGACCATTCTGGAAAATACTGAGTTCGGTCTGGAAGTCCGAGGTGTTGATAAGGAGGAGCGCACGCGCCTAGCTGAACAAGCTCTAGACAATGCCGGTCTCCTCTCCTTCAAGGACCAATACCCCGATCAGCTCTCCGGCGGGATGCAGCAGCGGGTTGGCTTAGCTCGAGCTTTGGCCAACAATCCTGATATTCTGCTCATGGACGAGGCCTTCTCAGCTCTAGATCCCCTTATCCGCCGCGAAATGCAGGATGAGTTACTAGATCTGCAGGCAGAGCATGAGCGTACCATTATCTTTATCACCCACGATCTCAATGAGGCCCTGCGTATTGGTGACCGTATTGCCATCATGGCTGACGGTCAGATTATGCAGATTGGCACCGGTGAGGAAATCCTAACCAATCCGGCCAATGACTTCGTTCGAGAGTTTGTCGAAGATGTGGATCGCTCCAAGGTCTTGACCGCTCAGAATATCATGACAACGCCACTGACTACCAACATTGACATCGATGGACCAACCGTGGCTCTCAATCGCATGAAAAAAGAAGAGGTCAGTATGCTGCTGGCTGTGGATAGGAAGCGGCACCTCAAGGGCAGTCTGACTGCCGAAGCTGCCCGCGATGCCCGTAAGCAACATCAAGCACTGGCTGAAGTGATTGATAAGAACGTCCGCAAGGTCACTCAGGAAACCCTGATTACTGATATTTTCCCGCTGATTTACGATTCACCAGCGCCTCTGGCCGTTGTAGATGATAAGGACAAGTTAGTCGGCGTTATTATCAAAGGTCGAGTCATCGAAGCCTTGGCCAATACTACTGAATCTGAAGAATAAGGGAGGTTCGCATTTTGGATATTTTACAACAGCCAATCCCCGTTTCTCAATGGGTTGAGGCCTTTACTAACTGGGTAACCGATACCTTCTCCGGACTTTTTTCGGTCCTCCAGGCTATCGGAAATGCCATCATGAATGGAATGACAGATACCCTGCTCTTCATTCCGCCCCTGCTCTTTATTGCACTCATCACTATCTTTACCTATTTGATTTCCAAGCGTAAGCTGGGACTGCCCCTGCTCACCTTCCTAGGCCTGCTCTTTGTTTACAACCAAGGCCTCTGGGAAAATCTTATGAACACTGTGACCTTGGTCATCGTCTCCAGTGCCATTTCCATTATCATCGGTATTCCACTGGGGATTTGGATGGCTAAGAGCAACCGTGTCGAAGCAGTTATCAAGCCCTTGCTAGACTTTATGCAGACCATGCCGGCCTTTGTCTACCTGATACCGGCCGTGGCCTTCTTCGGTATTGGTATGGTGCCTGGGGTCTTTGCCTCTGTCATCTTTGCCCTGCCACCGACTGTCCGCTTTACCAATCTAGCCATTCGTCAGATTCCGACTGAGCTGATTGAAGCGTCAGACTCCTTCGGGGGCACTGGCAAGCAGAAGCTCTTCAAAGTTGAGCTGCCTCTGGCTAAAAATACTATCCTAGCTGGGGTCAATCAGACCATCATGCTGGCTCTGTCTATGGTCGTTACCGCCTCTATGATTGGAGCGCCAGGACTGGGCCGCGGCGTTCTCTCTGCTCTGCAGCATGCCGACATCGGTTCCGGATTTGTCAATGGGGTATCTCTGGTTATCCTGGCCATTATCATCGACCGCCTGACCCAGAAGCTCAACCAGCCTCTGGCTAAAAAATCACCGGTCACTGCCAAGGAAAAACGCAACAAGGTTATGCTCTGGTCTGCTCTAGCTGCTGTCTTCCTGACAGCCTTTGTCGGAAATCAAGTAACCAAGCTTCAGCAAAGCAAAAAAGAAAAGGTCAACCTTGCCTATGTTGAATGGGACTCCGAAGTTGCCTCAACCAATGTCGTAGCGGAGGCTCTCAAGGAAATGGGCTACAATGTCACCATCACACCGCTGGACAATGCCGTTATGTGGAAGTCCGTTGCTAATGGCGAAGCCGATGCCATGGTTTCTGCCTGGTTGCCGACCACCCACGCTGCTCTCTATGAGGAGTACAAGGACAAGCTAGTGGACTTGGGGCCAAACCTTGAGGGCGTTAAAACAGGGCTAGTCGTACCAAGCTATATGGACGCTGACTCTATCGAAGACCTGTCAGACCAAGCCAAGAAAACCATCACAGGTATTGAGCCCGGCGCTGGTATCATGACCGCGACTGAGAAGACTATGCAAGAATACAGCAATCTCAGTGGCTGGAATCTTTCTTCTTCCTCAACAGGAGCCATGACCACTGCTCTGGATCAGGCTATTAAGAATAAAGAAGATATCATCGTAACCGGCTGGTCACCACACTGGATGTTCTCCAAATACGACCTCAAATACCTCAAGGATCCTAAGGGAACCATGGGCGGCAAGGAAGCTATCCACACTATGACTCGAAAAAATCTAGACAAGGACTTACCAGAAGTCAACAAGGTCCTAGACAACTTCAACTGGACTCAAAAGGACATGGAAGAAGTCATGCTTAAGATTAACGAAGGCAGTTCACCAGAAGCTGCAGCTAAAGAGTGGATCAAAAACCACCAGAAAGAAGTCGAAAGCTGGAAGAAATAAAAGTATAGAAAACCCCTGAGATACTGTTATCTCAGGGATTTTGATTGGCTTCTTCCTTGTCTTACAAGACTTAGGTACCTATTAAAGATTGCTTCTATTTGGAGCATCATTCTTTAATAGCATCTTCGTATCTGTCAAAGGCATAGTGGCTCTGTGCGTAGAGTGGATTATCCATGGCTAATAGCAAGTATTCATTTTCTGTTTTATTGCTATCTCCATCAGAGTCATTCCAGGTAACATCTAAAGCCAGCCACTGACCATCTACCTTTGCGTAGTTCCAAGCATGCGGGTCAAAATCATCTGTATTTCCACTCACATACATGGTTTCAAGACCAGCTTCCTGAGCAAGAGCCTGGAAGGTTACAGCATAAGCTTGACAGACTCCCTTACCCTCAAATAGCGGACCAGTAATATCAAAACTAGATTCATACTTGCGAATACCGTCTTGCATATCCTTAAACGCTTTTGAAATAGCCTCTTCTGATTCTTTATTCTCAATAGATGTTTTGTAATTCAAAAAGACTTGGTAAGCAGCCTTATCATAGCTAATATGCTCAATCATATACTGATTAATCGCCTCAATCTTTTCTCGGTCGCTCATCTGGTCTTTGATGATGTCTTTGACAATCTCTTTGACCTTTTTGCGGGCCTTCTTATATTTGGCAGTTTCATCAGCATCGTATTTAAAACTTACCACATGTTGCTTAGCATCAATGGTAGGAACCACTCCCTGCTGAATGACTGGATTTTGCTCTAAAACATCGTGAAGCAATTCACTGACATCTCCTTCACTCAGCTCTGGAAACTCACTGTAATCAACATATTCTGCATCGGACAGAAGGGCCTTGGCAAAATATTCCTGCGCTGCACTTCTGGCTGCCACTCTTTCCTCAATATCACTAACATCATGAACGACTGTTTTACCCTTGAGATCCAAGTCAGCCTGCTCTACGCTGATATATTTCTCTGAAACACCAGACTTGCTTTCCTCTTTATTGACCTTTTCGTTATGCCTATCTACAACAGGCTGCACTTCTTCGACACTGGCCTGTTCAATGAAAAAGTCCGTTTTGACAGTAGGCATGCCCTTGATAGAGACCAGACATCTGACATCCCGGCCTTCTTTTTCGATTTTTTCATAGACAATTGGAAAGTTCTGAATCTGGCCATCCATCATCTGCAGCGGTGCTTCTTCAGGAATATTTCCTTTCTGCCGCAGAGCGGAAACCTGGTCAGAAAAAGTCCGAAAATCGATTTGATTCGGCATCAGTTTCGCAAAGCTATCAGATGAGATAGGATTGCTGATAGTTCCTAAAGCTTCTTTATCTTTAAGGGGAACAACAAGGAGTTCATAAGGTTTTTTCTCAACTGTTTTCTTACTGTAATCCTGGTCGTAAGCCTGCAGCAACCGTTGTCTGGCAAGTATCGGATCATCACCAGAACGGCCGCCGTTGCGGCTATCATAGTGGGTAGGCAAATCTGTCCGATACACTGTCGAAGTGACCCGATCGACCTCTTTATAGTTATAAAGACCTGTCTTCGTATCACTGCCAGGCATGGTCACATACTCTCTTTTTATAATGGAATAAGAGTCCGCTCCCGGTACTTCCGTCCATTCCAGCTGCAAGCGACCATCTCCGAGCAAACTGCTCTTGGTTTTCAGAGCTAGCTTGTCGCGCCCTTTCTTATCTATCTTAACGATCCAAAGTTTTGGCTTTTTAAGTTTTTTACCTGTTCGCTCATCATCCCGTTGCAGCAAATAGAGCGTATCAAAAACACCCCAACTCTCACCTTGCTTGGCTAGACCATATTCCGTATGCTCTCCATTTGCCTCCACTCTAGTCGCAGAGAAATGATAAGCTGGCTCAATCACTATCTGCCGCTTATCATTCATCTTAAAGTCACCCCCTAAAATAGCTCGTAAGTTGCTATCTCCATAAATTTCAAAGGAAGAAATCAACTCAGTCTGTCTTTCATGTGGAAGTGTCTCAAAATCGTTAGGCTTTTGTACCTCTGTCGGAAATGTAATAGGCTCATTTTCCTTGATCTGAATGACCTTTTCTTGGACATCATAAGGAGTATTTTTGCTGTATTTTTCTCTCAGCTTACGAACACTTTCCGAAAATTGGCTGCCTTGCTCTCCCGGACCTCCACCGTTCTTTTGAAAAAGACTGCAGCCCATCAGAAAACAAATCAACAGAGTAAGCAGAGAAATGAAACGTATTTTCCTACTCATGATTTCCCCTCCTGAAGTAAATATTCTTAATATATTATACCATATTTTATTTGAGGTGTCTTTGTTTTTTTTGTAAACGGATTCAAATATCTGCAATTTTGTGAAAAAATTCTTAATTTTTTTATAGAAACAGCTTCCCTCAAACTACTGCCTTTCCTCATCTTGCTTTTAAATTCAAGAGGCTTCAGCCAATTACCTCCTTAAAACATAGAAAAACCAAGTCAGATAGGACTTGGTTTATTTTATAAGGAGCCATTCTATTTTGTTTAAGTCATTCAATCCTGATAGAGACTATCTCCATTCGTCGCAATGACTTCTTTGTACCAATCAAAAGATTTTTTCTTGTAGCGGGCTAGAGTTCCGCTACCGTCATCGTTGCGGTCAACGTAGATAAAGCCGTAACGCTTGCTGAGTTCTGCCGTGCTGGCTGAGACTAGATCAATACAGCCCCAAGTCGTGTAACCTAGCAATTCTACGCCATCTTCCAGAGCTTCTCCTACCTGCTGCAAATGCTGTTTGAGATAATCAATGCGGTAGTCATCTTCAACCGTTGGACCATTTGGACCATCCACCAAGACATCCTTGGCACCGAGACCATTTTCCACGATGAAGAGAGGCAGCTGATAGCGGTCATAAAAGCTATTTAACACCAAGCGCAGGCCGACTGGGTCAATCTGCCAACCCCATTCCGAGCTAGCCAGATGAGGATTCATGATGCCACCTAAAAGATTGCCTCGGCCGGAAGAATAATTTTCTGGATCATGAGCCGCAACCACACTCATATAGTAAGAGAAGGAAATAAAGTCTACAGTATTTTCAGCCAAAAGCTCTTTGTCGCCCGGCGCAAACTGAATCTCAATCCCATTCTCCTTGAAGAAACGATTGATATAGGCTGGATATTTTCCACGCGCATGGATATCAGAGAAGAGATAGTTTTGATTTTCAAATTCCCGTGCTGCCAGCACATCTTCAGGCTTAGGTGTCATGGGATAGGCCGGCATAGCGAGAACCATACAGCCAATCTTAAAATCAGGATTGATCTCATGACCGATCTTCGTTGCCAAGGCAGACGCCACCAGCTCATGATGGACCGCTTGATAGAGGTCCTGCTTGGATAACTCTTCAGCTGGCGTAGCAATGCCGCCGCTCATAAAGGGCGCATGGAGAACAGAGTTGATTTCATTAAAAGTCAGCCAATACTTGACCTTGTCCTTGTAGCGGGTAAAAACCGTGCGAACATAGTGCTCGTAGAAGCCAATTAAATCGCGGTTGGCCCAGCCATTGTATTGACGCGCCAAATGCAGAGGCGTTTCATAGTGAGACAGGGTAATCAGCGGCTCAATGCCATATTTGGCCAGTTCATCAAAAAGATTGTCATAGAATTGCAGACCAGCTTCATTGGGCTCCTGCTCGTCTCCATTTGGAAAAATCCGAGACCAGGCAATGGAAGTTCGGTAGACCTTGAAGCCCATCTCCGCAAAGAGGGCAATGTCCTCCTTATAGCGATGGTAGAAATCAATCCCTTCTAGCTTGAGATTATCTGGTGTCGGCCCCTCGGTAATCAAAGGATTGCGGTCACCTTGCTTGGCCGGCACTCCGCCTTTTGGAGTCACATCCTGAACAGACAGGCCTTTCCCATCCAGATTATAGGCACCTTCATACTGGTTGGCTGCAGTTGCACCGCCCCAGAGGAAATTCTGCGGAAATTTACCCATTTGCATTTTCTCACTTTCGTTTTTTTTGTATTTATATTATAATAGTTGTCAAACATATTTTCTAACACAATTATCTTAATAAATTGTACTATTCTATGAAAGAGTGTCCCCATGATTGATTTAGGCCAACTACATAAAAATACCGTTTTTAAAAACCAAGGAACCCCTTATTCTCTGACCCGCACCATCACTGAGAATGGTCATCCAGATATTCTTTTCCACTGGCATACCGATGTTGAAATGATTTATGTCCACGAAGGAAAAGCACAATTTCATATTGATGACGACTACTTTAACAGCGAAAAAGGTGATATTATCCTGATTCGCCCCAATGCCCTACACTCCATCCACCCCATCAACGACGAGCGCCATTATATGGACGCCATTAATTTCCATCTGGATCTGATGGGTTACTCTGCCATGGATCAGGCCAGCATCAACTATCTGCAGCCCCTCTACAATGGCCAGTTGGACTTGACTCATGTTATCAAGCCCAATGATACAGCCTATACGGAGATTCGTCAGTGCCTCTTAGCAGCTATGGAAACAGGCTATTTCCGCAAATCTCACTACGAGTTTCAGCTCAAAGCCCAGCTCAACCAGCTCTTCTACCTGCTCTTTGAGAACGGCTATGTCATTTCCAAAGACCTGTCACCCGAAGGCTATCGCAAGGAAGAAAAGATTCGCTCCATCATTGACTACATCAATGCCCATTACCAAGAAGACCTGAATATTGATCAACTGGCTGGCATCTGTGGCTACAGCTCCACCCATTTCATGAATTTCTTCAAGAAGCATCTGGGCGTTTCCTGCATTGAGTACCTAATCCAATTCCGTCTACGCAAGGCAGCCGAACTCCTGCAGCACTCTAACCTCTCTGTACTGGAAATCTCCAGCCAAGCAGGCTTTAATAACCTGTCCAACTTCAACCGCCAGTTCAAAAAATACTACCAAATGACACCAAGCCAGTATCGGAAGAAATGAAGCTCTACAATGGAAAATAAAAAAACGAATACCTGCTGACAAAATATGCTAGGAGGTATTCGTTTTTTGTAACGCTAATATTATAAGAAGGATAGAAACAGCACCATGTTTTGTAAGATATTATTCTAGATCTCGGTCCCTGCCTTCTGAGCCATAGACTCTGTGATAGGCTTTGACATAAAAAGATATGGGTTTATCTGATTCGTTTTGGACAGTGATATCTTGATCACTGTCGCTTACACTAAAAACAAACGTTCTATTTTGGGTAAAGTTGATATCAATGCTATAGTTTTCGTTAAACTCAACACCTAAATCGGATAACGCCTGTTCGTTTGGGATTGTTATCCCCCCTTCCTTTTCATTATAGTAGTGAACAGACTTTTTTTCTGCATCATAGATATACTCATTTTCATCTATCTGCTCTCTCAAATAAGAATCATAAATTCTAATTTTCCCATCTGTTTTATCTTTAAATTTTAAAACACTGACTCCTGAACCCTTTATTAGGTCAAGATAAGGCTTTTTAATCTTTACATAAACAGCTTCGCCTTTAATTATAACAAAGTCCTCAATTTTAAAACAGCAAAAACCAGATTGGTAAATCCAATCTGGCTAAACTCATATTCAAGCAATTTATTGCCCCGGCCAATTCAGTCCAACATGAGACTTCATTTCCTGATAGGCGGTATCAATCCGTGCTCTGGTTTCTTGATCCAGTTTGTCTCGATACTTGCCACCTTCGACAAAGTCGTCCAAAATCCAGGTCTGGTAAGTGTATAAAGGAAGACCGTCTGCTGAAGTAGTGCCCTTTTCAACTCGGCTGACCCAGCTCGGATGAGCCTGGGCACTTTTTATCTGTGTGCCCTTTGGTGTCTTTTCAATGGTAACATCCATCAGCACTCCGCGCTCGGTCCAATGAGCATTTTCAATCTCCTCCATGGTTTCGATGCGCTGATTGGAAATGAAATTCCCCATAGAATACATGATCAGCTTCTTCTGGCCGTCTTTCTCTAAAATCTCTGCCGGCTGAACCACATGCGGATGCCCTCCAAAGACGATATCTGCTCCCCAGTCAACCATTTTATGGTAGAGGGTCATCTGCTCCTCTGTCGGCTCCAGCTGGTACTCTATCCCCATCTGAGGCATGACGACTGTAATATCTGCTTCCTTTTCTGCCCGCTCAATCTCGGCCCGCATCTTTTCTTCATCCAGATCGGACAGACGATTATCATAGTCTTCCTGACTGAGCAGCCCCTCCATACCATTGTAACCATAGGAGTAAGCCAGCAGTGCAATCTTAATGCCTTTAACTTCCTTTATCAAGAGCGGTACCTGACTGCGGCTTTCATGCGGATAAACACCAATGGGAGTGATTCCCTCTTTTTCAAAAGCCTGAGCTGTAGTGAAAACTCCCTCCAAGCCAGAGTCTAAAATGTGATTATGAGCCAGATCCATCACCTGATAGCCAGCATCCTTGATTGCTGGAACTACGGCTTCTGGAGCATTAAAGAGCGGATAGCCATTCAAGGGATAGTCCGGCCGAATCGTGCCTTCAAAGTCCCCTAAGACCAAATCTCCCTGCCGAAGCCATTCCTTGGCATAGTGGAAATTCTCAGAAAAATCATAAGTGCCGTCTTCTTTCTGAGCACTCAGATAAAGACCATCATGATAAAGCAAATCCCCAGTCGCCATGATACGAACCGTCTGATTCTGAGAGGAATCTGACTGCTGCTCTTTCTTACTAGGAGACAGAAAGGTAAAATCCTGCACATGCTCTGACAGCAGAATTAAGCCAGCTGACAGCCCTACAACGGTCAAAAGCACTCCGACAAACTGGCGATTGCTAAGCTGTTTTTGAAAGAACTTAGGACGAGGAAATGGAAGTCCCTTAAACCAATCCCGCCAAGCTTGGTAGGCATCTGTCAGGAGAGTATGCTCCGCAGCAAAATCAGATATCTTTTTCCAAAGTTTCTGAAAAAAAGTCTGAATCTTCTCCCAAAGAAATTTTTTATCCATCACATCTCTCCGCCTTTTCTTGCTTGATAATAGTGCATCAACATTTACTATATTGTACTATTTTTACCGTCAAAAGGAAAGAAAAGCAAAAAGCAGGAGAGGGAGAAGCATGCTACAATCTTCAAATTGTGGCAATCTCTTCCATTCTCCTGCTTCATTTTCTATTTTTTCAAATCTAAGAGCCGATCACCGAGCTGAATTTCTCCTTTTGCAAGGACTTCAATCTGCTTATAATTAGCTGTGTTAGTAACAATGATTGGAGTTGTCACTGGATAACCAGCCTCCTTGATAGTATCGATATCAAAGCTAAGCAAAAGCTGGCCTTTCTTGACTTTAGAGCCTTGGACAACATGGGCTGTAAAGCCTTTTCCGTCAAGGGCTACTGTATCCATACCGACGTGAATCAACAGTTCTGCTCCACCATCCGTAGCTAAACCAACAGCATGGTTGGTAGGGAAGAGCAGGCGAATGACCCCATCAGCAGGCGCTACTACTTCACCGACACTTGGCTCAATGGCAACTCCTTTGCCCATAGCCCCGCTGGCAAAGACTGCGTCCGGAGTGTCCTCAAGAGCCACTACCTCACCAGCCAATGGACTAGTCACGACTTGCTCTGTAATTCCCGCTGAGACTATTTCTTTTTCAGAATCTAAAGACTCGGCAGCATCTTTTTCTGACGGACCACCAAAAAGATTCGGAATCTTGACCAGCTGAGTCAGGCCAAAACCTAGCACAAAGTTTGCCACAATAGCAATGAGGAAGTGAATCAAAGTCATGCTGTTGCCTGCTTCGATAAAGGATGGAATGGCAAAGAGTCCCAAACCACCCATAACCTGCATCTTTACATCAAAGAAGGCCAGATAAGCACCAGTCAGAGCTCCAGAAATACAAGTCATGATGAATGGCAAGCGCATTGGAAGGGTGATACCGTAAATAGCCGGCTCCGTCACACCAAAAAGAGCTGATATAAAGGCCGGAATCGAAAGCTGACGAACTTTATCTTCTTTGGTGCGCATCATGATATTGAGCAAGGCACCAGCCTGAGCAAAACAGATAGCAATAGTAGCAACAAGGATGACACCTGGACCCTTTTGAAGCTCCAAAATAGCCAACGGTACCAAGCCCCAGTGAAGACCAAACATGACCAGAACCTGCCAAGCAGCCCCTAGGACGATACCATACAGCACAGGACTAAAGTCATAGATACCTGTAAAGAGAGCACCAACCAAATCAGAAGCCCAGCTCATAACTGGACCGATAACTAGAAAGGCCAGTGGCACTGTAATTAAAAGGGTAAAGAATGGTACGATAAAGACTTTGACAACATCGGGAATGATCTTTTTAAAGCCTTTTTCAATCTTGGCCCCAACCCAAACAGCTGTAATCACTGGAAGGACTGTTGATAGGTAGCTAGATGCAGGGAAGATAATAGGAAGACCGAAGAAAGTCGAGAAAATCGAAGACTCGATTGGTGTACCTGCAAAAAGTGTATAAAGCGGTTTTTCTGCTGTAAAACTAGCTGCGATATTTGGATAAACCAAGGCAAAACCGATAGCCAAAGCCGTGAACTGATTCATCTTGAACCGTTTAGCAGATGTAATAGCCAAAATTAAAGGAAGAAACTGGAAGATACCATCACCAGCTGCATTGAGAACGACATAAGCACCATCTGTTTTGGCAACGCCTAAGGCAGCCATAATGGCTACCACACCTTTTATCATACCAGCTGCTGACAAGGTACCAAGCATCGGCTGGAAGAGACCGGATACGAGCGCAATGAAGCGGTCAAACAGATTCCCTTCTACAGCATCATCATCTGCATCAACACTGCCCTCACCAGCAATTCCAGCAACCTTGAGCACCGTTTCATAAACATCTGGCACATGATTACCAATAACAACTTGATATTGACCACCGGCCTTGACAACCGTTACAACTCC
Organism: Streptococcus sanguinis; assembly: GCF_019929145.1. Classification (GTDB taxonomy): domain Bacteria; phylum Bacillota; class Bacilli; order Lactobacillales; family Streptococcaceae; genus Streptococcus; species Streptococcus sanguinis_U. Next base: position 203,243 of record NZ_JAHZOW010000002.1, on the reverse strand, counting down.
GTCGCGCTTCATCAGATAGTCTGTATCTGCCTTAGATTCATCCTTTAGAGAAAAACGCAAGCGTGTCACGCAGTGTACCAGTTTGGTGATGTTGTCCTTGCCACCTACATGGGCAACAATATCCTGAGCTAATTCTGTATAGTCTTTAGCCATAATGGATCCTCCTTGTATTTTTTAGGTTGGCAGTTTCTTCCTATTCCCGGAAAATAGGGCACGAAAAAAACCTAAACACACACCAAATAGAAAGCAAGAAACTGCTTTATATCTTGTATTTGCTTAGGTTTTGCCTGCTTGACCAGTAACAATCCATAAGTTTATTATACCAGAAGCTAGAGAAATTGCAAGCGTTTTCCGAATAATTTGTCGAATTTTATAAAAAACAAATGGAAGCAAGGCTAATTTCTCGCTTCCATTTTAAGCTTTTACACTTACACAAAACTCCCTACATCAACGGTCAGCACCTGGCCGTCTCGGACGACCTGCTGCCCAGCAATGTAGACATCCTGAACATCACTGCCTTTGACTGCGTACACTAGGTGCGACAGCATATTTCCCAAAGGATAGAGATGAAGTCTTCCCTTAGGTTGAATGACAATGAAATCGGCTTGCTTGCCCGCTTCCAGACTACCGATTTTGTTATCCAATCCCAACGCCTTGGCTCCTTCAATAGTCAAAGCTTTCAAGGCCTGCTCAATCGTAAACTGGGTTGCATCGCCTGCCCGCATCTTCTGAAGGAGAGCAGCTGTCCGGCCTTCTTCAAACATGTCCAGATTATTATTGGAAGCGACAGAGTCTGTCGCTAAGCCAACGGTCACCCCAGCGGCTAGTAAGTCGGTCACCGGAGCTACACCGGAAGCCAGCTTGAGGTTGCTGATAGGATTGTGGGCGATGCTGACTGGTGAAGCCGCCAAATCCGCAATCTCTGACGGATTCAGTTCAACTCCGTGAGCAAAAATTGCTGGCTGCTCCAAGTAACCCAAACCCTTTAAGAAAGCCAGAGGCCGTTTGCCATAGCGCTCCAGTATGATTTTATTTTCATCCTGGGTCTCCGCCACATGGATATGAAGCTTCAAATCCAGTTCACGCGCTAGCTCAAGACTGCCCTTGAGCAACTCTTCGTCACAGGCATAAGGCGAATGAGGCGCCACCATAACCTGAAAATCTTCATCGTCATAGGAGAGGATTTTCTCAATAATGGTCCGAGTACGATCCAGAGTCTCTTCTGCTGTTTCCGACTCTGAGCTAAAGAGGGTTGGTGAGAAATAGCAGCGCATACCAGACTGATGCACAGCCTGATAAATCCGGTCAATCTCCACTCCCTGAGGATTATACATGTCGTTAAAAGTCGTTGTCCCTGACAGCAGCATTTCAGCCAGAGCCAGCTGGACAGCCTCGGTCGTTAGATCCGCTGTGAACTGGCTTTCTGCTGGCCAGATATAGTCCTCCAACCACTCATGCAGATTGCTGTCATCACGAATCCCGCGCAGCAAAGTCATGGCCGAGTGAGTATGGCAGTTGACCAGCCCTGGCATGATCCAAGTACCTTCATAATCCACTGTTTCACTACATTTCCCTAGCCAGCTTTCATCATAGGGACCACAGTAGGCAATGCGGTCGTCCTCAACCACCAATAGCCCTTCCCGGTAAACATGAAATTGGCTGTCACAGGTCACCAGATTGACATTTGTATAAGCTTTCATCCGCCATATCCTCACTTTCCCAACACTTGCTTTCAAGAGATTTTAGCTATTATAACAAGCCTAATCTAATTGCGCAAGTCTTTTAATACAATTATGGCATAAAAAAGAGCCCCAGCTGAGGCCCTAGTTGTCAATCATTATCTATGACTAATCTTCCGTGTCAGGAAATCCCCAACAAACTGAATAAAGAAGATGAGCAGCAAAATAAGAATGGTCGCAAGAATAGTCACATCATGGTTGAAACGCTGATAACCATAAGTCAGGGCAACATTTCCCAGTCCGCCAGCACCAATCGCTCCCGCCATAGCAGTCTCACCAACCAGAGAGATGAGCGTAACAGTCGTCACCCGAATCAAGTCCGGCAGACCTTCCCGCAGGTAAACACCGACAATGTCCCAGAAGGTTGCTCCACTAGCCTGCGCCGCTTCAATCACTCCTCGGTCTAATTCGGATAAGACCACCTGAACCTGACGGGCAAAGAAAGGAAAAACAGCCAGTGAAAGAGGGACCAAGGCCGCAGTCGGTCCAATCCCAGTTCCCACAATAATCCGAGTAAAAGGATTGATGAGGGCTAGGAGAATGATGAAAGGAATCGCCCGGAAGATAGAGGTAACCTTGTCCAAGACGAAAAAGACAAGTCTATTTTCCAAAATACCTCTCGGCCCTGTCAAGACAAGCAAGAGACCTGCGATAAAGCCTAGAATCCCTCCGATAAAGAAAGGAATGATAGTCATATACAGAGTCAGGTAAATAGCTGTTCCCCAGCCAGCCTGCCCAGACCATCCCATTCTATAAACATTGGGCATAAATTGTTGAATCAGCTGTAGCATTAGTTACTCCCTTCTTTCAGAACATGCAGCTCTACTCCTGCTTCGCGTAGACTTTCCTGCACCGCCGCCAGTTGCTTGGTCTCTCCAGATAAGATAACGACCATTTCTCCGACCGGTACATGATCTAAAATCTCAATATTGGCGTGAAGAATATTGGCAGATATGTGATACTGCTTGTAAATGTCGTTTATAATGGCTGTGTCCGTTACCACACCTGAGTATTTCAGGTGGGCCAGAATGGAATTTTCCGGCAGGTTTTGCACAATCTTTTGCTGGTTGATTTTGATCATGGCCTCATTGATACCCGTTGCGGTCGTAATGAAGTCTTGGGTCAGCTCATTCTTGGGATTAGAGAAAATATCCAGAACTGAACCTTCCTCAATCAGCCGACCGTTCTGCATAACTGCTACCCGGTTGGCAATGTCCTTGACAATCTGCATTTCGTGGGTAATGAGGACAATAGTCAGACCCAATTTTTGATTCAAATCCTGCAGTAGAGCCAAAATCTGCTTGGTGGTCTTAGGATCCAGAGCGGATGTAGACTCGTCCGAAATTAGGATTTTGGGATCATTGGCCAAGGCCCGCGCAATAGCCACCCGCTGCTTCTGACCACCAGACAGCTGGGCAGGATAATTGTCCGCCCGATCCGCTAAGCCTACCAAGTCCAAAAGCGTATGAACTTTTTTCTCTTTTTCAGCAGCTGATAAAGGTGAATGCTTGAGCGCAAAAGCAACATTTTCCTTGGCTGTCATCTGTGCCATGAGGTTGAAATGCTGGAAAATCATCCCGATATCCTTACGCTTTTGGCGTAGCTGAGCTGCAGTAAGCTGAACCTGATGATGATCATAGAAAACCGTATCATCCACCGTGATCTTACCGGCAGACGGCACCTGCAGCAAGTTAATGACACGGACCAGGGTAGACTTGCCGGCACCAGAATAACCTACAATCCCATAAATATCACCCTGATTAATATGAATGGTCACATCTTCTACAGCCTTAATGTCTTGCTTTTTTTGCTTAAAAACGACATCAATGTGATCCAATTTGATAATTTCTTTGCCCATAATTTCCGATTCACTCCTTGATTTGTCCAATATGAGATTTAGCCACTATAGCCTTTTAGTTTGATTTCCGTCTGTCACTTGACCTAAGGAACTGATAAGTCGCGCGCTGCAATCTGTACCAACCTAGCTCAAAGCCAGATACTGTTCAAACTAAATGACCCTAATAGCAGATAAAGGGCTGGAGAAGCTAATCTCCGCCCTTCTTAATCATTTCATGATTCAATACAATGACTTTCTGCTGGTAAAATCACCAAACCGGCTGATCCATACCATCTGATGATTCTTCGATAACTTTTTTCACTTCATCAGTGTGGTAAGCCTTGATAATTTTTTCAATTGCGTCAGCCTTGTCTGATTTCTTCCAATCTGGTTTCGCTGCAATCAGGTTATACCATTGTTTTGAGTTTTCATTGGCTTCTTCTTTGAAGAGGGCCTTCTTGTAGTCAATACCTGCTTCGCGGACGAAAGTATTATTGACAACTGCAGCATCTGCTGAAGTCAGAGAAGCTGGCGTTTGAGAAGCATCCAACTCAGAAATTGTCAGATTCTTCTTGTTTTCTTTGATGTTGGCAACAGTCGCAAGTTCCTTACCTTTAACATCAAGCTTGATCAAGCCAGCTGATTCAAGAAGATAAAGAGCACGGCTCTCATTTGTCGCATCATTTGGAACGGCAATTGTCCCATTTTCTGGGATGTCTTTCACATCTGTGTATTTATTTTTGCCGTCCTTTGTACCAGAGTAGAGACGAATAGGAGCGATATAGGTATCCGCAACAGACACAAGGTCTGCTCCCTTCTCTTTGTTCCAGTTTTCAAGGAAGTTGTAATGTTGGAAAGCGTTGATATCCACATCACCGTCAAGCAGAGCTTGGTTAGGCTGAGAGTAGTCGGTAAACTGTGTATACTCTAATTTAACGCCTGCATTTTCTTTGTCAAGAATCTCTTGAACCTTGTTCCAGCGCGCTTCTTCTGTATCACTCAGGCTCATTACCCCAACCTTGACGGTTACAGGTCCGTCTGCTGATTTGCTCTCCTTACTAGAAGAGCCTCCGCAAGCTGCCAAACCCAAGGCTGCAAGGCCGACTAAGCCGACTGAAAAGATTTTTTTCAAATTCATCATTTATTCTCCTTTAATGGATAAAATTCTAAATCTTCTATTTTATAAGATTACTTCTCATTTTACCATGTTAAAGGAGACTTGGCTTATATAAATAATTTATCGCCGTGATAAAAAAATTATATAACGATTTGAAGCATTTGAGTTGATTTTATGCCCTTTTACTGCATGAAGGTCAGCAGATAGCCATATCCTTCTGCTTCCATTTTCTCTTTTAGAATAAATCGCAGAGCTGCTGAGTTGATACAGTAGCGCAAGCCGCCTGCTGCTTCTGGTCCGTCTGTGAAGACATGCCCCAGATGGGCGTTCCCTGAACGGCTGCGCACTTCGATCCGCTCCATGCCATGGCTCTTGTCTTCATAGTATCGCAGAACTTCTCTGGCAATGGGCCGGCTAAAGCTAGGCCAGCCGCAGCCAGACTCAAACTTATCACCAGCAAAAAAGAGGGGCTCACCAGTCGTCACATCTACATAAATTCCTTCTTCAAAAGTGGCATTGTAGGCATTATGGAAAGGGCGCTCTGTCGCACTGTTCTGGGTCACCTGGTACTGCTCTTCCGTCAGCTGCTCCTTTAGTTCTACATCCGTAGGCTTCTCGTACTGTCCTGGATCGACCAAGGGCTGATAAGCATCATTGACATTGATATGACAGTAGCCACCAGGATTTTTCTTGAGATAATCCTGATGATAGTCCTCAGCTAGGACATAGTGGCGCAAAGGCTCTAGCTCAACAGCAATCTTTTGTCCCAACTGCTTTTCCTGCTCAGAAAAAACCTGCTCAATGACTGCCTTATCGGCTTGATTGGTATAGTAAACGCCCGTCCGATACTGACGTCCTACATCATTTCCCTGCTTATTGACCGACAGAGGATCAATGACTCGGAAATAATAGAGCAGGATTTCCCGCAGGCTGACCCGCTTTTCATCATAGATCAGATGAACCGTCTCTGCATGGTCCGTCTGATGAATCAGCTGGTAGTTGGTTGATTCCACTTGCCCATTGGCGTATCCCACTGTCGTTTCCTCCACACCCTCAATGTGAGAAAAGTACTCTTCCAAGCCCCAGAAGCATCCGCCTGCTAAATAAATTTCTGCCATAAAAGCACCTCATTTCTTTGCGACTATTTTCTCATAAAAGGAGTAAATTTTATAGTGATTCAACTCAAAAATGATTTCTGCTGCTGACTATAACTACTATTATACAGGTATACAGGCAGAATCTCATCATATTTATTTTTTTTGCTCATTTAACATTTTCCTTTAACAAAGCTGATAATTTAGGTGATATGGTATAGCCATATGTTTCATACTCTCCATTGTCATTTTTTATCAATCCAAAATGAAAGTCTAATTCTTTATTGTTATTAAAATACAATCGAACCATCAGACCTCCCATCGGATTATATTCTAATGTCTCAGTATCAATTTCATAAGATTGAATAACTCCTTCTCTTGTTAGAGCATTAGGATCATTCTCTCTCATATGTTCTTCATAAACCTTTCTAGCTTCTTTACTAGTCGCAATGCATATCATCTTTTGCTTCTTCTGGTTTTGATACATACTAAATCCTATGATAATCAGTCCCGTAACTACTAGAATACTGAGCCCACTCCATAAGAATGTTTTATTCATCGTAATTTCCCCTTCAAATATCTTATCAATTTATTTTATTTGTAGTATAACACAATTTTAGGATATTCTTTAAATGGTGGAGGTCAGTAGTTCTCAGATATTATCATCGCTTTCAAAAAAAATTGAAGAAAGATGCATCTTTCTTCAATCTGAAACAGCCGTATTTTAATTACTCCTCAATATACTTCAATTTTCCTCGGAAATCTTCTAAGCTTTCATAGCCTTTTTCTTCCATAATAGCCTTGAGTTCTGAGGTGATGCGTTCGAAAGCTGCCACTCCTTCTTTATGAAGGGTTGTTCCTACTTGCACCATACTGGCACCACAGAGGATATGCTCAAAGGCATCGCGCCCCGTCAGGACACCACCAGTTCCGATGATTTGGATTTCAGGTTTCAGGCGTTGGTAAAAGGCATGGACATTAGCTAGAGCGGTCGGCTTGATATACTGACCTCCGATACCTCCAAAACCATTTTTCGGACGAATGACCACTGACTCATCTTCTATATAAAGACCGTTTCCGATTGAGTTTACACAATTGACAAACTTGAGTGGATATTTGTTAAAAATCGCAGCGGCTTGATCAAAATGCACGATGTCAAAATAAGGAGGCAGCTTGATACCCAACGGCTTGGTAAAATAAACAAAAACCTCTGACAAAATCTTTTCCGTCGTTTCAAAGTCATAAGCAATCTGCGGCTTACCAGGGACATTGGGGCAGGAGAGATTGAGCTCAGTAATGCCTTTAAAGTCACTTGCCTGCACTTTCTGAAGAATGGTGTGGGTTTCTTCTGGCGACATACCGACCAAAGAGAGGAAGAAAGTCCGATTTGGTTCGCTTTTCTGGAGTTCCAGCAGATAGTCAAGATAGTAGTCTAAACCATTGTTGGGCAGGCCCATGGAGTTGATAGACCCCAGCGGAACATCCTGATAGCGTGGTTCTGGGTTTCCCTGACGAAATTCCAGCGTCGCCGTCTTGGTCACAAATGTTCCCGCAGCAGAATCTTTGACTTCTGCCAGTTCCTCTTTTGTCATGCAGCCAACACCAGCTGCATTCATCAGGCAGTTGTCAAATGCAAAACCAGCAATCTGTGTAGATGTCGAAACCATAGTAAAACGCTCCTTTTTCTTCTGAAGGCGAGTGCCTTTAGCTCATTTCCTCTATTATATCACCAAAACCCGCTTTTTCGTTTTTTAAACCAGCAATTCCTGACTAACGTTCGGAAAACATCCAGTTCGATCAGCTATTTTCTGGAATATTTCAGAAAATAAATTGTGGAAATTTTTAGAAAATTCAACTTTTTTCTTTACAAGGTAAAAAAAGTCTGCTATAATGTTCCATGTAATAAAATATGACATTTAAAAGATGCCTGTTTTAAAGATTTAAACACATCCTCGTCATACAAGCTACAAGCAGCTTCCGACAGGATGGTTTACTATTTTATTTAAAGGAGAATGACAGATGACAACTGCTAAAGAATATATCCAAAGCACTTTCGAGACCGTAAAAGCCCGCAACGGACACGAGGCAGAATTCCTCCAAGCTGTTGAAGAGTTTCTCAATACTCTGGAACCCGTTTTCGAAAAACACCCAGAATACATTGAAGAAAACATCCTAGCGCGTATTACTGAGCCTGAACGCGTTATCAGCTTCCGTGTTCCTTGGGTAGACCGCGAAGGTAACGTACAAGTCAACCGTGGTTACCGCGTTCAATTCAACTCAGCAGTTGGTCCTTATAAAGGCGGTCTTCGTTTCCACCCAACTGTAAACCAAGGTATCTTGAAATTCCTCGGATTTGAGCAAATCTTTAAAAATGTCTTGACAGGCTTGCCAATCGGCGGTGGTAAAGGCGGATCTGACTTTGATCCCAAAGGTAAGACTGATGCTGAAGTGATGCGCTTCTGCCAAAGCTTTATGACTGAATTGCAAAAATACATCGGCCCATCTCTTGATGTCCCAGCTGGTGATATTGGTGTCGGCGGTCGTGAAATCGGCTACCTCTACGGTCAATACAAACGCCTCAATCAATTCGATGCAGGTGTCTTGACTGGTAAACCCCTTGGATTTGGTGGCAGCTTGATTCGTCCAGAAGCAACTGGCTACGGTTTGGTTTACTATACCGAAGAAATGCTCAAGGCTAACGGCCAAAGCTTTGCTGGCAAGAAGGTGGTTATTTCCGGTTCTGGTAACGTAGCCCAATACGCTCTTCAAAAAGCAACTGAGCTTGGTGCAACTGTTATCTCTGTTTCTGACTCAAACGGTTATGTTATCGATGAAAACGGTATTGACTTCGATCTTTTGGTTGATGTCAAAGAAAAACGCCGCGCTCGCTTGACAGAATATGCTGCTGAAAAAGCAAGTGCTACTTACCATGAAGGTTCTGTATGGACTTACGCTGAGAAATATGACATCGCTCTGCCATGTGCGACACAAAATGAAATCAATGGCGAAGCTGCCAAACGCTTGGTAGCTCAAGGAATTATCTGTGTATCTGAAGGTGCCAATATGCCGAGCGACCTGGATGCTATCGCAATTTACAAAGAGAATGGCATCTTCTACGGACCTGCTAAAGCTGCCAATGCTGGTGGTGTAGCTGTATCTGCTCTGGAAATGAGCCAAAACAGCCTTCGTCTGTCATGGACTCGCGAAGAAGTTGACGGACGTTTGAAAGATATCATGACCAACATCTTCAACACAGCTAAGACTACCGCTGAAACTTACGGACTTGGCAAAGACTACCTGGCTGGTGCTAACATCGCGGCCTTCGAAAACGTAGCAAATGCTATGATTGCGCAAGGTGTAGTTTAACTGAACGATACATCCTATCGGAGGACAAATGATGAACTTACGGCCGATGGAAGTGAGAGACAATCCAGCTGTAGCGCAACTCATTCGAACTAGCCTAGAAGAATTCGGGCTTGACAAACCAGGAACTGTCTACTTTGATTCTCATCTAGATCATTTGGCCGACTACTATCAACAGCAAGAGAGGGCAGCTTACTTTGTTCTGGAAGATGAAGATCAGCTGGTTGGCTGTGGTGGCTTTGCACCTGTGTCCGATAAGATTGCTGAATTACAAAAACTGTATGTCACTAAAAATAGCCGTGGCAAAGGTTATTCCAGTAGTTTGATAAAGCGGATATTCCAGGAAGCCCGTCTAGCTGGTTATGAACAGCTTTATCTAGAAACCTCTACTGAACTGGTTACGGCTGTGGCCATCTATCAGCACTATGGTTTTACATCACTGCAACAACCACTTTCTAACGCTGCTGGCCACCCGGCTATGAATATCTGGATGATAAAATCCCTCTTATCAGATGAATAGATGTCAGTATACTCTGGCTGTCTCAAGAACATCATGACCAGCATCCCCAACACAGATAAAACTACCGTTGAAACTTACGGACTTAGCAAAGACTATCTGGCTGGTGCTAATATCGCTGCCTTCAAAAACGTAGCCAAAGCTATGATTGCTCAAGGATTTGTTTAAGCACTATCAAACTAGAATAAATCCGACTGCTTTTATAAGCAGTCGGATTTTTATATATCTAATTTTTCAAAAAATTTGCCTGCTACCTGCTTTTCTTTTAGCTTCTCTAACAGCTTATTCTCCAGGAAAGGACTTAGTTCGTCAAAATCTTGACAAACCTTAAAGACAGTTTCTCTGTCCAACTGGCCATAAGTTAGTTCGTAATAATCCTTCTTATGATGCCAGTTCTGGTCATAGTTGACATCTGTCCGTTGATAGTAAACAATGTTTTGCTTCGGTGTCAGGTAAATCTTCTGTGTCAAAATGCTTTTCTGATCTTTGGAGAGCTTGCTGCGGCTGAAAATTTTAACACCTTGAAAAATCTTACGCTCGTGGATACCTTGATTTGTGACTTTTAACTCAATTCTTTTATAATGCATACTATCACCTCCAGAAATCACCTACATTATATCAAGTTTTGACAGATTTTCAAGCAAAAGTGTCATTTCCAAAAGTCTTTAGTAGCTTCTAAAATCTCTGCCGTCGGTGTTACTGTCGCTTCAATAATGCTCTTGCCAGTCTTTTTCAGATAAGCTTGTATCAAATGATAGCCATAAGCATAGCCCGCAGCATAAGGCATTCCAACTGGTATCTGACCCTGTATCTCTGCAATTTCATCACCGTAGAGATATGGAGCCATTTCCGCCATCCCCGTTAGCTGAAGCTGACTTGAGATGATGGGCTTAATCTCTTCTAACTGCTCTGGACTGGTTGAAGTGACCCAAGGTCCAATGAGCTCCTTGCCATAGAGCTCAGCAGCAAAGGACTCTGCCAATCCTTCACTAACTACCCAGTCTGCTAGTGTCGTCTGCTGGTTCCATTTGATAAATTGGAAGCGGACATTATGGTTGCACTCGTGAGCCAACGCAGCCTGCACACGTGGTAAAGTATAGTCATTTGGCAGCAGACTAAGCATGAGGTAGCCTGGAATTCCTCCATCTCCGCTGTAACCTTTATTGAGCTGTAGCATAGGTTTTTCTGGATTGCCCAATAAAATAGTAAAATAGTAATCCTCAACCTCTAAATCATAGCCAGCTTGCTCAAAAAGACCGATACTCCTCTTGATGGTATCTTGACAATTTTGCCAGAGTTGATCAGAGCTCAGAGCATCAATAGCCGGCCTATCCTTTTCTGACAGAGTGCCGGGTAGCTGATTCATAAAACCAAGTAGGAACAAGGCATCAAATCCTCCGGGATACTTCGCTTTCAGAGGAATGTGCTGAGTTTGGTATTTAAGAGCAAATGGAGCGAGTATTTTCGCCCGAAAACAGCCCTCTCTCTTTTCCAAGGGCAATTCGAGCATCTCTTGATAAACTTTATCCGAACGAATCATATTGATTTTCATGGTAATCTCCTTTTCTAATTTCCACCAGTATACACCCTCCTCTAAGGTCAGAGTCAAGAAAAAGATTTGAAACTTTTGTCTCAAATCCTCTTTTATCTATACAGTTTGTTATCTCCATTTTCAAATCTAGTGCGGAAAGTAGCAAAGACATTAGAGTAATAGGTTAATTTTCCCTATTGCTCCTTCTTTTTCTCTTGCTTTGTCTTGTTTTTCTCCTTTTGCCACTTAGCATTTTCGTAGGTCACAGTATAGGTATCCTCATCGCCGCCTTCCCCGTCAAATACTAAGTCAAAGCGGATAGACTTCCCTGGCGCCAGATTGGTGCCGATTTGTGTATTGTCAAAGGTTGAGCCATCCAAAATATAGACATTTTCTTTCTTGTCATAGAGTCCAAAGTCATAAGGACTGACCAGAATGGGCTTTTTAGAAGTATTTTCAACCGTGATAGTCGCAACGACAGCTACCCCTGTTGACTCATCGCTCATGACTCTCTTGCTGTCTTCCACTGCCGAATGAACTGTCACCTTGAGTCCACTGGAAAATTCAACTGTTTTCTCAAAAGCATGGCTGGAATAGGTCTCTAAAGGCGAGTTATGGTAGCCTGTGAGAGACTTGAGATGGTCATTTTCCTCCATAAGGCCAATCGTAGTGATGACGAGGAGAATGCTGAGCAAGGCCAGAAGAAAGATGATAATACCAGACACCAGAGCCGCCCAAAAGAGCCCCTGCTTGTGGAGAGGACGTTTTAAACGGTAAACACGATTGTCCTCACTGACAATTTCCTGCTGAATTCGCTGATTCATATGGACCTTTCTAATCAATAGTTACTTGCCTTTTGAAAGAGGTCCAAGCGTCGGAAGCTCAATCCCCTCTCGCAAAAGCGCTTCATGGTAAAGGCGGTAGAAGATATGGTAAATGGAAACCTGCATGCCACCTTGTACGATCATGCTGATCCGGAAGTTGAACTGGCCATTTGAAGCCATCTGCGGCCCCAAGACATCCGGTTCCTTGAGAATCTCGGGATGTTCTGGCACAGCTTCTTCATTGACCTTGGAAATGATACGGTAAATCTCGTCCAAATCCGTCTGGGCATAAAGCGGAATGTCAATCAGAACCCGCATATCTCCACGAGACAGATTACTGACAACCATGATATTGCGGTTGGGAACAAAATGAAGCGTTCCGTCTGCGTCCCGTACCTGCGTCGTCCGAATCCCGACACTGATTACTGTTCCAGCGATGTTGATAGAGCCGTTAGTCAGGCGAACATTGTCACCAACATCTAACTGGCGCTCGAGAAGAATAAAGAAACCATTGACTAGATCCGATAAGAAGCCCTGAGCTCCCATCCCAATAGCTACACCAACAATTCCCGCACCAGCCAAAAGACTGGAAACCGGCAGTCCCAAGATGGATAAAACCCAGTAAATCAAGAGGAAATACAAGACATAATTAAGCAGATTCTCAATCAGCCGAGTAATGGTTTTCTGTCTGGCTACATCCTGCTTGGATAGCTTGAGAGAGGGAGCAATGATCTTGGTCACTGACAAATGCAGGATTTTCTTAACGATGTAAAATAAGATAAAAAGCAGAAGTAAAGAGACCAGCTTGGAAAAAAGGTCATCTGCAATCTTGCTCCAGTCAAACTGCTGGATATAACGGGAAAAGACATTTCCGGTCTTAGACATAGGCTACCTCCAAAAAGATTACTACCATTATACCACAAAGACCAATCTGCATGGACATAGAATGGTTAGCATCACCTAGCATTGCTTTCACCCCCTTCCTATCGTATAATAAAATAAGTATCTAAGACAAGAAAGGAACTTACATGGTCCATCGCTTCATCACTATTTGGAATAAAACCAATCTAATCAAGCGGATTTCCATTGGTATTGGCATTGGTGTCCTGCTGGCTGTCATCTTCCCCCAAGCACAGGCCATTGGACTTCTGGGCCAAATCTTCGTTGGCGGCCTCAAGGCCATCGCTCCGCTCCTAGTCTTCGCTCTGGTGGCAAACGCCCTGTCTCAACAGCAGAAAGGGCAAAAGAGCAATATGAAGACAGTCATCTTGCTCTATCTTCTGGGAACCTTTGCGGCGGCCTTGGTAGCGGTTCTGGTCAACTTTTTCTTTCCCATTAGTATAGAGTTGGCTTCGTCCTCCCAAAAGGTTTCCCCTCCAGATGGAATCGGACAAGTCCTCAGCAATCTTCTGCTTCAGCTGGTGGACAATCCCGTCAACGCCCTCATCACTGCTAACTATATTGGTATCCTGTCCTGGGCTGTCATCTTTGGAATTGCCATGCGAGAAGCTAGCCACCACAGCAAGGAACTGCTGCAGACCTTGGCAGATATCACTTCTAAGATTGTCGAGTGGATTATCAATCTAGCCCCTCTTGGCATTTTAGGCCTGGTCTACACGACCATTTCCGGCAAAGGCTTCCAGGCTCTAAAAAGCTATGGTATCCTGCTGCTGGTCTTGATAGCCAGCATGCTGATTGTCGCTCTGGTTATTAATCCTTTGATTAGCTTTATCATGCTGCGGAAAAATCCCTATCCCTTGGTCTGGCGCTGTTTACGAGTCAGTGGTGTGACTGCCTTTTTCACGCGCAGCTCAGCGGCTAACATCCCCGTCAATATGAAACTCTGTCGGGATCTAGGACTCAATCCAGAGACCTACTCGGTCTCTATTCCTCTGGGGGCTACTATCAATATGGCAGGAGCTGCCATCACTATCAACACCCTGACCTTGGCTGCTGTCAATACGCTGGGTATCCGGGTTGACTTTGGCACAGCTCTAGTTCTCAGTGTCGTAGCGGCAATTTCTGCTTGCGGGGCTTCCGGCGTAGCTGGCGGGTCTCTCCTGCTCATTCCGGTCGCCTGCAGCCTCTTTGGGATTTCCAATGATTTGGCCATGCAGGTAGTCAGCGTCGGCTTCGTTATCGGTGTCATTCAGGACTCCTGCGAGACAGCCCTCAACTCTTCTACTGACGTTCTCTTTACAGCTGTGGCCGAGATGAGCAACTGGCCAAAAGAAAAACGTTATTAATTTCGACAAAAAACCTCTAGACTTCCACCATTACGGAAAGCTAGAGGTTTTTTATGTGCGAAAGTTAGTTCTTTCGACGCTTGTCAAAATATTTCTTCGTTTCACTGATGACAATAGGAGAAAGTGCTAGGAGAGCGATTAAGTTCGGCAAGGCCATGAGGGCATTAACAATATCTGCAAGAATCCAGACCGCCTCTAGACCCACAAAGCCACCGAGAACAATCATAAGGACAAATAGCAAGCGATAAACGCGGATATAGCGCACCCCAAAGAGAAATTCAAAACAGCGCTCACCATAGTAGTTCCAGCCCAAGATAGTCGTAAAGGCAAACAGAACTAGAAAGACTGAAAGCAGAACCGGACCAAAATTAGCAAAAACACTCGCAAAGGCTGCTTGGGTAAGAGACACACCATTGAGATTGCCATCCCAGACTCCTGTGATTAAAATCGTCAATCCTGTCAGGCTACAGATAATCAGGGTGTCGATAAAGGTTCCGGTCATGGAAATCAAGCCCTGTTCTACCGGTTCCTTGGTCCGAGCTGCCGCCGCTGCAATGGGCGCTGATCCCAAGCCAGATTCATTGGAAAAAACTCCACGCGCGACCCCGTTTTGAATTGCCATCTGGATGGTGGCACCGGCAAAGCCACCGACAGCAGCTGTCTGACTAAAAGCTGAGCTAAAGACTAGCTGGAGAGTGGGCAGCAGACGATCTAGATTGACCGCTAAGACAGTCACAGTCCCCAAGATATAAATAGCCGCCATAAAGGGCACAACCTTGGTCGATACTCGAGCAATAGACTGGATGCCGCTGAAAATAACCAGAGCCACCAAAATAGCCAAGATAGAAGCTGTCACAGCTGGAGGCAGCTGAATGATATTCTGCATGGCCTCTGTGATGGAATTGACCTGCGTAAAGGTCCCAATCCCCAAGAGAGCCACCAAGATACCAGCTATTGCAAAAAAGATAGCCAACGGGCGCCACTTCTCGCCCATCCCTAGTAAGATATAGTGCATGGGTCCGCCCGCCATAGCACCATGAGCATCCTTGCGGCGGTACTTGATAGCTAAGAGGCCCTCGGCATACTTCGTCGCCATTCCAAAGAAAGCAGCTACCCACATCCAGAAGAGGGCCCCCGGCCCACCGGTTTTAATGGCAGTTGCCACTCCGATAATATTTCCCGTTCCCACAGTCGCGGCCAGAGCTGTACAGAGAGCCGCAAAGCTGGAGACATCGCCCTGATGCTCCTCGTCTGATACAAAGATTAGCCGAAAGGCACGCGGAAGAAGAAAAATCTGCAGCAAGCCTAGACGCAGACTGAGATAGATACCAGTACCAACCAGCAAAATGAGCAGGGGCGGACCCCAAACAAAAGAATCCAGACGATTCAATATTTCCAACATGATATAAGCTCCTTTTCACACCGAGAAAAAGAAAGAGCACATGCAAAACATGTACTCTGGATGTGCTGGAGTAGGGAAATCCCTGCCTCTTCGCTCTGTCCTTTTACCTGAGAGTTTGAGCGGTTCTAAACCGCCTTGCCCCTTCGGTGCCATTCATGGTCTCTCCAGAGTTCCGTCCATTTCACAGTCAGAGGCCCCGCCTCTTTCTGAAAAACTTCGTTCGGTGTTGATTATTAATTTTCTATTATTCTAAAAGAACATTCGCTTTTTGTCAATATTTTATAAAAATTTTTAAGCATGTAAACGTTTTTTGATACAAAAAAAGAAGCCCAGAGGCTTCTTGCTTAGCTTAATTCGGCGATAATAGCCTTGAGCTGGTCTTTGGTATGAACACCTGCGACTTGCTTAACTACTTGACCATCTTTCTTGAACAGAAGGGTCGGAATGGACATAATGCCAAATTCACGGGCAGTATTTGGATTTTCATCCACATCCATTTTAAGGATTTTCAGTTCGTCCTCATGAACTTCCCCTGCCAACTGCTCCAAGATAGGCGCCTGCATACGGCATGGACCGCACCAAGTTGCCCAAAAGTCAATCAGAACCAATCCGTCTTTTGTTTCTTCCGCGAATGTTGCATCTGTAACTGCTGCTACCATAAATCTTCTCCTTTAAATAGCTTACTTTTGATAACATTTTACACCAAAAGCTAGAGAAAGAAAAATATTTGCTACGGGTAGACCTTAGTCGCTCAGTGAGAAATGGTTGGTCATGAGATTGCTGGCATCCAAGAGAACTTTCTCCAAGAGCTGGTCTGTCGCTTCTTGCACCTTGTCGCTTATGGCTTGATTTTCAGCTTCAAAGTCAACAGCCTCCCCCTTGGCCAGAGCTCGGTCTACCCGACCAATCATTTCATGACCCCAGGCCATGGTCTTTTCCTGATAATCATCCAAATCTCTGACATGACTGCTAAAATGAGCATCAGCCAACCCAGCAATGAGTCGATTAGCCCAGTAGAAGGAATCCGTCGAAACCTTGTCTGTCGTGTTGGCAAAGTAGTCTGGCGTTGTTGAGACTTGAGTAAAGAAAGGAACAGCTGTATTGTAAGGCATGGAGCCGTAGGATAGCCATTGGATACCAGTCGTTTCCTGCGGTTGATTAGGGCGCAGCTGCAAGATGGCTGTCTGACTGGTCCGATTGATCCCAATAGTCCGAAAGGCCCGTCTGCTGTGGTGGTCTCCCTCTGCTCCGTAAGGATCATAAGGCGAATCCTGATAGTGGCTGCTCAGGACATACTTGACATCTTCGATTGTAATCTTGCGGTATGGCTTGCGGCACCATGGGATGAAGAAACTCCTTGGATCTTGCTCCGCTTCTGGATTGAGAAAACGCTGGATATCCCAAGCTCGCGGCGTATTGTAATGGCGGTCCTTATCCTTCTGGCTACCAAAAGCATAGCGCGGATTGAAGCCTTCATCTGATAAATTCAGATTGAGATGGTTTTCCTTAATAAAGTTTTTAAGATTTGGATGACAGAGGAAGTGCTCTGGATTGTCAAATTCAAAATAATCACTGCCTAGCTGATTGGGATTGGTCACATAGGCATCATCTGGCACGCGCCGCGCCATCCAATGGTGACCACCAATGGTTTCCAGCCACCAGATTTCATTGACATCTGAGATTGCAATTCCATTGGACTCATAAGTGCCGTACTTCTCTAGGATTTTCCCTAGACGAAGAACCCCTTCGCGAGCTGTTTTGATATAGGGAAGAACCAACGTAAGGATATCTTCCTCGCTGATACCTGACTCTACCAAAGGATCAGCCCCCAGCACGCGGCTATTGGTCGTAATCGTTTCCGTTGCGCTGACAGCAACATTATAACTGTTAATCCCAGCAGCTCCCCAAATCCCATCCTTGGGAACTGCATCTGGCACTGCCGTATAGCGGACTGGATTATCTGGCAGATCCATCTCAAAAGACGTCAAAACAGACTGATAATGACGGGGCTGGTCTTGTGGTTCCACTACAACAAATTTCTTGGGCGTAAAGACCCCGTTTTGTGAATCCTCTGTACGAGCCACAATGGTTGAACCGTCGTAACTGGCCTTCTTGCCCACCAAAATAGTCGTGCAGGAATCTGATAAATAATTAAATTTCATGGCTTATCTCTCCAATCTATTATACGCCTACATTATAGCACAAAAAATGGCTTAACCAGCCATTTTTCTTTATACTTCTTACTTAAAGATCACAATCGTTGCACCGCTGCCGCCGGCATTTTGTGGAGCATAGCCGAAGGACTTGACGTGCTTGTTGCGGCGGAGGTATTTTGTCACTCCTTCACGGATGACGCCGGTCCCGATACCGTGAATAATATCCACCTGAGCCATATTATTGAGGAGAGCCTGATCGATAAAGGCATCCAGATCTTCCATGGCCTCTTCGTAGCGTTTACCTCGCAGATCCAGTCTAGCTTTCGGTCCAGCAGTATTGGACCGTTTGACCACATTGACCTGCTTGCGCTTAGGCTGCTGCTCCTTTTCAGCCTTGAGTAAGTTAAACTCCTGCTCTTCTAGAGTCATCTTGATAAGACCGACCTGAGCTTCCCAACGGCCGTCCTTGAGCTGCTTGACCAAGGTTCCCCGTTGACCATAGCTTGTCACCAGAATATCATCTCCCACCTTGGGCGCCCGATTTTTCTTGGCCTGCTTGAGCACCTTATTCTTTGATAAATCAACCGTTTCTGGTGCCAACTTTTTAAGCTGAGACTTGGCTTCAATAATCTCATGCGGTTTGAGACTGGACTTGTCATGAAGATTTTTGAGAATGCTCTCACTCTCTGACAAAGCCAAATCAACGATTTCCTGAGCTTCCAACCGTGCCTTATTGAGCTCGGTTTCCTTTTCTCGGTTAAACTCATTGTAAAGTTTTTTGAGGGCTCGGTTAAATTTGAGATTTTCTTGCTCCACCTCGCGGATATTATCCAAGCGCTTGCGACTTTCTAGAGTTTGCTCCTCTAGGCGCTCAATAATCCGATTGACATCACTGTCTGTGTCGGTCTGCTCTTGGGCATGACCAACGATAACTTCCGACAAGCCCAAACGTCGAGCAATTTCAAAGGCATTGGAGCGGCCAGGCACTCCCTGCATAAAGCGATAGGTCGGCCGTAAACTATCTGTATCAAATTCCATGCTAGCATTTTCCACCCAGTCCGTCTCAATCCCATAGGCTTTGAGCTCAGGATAATGGGTCGTTGCCATGGTTTTAATCTGCCTTAGCCGCAAATCTTCCAAGATAGCAATAGCCAGAGCTGCACCCTCTTGCGGGTCAGTCCCAGCTCCCAGCTCATCCAGCAGAACCAAACTCTCGCTATCAACCTGCTCTAAAATAGAGACGATATTGGTCATGTGACTGGAGAAAGTCGACAGACTCTGCTCAATGGACTGCTCATCACCAATGTCTGCAAAAATCTGACTAAAAATCCCGACACGGCTCCCCTTGTCCGCCAGAATCGGCAATCCTGACTGGGCCATGATCTGAGCCAAGCCTAAGGTCTTCAGCATGATGGTCTTACCACCGGTATTAGGCCCAGTAATGACAATCTCTGTCAAATCAGGCCCGAAATACAAGTCATTAGCCACTGCATTTTCAATCAGGGGATGGCGGACACTAAGCAGTTGGATATCCTGCTCTTCTGACAGGTCTGGCACCACCGCTCCCGTCTCCTGCATGAAGCGGACCTTGGCACGCACCAGATCCAGATGTCCGATAATCCAAGCATTGTTGGCAATTTCAGCTGCATGGGGACGGAAGAGGTCTGATAATTCTTGCAAAATCCGCTGAATTTCATAACGCTCGTCCGCCCGACTGCTGGCAATTTCTTCGTTGAGGTTGACAACTGCTCTAGGCTCGATATAGACGGTATTGCCGCTGGCTGAAATATCGTGAACCACACCAGAAATGCGGTTGCGATAGGTATTTTTCACAGGCAGCACATTGCGACCATTCCGGCTAGCCACTACCTGATCAGCCAGCATCTCTCCCTTGTTTTTGAGAATCTCCTGCAGAATTTCCCGCACCTGGTTTTCATTTTCTTGAATCTTTCGGCGGATACGGCTCAAATTTTCGCTGGCAAAGCTTTCGATAAAACCGCCATCATTCACAGCTTGCAGGCTTCCTTGTAGCTTAGGGAACACAGCCAGATTCTCAAACAGACGGTCCAGCTTTTCCAAGTGCACATTTTCCAAGTCCTCATAAAAGGACTTGAGCTCCTGAGTCACAGCCAAGACGCGCTTGAGAGCCAAAAACTCCTCAATATTCAAGTCACTCTCCAGCTCTAAGCGCTTGGTCAAGGCAGTAATATCCTGGGTCGCAGCCAGACTAAAGTGCGGATGCTGCACAAAAATCTGCTGCATATCTGTCATTTCCAGAAAAGCCGAGGCCACCGTCTCCATCTTGCTGGTCGGCAAAAGCAGGCCCAGCTCCAGCTGCCCCTGCTCTGTCAAAAGATAGGGAGCAAAAA
Organism: Streptococcus sanguinis; assembly: GCF_019929145.1. Taxonomy (GTDB): domain Bacteria; phylum Bacillota; class Bacilli; order Lactobacillales; family Streptococcaceae; genus Streptococcus; species Streptococcus sanguinis_U. The sequence continues at coordinate 183,048 of NZ_JAHZOW010000002.1, read as the reverse complement.
GTTCTTTAATCTTGCTAAATTCTAAGGTTTCTAAAATTTTTGTGTTCATAACTTTCTTTTCTAGTAAAAAAGAACCCAGCTAGCAGGCCAACTGAGTCGTCTTTTATCCGATAACTTGATTCACCCAGAGATCTTTGAGGATATTGGATGTGATAGGGGTATACTTGACAATAAAGCGAATCATGAAGCTGCTGTTGAGCCGCTCCTGAACCATCTCCATCGGCACCGTCGCTAAAATAGTCAGGCACATTCCCAAAACAAAAATAGAGATGCAAACAGAAATGGCTCCGCTGGTCACATTGTACCATTTGGTATCCAGCTTATTGGGGTAGGGAATCAGATTCGCAAAAATCCCCAAAAAGCGACCAAGGATGTAGACAGCCGTAAAAATAATAAGATAGGCCAAACCAGCATAAAAAACCTGGTCCAACTGAAAGAGCTGGGAGCTAGGGAAAAAATAGGTAGAAGAGCCCTGAGTCGCGCTGGCATAAGGCACCCAAAGGCTGATGAACTTAGCCAAACTCTTATAAAAAGCTCCAGCCACCAGCATGGAAACCATGGTCGCAGCAGCATAATAGCCCTGCAAAACAATACCACGCGAATAGCCGATATAAAAGCTCCAGGCCAATATTAGTAAAATAATAATAGAAAACATTATTTCTCCTCTATTTACCCGACTTTTCTCTCAAATCACTGAGCATTTTGTGACGAAAATCTTCTAGTTCTTTTTCTTTGTCATCAAACTCAATCTCGCGGCTGAGCTGAGTAGATAGGCTATTGACAGCCAGCAAAATCGCCAGAACTTCATCATCTGCTGCAGGCATTTGCTCTTTGATAGCCTTGTATTTTTCCTTTGCTACCCGTTCTACTTCTTCCATAAAGAGATTATCGTGTTCTGTTGTTAGAGTTAAGGTCTTGTTTCCAAATGTAAATTTATATCGATTCAAATTTGCCATAAAATCACCTCATTGTATTATATCAAAAAAGAAGCCCTTTGTCAGTTATAAAAACACTTGGAACTAGACAAGGACTCTCTTTTTCATCTTTTTTGACATTGCAAGCAGTGGTGCTTTCCTACAAAATTTTTGTAAGATTTTTAATCTTATGACTTTCGACTTTTCCTTTTTATGGTACAATAGGGGGTATGGAAAGTATCACCCTCAGTCCCAAACAGCAAGAAATTCAGGCTTTTGTTGAGAAATATCAGAGCCAGCTGGCTCCCAGCAAGAACCCACATATTCAACATTTCTTCCGGCTGGATCAGGCGACGGTCAGTGTCTTTAGCTCCGGAAAAGTTCTCTTTCAAGGGGCAAAAGCTGCTCACTACGCTGGCTTTTTTGGCCCTCAAGCAGACAAATCCAGTTCTAGTCCTGCTTCTCAGAATTTTGCCCTCATTGGGACAGATGAGGTCGGCAACGGCTCCTACTTTGGAGGACTAGCCGTCGTAGCTTCTTTCGTCACTCCAGGCCAGCACGACTTTCTAAGAAAACTGGGTGTTGGTGATTCTAAAACCTTGAACGATAGCAAAATTCGCCAACTGGCGCCGATCTTAAAAGAAAAGATTGTCCACCAAGCTCTGCTCTTATCGCCAGAGAAGTACAACGAAGTCATCGCTTCTGGCTACAACGCCGTCTCTGTCAAGGTAGCCTTACATAATCAAGCTATCTACCTACTGCTGCAGAAAGGCATCAATCCCGAAAAAATCGTCATCGATGCCTTTACCAGCCAGCAAAACTACAATAAATACCTAAAGCAGGAAAAGAATCATTTTCCAAATCCGGTAAGTCTGATTGAAAAGGCTGAAGGAAAGTTCCTAGCTGTTGCGGTCAGCTCTATTATCGCTCGCGACCTCTTTCTAGAAAACCTAGAAAACCTCAGCCAAGAGTTAGGCTATACCCTGCCTAGCGGAGCCGGAAGCAAGAGCGATCATGTTGCCAGCCAGATTCTTCAAGCCCACGGAATGGCCGGTCTGCAGCATTCTGCTAAACTCCACTTTAAAAATACTGAAAAAGCACAAAAACTTTTAGAAAGGTAACCTATGAAAAAATCAAATCCTGTCCTCTCATTTCTCAAAGAATGGGGCCTCTTTCTCTTCTTCATCTCTATCATCATCCTATCACGGCTCTTTCTCTGGTCCCCTGTAAAGGTAGATGGCCACTCTATGGACCCTACGCTGGCTAATGGGGAATACCTGCTTGTCCTCAAACATCAGTCTATTGACCGATTTGATATCGTCGTCGCCACTGAGACAGATGATAACGGAACGACCAAGGAGATTGTCAAGCGGGTCATCGGTATGCCGGGTGATACTATTCAGTATGAAAATGATACTCTTTACATCAACGGCAAAAAAACAGACGAGCCTTACCTGACGGACTACATCAAAAAATTCAAAGAAGACAAGCTCCAATCCACTTATACTGGGGATGATTATGATGACAATGGTGTGTTTTTCAGAAAACTCGCTGCTCAGGCTCAAGCTTTCACTGTTGATAGTGAAGGCAGCCCTGTCTTCACTATCAAGCTTCTGGATGATGAATACCTGCTTCTGGGTGACGACCGGATTGTTTCCAAGGATAGCCGCCAAGTCGGTACCTTCCAAAAAGAACAAATCCAGGGCGAAGCCAAGTTCCGCTTCTGGCCACTGCTGCCTTTTAAGACCTATTAAGCCTACCGAACTCAGCTGAACGTCAGCTGGGTTCGTTTTAAAAGAAGAACCTATAAACTATGGAATTTTACTTTTCAGGAACCATTGAACGGATTATTTTTGAAAATCCCAGCAACTTTTTCCGTATCCTGCTCTTAGATATTGAGGATACGGATGCCGAGGATTTTGAAGATTTTGAAATCATTGTCACCGGCTCTATGGCAGATGTCATGGAAGGCGAAGATTACACTTTCTGGGGCAGTCTTGTTCAGCACACCAAATATGGCCAGCAGCTGAAAATTTCCCGCTATGAGCGAGCCAAACCCAGCAGCAAAGGCCTAGTAAAATACTTCTCCAGCGATCATTTCAAGGGAATCGGAGTCAAGACTGCTCAAAAAATCGTCCAACTCTACGGAGAAGATACCGAAGACACCATTGACAAGATTTTAGCAGAGCCGGAAAAGCTAGCCCAGATAAACGGCTTAGCAGCTAAGAACCGCGAGGCCTTTGTCGCCAAGCTAAGACTCAACTACGGAACTGAGATGGTACTAGCCAAGCTGGCAGCCTACGGCATTCCCAATAAGCTAGCTTTTCAAATCCAGGATACCTACAAGGAAGAAACGCTGGATATTGTCGAAAAATATCCCTATCAGCTGGTAGAGGATATTCAGGGGATCGGCTTTAAAATCGCTGACCATCTGGCAGAAGAACTGGGTATCCAAAGTGATGCCCCTGAGCGTTTTCGGGCTGGCCTTGTCCACACCCTGCTGACCCAGTCCATGGAGCGGGGAGATACCTATGTCGAAGCTCGTGATTTACTAGAGCATACCATCGAGCTCTTAGAAAGCTCACGCCAAGTGGAGCTGGACCCTAGTCTAGTCGCTGATGAGCTGGCCCATCTGATTGAGGAAGATAAGGTCCAAAATGTAGAGACCAAGATTTTTGAAAACAGCCTATTTTTTGCTGAAGAAGGAATAAAAAGCAATCTAGTACGTCTGCTGGAAAAAGGAGAACAAGACTGCTTTGACGCAGATGAAATTACTGCCGCTATCCAGCAAGTGGAGGAGAACTCCGGCATCACCTATGACAGTATCCAAAAAGAAGCCATCCGTCAGGCTATCAATCAGAAGGTCTTTATCCTAACCGGCGGACCGGGTACTGGAAAAACTACGGTTATCAACTGTATCATTGCAGTCTACGCCCAGCTTCGCGGTTTGGATCTGCGAAAGGTCAATGATCTGCCGATTCTGCTAGCAGCTCCCACTGGACGTGCTGCTCGGCGCATGAACGAATTGACCGGTCTTCCTAGCGCTACTATTCACCGCCACTTGGGGATGACCGGAGATGATGATACCAGTCATTTGGATGATTATCTGGATGCTGATTTTATCATTGTGGATGAATTTTCCATGGTGGATACTTGGTTAGCTAATCAACTCCTCAGCAATATCTCCTCTCAGACCAAACTCTTGATTGTCGGAGATGCCGACCAGCTGCCCTCTGTCAGTCCTGGTCAGGTGCTGGCGGACTTGCTGCAGATACCAACTATTCCACAGACCAAGTTGGAAACCATCTATCGGCAGAGCGAGGAGTCTACAATTGTCACACTGGCCAGCCAGATTCAGAAGGGCATTTTACCAGCAGACTTTACAGAGAAAAAAGCGGACCGATCTTATTTTGAAGCTAGAAATGAGCATATCCCGCCTATGATTGAGAAAATCGCTAGCGCAGCCATTCGCAGCGGTATCCCAGCTCAAGATGTTCAGGTATTGGCACCTATGTATCGGGGGCCAGCCGGCATTGACCAGATTAACAATCTTATGCAAAATCTCATCAATCCTGTAGAGAAAGATGAATTGACCTTTGAAGCTCCCGACTGTCAGTATCGCCAAGGAGATAGGGTTATCCACTTGGTCAATGATGCCGAAAGCAATGTCTTTAACGGTGACTTAGGCTACATCAGCGACCTGCTGCCTGCTAAGTACACCGACTCCAAGCAAGACGAGCTGACCATTGACTTTGATGGCAATGAACTTGTTTATCAGCGCAGCGAGTGGTACAAGATTCGCCTAGCCTACGCCATGAGTATCCACAAGTCTCAGGGCAGTGAATTTCCCGTGGTCATCCTGCCTATCACCCGCAGCAGCCACCGCATGCTCCAGCGCAATCTGGTCTACACAGCCATTACCCGGGCCAAGAGCAAGCTGATCCTGCTTGGGGAAAAAGCTGCCTTTAACTATGCCGTCAAAAACACCGGCACCGCCCGCAAAACCTATCTGGTCGAGCGTTTTGCTGACCTAGAAGCCCCACAGGAACTTATCCACACTCCTGTGGATAGGTTGGAAAAAGCTGTGGAAAAATATGTCTTGACAGAAGAAAACTTCCTGAAAATCGACCCCCTAATCGGCCTGACCGAGGAAGATATCCACAGTATATTCAGCACATAAATAAAAAGGCCTAGACAGAACCAATTTTTTAGTTCTGTCCTATCGCCTTTTTTTATGCCTTATTTTTCCGGCTAAAGAGCTGCATGAGCTCATCATTAAAGATATCCATGCCGACCGAGGTCATCATAAACTGCAGAAAATGGAAGCGTTCTGGCATTTTTTCAGGATCGCTTTCCAAAACGGTCTCATTCATCCAGAAGTTCACCAACAGCAGAAAGACTTCCGCAGCCTGGTCCGGATACTGAGTCTGGATAGACCCATCTGCCATGCCTTTTTTGATAATATCGCTGACCAGAGGGGCGCCTATCCGCAGATTGTCCCGCATCATGGTCAAAATAAAACCTGCATCCTGCTCGTACTCATCCACAATGCCGTCTATGGCCCGGGCTGTCTGACTTTCCAGATTGGACTTGAGGATGGTTTGCAGCTGCTCCCTGCCGGTCAGATTTTCCGTAGCCTTGAGCCACTGCTTCATCTCTTCTTCCATCAGCTCCTGCCGGCTCCTCATCACCGCCAGGACAATCTCATCTTTTGACTTGAAATGATGATAGATAGCCCCCTTGGAGATGCCCGCCGTCTGAGCAATATCCTGCATACTGGTCTTTTCGGACCCCTTTTGGATAAAGAGCTGGGTTGCTGTATTTAAAATTTTTTCTCTCATGGCCTGGGATTTGTCTTTTCGCTGCGCCATTCTGTTCCCCTTTGTTTCTAATATAGCTTTATTCTACCAAAAAAGCCGGGGAAATACAAAATCATAAAAATATCTTTAAGCCTTGTCTTGCTGATCCCTTTGATACCAAAGATAGATACTGTAAGCCGCCATCAAGATATAGCCTAGGAAAAAGAGGGGATTTTCCGTTCCCTTGCCTACAAAGATGCCTTCGCCAATAGTATTAATGAGCCCATGAAAGAGGACACAATAGAGGACAGACTGACTGGTCTTGTAAAGGGCTGCCAGCCAGAAACGGCCGAGCAGGCAAAATGCTGTAAAGACCAGAAGAGAGGTCCCCGCCTGACTGCTGCTGGGGGTAAAGAAGAGGGGCAGATGCCAGACAGCCCAGATTAACCCAGTTGCTACAGTTGCCAAAGGGAAGGGCAGGATCTTCTCCAGACTTGGCTGCAGGAAGCCCTGCCAGCCAATTTCTTCATTACCACCTGTCAAGAGAGTGGTTACCAGAGCCAGAACCAAGACATTCAAAAGATTCAAATTTGGCAGCGGCTTGGTCACAAAGACAATGGAAATCGTGAAGAGACCCACAAAAATCAACAGATAAGGCCAGCTTCCTTTCCTGGCAAACTTGATAAAAGTCAGCATTTCTTTCAAAGACTTACCTAAGACAAGCTTGGCACTTATAGCAGGACCAAATGTTCCCACTATCGTGAGCAGCGGAGGAAGCAACGGCACTCGCCCTTTCAGCACAGCCGAGAGAATCCACGCAGACCAAGTGATACCAAAAGTCCAAAGCAGAAAAATTAGAATTTGCTTGACAGATGAGGAATCTTTATAGTTTCTAGCTTGCATCTTTCTCAGCTCCTTTCCGATTGCCCTTCCAGTACCACCAGCCCAGCAGCAAAATTGTCATCACGGCATTCGCAGCATGAAAACTAAGAGACGTTCCGCCCTTGGTAGCTGCTCCTACGATAACTGTCTGGGCAAAGTTAATGCAGCCATGAAAGACCATGCAGGCAAAAACAGACGCTGTCTGCTTATATAGAACAGCCAGACAAAAGCTAGCCATGACACAAAATAGAATATAAAAAGGCAGGGAAAGCTGGCTTTGACCTGTTCCCGGAATCAGCCAGAGTGGCAGATGCCAGGCAACCCAGATGAGACCTGTGATGACCGTAGCAATCGGAAAAGAAAACTTCTTCTCCAAAGCTGGCTGCAGCACTCCCCGCCAGCCCAGCTCTTCATTCCCGCCACCAGCAAAGGTGATAAAGGTCCAGCCCAAAGGAAACATGAGTATGGCATTGAGCGGCGGTAATACAGGATTGGCAATAAAGAGAGTCAAAATCCGAATCAGGCAGAAGACTAGCATATACAGCCACCAGCCCTTAGCATGAGAAAAGATAAAGGACAGCATCTGCTTCGGTTTAGAAATGTTAAGGCTGATAAAGCTCCCTAGAGCTGGGCCAAAAGCCCCTATCAAGATAAAGACAGTTCCCAGAGTTTCTGCGCCATTGGTGATCTGCAGCGCAGATAAAATATAGAGAATCAGCCAGGATCCCCAGCTGATACCAAAGGTCCAAGCTAAGAAAGGCCAAATATGCTTGGGTTCTGGCCCTACATGTGTTTGTGTGTTCATATGATTACTCCTTTTTCTTTGACAGAAGAGCGATTGCCAAGATTTTTAGCCTGCATCTTTCTCAGCTCCTTTCCGATTGCCCTTCCAATACCACCAGCCGACCAGCAGAGCGGTCATGACCAGATTAGCAGCCTGGAAGCTGAGATACCTTCCGCCATTTGTAGCACTGCCGACAATCGTCGCCTGAGCAAAGTTAATGCAGCCGTGAAAGACCATGCAGGCAAAGACAGAGGCCGTCTGCTTGTAGAGAACCGCCTGACAGAAACAGAGCAAGATACCAAAGGAGAGATAGAAGGGCAAAGAAATCTGACTTTGACTCGTTCCCGGAATCAGCCAGAGGGGCAGATGCCAGGCCACCCAGACCAGAGCCGTGATGACAGTTGCCAGAGGGAAGGAGAATTTTTTCTCCAGAGCCGGCTGCAGGAGGCCCCGCCAGCCCAGCTCTTCATTCCCGCCCCCAGCAAAGGTGACAAAGGTCCAGCCCAGAGGAAACATCAGAATGGCATTGAGCGGCGGTAATACAGGATTGGCGATAAAAAGGGTCAAAACCCGAACCAGACAGAAGACCAGCATGTAAATCCACCAGCCCTTAGCATGAGAAAAGATAAAGTCCAGCATCTTCTTGGGATGAGAAATTTTGAGGCTGATAAAAGTTCCCAAGGTCGGTCCGAAGCCCCCGATGAAATTGAGAGCAAAGCCCAAAGGATCAGCCCCGCTGGTCAGCTTCAGGGCGGTTAAAATATACTGAAGCAGCCAGGATCCCCAGGTAATGCCAAAAGTCCAGGCCAGAAAGGGCAGGATATGCCTTGTCTCTGGCTCTACATGTGTTTGTGTGTTCATACGATAACTCCTTATCAAATGTAGAATAGTGAAAAGTCATCCGAAAACTGGACAAAGGCATCCTTTACTCTCAGTCTTTCAGATGATTGCCTGTTTTGAAACGCAGATTTTTAAAATCCGACCATTCGGTTTGTTTTATTATAAAAAATAAAGACCTGCGCCAAATAGAAAACGCAGTCTTTTAGTCCTTGCCTAAACTAAAAAGCAAAGATGGACTAAATAATGCTAAAAGCTATGTCAGCACCGTTTAGCTACTGCCTGCTGCTTTTAGTTTCTAAGTTGTGCTGACTCTGATGCTTAAGACAGGCCATTTCTCTGCTACTTGCTCCTTTCTTTATTTTGCAATCGCCGAATATGCCAGAGATTGGAGGCAAGGCTCAGCCCCCCTACTGCCATAATACTCAGTCCTCGCCAAGGGCTAAAGACAGAAGTCAGCAAGCCACCAGCAAGGACAGCATATCCAGCTTTGACTCCCCACTTAGAATAGCGTATGCCATTCTCACCCTGTGTCATCTTTTCCAGCTGCACCTTACGTTTTTCTGCCTGCTGCTGCAAAAACTCTTTCTGACCTTCCCGCTGCCGATCCAGCTCCTGATTCAACTTGAGGATGTGCTCGCTTGTTTTTTCTACTACAGATTTCTTCATTTCTGCTCCTTTTTTAAAAACCGACCAGGCGGTTTTTTATTTTATAGACTCAGTATAACAGACACAGAAAACTTTGTCCAGTATTTTTTAAAAAAAGATTATTTTTAGTTAATGAAAATTATCAGCCAACTTAGAAACTCGTCACAAGCAACTCTCTCATACTAAAAACTATATCTAAAAAAGCTCGGTAATGAACCAAGCCTTTATCTTTATTCAAACCCCGTCACTGTCAACCCTAGCAGACGAATACCTCGTGGTTGTTCTTCCAAGCTATCGTAAATCTCATGAGCCGTTCGCTCGATTTGCTCCTTGTCTTGAGTGGCTAGATTCAAACTTTTCCTTTTAGTCAAGGTGGAGAAATCGGCATAACGAATTTTCAGAACGATGGTTCGTCCTTTCTTATCATGCTTAGTCAGGCTATTTTCTACCTTCTGTGCCAGCAGGGTCAGCTCTTTCTTGATGTCCTCCTCACTATAGAGCAGTTTGGCATAGGTCCGCTCCTTCCCGATCGACTTACGAATACGATTGGATTTGACTGGACTATTGCTGATGCCACGCGCTTTACGATAGAGATCAAAACCAAAGCGACCAAACTTATCAATCAGGGTCATTTCTGGTATCTTGAGCAGATCTCCACCAGTATAAACTCCCATTTCATGCAGTTTTTCAACGCTCTTCTTACCAACCCCATGAAATTTGGCAATATCCATAGGCGCCAGAAAGGCCTCAGCCTCTTCGGGTAGAATAACAGTCAGACCATGAGGCTTCTCATAGTCACTGGCAATCTTGGCCAGAAACTTATTATAAGAAACGCCTGCCGAAGCCGTCAGTTGCAGCTCATTCCAGATATCGTGCTGAATCAGCTTGGCTATTTTGACTGCAGATTTAATCCCAAGCTTGTTTTCCGTTACATCCAGATAAGCCTCGTCAATGCTCATTGGCTCAATCAAATCCGTATATCGTTTGAAAATCTCTCGGATCTGCAAGCCAACTGCTTGATATTTTTCGTAATTCCCCGAGATAAAAATCCCCTGAGGACAACGCTCATAGGCTTCCTTGGAGCTCATAGCCGAATGAACTCCGAACTTTCTGGCCTCATAATTGCAGGTGGAGACGACACCACGACCGCCAGTCAAGCGTGGGTCGCTGCCGATGATGACTGGATGCCCCTTTAGCTTAGGATTATCCCGCTCTTCCACCGAAGCGAAAAAAGCATCCATATCAATGTGGATAATCTTCCGAGATGTATCGTTAATCAGTGGAAAAATCAGCATATCCTCCTCCTTTCTCCTGCCATCAATCTCAGCTGACAAGCTTTCACAAAGTCAGCCCTTTTACTCAAATAAATCTGAAACAGTTTTTCGTTCTTGTAAAAAGTATTTTAAACGTAAGATTCTTCGTCAGCAATTTTTGTATGACATTTTAATTACTTTTATTATAACTTTTTTACCCATTTTTCCAAAATATTTGAAAAGAGTTATGTTTTTCAAATCTATAGTACACATCCGCGACTTTTTACTTTCTGTATTATAAAAGAAAGTCTTTCTTTCTGCCAAAAATGGTTTGTGAAACCGATTACCGTATGATATACTTTACTTATAAATGTAACAGTTTATGTTGCTAGAATAAAGAGGAAAATCAAATGGTTGTAAAAACAGTTGTTGAAGCTCAAGATATTTTTGACAAAGCTTGGGAAGGCTTCAAAGGTGAAGACTGGAAAGAGAAAGCAAGTGTTTCTCGCTTCGTTCAAGCTAACTACACACCTTATGATGGAGATGAAAGCTTCTTGGCAGGTCCTACTGAGCGCTCACTCCACATCAAGAAAATCGTAGAAGAAACAAAAGCTCACTACGAAGAAACTCGTTTCCCAATGGACACTCGTCCAGCATCTATCGCTGATATTGACGCTGGTTACATTGACAAGGACAACGAACTGATTTACGGTATCCAAAACGACGAACTCTTCAAATTGAACTTCATGCCAAAAGGCGGTATCCGCATGGCTGAAACTACTTTGAAAGAAAATGGATACGAACCAGATCCTGCTGTTCATGAAATCTTTACTAAATATGTTACTACAGTAAATGACGGTATCTTCCGTGCTTACACTTCTAACATCCGCCGTGCTCGTCACGCCCACACTGTAACTGGTCTTCCAGATGCTTACTCACGCGGACGTATCATCGGGGTTTACGCACGTCTTGCTCTTTATGGAGCTGACTACCTCATGGCTGAAAAAGTTCGCGACTGGAATGGTTTGACTGATATTGACGAAGAAACAATCCGTCTGCGCGAAGAAATCAACCTGCAATACCAAGCACTTGGTGAAGTTGTAAAACTTGGTGACCTTTACGGAGTAGATGTTCGCCGTCCTGCCTTTGACGTTAAAGAAGCTATCCAATGGACTAACATCGCCTTCATGGCTGTCTGCCGTGTCATCAACGGTGCTGCTACTTCTCTCGGACGTGTGCCTATCGTTCTTGACATCTACGCAGAACGTGACTTGGCTCGCGGTACTTACACTGAATCAGAAATCCAAGAATTTGTTGATGATTTCGTTATGAAACTTCGTACAGTGAAGTTTGCTCGTACGAAAGCTTACGACCAACTTTACTCTGGTGACCCAACCTTCATCACTACTTCTATGGCAGGTATGGGTAACGATGGCCGTCACCGTGTTACAAAGATGGACTACCGTTTCCTTAACACACTTGACAATATTGGTAACTCTCCAGAGCCAAACTTGACCGTTCTCTGGACTGATAAACTTCCATACTCATTCCGTCGCTACTGTATGCACATGAGCCACAAGCACTCTTCTATCCAATACGAAGGTGTAACAACAATGGCTAAAGACGGCTACGGTGAAATGAGCTGTATCTCTTGCTGTGTGTCTCCGCTTGACCCTGAAAATGAAGAACAACGCCACAATATCCAATACTTTGGTGCTCGTGTAAACGTACTGAAAGCCCTTCTGACAGGTCTCAACGGTGGTTACGACGATGTTCATAAAGACTACAAGGTATTTGACATCGAGCCTATCCGTGACGAAGTTCTTGAATTCGAATCAGTTAAAGCGAACTTTGAAAAATCACTTGACTGGTTGACTGACACTTACGTAGATGCCTTGAACATCATCCACTACATGACTGACAAGTACAACTACGAAGCTGTTCAAATGGCCTTCTTGCCAACTTACCAACGCGCTAACATGGGATTCGGTATCTGTGGATTTGCCAACACTGTTGATACCTTGTCTGCTATCAAGTATGCAACTGTTAAGCCAATCCGCGACGAAAACGGCTATATCTACGACTATGAAACAATCGGAGAATACCCACGTTGGGGTGAAGATGACCCTCGCTCAAATGAACTGGCTGAATGGTTGGTTGAAGCTTACACAACTCGTCTGCGCAGCCACAAACTTTACAAGAACGCTGAAGCAACAGTATCACTCTTGACTATCACATCTAACGTTGCTTACTCTAAACAAACTGGTAACTCACCAGTCCACAAAGGAGTTTACCTCAACGAAGATGGTAGCGTAAACTTGTCTAAATTGGAATTCTTCTCACCAGGTGCTAACCCATCAAACAAGGCAAAAGGTGGCTGGTTGCAAAACTTGAACTCTCTTGCTAGCTTGGACTTCAGTTACGCAGCTGACGGTATCTCATTGACAACTCAAGTATCACCTCGTGCGCTTGGTAAGACTCACGACGAACAAGTAGACAACTTGGTTACTATCCTGGATGGCTACTTTGAAAACGGTGGTCAGCACGTTAACTTGAACGTTATGGACTTGAAGGACGTTTACGACAAGATTATGTCTGGTGAAGACGTTATCGTTCGTATCTCAGGTTACTGTGTAAACACTAAGTACTTGACTCCAGAGCAAAAAACTGAATTGACTCAACGTGTCTTCCACGAAGTACTCTCTATGGACGATGCTTTGAGCTAATAACGACTAAGGACTTACAAACCATTTGAAAGAAGATTGGAGATTTCCAATCTTCTTTTTTGTATTTCAGACTTCGTGTGACTGCCAACTTGATGATATTTTTCAGAGGCTTTATGGTATAATGGTTCTATTGCTATACTAGGAAAAGGACTGGGGAAATGACAGAGAAAGGTATCAGGGAAGAAGCCAAAGATTTCAATCTGGCGGTAGATGTCATCATGCTGGCTGGGACACTGCTGCTACAGAGCGGCTCCGAGACCTATCGGGTGGAAGACACCATGATTCGTATCGCTCATTCGCAAGGGATTATCGACTGCAATGCCTTAGCAATGCCAGTGGCTATTTTCTTTTCGATTGAAAATACAAATGTCTCACGCATGAAGCGCAATCTCAAGACTAACTACAATATCGAAAAGGTCTGCGACGTCAATCAGGTCTCCCGTCAGTTGGTAACAGGAGAAATCAGCCTTCAGGAGGCTTTTGATGAGCTGAACCGCCTCAAAGTCAAGGAGCTGCCCTATAACAACAAGCAACTGATTGCTGCGGCAACGCTCAGTGCTCCCTTCTTCTCCATCATGTTTGGCGGAAACTTCTACGATGCTTTGGGGGCTGCTATTGCCACCTTCTTTGGCTTTGCTTTCTCTTTGTATGTTGACAAATATATCCGCATTCCTTTTGTGACAGCTTTTGCTGGAGCCTTCGTCTTCGGACTGCTGGCTCATATCTGGACGCGCTATTCCGGTTTTAACTCCACAGATGATTTGATTATTGCGGGTTCTGTCATGCCTTTTGTCCCTGGCATTGCTCTGACCAACTCTGTGCGTGACATCATGACCAACCATATCAACTCTGGGATGAGCAAGCTCTTTGAATCGCTCCTCATCACTCTTGCTCTCGGTGCAGGCACTTCTGTTGCCCTCCTTATTATGAAATAAGCCTATGACAATCTTGACATTCTTACTGCAAGCAGTTGCCAGCCTGCTGGCCATTATTACTTTTTTAATCGTTCTAAATGTCCAGCGCAGTATGCTGATTCCCGGTGGAGTACTGGGTATGGCTATTTGGCTGCTCTATCTCCTGCTCAAAGGACCGACCAATGTCATTATAGCAACCTTTGTGGCTGCTATCATTGGTTCCTGCGTCAGCCAAATTCTCAGCATCATCTACAAAACGCCTGCTGTTGTTTTTATTTTGGCTATTCTAGCCCCCTTGGTCCCAGGCTATATTTCCTATCGGACGACTGCTTTCTTTGTCACTGGTGACTATAGCCAGGCCATGATTCACGCCACTCTGGTAGTCATTCTAGCCTTGGTCATCTCGATCGGTATGGCCAGCGGCACTGTCGTACTCAAGCTCTATCACTACTTGAAAAAGCGCCAAACCAAACTCACAGCAAACAAACAGTAGAGCCATCTGCTGTTTTTATTTTGGAAAATACATCTTAAGCCTGATTTAGCTGAGATTAGATGTTTTTTGTAAGAGTTTTATTCCTAAGTATGGTAAAATAGTTTTCGGAATATACTAGAATAAAAGGATTTAAAGAGGTCTTATAATGACAATCGGAATCGACAAAATCGGTTTTGCGACCAGTAATTATGTCTTAAAATTAAATGATTTAGCGGCAGCCCGTGGGACTGACCCAGAAAAGCTTAGCAAGGGACTCTTGCTCAAAGAACTAAGTATTGCTCCTCTGACCGAGGATATTGTTACTTTGGGAGCGGCGGCAGCAGAACCCATCCTGACAACAGAGGACAAAGAAAAGATTGATATGGTCATCGTGGCTACTGAGTCAGGGATCGACCAGAGCAAGGCGGCAGCCGTTTTTGTCCACGGCCTTTTGGGCATCCAGCCTTTTGCCCGCAGCTTTGAAATCAAGGAAGCCTGCTATGGAGCTACTGCTGCACTGGACTATGCCAAGCTCCATATCGAAAAACATCCAGACAGCAAAGTTTTGGTGTTAGCTAGCGACATTGCCAAGTATGGCATTCATACACCAGGCGAGCCAACGCAGGGAGCGGGAGCTATTTCTATGCTGATTAGCAGCAATCCTCGTATCCTCGCTTTCAATGATGATAATGTAGCTCAGACACGTGATGTCATGGATTTTTGGCGCCCAAATTACTCGACAACACCTTATGTCAACGGGCTCTATTCAACCCAGCAGTATCTGGATAGCTTAAAAACAACTTGGACGGAGTACCAGAAGCGCCACAAGCTGGCTCTCAAAGATTTTGCGGCCTACTGCTTCCACTTGCCCTATCCAAAATTGGCCCTTAAAGGCCTCAATAAAATCATGGATAAAAGCCTGCCCCAAGAGCAGCAAGACCAGCTCAGAAAGAACTTTGAAGCTTCTATTCTCTACAGTCAGAAGGTTGGAAATATCTATACAGGCTCCCTCTTCCTAGGCCTCCTGTCTCTTTTAGAAAACTCTGACAACCTCAAGGCCGGCGATCGGATTGCTCTTTTCGGCTATGGCAGCGGAGCTGTCTCTGAAATCTTTAGTGCCAATTTGGTAGAGGGCTATGAAAAGCATCTATCCCAGACACGCCTAGAGGAATTAGACCAGCGTCAGGCTCTTTCCATCTCAGACTACGAGCGCATCTTTTTTGAAGAAGCTGAGCTGGATGCGGAGGGCAATGCCAGCTTCTCTGGCTATGAAGACCAAAGCTTTGCTCTGGCAGAAATTGCAGAGCACCAGCGCAAGTACATCAAAGTTGAGAAATCATCATGAAAGTAAACTGGACTGGATTTTCCAAAAAAACTCCTGCTGAACGGCTGCAGATGTTGAAAGAAAAGGGGCTTTTACAAGATGAACATTGGCAGCTGCTAGACAGTCAGCAGACTTTGCCTCTGGAAACGGCCAACCAGATGAGTGAAAATGTACTGGCCACTCTAGCCTTGCCCTACTCTCTAGTGCCAGACTTTTTGGTGGATGGCAAAAGCTATCAAGTTCCATTTGTGACAGAAGAGCCATCTGTGGTAGCAGCAGCTAGCTTTGCGGCTAAGATTATCAAACGTTCAGGCGGATTTGAGACCGAGGTTCACAAACGCCAGATGATTGGGCAAATCGCCCTCTATCAGGTTGATAATGCAGACCAAGCCATTAAAGATGTTCTCAAAAAAAAGAAAGAGTTACTGGAGCAGGCCAACCAAGCCTATCCATCGATTGTTGCCCGTGGGGGTGGTGCTAGAGATCTTTGGCTGGAGCAAAAGGATGACTTCCTCATTTTTTATCTGTCTGTGGATACGCAGGAAGCCATGGGTGCCAATATGCTCAACACTATGCTGGAGGTCCTCACCCTTCCTCTGGAAGAGCTGACTGGTGGTAAGAGTCTGATGGCTATCCTGTCAAACTATGCAACAGATAGCCTGGTAACAGCCCGCTGTGTCATCGACTATCGCTTTCTCAGTCGGGATAAGGCTGAGGCGGAACTTCTTGCGGATAAGGTGCAGCTAGCCAGCAAATTGTCCCAGGTCGACCCTTACCGGGCAGCTACCCACAATAAAGGTATCTTTAATGGTATTGATGCTTTGGTGCTGGCTACTGGAAATGACTGGAGGGCTATAGAAGCTGGCGCTCATGCCTATGCCAGCCGAGAAGGAAGCTACAGCGGCCTCTCTACTTGGACTGCAGATTCAGACAACCGACAGCTTCATGGTCAGATGACACTGCCCATGCCCATTGCAACTAAGGGAGGCTCCATCGGCCTCAATCCCGCAGTGGCAGCCAGCTTTGACTTGCTAGGGCAGCCTCAGGCCAAGGACTTGGCTTCCCTCATCGTATCGGTCGGATTGGCACAAAACTTCGCTGCCCTCAAAGCCCTGGTCAGTACTGGCATCCAAGCCGGACACATGAAATTGCAAGCCAAATCTTTAGCATTACAAGCTGGAGCCCAAGGCGAAGAAATTGCTGCTGTAGCCAATCGCTTAACAGCCAAGAAGACTTTCAACCTCGCTACTGCTCAAGAAATCCTAGCTGACTTACGAAAACAGGACAAGTAAAAAGGCCATTGATGGCCTTTTTTGTATGACTTTATGCTATTTATTGAATCTGTTCATGAGCTTCTTTTAGCCGACCGTAGAGTAGATAGGGGACACTCTTTAATTCTTGCAAATTTCGGCACGACAGGGCGCACATGATGAGGCGCAGATCCGATTTCCAGCCTTCTACAATATCAATAACCTCTTCTACTGAGTGATTTTCCACCAAGTCCAGCATAGTGCGAGAGATGCCAACCGCCTTGGCTCCTAAGACCAGAGCTTTGACCATATCCAAAGGATGGCGGACACCTCCACTAGCCAAGAGTTCGACCTCATCACGCAATGGCTGAAGCACTAATAGGCTCTGCAGAGTAGATTGCCCCCAATCATTGAGGTAGTCACGATTGCCACCCCGCTGATTTTCAATATAGGCAAAGCTAGTGCCGCCCCGGCCGGAAATATCAAAAGTCTGAATCCCCAAGGAGCGCGCTTCTTCAACAGTAGAGCGATCTATGCCAAAGCCAACTTCTTTAAGAATTAGAGGAAGATCCAGCCGCTGACTATAATCAGTCAAGTGCTGGCGCCAAGAACGAAACTCTCGCTCGCCCTCTGGCATCAGCAATTCCTGCATGAGATTGACATGGACCTGCAAAAAGAGGGGCTGCAAATCAGCTACTGCCTGCTGAGCGGCTTGAAAAGGCTTGTCCAAGCCGATATTGGTAGCCAGCAATAAATTAGGCCGACCAGTCGCCACCCGATAGGAAGGATCAGAAGGATTTTTCAAGGCTGCGCTGTAAGAGCCAGTTACAAAAAGAAGGCCGCAACTTTCAGCTACTTGAGCTAGCTTTTCATTTATTTGACCGCCTTTTGGGCTGCCGCCAGTCATGGCATTGATATAAAAAGGAAACTCCCAATCACGACCAGCAAAGTGAGTAGACAGATCAATCTCTGCCAAATCATACTTGGGCAGAGAACGGTGAACCAGTTCCATTTCATCAAAACTGTTGTAACCCAGACGCTGCTCTAAGGCGTATTTGATATGGTCGTCCTTACGATTCTGGCTCATCATGGCCCATCCTTTCTCTGTATAATAGCTCAATGCCAGCTGCTTGCCAGGCTTGAATCAGTTGCTTGCTAGATGCGGCATCAAAGCTGAAAGCAATCCCGCAGTCGCCACCACCGGCACCACTGCTCTTAGCCACACAGTTCAGTCCCTCTGCCGCTTCTTTTAAGACTTTCAGCCTGTCTGTATAAATAGCTGGACTCAGTGTTTCTAAGAGCTGACTAGCCTTTTCCAAACTGGACTGAATAGCAAGCTTCTCTCTTGCTAATAAAGCTCTCTCCAAAGCATCAACCTGCGTCCTGCTTCCTGTCAAAAAGGACTCTGAAATAGCTGACTTGACCTGATTGACCAAGTCCTTAGAGATAGCCGGCTGCTTGGTCCAACCAACCAGAAAATCCATGACTAAGCAAGGCTTAATACTACGAATTTCAAAACCCCAATTCTCTGCTAGTAATTGCTGTAAATCAACTTTGTCCATACGCTTGCGGACCAGCTCTCTATCAAAAGATTGGTAGTAAATCAGGTCTTCATAAGCAATGCAGGCTAGATCTCCCATGGAACCATTGTCTCCGCGCCTGAGGAGGACGTAGGAAGCCAGCTTAAAGAGTAGCTCTGGCTCTAAGTCCAGCTCATAAAGTACTGCCATGGCCTTGATGGTCAGAATAACAACACTACCACTGGAGCCAATCCCGAACTTCTTGCCTTCTCTTTCCATCTTGCCACTAATCTTCAGAGAAAAAGGCTGAAGTTGGTAGCCTAAGGCTAGCAAATAAGTGTTCATAACCCCTACCGCCTCCTGAATCAAGGCATAATCAGGGTCTGGCTCTAGGTTAGCACTATGATCAAACATATCTGATGTCAAGCGATAGGCAGAGGTTGTCTGGATTTCTCCTGCCATATAGATAGGAATGGCCTTGATAATGGCTGGCTGACCGGCTGTCAGCACTGCATATTCACCCGCCAGATAGAGCTTGCCACAGGTTTGGACTCTTGCACTAGCTTTCATCTGATAAGTCTTTTGTTTTGGAGACAATAAGGCGATAGTCCTTCTCAAAAATGGCCACCAGATGGTCTAGGTCTTCCTCCAAGCAGAGCACCTTGACATTGGGCCCCGCGTCCATGGTAAAGTAGCAACACTCGCCCTGGTCCCGCAGCTTTCTGACAGCATCCATAGCTTGGTAGGACTCCTCTGTCAGATAAGAAAACGGCGGATAAGCTTTTTCTGTCGTGGCATGCATCCGAAGAGCATTTTCCTCCGTCAGCTGACCAACCTTAGCAAAATCATTGTCTTGCAAATAGCCTAGCATGGCCTGATAATCCAAGGCAGACTGGGCAATCCAATCTGGGAAAATCGTGGAAGTTTTGGCACAGAGCTCCATACCATCGCGGCTGGAAATGGGCTTTTTCTCATCGTGCAGAACCAGCATAATCATGGCTAGTTTCAAATCCGTCTTGACTGGATAAATGGCCCCACTGTCCTTATCCCAGGCCGCTAGCGGACCAAAGAAAGACCGAGCAGATGATCCTGAAGCAAACTTAGCCAGCTGGGCCAGCTCTTGCGTCTGATAGCCCGTCTGAAAATAAGCATTGCAGGCCTTGACTAGAGCAGATAGACCGCTGGAGCTGGAAGACAGCCCTGCTGCAGTTGGCATATTATTGCTGGTATCAACGCGGACAAAACCATCTTCTGGAGAGCGGAAACGGTCAATAATCTTACTGATTTTGGCATGTTCTGCCAGACTTTGCAGCTGGCCGTCAATATAAAACTCATCTCCAGTCGCTGTAGCCGGCAAAGGACTCAGCTGGGTCTCAGTATACATATTTTCCAGTGTCAGCGAGATACTGCTGGTAGACGGAATCATCTTTTCTGTATCTTTCTTCCCCCAATATTTGATAATTGCAATATTGGCATAGGATTTGACACTTACAGACTTTCGATCCATGTGTTAATGGCCCCTTTCTCTCTCAATAAGGCGGCTAAGGCCTCCGCCTGACTTCTTTCTCCTACAAGAGCAATGACACAGCCGCCCAGACCGCCGCCGCTCATTTTAGCTCCCAAAGCTCCGTTTTCAAGAGCTGCCGCTACCAGCTCATCTGCTTTCTGGCAAGAAACTCCTAGCTTGGCTAGCTTCTCATGAGCCTTGGTCATAGCTTGTCCCATTGTCATCAGGTCCTTGATAGAAATGGCTTTCTCAAGGATTTTCGTTAAATTCCCTAATTCCTGAAGCAAGGGCAGAGCCTTTTGACCCTGACTTTCTACAGCACGGATAGCTTCGCGGGTATGACCGTGAATGCCAGTATCTGCAATGACTAAAAAGGCATCCAAATCCAGCTCAATTTCACTGAAACCAAAATTGCGGATAAACTTAATAGCTACATCACTGAGGCAGGTCTTGGCATCAAGGCCACTGGGATTCATATGGGCAATCATCTCTGCTCGATTGGCCAGAATCTCCAGTGTTTGGTCATCCAGTTCTTCCTCAAAGTAGTCAAAGACAGCCCGAATAGCCGCAATACTGACCGCGGCTGAAGACCCCATACCCCTCTTCTCAGGGACCATGGACTCCACCTGACAGCGTATCTTAGCTCCTTGCTGGCCTAGATGTTCTAGACAGGCAAAAACAGCCATAGACAGCGTATCCTCGGCGTAGAGGGTCCAGGCCCGCTCAGACGGAAAGACCTGACAGGTCACTTCAATACGATTAAGGGGCAGGGAAATGGCCGGATAGCCGTAGACCACCGAATGCTCTCCCATTAAAATAATTTTACTATGTGCCTTGCCGACACCGATTTCTTTTGTCATATTCTTCTCTTGTCTGTAGATTCTCTCTATCTTATTTTAATATACTTTGGCAAAAAAAGCGATTTTTATTAAGAGAAAATCACTGGGGCTAGAGACCGATATTTATATAGGCAGACACGATAAAACTCCGGGGCTTGCAGCCGGAGTCTTTTAAAGTTCTCTTCTTATCAGGTCCATCAGCTGGTTACGGTCTAAGATCCATTGAGCCCGCTCGTCTTTTTCATAGGTCCGGTTGGATAGGAAAATAGCCGCCTTTTGCTCCTTACGATTATACATGATAAAGGTTCCTGTGTAGCCAGTGTGATCCAGCCAGCTGCCCTCCAGATTCCAAGCTAGACTGCGTCTTTTGCCAGGCTCTTTGGAAAAATTCTGGGTCAGATTTGCCGCAAAGTCATCCTGCAGATAATGCTCTAGAAATATTTCCAAATCCCTGAGGGTTGAAAATAAGCCAGCACTGCCAGCATGGACACCCAATACACGCGCCTTGGGATCATGAACCTGACCATCCTGGACACCGCGAACGGTCGGCACAGCCCCTGGAACTGGTCCAAAACTAGTCTTAGCCAAACCCCAAGGCTGGAAAATCTGACTTTGAAAAATCTGATCCAAGGACTGACCGTAGATCTCTTCCAGCATAAAGCCCAAGAGCAGAAAATTCACATCCGTATAGCGGAAGGTCTTATCTTCAAGCACCGTCAAATGATTGAGCGCTGCTTTCAACTCAGGAGCTGTCAGCTGGTCACGATTGGGAATAAAGGGATCCAACCCTGACGTGTGGGTCAAGAGCTGACGCAAGGTCACATCTTCTCGATGAAAGGCCGGATAATAGTGCTGCAAGGGCAAATCCAGCTCCAGCTTGCCCTGCTCATACAAAAAGGCTGCCAGAGTACCAACTCCGACCACCTTGCTGACGCTAGCCAAGTCATAGACCAACCCCGCTTGAGTGGCCTTTCCTTCTTGCGGATCAGCTAGACCAAAGTAGAATTCCTGCCACCGTCCAGCTTGGTACAAGGCCAGACTAGCACCGGGATAGATACCATCTTTTAGCTGTTCTTTGATTTTACTGATGATGTTTTCTAGAGTCATGCTTCAAACCACAATTCAATCTTGCTCGAATCCTGACTCAGCAGGAACTTATCTGACTTGGGTACAAAGACCTCACGTCCTTCAAAGATAGGACGCAGGGCAGCAGTTTCTAAACGATTGACCTGAGCTTTGAGCATGGTCAAGTCCCAAGTTAGGGCATTGTCTGCCTGCAAGTCTTGACCCTCTGCTTCTGTAAAGGTCAGAAAGTCCAGCGCATTTTCAATCTTGCTGTAAAATTCTTGGGCTTCATCGGCATTTGGTACACGAATTTCTACCGTCTCTATCTCAAATTGACTAAGACCGATGAAGTCCTCTTGCTTTTCAAAGTCAGGCACCGCTGTGACTGCTTGCAGACTTGTTCTATTCTCTTCTGCATGCAGGAGAATTAGGTCGCCTTCTGGTGACAGAGCTTCAAAAGCATAGCCTTTCTCTCCTTGATAAAGCTTAGTCCAAGCAGGCTTTTGAGCCAATAGCGACTCGATTTCTTTAGCATCTGCAACCTTGACAACGACTCTGGCTAATTTTTTAGGACCTTTGACTCGCCGCGACCGCATACTGGGCGATTCTTCCAGCTGCAGTTTCTCAGTCTTGGTCTGATCTCCCAAGGACAGAAAAGCAGCTTCCTCTAAAAGGGCCTTCATGCCCAGCTGATTTACAAAAAACTCTTGATTTAAATGACGATTATTTATTTTTAATACAGGGATAATTCTAATAATATGATTCGCGCTCATAATTCCTCCAAACCATTTTATTGTAATGGATTTTCATCTTTTTGACAAGAAATTATGCGCAAATAAACAATTTTTAAAACAAGAAGGCCTTGGATTTATTGGTAAACAGTCTGAGCAATAACCAAACCCCTAGCGGACTCAAACTCGTACTGCAGATAGGACTGGTAGGTACCAGGTGCGATAATACCACGAATATCCAGAATATCTGTCCCAGCCTGCCCAATAATCGAATCTGCTAGCAGGCAACAGTTGGTCGACAGGACAAAATACGTCTTGAAACGACTGGTTTTAAACTTATATAGCTGCGCTCCTAGTTCATGCTTCAACTTGTAGGAGTATGTTGGCTGACCATTTTTCAGTTCTGCTGGCGGCTCCCATTCCACCAACAGCTGATCAATTTCAGCCAGGCGCTTCTCAACCGCCTCCTTCTCCTTATCCGTCAAAGCCAAAGAATAACCAAAAAGTGTTTTCTTGCTTTCTTTTTTGCAAAGCTCAATATAAGCGTCTTTAGGAACCTTGAAGAGAACACCGTCTCCAATCATGCCCTTGCATCGCTCAGAAAAAACATCATAACTGCCATAAGAAATCACTTGTCCCTGATAGCAAATATCTACATGACCAATGGCCCCTAATAAACTTGTCTTTGAAGTATGAACCAAAACCTCTAAGACCGACTTTTTATCTCCACTCTTAACAAGACTATAAACATTTTTACGATCAGAAGCTGCATCTCCCTGAATCAGTCGATTAAAGTGTTCCAGATTTTCTACCGGAATAAAGGCTGCAAAAATAATAGGTAGGTTAATACGAATTTGCCTACGCAGCCGATGTTTTTCACGGTCATTATCAAAAAAGAGGCCATCCCGGATATTGGACATTCCCAGCATCATCAAATAGATTCCCAAAATCAAAAACTGCAAGTGTCCGTCAGTCGCAGGCGAAAGAATACTGGTCAGTCCAATCCCACCATAGAGAATGGTATCAAATAGATAGCGCAAGCCGCCCTTGACATGATTTTGCTGATAAAGGAGATAGGTCACTCCGTAAATACCGGCAGTCAAGAGCTGGTAGCTACCCAAACTGATAATCACGATATTGACAGGCACATCACTGATTCGGTTGAGCCAGCTGATACCCATAGCGACTGCAATCTGAAGCAGACTATGCCAGACAGCCCCTTCTTTCTTGCGCGTAAAAACATGAAGAACAATATTTACCAAGCCAACAACTGTCAGATAAAGCGAAATAAAATCGAAGGCCAGCTTGGTAAATCTGAAGCCATTGACAATGATAATCAGGCCAAAAACAAGGGCTAAAAAACCAAAGAGTAAGGTTCTGCGGCCACTGATCTTATGATATTTTGATACTTGCATCTCCATCTTGACCTTCTCTATCGTTCGAAAAAAGAGCTGGGGAAATCCCCCAACTCTGATTTTATGTGCTTATCCGTAGATTGTTTTAAACAAGAGGACTGCTGTGATACCTGCAAGAATCGGTGCCACAACTGGAACCCAAGAATACCACCATTTTGAATCACCCTTGTGTTTACCCAAAACAGATTCTGGCAGGATGAAGTGGAGGATACGAGGTCCGAGGTCACGAGCTGGGTTCAGCCCAGGTCCAGTAGGGCCTCCCAGAGAGGTTACCAAAGCCATTACTAAGAAACCAAGTGCCAAGTGAGCGACTGAAAGGCTACCAACTTGGAATGGTGCAACTTGATCTTTAGCCTGAGATATTGCAGCAGCAATCTGTTCTTTAGGAACTGAAGTCCCTTGCGCTGCCATCTGAGCAGCTTGCGAATTGATAGTTGCTTCAGCTTTGCTCAACAATTCTGCTCCAAAGAAGTTCTTGGTCAAGCCCATAGCAGCAAAGAAAAGAACAAAAGAACCAACAAATTCATTGATAAAACCATTGAACAAGGCAGCTTTACGTGATTCAGGTGTGCCATGGTCTAGGCTAGAGATAGTAGAGAAAGTACCTAAGATATTGTTAGGATTTTCTGTTTTCAGATAGTAAGGACGGTGGGTCGCAACGACCAAAGCCTGTCCAAAGATAGCTCCCAAAATCTGCGCTGCAATGTATGGCGCAACCTGTGCCCAAGGGAAATAACCGCTGACAGCAAGTCCCAAAGTAAAGGCAGGGTTGATATGGTTACCGGACACATTACCAAACATCAAAGCTGGAATCATAACCCCCATACCGTATCCGACAGCGATGACTAACCAACCGCTCTGGTGTCCCTTAGTTCCTTTTAATTCAACGTTGGCAACAGCTCCGTTCCCCAAGACAATGAGGATAGCTGTTCCTAAAAATTCTGTGGCGTATTTAACGACCCATTCGAAATCCATTTAGTGATACTCCTTAAATATTTTTTAGACAAAGTCTATTTTATCAAGTATAATGGATAATGTAAAGGTCATTTTTTATAAAAATAAGAAAAAGAGGGAAGAATATGCGTTTTAATCAGTATAGTTATGCAAAAACGAAACGGGAAAATATGTTGCTAGAATTAGCTGAATTAGGCTTTTTTTATGACAGCAATCGCTCTGATAAGGAAAATCTTGAAGATTTTCTCCGCACCAGCTTTTTCACTTATAAAAATACAGATTATCCCTTGAAATCCTGGGCTGCTGACAGCCAAACAGACCTGCTGAGCTTTTTCCAGTCTGACAGAGAACTGACGGCGTCTGTTTTTTACACTGTGGCCTTTCAGCTGCTTGAGTTCTCGCCCTTTATTGATTTTACAGATGTTGAGGCCTTTCGCAAAGAAACGGGCTTTCCCATTACATTTGGAGACTTATTGGAAAATCTCTACCAGCTGCTCAACACTCGGACAAAAAATGGTAACCTCTTAGTTGATAAGCTAGTCAGCGAGGGGTTAATTCCTGAGGACAATACCCACCACTACTTCAACGGCAAGAGTCTGGCAACCTTTTCCAGCCATGATGCCATCCGTGAAGTGGTTTATGTGGAATCACGTGTGGACACTGATCGAGACGGCCATCCGGACCTCATCAAGGTCAGCATTATCCGCCCTCGTTACCAAGGGAAAATCCCCGCTGTCATGACTGCTTCTCCTTATCATCAAGGAACCAATGACCTTGCCAGCGACAAGGCTCTCCATGATATGAATGTGGACTTAGCAAAAAAAGAGCCCCATCAAATCACAGTACAAGATCCTGAGCTTAAATTGCTCCAACTGGATTCACCGGCTCCTGCCCAAGAAGTCTCTGAAGCCGAGGAAAAATTGGGTCATATCGGCACCTACACGCTCAATGATTACTTGCTGCCCCGCGGCTTTGCCAATCTCTATGTGTCTGGCGTAGGAACTAAAGACTCTGAAGGTCTGATGACCAGCGGCGACTATCAGCAGATCGAGGCTTATAAGAACGTTATTGATTGGCTCAACGGCCGCTGCCGAGCCTTCACCGACCACACTCGCCAACGGGAAATCAAGGCCACTTGGTCCAACGGAAAAGTGGCTACGACCGGTATCTCCTATCTGGGCACCATGTCCAACGGGCTGGCAACGACTGGCGTAGACGGGCTGGAAGTCATTATCGCCGAAGCTGGGATTTCTTCTTGGTACAACTACTACCGCGAAAACGGCCTTGTCACAAGTCCTGGCGGCTATCCAGGAGAGGATTTTGAATCCCTGACCGAACTGACCTACTCCCGCAACCTTAGGGCTGGTGACTACCTGCGCAACAACGATGCTTATCAGCGAAGCCTAGAGCAACAGCGCAAAGACCTAGACCGGCAAACCGGAGATTACAATCAATTTTGGCATGACCGCAACTACCTGCTCCACGCTGATAAGGTCATGGCCGAAGTCGTCTTCACCCACGGCTCTCAAGACTGGAATGTCAAGCCTCTCCATGTCTATAATATGTTTCGGGCCTTACCGCCCCACATCAAAAAGCATCTTTTCTTCCATAACGGTGCCCATGTTTACATGAACAACTGGCAGTCCATCGACTTCCGTGAGTCTATCAATGCTCTGCTGAGCAAAAAACTGCTGGGTTGTGAATCAGACTTTGAACTGCCAGCAGTCATCTGGCAGGACAATAGCCAAGCTCAAAGCTGGCTGACCTTGGAAGACTT
Organism: Streptococcus sanguinis; assembly: GCF_019929145.1. GTDB lineage: Bacteria > Bacillota > Bacilli > Lactobacillales > Streptococcaceae > Streptococcus > Streptococcus sanguinis_U. The sequence goes on along the minus strand of NZ_JAHZOW010000002.1, from coordinate 156,437 downwards.
CGGTGGACAAGAGCAGAATCTTCATCTCCAACTAGGCCAAGACTGCCAATCTATCAAAAATCGATATTCAGAAGAAGACTATAATCGTTTTGCTAAAAACTACCAAAGCTTTAAGACTGAGCTCTTTGACGGTAAGGTCAACCAGATTACTCTGGACTGGACCTTGGAAAAGGACCTCTTTCTCAACGGAGCGAGCCAGCTCAATCTTCGCCTCAAATCCAGCGCCGATAAGGGATTGATTTCTGCTCAATTGCTGGACTTCGGACCAGCTAAACGCCTCACACCGATTCCGACACCGCTTGAGCCTAGAGTCATGGACAACGGCCGCTACTATATGCTGGACAATCTGGTTGAACTCCCCCATACTGAAACGCCTCATCGCGTCATCACCAAAGGCTTCATCAACCTGCAAAACCGGACAAACCTACTGAGCGTCGAAGAAGTCACTCCTGACCAATGGCTGGAATTTTCCTTTGAACTGCAACCAACTATCTATAAGATGAAAAAAGGCGACCAACTGCGCCTCGTCCTCTACACTACAGACTTTGAGCATACAGTCCGCGATAAGACCGATTATCAGCTGACTGTAGATTTGAAGCAATCTAGTTTGGATTTGCCAACAATGACATCACATTAATAAAAGAAAAAGACGCTGAAATTCAGCGCTTCAGATTGAAGACAAAGTCCTAAGAACAGAAGTTTCTAAGGGCTTTTCTTTTATTGTAGATTGAGATATTCCTCTGCATATTTTTTATAATCTGGCTTTTCCTTGCGGTTCATAGCAAAGAGCATACTGCCTGTGAGATAGTCATCGTCTGAGTCAGGAATTAGCATAATAGCAATGTTTTTATCTTTCTCAGGAAAGACGATAGAAAATGTTCCGCCATTATCTTTCCGAGTCAGGCCGTAATAACTCACTCCATTCTTAAAACCAACTGCATTTTGAGTATACTCATACTCTTCTTCGTTGACAATAATGGTCTTGTCTTTTATTTCAATGGTCTTTTGTTCACCGCTAGCATCCTGTACATTCCATTTTCCCTGAATTTTGGGACTGCCACTGCAGCCAATTAGGATGAAGAGGGATGAGAGCACTACTAACAGTAAAGCTTTTATCTTCTTGTTTTTCAAGTTGTCTTCTCCTTGGTATATAGATTCATGACCATTCTACTATAAAGGCTAAATTTTTGTCAAACCTCTTAGAAATCTTCTTCTTGCCACTTTTCCAAAAAATGATATAATTTGAAGAGTGAAGATTACCAAGGGCTTAGCCCTTGTGAGAGAAAGGAAAGAAAATCTTATGATGAACATGCAAAGCATGATGAAGCAAGCACAAAAGCTTCAAAAACAAATGGAAAAAGGACAGGCAGAACTAGCTGCAACAGAATTTACCGGCAAATCAGCTCAAGACTTAGTCGTTGCTAAACTGACTGGCGATAAAAAGGTAGTCAGCATTGACTTCAATCCAGCAGTTGTGGATCCTGAAGATTTGGAAACTCTGTCAGAGATGACTGCGCAGGCCCTGAATCACGCGCTGGCTCAGATTGATGATGCTACTCAGAAGAAAATGGGCGCTTTCGCAGGCAAATTGCCATTTTAAGCAAGATAAATAACTTTCCAACTTGACTAAACATAAGTCAAGCAATACTCGAACCAGCAAAAAAGACTGAAGAATCTCAGTCTTTTTTGATTTATAGTCGTTCCCTCATCAGTCCACTACACAAAATTAAGCAAATCTGCTGCCTTACTCATCAAAAGCAGGGCATAGTCGGGATTGTTTTGCAGTTCCTTGATAGAGCTCTGCACCAGCTCCAAATCGTCGGTAATCATGCCATCGACACCCAAGCGGAAGGATTTACCAATGCTATCTGCATCATTGATGGTCCAGTCATAAAGCTTCTTATCTGTCGTCCATAGCTTATCGACAAAGTTTTCATCAAGGGTCGAGTACTCCATCGTATAGCCGGAAGCCTGTGTCCGTGGGAAAATAGTATTGTAGGGCAGGATAAAGAAGGTTGGTATGCCCTTATCATACTGGACTGTCTTGTCAATAACCTGATAGTCCAAAGACTGAATCTGGTGGCCATAAACCTTGATATTGGCTCCGTATTGACTAAGGAAACGGTCCATCATATCAGCTGAGTCCAAGTTGCTAGTCTTGATTTCTATCAAGAGTCTCTGGCCCATTTGATTGGCTCGTTTGAGATAAGCATCAAAGCTGGAAATTTTGGCAGTGTGTCCATTTTCTGAAATATCTAAAGCCGTCAGCTCTTGCAGAGTCAGCTCTTGCGGTCTGGCATCGACGCCGGCCAATGCTTCTAGATTGGCATCGTGCATCATGACAAACTGGCCATCCTTAGTCTCCTGAACATCCATTTCTATATAATCTGGCTTGAGCAGGGCAGTTTTCTCTAGCGACTCAACCGTATTCTGGACACCATTTCCCTGTGAAACTCCACGATGCGAGATAGTCAGAGGGACGTTTTCCAAGGGCAGATTGAGATAGGCAAAGCCTTCAAGGGCAAAGACAGAGCTAGTGACCAAAAGGATAAACCAGCGCATGAGTGGCAGGCCTTTCCTGTATCGGTACTCAGACAGCTTGCTGTCTGTCAGAAAAGCCACGAACTTAATCAGAAAATAGGCTACCATGAAGTAATAAGCCAGCTTGATGAGGCAGTAATTGACAACCGCTGCTATCAAGGCTATCTGATTGGACTGGCCATCCGCATACTGCTGCAACATCAAAATCGGAATACTGCTTAAAAGAAAGAAGAGAAAGCTCTTGGCCAATATCCAAAAGAGCTGCCAAGTATAGCGAATCAAGTGCCCCTTGGTCTTCTCCAAACTATACCTAATCGCGTCTCGTAGGCGGAAATGCTCAAAAAAGAGCTTGGGCAGGGCAAACATTAGTCGGACAGCTATCAAAAAAAGCAGAAAACCTAAAGCATAGATTGATAATTTCATCCATAAGGCCGTCTTGAGATAGGTCACGATAAATTCTGGAATCAGAATTTTATTTAAGTAGTAGATTTTGAGAATTTGCCGCAGAAAGGGAAAGATAAAGCCCATATACAGTGCAATAAAGAGGACCTTGCTGGGCCGGGCGTAGCGAATCAGCGAACCGCTGTATTTAAAACTTTTCTTAATAAACTGAAAGGCGCTTCGTTCTTCCTCGTCCAGAAGATTGCGGAGCCCCATAAATATCAGTCCAATCTGAAAATAAGCGACAAAGAGGTTGGCCGCAAAAAGTGCTAGAAAGGCCAAGCCAACCCAGACATTTGAAGTCAGAACCTTCAGGGCATTCGTATAAGATAAGAAGAGGTATCCTGTCTGCTTGAGCAGAGTCTCTGCTGCAAAGGAGTTGAAAGGCACCCAGGCCAGCTCCATGAGCATAAAGACTGTGAAAAAGAGCAACAAAATTTTATCAAGATTGCGATAGAGACGTAAAAGTCCCAGTCTTTGTGATTTCATTTTCCTCCTTTATTTGTGAACGATACAAAACTTGCTAAAAAGCGATTCTTATTTAAAACAAGGTTGAGACAGATGTCCCAACCTTATTTTTATTTTCCAAATAAACGTGCCCAGAAGCCCTTGCTTTCCTGCTCCTGCACCTTTTCCTTAGCTTCATCCAACTCCAACAGCAAGGTCTCACGCTCATTCATAGCCTTAGCTGTCAGCTGCTGCTGCTGGTCCAGCTGCTTGTCCTTTTCAGCAATCTGGACATCCTTGATGCGCAACTGCTCATCTTTCTTAGCCAGCTGGCTATCCTTGGCTTTAAGCTGTTCATAGAGACGCACAATCTCAGCATTTTTTTCATCCACCAAGATTTCCATCAGCTCGCGTTGCTTCACATCTTCGCTAACAGGTTCATCTTCAAAAATAGTTTTCTTATAAATCTCTTCCAGCTTAATCAAGCCGCTGCGGGTCACCACCGTGACTCCTTTTTCGTTCTTTTCCGTATCTTCTGGCGGCAGTGCCTTGACACGATTGTTAATCGCCTGGCGGCTAACTCCAAGAATCTCGGCTAACTCGCTGACTGTCTTTTCAATTGCCATAATTTCCTCAAAAACTTTTTCTAGTTTGTAGATACCTAAATCTTATCATATCAAGCCTTAACTGTCAAATTTCACAATATTTTTTGAGCCTGACTCCTATCTTTTTAGCACTTTTTTATGATACAATGAGACAGATTAGTCTAGTAAAAGAAATGAAAAAATCGAATGAATTTAGAAAACTAGAGATGTTCAGCTATAGTCTTCCAAGAACATCTGCAAGATAGCAAAATCCTGCTCACCAAGGAAGCACAAGATTTCTGACTAACTGATAGGAACCACTCTCTACGAAAGGAAACCACCAATGAACCATTTCGACACAATCATCATCGGCGGAGGACCAGCTGGCATGATGGCTGCCATTTCCAGTTCTTTCTACGGACAGAAGACCTTGCTCCTTGAGAAAAATAAACGATTGGGCAAGAAACTAGCCGGTACAGGCGGCGGGCGCTGCAATGTGACCAACAACGGAAACCTAGATGACCTCATGGCCGGTATTCCTGGCAACGGGCGCTTTCTTTACAGCGTTTTTTCCCAGTTTGACAACCATGATATCATCAACTTTTTCACTGAGAATGGTGTCAAACTCAAGGTTGAGGACCACGGACGTGTTTTCCCAGCGACAGACAAGTCCCGCACTATTATCGAAGCTTTGGAAAAGAAAATTGCAGAGCTGGATGGCACTGTCATCACCAATACCGAAATCGTCTCCGTCAAAAAAACTGATGAGCTTTTCACTGTCAGATCCAGCGACCAAACTTGGACCTGCCAGAAATTGATTGTGACGACTGGCGGCAAGTCCTACCCTTCAACAGGCTCGACAGGCTTCGGTCATGATATTGCCCGACACTTCAAGCACACAGTGACTGACCTAGAAGCTGCTGAAAGTCCTCTTCTGACTGACTTTCCTCACAAAGCGCTTCAGGGGATTTCGCTGGACGATGTGACCCTCAGCTATGGCAAGCATGTCATTACCCACGACCTGCTCTTTACTCACTTTGGCCTATCAGGCCCGGCAGCCCTGCGCTTGTCTAGCTTTGTCAAGGGTGGAGAAACCATCTTTCTGGATGTCCTTCCTCAGATGAGTCAGCAGGATCTGGCGGACTTTTTAGAAGAAAACCGGGAAAAATCGTTGAAGAACTGCCTGAAAATCCTCCTACCCGAGCGAATGGCAGACTTTTTTGCCCAGACCTTTCCCGAGAAAGTCAAACAACTCAATCTCATTGAAAAAGAAGCCCTCATCAAGCAAATCAAAGAACTAGCCATCCCTGTCACTGGCAAAATGTCCCTGGCCAAGTCCTTTGTAACCAAGGGTGGCGTCAGCCTCAAAGAAATTAATCCCAAAACTCTGGAAAGCAAACTGGTTCCCGGCCTCCACTTCGCTGGAGAGGTCCTAGACATCAATGCCCACACGGGCGGCTTCAACATCACATCTGCCCTCTGCACCGGCTGGGTGGCAGGAAGCTTGCATTATGAGTGATTAGAAAAATATTTTAAAGTAATTGAAAAAACTGGTCGAGGAACATTGCACTGCACTCTAAAAGTTAACTAACTTTTGGGGTGCAGTGCAGAATATTCTCACCAGATTTTATTCTGCATTTGTCCGAACGTAAACTGCAATCACATCTGCTGTGTACTGGGCAGTGCCTGGTCCAAATTGATCGATATTTTTCTTGAATTCTGGATTGTGGACATAGCCCTGACCGATGTGAGCAAAGACTTGCAGCGAGCAGTCAAAACCGTAAGTGCGAATGGCTTGTAAGAGACGTGTAGCCTGCTCTTGATTTTCTGCTGCCTCAACTGGCAAGCCTTGCTGCATATTCTCTGCCAGACTCTGAAAAACTTGGTTGAAGGCTGCAGCAGATTCTTCTTCCCGTCCATTTTGACGAGTTAATGCTTCTGCCATGACTTCTTGACCGTATTCTTCGACGGCTTCTTGATGATATTTGTGATTGTCTTCGTAGGTAAAGCCTGCGAATTTTTCTTTCATTGTCATCTTTCTTTCTCCCTTTTCATCTTGGATGGTTTTTTGTAAGGTGGAAATCAAGGTATCCAAGCGGTCTCTTTCCTGCTGCAAATACTCTAACTGCCTAACCAAATGCGGCAATAAGGCCTGATCGTCCTGACTCAGCAGCTCTGCTATTTTCTCCAAAGAAAAACCAAGATACTTATAGTAAAGGATGACCTGCAGCCGCTCTAAATCAGCTTGGCTGTATATCCGATAGCCATTTTCTGATTTGGCTGGGACTAACAGTCCGATTTTATCGTAATGATGCAGGGTTTTTACAGAAACACCTGACAGTTGTGCCGCTTCTTTGATGTGGTACATGTAATTGCCTCCTTGCCACTATAGTATAAACCCTGACCTAAGGGTAGAGTCAAGTTTTTTTAGAAATTTTTTTAAACCTATTTAAAGTTCCCAAAGCGTCTAGCAATTATTTACGAGAAACCATGGCTATGAAGCCCAGTTTTTCTTGATTCTTTTGGAACATCTTAAACATCTTCATAAACTGGCCGTAGTTCTCTTTTTTAAGGGCATTGAAGCAGATTTTCAGAGTGCCGCCCAGTCCTTCGTCATATATCATCCCTCGAAGACTCATCAAGGTCATTTCACCGACAAAGGTGTCTACACGGTCAAAAGCGTGAGAGCGGGCCAGCTGAATCCAAGAACCTTCTGTCAGAGGACCGACATTGACATTAATCGCACGAGATAGCTCTTCCCGGACATTCTCATCTTTTTGTTTGAGAATGACATCGTGTGTGAGGAGCACTCCGCCTGGCTTCAGCACCCGGTAGTACTCCTCCATACATTTGGCCTTCCCCTTATCTGTCTGCATGGTCAGCATGGCTTCATTGATAACGATATCAAAAGAATTATCATCATAAGGCAGCTTCATGGCATTAGCCTGCTCAAATGTGACGAGTTCACTAACACCAGCTTTGTCACCATTAAGCTTAGCCTGAGCCAGCGCAGCCTTATCCAAATCAACTGCAGTAATCTGACAGCCATATTTTTTAGCTAGCTCGATCGTTGTGGTTCCCATATTGCAGGCAACCTCTAGAACTTTCTTATCGCTGGAAAACTGCCCCTGCTCTATCAACCAGTCTGTTGCCAGCTTACCACCGGGACGAAGACGTTTCTTTCCTAATTTTGCTAAAAATTTATGACCTGCTTCTGCCATTTCCGAACCTCCATGATTTTGATTGCTTCCATTATAGCACAAAATATTATATTTTCAGACAATTCTTAGAATTTAGCAAAAAAACAGACCGAATCGACCGATTCAATCTGTCTTGTATCTTCTTTACAAGCCAAGAAATCCAGCTAGATAGCGCAACAAGGCCACCAAGACTACACCAAACACAACAGTTGCAATTAAGTTCTTATACTTAAAAGCCACATAGCAAGTCGGAAAAACAGCCAGTAAATCCAACCATTTAAAACTTGGAAACTGGCCCGTTTTAGCATTGGTGACGCTGGATAGGATAAGGGCAAAGATGATGGAAACTGGCAAATATTTGAGGAAACGCTCTGCCATAGGCGGAAGACCCTTGTACTTGACTAGGATAAAGGGCAAAATCCGCGGAATCCAAGTGACCAGGGCTGACAAAAGAATGGCCAGCAAAATATATTTACTTATCATCCAAAAGCACCCCCACTGTACAGCCTAGCAAGGTTGCAAAAAGCACCGCCAGCGAATTTTGAAGTAGCATAGTTAGGACTAAGTAGGCAAGGCCCACAACACCCAGAACTAAAAAGAGCTTCTTTATCTTGACCCGTCGCAGCATGATTGTAAACTGAGAAGAGAAGATACCGATAAACATGGAGACTAGGGCAAAATCCAGACCAAAGCTTTCAGGATTGGGCAGAAGGGCGCCGAGAGCTGTCCCAAAAACAGTTCCCACAATCCAAGAAGCATAACTCATAAAATTGTTCCCCATCATCCAGCTAACCGCAATCTCTTCTGTATGCACCTGCTCCCCCATCAAAACTCCATAAGATTCATCAGTCAAAAAAGATCCAATGACAATATTCTGCATCAAGTTAGACTTCCGAAAAAAAGTTGATGCATGCAGACAGAGCAGAAGATGCCGGATATTGATGAGAAAAACAGTCAGTGCGATGGCCAAAACCGGCGCCTGCTGGGCAAATAAACCAATCATAGCAAACTGGGCACTGCCGGCATAAACCAGAACACTCATCAACCCCATCTCCAAGGGATTCATATAAGGCGATGCCATGATGCCGCAGGCTAGACCAATCCCAATATAACCCAGAGCCGTTGGCACTGCTGCTTTTGCACCCTGTTTAAATGTCTGTCCGCGCATTCTTCTCCTTTACTCCATAGTTTCAAAAGCCAGGCTTGGCTTAGCATTCAGGTCCAAACTGGCAAAATTTTCCTTATTCCACTCACTGACACTGGCATAGGCAATCATACCAGCATTGTCACCGCAAAGGCGCAGAGGCGGAATGATCACCTTAACATCCTGAATCTCAGCTGCCAAGCGTTCTCTCAGGCCTTGATTGGCCGCAACACCGCCCGCCACGACCAGAGTCTTGACTGGATATTTTTCCAGCGCTTTCTTAGTCTTGACCATGAGAATATCCATGACCGCCGCCTGAAAGCTTGCTGACAGGTCTTGATTAGACAAGACCTCTCCTTTTTGCCGGGCATTGTGGTGCAGGTTGATAAAGGCCGACTTGAGACCAGAAAAAGAAAATTCCAGATTGTCTTCCTTAATCATGGCCCGCGGAAAATCATAAATATCCTGTCCCTCATGAGCCAGCTGATCAATCTCCCGGCCTGCTGGATAGGTCAGGCCCATGACTCGACCGACCTTATCATAGGCTTCACCGACCGCATCATCGCGAGCTTCCCCCACAATCTTATAGTCACCAGCCTGACTAACATAGACCAGCTCGGTATGGCCGCCACTGACCAAGAGAGCCAGCAAGGGAAATTCCAAGGGCTCCACGCTCTGAGCTGCCATCAGGTGTCCAGCCATGTGATTGACCGGAATCAAGGGAATATCATGAGCCCAAGCAAAAGACTTGGCCGCCGCCAAGCCGACCAGAAGCGCCCCAACCAGACCAGGACCGTAGGTAACGGCCACCGCTGTGACCTGCTCCTCGCTAATCCCTGCTTCTGCCAAAGCCTCCTCAATGCAAACCGTAATGACCTCCACATGGTGACGGCTGGCCACTTCCGGTACCACTCCGCCAAAACGCTTGTGGCTCTCAATCTGGCTGGCAATGACATTGCTCAAAAGCTCCGTCTCATTCTTCAGAACCGCCACACTGGTCTCGTCGCAAGATGTCTCAAAAGCTAAAATATATCTATCTTTCATGGATCTCTCTTTTCATGACAATCGCATCTTCCACCGGCGCATGGTAGTAGGCCTTCCGCCGCGCGATTTCTTCAAATTTTTCTTTTTTGTAAAATAGCAGAGCTGGCCTGTTCGACTCTCTCACTTCGAGGAATATTTCCTTGTCGGCAGGCAAAAAGTCAAACAAGGCTGTCGCGATTTTCTGCCCCTGATAGTTAGGCAATACAGCAATCTGCAGAACTTCTGCTTCAAAGTCTGTCTCCTGCCAGACTAAAAAGCCGACAAGCTGACTCCCATCTTCTGCTAGCGCACATCTATTCACATTCGAGAGCAGGACCTCTTCCAATTGACCCACAGTCCAAGGGCTGACCACATAGACTGCAAGTAAGAGCTGTTCCAGCTCTTCCGCTAGAACTGCCACGTCCACATCCGAGCTGTCGCTCCATTTTCTCAACTTAATCATAGGCGCTGAATGTAAGAATTACTGGATTCCTGGTGGGTCTTGAGCCAATTTTCCTCGGCTTCTACCCGCTTGAGATAGTTAGGAACAAAGTCATGAATAGACTGGGCTGGCAGGTCTAAACCGAGACGACCAATAACTGCCGCATCTGGTAAAGTCGGCTGAACCGATACCCCAGGAAGAGCAGCTTCAATCTGCTCCGTAAAAGCTGTCGTTTCTCCGACAAAGGTGACTGATTGGTTAGCAACGCCAGCTATTTCCAAAACCTCTGCCAATGGCAGATGAGCCTCCGGCCGTACAGACTGACCAGACTGATAAAAGCCAGCATAGACATTATTGCGGCGGGCATCCATGACAGGAATGACCAAACCTTCCACCTGCTCTGGGACTAAAGCCAGCAAACTAGACACACCGACCAGCTCAATCTTGAGGGTATGAGCCAGAGTCTTGGCTGTCGCCACCGCCATTCGCAGACCTGTGTAGCTGCCCGGACCCTGAGCAACTACGATACGATCCAAATCCGTCGGCTTCATGTCCAGACTATTCATCAGAAAATCAATAGCCGACATCAGGGTAATGCTGTGGTTTTTCTTTATATTTAAAGTCATCTGCGCCAGCAAGGTCTCGTCCTCTAAAATCGCGAGCGTCAGCGCCTTACTTGACGTATCAAAAGCTGCAATCTTCATGCTTATCCTCTATTTTTCCTCTTGCCGCCAAAGTGAGCGGCGTTTTAATTTGTCTTCGTAGAAACTATCTACCAAAAATTCCTCTAAAATCTGGCTAAAAGCCTCCAAATTAGGCACTTGCTGCGCCAAGTGTTTTCCAAAAATCGCTTCTTGCTCAGCAATCTTGGGCAGCAAATCCGCTCCAGCAGCAGTCAAGCTCAAGCGAGAACTGCGCTTGTCCTTGCTAGAAATTTCCTTCTTGACCAAGCCTTTTTTAATCAAAGCCTGCACCAAGCGACTAGGGCTTTTTTCCTCACAAATCAGGGATTCCCCCAAGCCCTTGAGAGACAGCGGAGCATGTTCGCCCAAAACGAGCAAGACCTCGCTTTGATTGGGCGTAATTCCCAAAGGCTCTAGCAACTTCCCATATTCTCTCGTCGCTAAGCTCTCTGCACTTCTAAACAAATAGCCAAATCGAATTCCTTCTGCTACCACGCTGCTCTCCTTTCAAAAATCACTTCTATACTATTTTACACTAGATTAGGTAAATTGTTGACAATTTTAGTTAAAAAATATAAAATCTTAAATAGATGATATATCATCTATTTGCAAAAGGAGGAAAAACGGATGACCCCAAACCCTACAAATCAAAAACCAGCTAGAACAATGACCCACGCTTTTGTGACTGGTGCGACCGGTCTTTTAGGAAATAATCTCGTGCGTGCTCTGCTAAAAGAAAACATTCAAGTGACCGCTCTCGTTCGCTCCGAGAAAAAAGCGCGCAAACAATTTGCCGACCTGCCTATCCAGATTGTCAAGGGGGATATTTTAGAGCCCGAAAGCTATCGTGACTATCTAGCAGGCTGCGACAGCCTCTTTCATACCGCTGCTTTTTTCCGCGATAATTATAAAGGCGGCAAGCACTGGCAGGAGCTCTACGACACTAATATTATAGGCACAAATAACCTCCTAGAAGCTGCTTACGAGGCTGGTATCCGCCAATTTGTCCATACTTCCTCCTGTGTCGTACTGGAAGGTGAGGCCAATCAGCTAATCGATGAAAGCATGTCTCGCTCAAAAGATACTCCTTTTGATTACTATCGCAGCAAGATTTTGAGTGAAGAGGCCGTTCGTGATTTCTTGGACAAGCATTCAGATGTTTTCGGTTGCTTTATCTTGCCGAGTGTAATGTTGGGTCCTAGAGACCTTGGTCCGACCTCCAGTGGGCAGCTGATTATCAATTTTGTAGAGCAAAAACTTCCAGGTATCTTAAAGGCTAGCTATAATATGGTGGATGCTAGAGATGTAGCAGATATTCATCTCCGCGCCATGAAATACGGACGCTCAAAGGAGCGCTATCTGGCAGTTGGACGGCAAGTGACCATGACAGAATTGTACCAAATACTGGAAAAAATCACTGGCGTTCCCGCCCCCAAGCGCAAGATCTCCCCTCTTTTCGTCAAAATCTATGCCCAAACAAGTGAGCTCTACCACCGGCTCACCAAAAAACCAATTTTGGTTACCAATGAGCTCGCTCATCTCATGGCCGAAGAATATCTCAAAAGTAATTTTAGCTTTGCCAAAACCGAGAGCGAGCTAGGCGGACAGCATCGCCCTCTCGAAGAAAGCTTAGCTGACGTGGTAGATTGGTACCGCAAGCACGGCTATTTCGCCAAATAAGCAGCCCTCAAAATCAAGTGACCAAATGTTCATCGCTTGATTTTTCTTTTTGTCAAGCCGCTTTGGCTGAAAAACCGTCTCTGAAATTCACCGTCCCGACTTGCTTCCTGCTCTTCTAATGTGGAAGCAAATCACGACCTGCAGACGTTAAAAATAAAATAGTGCTTCTTTTATCATCTTTGGATACTTCCTTGCAAATTAAGCCTTTTCTGATTAAGGATTGAACCAAACGGCTAGGACTCTTTTCCTCACAGATAATCAATTCACCCAAAGCTTTTAAAGAAATTGGAGCATATTGTCCCAAGACCAGTAGAACTTCACTTTGATTCGGAGTCACTCCCAGGGGCTTTAAAGAGTTGCTATATTCTCTCATCGCTAGATTTTCCGCACTTCTGAATAAATATCTAAAACGGTCTCCTAAAGATGACATTCTATTCCCGTCCTTTGCAAATTTCTTCTGTATCTATTTTACACTAATTCCCTTAATTGTTGACAATTAATCTTGCAAAATATAAAATAAGAGAATAGATGACATGTCATCTAAATATGATTTAAGGAGAATATCCATGCCCCCAAAACACCAAAGCCGAAGTATTCACCACGCCTTCGTTACTGGCGCAACAGGTTTATTAGGAAATAATCTAGTGCAAGCCCTTCTAAAAAAAGGAATTCAGGTGACTGCTTTAGTACGCTCTCGACAGAAAGCCTTAGAACAGTTTGGCAATTTGCCAATCCATTTCATTGAAGGAGATATTTGCCAGCCAGACAGCTATCAAAATCATATGCAAGGTTGTGATAGTCTTTTTCACACAGCTGCTTTCTTTCGAGATAGTTTGAAAGGTGGTCAGCACTGGCAAGAACTGTATAATACCAATGTGAAGGGTAGTTTGGAACTTTTTGAAGCCGCTTATAAAGCTGGCATTCGTCAGGCGGTCCATACCTCATCAATTGCAGTTCTCTATGGTGAACAAAATCAACTGATTGATGAAAGCATGCTACGCAGCAGGAATACAAGCAATGACTACTACCGCAGTAAGATATTAAGCGAAGAGGTCCTCTTAGATTTTTCAAAAAAACATCCTGATTTTTTTGTTAGTTTTGTCCTGCCTGGATTTATGTTTGGGCCAGGCGATATCGGTCCCACCTCTGCGGGACAGTTGATTTTCGATTTTGTTCATAAAAAACTGCCTGGAATCATTCCCGGTAGCTACAGCGTCGTAGATGCCCGAGACGTAGCAGACTGCGAAATCCTGGCTATGCAGTATGGCCGACAAGGAGAACGATATTTAGCAGCTGGTAGGCATATGACGATGGAAGAATTATTGAAAAACCTAGAAGCGGTCAGCGGAGTTGCCGCTCCAACTAGACGGATTCCTCTTTTTATTCTAAAGATAATTGCTCAGTCCAATGAACTATATCATCGCCTAACAAAACGTCCTATTTTATTGAGTAAGGCTGCTGTGACCTCTACCGAAGAGGAATATCTCCGGACACATTTCAATTCTGCAAAATCCCAAAATGAGTTGGGAGCCCATTTCCGTCCCTTTGAAGAAACTCTCAAAGATGTCCTAGCTTGGTACAAAGAGCACGGCTATCTCTCATAAGATTAAAAATATCCAGAACAGGCATTTCAGAAATATGGAATCCGAATGCTTTTAGACTAAATCACTCTTACATTTTCTTATCTCCACCTTTTACTATTCCCTTATTTTATGTTATAATCATTATAATTGTAACGAATCAGGATTAATCTACTACTCAGAATTAAATAAAAGAAAACAGCTAATCAGCTGTTGTTTTCTGCAGGTTAATCATGAAAATATGAAAGGAAATGTAATGATTTACAAAGTTTTTTATCAGGAAACAAAAGAGCGCAGTCCGCGCCGTGAAAAGACACGTGCCCTCTATTTGGATATTCAAGCTGACAGCGAGTTGGAAGGCCGCATTCAGGCTCGTAAGTTAGTCGAAGAAAATACCCCTTACAATATTGAATTTATCGAGCTCTTGTCTGACAAACACCTCGAATACGAAAAAGAGTCAGGCACTTTTGAATTGACGGAGTTCTAACCCATGGCATATACCTTAAAACCCAAAGAAGTTGGCGTTTTTGCGATTGGTGGGTTAGGCGAAATCGGTAAAAACACCTACGGGATTGAATACCAAAATGAAATCATCATCGTGGATGCCGGTATCAAATTCCCAGAAGACGACCTGCTAGGAATTGACTATGTCATTCCCGACTACTCTTATATCGTGGAAAATATTGACCGCGTAAAAGCTGTCCTCATCACCCACGGGCACGAGGACCATATCGGCGGTATTCCTTTCCTGCTCAAGCAAGCCAATGTTCCTATCTATGCCGGTCCTTTGGCCTTGGCCCTCATTCGCGGCAAGCTAGAAGAACATGGACTTTTGCGCGATGCCAAGCTCTATGAAATCAATCAAAACACAGAACTGCAGTTCAAGCATCTGAAAGCTACTTTCTTCCGGACAACCCACTCTATTCCAGAGCCTTTGGGAATTGTCATCCATACCCCGCAGGGTAAGATTGTCTGTACCGGTGACTTCAAGTTTGACTTTACACCAGTCGGTGAGCCGGCAGACTTGCACCGTATGGCCGCTCTGGGCGAGGAAGGTGTGCTCTGTCTCCTATCTGACTCGACCAATGCTGAAGTTCCGACCTTTACCAATTCCGAAAAAGTGGTCGGACAGTCTATCATGAAGATTATCGAAGGCATCCACGGGCGGATTATTTTCGCCTCCTTTGCTTCAAACATCTTCCGGCTCCAGCAGGCAGCAGATGCAGCTGTCAAGACCGGTCGTAAGATTGCGGTCTTTGGCCGATCCATGGAAAAGGCTATTGTCAACGGGATTGAACTGGGCTATATCAAGGTTCCTAAAGATACCTTCATCGAGCCAAATGAACTCAAGGACTATCCAGCTGGCGAAGTGCTGATTATGTGTACCGGAAGTCAGGGTGAGCCGATGGCAGCCCTGTCTCGGATTGCCAATGGTACCCATCGTCAGGTTCAGCTGCAGCCAGGAGATACAGTTATCTTCTCATCTAGCCCTATCCCTGGTAATACGACCAGCGTTAACAAGCTGATTAATATCATTTCCGAGGCTGGTGTAGAAGTGATTCACGGTAAGATTAACAACATCCACACCTCTGGACACGGTGGCCAACAAGAGCAGAAACTCATGCTTCGCTTGATTAAGCCAAAATATTTCATGCCAGTCCATGGGGAATACCGTATGCAGAAAGTCCATGCAGGTCTAGCCGTTGATACTGGAGTACCAAAAGACAATATCTTCATCATGAGCAATGGTGATGTGCTGGCTCTGACAGCTGACTCAGCTCGTATTGCCGGCAGCTTCAACGCTCAGGATATTTATGTTGATGGGAACCGCATTGGTGAAATCGGAGCTGCAGTCCTGCGCGACCGTAAAGACCTGTCAGAGGATGGTGTTGTCCTGGCTGTTGCGACGGTTGACTTTGAGTCCAAGATGATTTTAGCCGGTCCAGATATTCTCAGCCGTGGCTTTATCTACATGCGCGAATCAGGTGACCTCATTCGCCAAAGCCAGCGCATCCTCTTCAATGCCATTCGCATTGCTCTCAAGAATAAAGATGCCAGCGTCCAATCTGTCAGCGGCGCTATCGTCAACGCCTTGCGTCCTTTCCTCTACGAAAGTACCGAGCGCGAACCTATTATTATTCCGATGGTGCTTACACCAGACGAAGACAACTAAAAATAAGCTTTGCTAGACTAGCAAAGCTTATTTTTCTGCTTTATTTTTTGTTCGCGAAGCATGCTTGATAATCCAAGCGCAACTCGGACTCAATTTTTCCTCTTGCCAAGATCCAATAACCCTCTCAAACTTTTCAGGATCTTCTTTATATAAATCATTCAGATTATTAGCGACACTTTTTTGGATTGATTTATCCTCATCATCCTTTAGATTCCTTAAAATAGCGGTAAACTCATCAAAATAATCTAAAACCACAGTCTGCTTCTTAGCCCAGGGCAGACGAATCCGCATACACTCGCTAGCTAATCTGCGGACGCGCATATTCTCATCTCGGCTCCACTCTAGCAGTAAATACATCGTAGCTCTAGGATAATTAGCCAGCAAGGGCCGCATGGAAAATTCTCCAGTAAATCGCTTGGTTAATTCCTTACTAAAGGCTGCACTTAACTCGAATTCCTGACCTCCGTAAAGTTCTACGTATTTGCCAATCGGCCACAACCAGTATCCTTCTGAAAACATGCCCAAGCCACCCTCTAACTCTGGACCAAGTATCTGCTCAAAAACCTTCAGAGAATCAGCATAAGAAAGCGGCAAGCATTCTTTGATACTCCTTGCCAGCAGCTCCTGACGCTGAGTAAATTCCAAAGCCTCTAAGTCGCTTTCAACTAGAGACATAAAATGCTGAGCATCAAACTTATCTGTGACTTTTTGCAAACGACGGCTCAAATCCTCCGCATAAACCAAATCATAATAATCTTTAACCTTTTTCGCCATGATTTTTAAATCCCCTTAACAGACTTCTCACTGCTCCTCTGACTTCTGCTTCTTCCTCTTTCTCAGCCAGAAAAAGAGACAACTCGTTCAAGGCACCTGAAATCATGTGAGCTGCCATATCCAGATCAATAGAGACAAGTTTCCCTTCTTTAGATAAAATGTCTAATTGTTCTCTCAAATGAAAGAAAGAATTAGCCTCGTCCTGACGACGCCACTCTTTCCACTCAACGACATTGGGACCATCGAGCAGGAGAATACGTCTATTTTCGGTCAAGGTCGCAAAACGAACAAAAGCAACACAGCCTTCCACCAACTGCTCCCAAGAATCGTGTGCTTCCAGGGCATTTTTTTCTACATAAAATCCCAGTTCGGACTGAATTTGTGCCAGTACGGCGGTAAATAAAGTTTTCTTATTCCCGAAATGATGATAAAGTGCGCCTCTTGTCATTCCCAATTCATCTACAATTTCTTCCAAGGAAGTTTCTGCATAACCCTTTAAAGAAAAATGTTTCCGGGCGATAGCTAATATTTTCTTGCTTGTCTCTAGAGAAGCCTGCTGTTTTTTATTCATCTTCACTCTCCAAATAATTTGCCGCAAACTCAGCGCTAGGTGGAATTACTTGAATCACATCAACCAAAACAGAACCCGGCGCTTCCACAATGAAATGGCGCTGACCAAAATCTTCACTCTTAATAGGAAGAAGGAACTCCATTTCTTCTTGCTGACGCAATTCTTCATAAAAACAATCCACATTGTCAACTTCGATATTGATGATTAGGCCACTCGCCTCAGACTGGTAGGCTTGTGGCACTGTACCATGCTTGCTATCAATAAAAGCAAGCTCAAAACCACTCTCGATATTCTTTAAACTAATATACCAATCTGAACGGAAGGTTTCCTGAAATTGGAAATGCTCAATGAAAAATTGTGCTGATTGATGGACATCTTCACTCATTAATACCGGATATAAACTAGTAATCATTTGTGCTCCTTTTCTTAAGCTATATTTTAACATACATACTGAATGTATGCAAATGAATATTAAAAAACAGAAGCCAAATTGGCTTCCATCTATTTGAGAATGACTCCGTTTAATCGTTTGATAAAATGATATTTGGTAATGCCCTTTTGTGGGACACCTGTTAGACTGGCGTAGATTTCATAGCCTTGCTTGATATAAAAATCCTTGGCTTGATAAGATTTAGTGGACAAGGTAATGCTAGTTACTCCAGCTTCTACAGCCTTTTCTTCTAATTCTGCCAGCAGACTGGCTCCCAAACCTTTTTTCTGATGTTCTTTATCCACCACCAAAGCCTTGACATGAATATTTTCCAGCACCTGTTGGGCATGGAGCAAGGCAATTAACTGGCCATCTTCCTCCCGACTTAAATAATAATCTTGAGGTTCAAGTTTTTCAAGCATATCTGGACCAAAATAGGCTTCATATTGCTCATCAAAAACACGCTTAATAAAATCATGAAATTTTTCCATCTTTCTCCTCCTCCACGAAAAAGCAGGGGATATGCCAATCCTCCTGCTCTAAGTTTAGTATAAATCCAGATAATTATCCACTTCCCATTGGGAGACAAAGGTTGCATAGCTAGCCCACTCGATACGCTTAGCTTCTAAGAAGCTCGTATAGATATGCTCGCCAAGAGCCGCTTTAACGACTTCATCTTCTGTCAAGGCCTTCAAGGCATTGTGAAGAGTTGATGGTAGGTCTGTAATTCCAGCTTCCTTACGCTCCTCTGGAGTCATGATATAGATATTCTCTTCAATTGGTGCTGGAGCTTCGATTTTATTTTCGACACCGTGCAGGCCAACTTCCAAGAGAACTGCCATAGCAATATATGGATTGGCCATCGGATCAACCGAACGCAGCTCCAAGCGAGTACCCATACCACGAGAGGCTGGCACGCGCACCAACGGTGAACGATTACGTCCTGCCCAAGCAATATAAACTGGTGCTTCATATCCAGGAACCAGACGTTTGTATGAGTTGACCGTTGGATTCATGATAGCTGTGTAGTTATAAGCATGGTTAATCAAACCACCCAAGAAATGGTAGGCTGTTTCTGACAGTTGCATACCTTTTGGATCTTCTGGATCGAAGAAAGCATTATTGCCGTCTTGATCAAAGAGAGACATATTACAGTGCATACCAGATCCCGCAATGCCAAACTTAGGCTTAGCCATAAAGGTTGCATAAAGACCGTGCTTACGAGCAATAGTTTTCACAACCAGCTTAAAAATCTGAATTTTATCACAAGCACGAAGCACTTCATCATATTTAAAGTCAATCTCGTGCTGGCCGACTGCTACCTCATGGTGACTAGCTTCTACTTCAAAGCCCATCTTAGTTAGGACATTGACGATTTCCCGGCGAGTATTGTCTGCCAAATCTGTCGGCGCCAAGTCAAAATAACCGCCCTTGTCATTTACTTCCAGCGTCGGATCGCCATTTTCATCCAGCTTAAAAAGGAAAAATTCTGGCTCTGGTCCGAGGTTAAAGGACTTGAATCCCAGCTCTTCCATATGCTTGAGTGCGCGCTTGAGGTTACTGCGAGGATCCCCTAGAAACGGTACATGATCCGTCGTGTAAACATCACAAATCAGACCCGCTACACTGCCGTTTTCATCTCCCCAGGGAAAGACTGTCCAAGTATCTAGATCAGGATAAAGATACATATCTGATTCATTGATACGGACAAAACCTTCGATGGAAGAACCATCAAACATGGCTTTATTGGATAAGACCTTGTCAAGCTGTTCATCCGTGGCAGGAATTTCCACATTCTTCATAGTCCCTAAAATATCAGAGAACATAAGACGAATAAAGGTAACATTTTTCTCTTTTACTTCGCGACGGATATCAGCTGCTGTAATAGACATTAAATTTCTCCTTGTAATTCAAACAAAATAGCTATGGTCGACGCATCTGACCAAAGGTTGGCAGAGAAGAAGCAAAACGGCCTTGCTGCAAGATGTCATGATGCAGGGCACGGCGGACATCTTTGTCACTAATGGTCTTGCGGGACTTAGCTTCACGCTCAGCATATTTCCTCTTAATCGCAGCGATATTATAACCTTCTGAAATATAATCCTTAATTTCTAAAAGGCGGTCCATATCATTCAAAGAATACATCCGACGATTGCCCTCATTCCGAGCAGGGGTAATCAGGTTCTGGTCTTCATAATAACGGATCTGACGGGCAGATAGGTCCGTCAGTTTCATAACACTGCCGATGGGAAAGACTGCCATGTTTCGGCGAAACTCTTTTTCCTTCATTCAAATTCCTCTCTACGCACTATTATAGGACGAAATAAATCTTATGTCAAGAAATAATGTTAGATTTTCTTACACAGATTTTATTTTTTCTTTTCAAAGATGGCTCGCAGCCGATCTATATCAGAATTTACCAGAATCGCGACAAAGACCCCCATGAAGGTTTCAAAGATTCTGGCAAAGACATACAGGATGGTATCTTCCGGCCGAATGGACAGAGTAATAATCAGCATGGCAGATACTCCACCAATGACTCCAGCCTTGTTGTTCATGGCGACATTGGTCATAATTGTCAGCATAGTACAGACCGGCACCAAAAGGAGGGTGACCCAATACTGCTCCTTAAAAACACTATTGGCAATGAAAAATAGCAGAGCGTAAAAACCACCGATGCTGTTTCCCAAGATTCGCGATGTCCCGAAGTGGACACTCTGATCAAAATCCTCACGAAGACTAAAGACTGCAGTCAAAGCACCGATTTGCAGGCCTTTCCAACCAAAAAGCCCAAAGAGCAATAGGATGATGAAGACAGCCAGACCGGTCTTAAAGGTACGCATGCCCAGACGAAATTTCGATTTATCAAACTTGTACTTATTGAAATAACTCATTAGTCTCCTTCCAGGAAATCCTCCCTCTCTTCATTTTAACATATTTCGTCTCAAAAAAACTCTTTCTGCTCAGGACTTTTCCCGCACAAAGAAAAAGCCCTATCAGCTACCGCATCAAGAGCTATCGACTATTTAAAAGCTGAGACATTATCTGTCCCAGCCTCGTTTTTATTATCTTTAGTTTGGATAAATATAAGTAACGCCACCCATAAATTCATTCGGGTTAAAGTAGCCACGATAGTTGTTAATCTGCTTTTGGTGATTGTAGTTCGCTTCCAAGACTTGGATAGAGCTGTCGCTTTGCACATCTGTCACATAAGCAACATGTCCGTATTCGCCACCATCCCAAACTGCAATAGCGCCTGCTACTGGGACATTTCCTGTTGCATAACCCTGAGCACCAGCATTGATTGCCCAAGTATTAGCATTGCCCCACCAGTTGCTTGCCCAAGGAGCCATTTCTTTCACGCCCCAAGTACATTGGCCGATTGGGTAAGAATTGCCATAGTCAGTTGGTGTATTTAAGACAACATCTTCAGTATCAGATACCAAAGCAGCATCGCTTGTCGCTTCATAAGCTGGAGCACTGTATGGATTGTAAGTCTGTGCCAAAGCTGTACCATTTACTTGCAGCACATCTCCTGGGTTAATCGTATCAAAAATTGATTTTCCATTATTGGCAGCCAGTTCGTAAGGATTCATCCCATTGGCGCTAGCAATGGCAAAAAAAGAGTCCCCTTGCTGGACAACGTAAGAATCTGCATTGACAGCTTGAGCGCCGATTGTCGCTAACAAAGCTGTGGAAGTTAAACCAAGAGTCGCTTTAGCAAATGTTTTTTTCATAACTGTTTTTCTCCGTATAATTTGATGATAAAAAAATCATACCTCATTTACATGTCAGTTTTTTTAGAGTTATGTTTTTGTCATGTTACAAATGATTTAGACTTTTGCTACATGAGATTTTGCAGTATTTTTAAAGATAAAAAGGCTAGGGACTTCCTAGCCTCATCTATTATCAGTCTTCTTTACCTTTCAATTTTCCTAGACCTAAAGCACCAATAATGGCTGCTAAACCTAGATATAGCAGATAGACAGTATCTTTGGCTCCCGTTTCTGGCAGAAGAGAAACAGGAATCTTTTTAGCCACTGGAGTTGGATTGGCTCTTCTTGGATCGTTTACACCCGAAACAATCAGATGCTGTGACTTAGGAGTGACTGTTGTAACTGTATTTGAAGCATAGACTACATGATTGACAGTATTGATGTAGGTATTTTCAAAAGTACCCGCAGCAATCCGCTTCATCTGTAGATAGGTTTCAGCCTGAAAAGCTGAATCCAGAGAAATAGTCTCTAAAAATTCTTCCTTGAACCGAATAGAAATCAAGCCTTTCTCAAGATCAATATTCGCAGCTGTATACTCAGTCAAATCTGTACCAGCCTTTATCACCTTACCATCTTTGAGTCTGATATCTACTTTGGCAAAGGTTTTGTAAGCACCCGTGTACTCATCGCCTCGTTGATCATAATCATCCACAAAGCTATAGTCTGTCAAATCTTCAGAGTGGTTAGCAGGGATCAAGCCGCCGATGAGACGGTAGTTAAAGTGCCGTCCCAAAGTCAGTTCCTTGCCATCCAAGTTCTCTGCACTTGTTGGATCCAAACTCAGGGTAATATCTTTTTCAGGACTGATTTTAGGAACATTGTTGACGACTACGTCTGTCGCATAACCATTTCCAAAATCGATTTGATAAGCCCGGTTCTCGAATTTACCGCCTGTGCGGCCCATTCCTTCTTTGACAGCCATAGGGCTTGTTATCGTCAAAGACTTACCTGTTACGACATATTGGTCATAAAAGGCTTGGGCATCGTCTGCTGCAAAGAGTTGGAAAGAACCTTTAATAGTGATATTGGCCTTTTGAAGGAGCTCTCGAACTACTGCAGGGGCTGTTTCAAGGTTCTCGTAGTGGGTCACTGTCACACCTGCCACAGCTTTGCCATCCGCATCTACTAGCTTGACTAATTCCGGACGAAGTTCAAGTGCTTCTTCCGGATAGTCATCTACATAGTAGAAACCTTTTTGAATCGTGCTCTTAGATGACTTGTCACCCTTAT
The DNA here is from genome assembly GCF_019929145.1 of Streptococcus sanguinis. Lineage (GTDB taxonomy): Bacteria > Bacillota > Bacilli > Lactobacillales > Streptococcaceae > Streptococcus > Streptococcus sanguinis_U. The sequence goes on along the minus strand of NZ_JAHZOW010000002.1, from coordinate 133,718 downwards.
ACTGATCCAAATCCCAAGTCAGCTCGTAGTAATTAGTCGAACCAGCCAAGACTTCCTTACCATCAATCACCAATCCTGCCTTATTTTTATTGACCTTGGTTGGCTTAATGTAATTATTGCTAGGATTATCTGAATCATCAGGCTTGCCTGGCGTAGTCACGCGTACTACGTTTGAACGGACACCATAGGCATCATTGACTGTCAGGGTGAAATTATTGGTATAAGTCGCGCCATCATTGAGAACTCGACCGACTACTGTTGGAAAGAGCGTAGTAACTTCTTTGGTCCTATCAGCGTTATAAGTAGCTAGCGTTGCTGCAGTTGCCTTGAATGTTACTGTGTGACTAGCCTTATCATAGCTGACGTCAAAACCTGCACTAGCAGCTTTTGTTGCTTCTAAGTCAAATTCGTAGCCACTTGGTAATGGATCAACAATGACAAAAGAAGTCGTCTCGCTGCGTCCAGCTGGAAGAGCTTCTGTCTTTAAGGCAAACTGAACGACAGACTGCTTAGCTACAAGAGTCTTATCAATATTGGTGCCTTGGTCATTTTGAATTTCTTTATTGATCAGCGGCTGAGATTGTAAAAGAGCATAATGATAATGCACAGTCGGTACTACTGGCGCTGCTGGCTCTTTTTGATAAACAGGCTCCGCTGGTCTAGTTGGAAGCGGGCTATAAGTTGGTTCTACCGGCTTATTAGGCTCCGGTGTATCTGGTGTAGGAGTTGGCGCTTCCGGCTCCTTCTCATAAGTCGGTGCTGCCGGAGGTGTTGGCTCTTTTTCATAGGTCGGTTCTACCACTGCTGGCCGGACAGTTTTTTCTACTTCATAGCTTGGCTCAGATGGCTTACTAGGCTCTTGTGTATCTGGTGTACGCGTCGGTGGCGTCGGATCTTTTTCATAAGTCGGTGCTGCCGGAGGTGTTGGAAGAGCCTTCGGTGTTGGTGTAGTTGGAGCTGGATCCAAAGGCTTAAGCGCTTCTTCAGTTGGCACTGCAGGAGCTGTAGGAGCTACTGGCACTTCCGGTTCTTCTACTGTGATGATTGGCAGATCATTCGCTCGAACATCACCATTAATCGCAAACCAAATATTTGGTTTCTTAGGAGCTAGCTTGTCAGCCCTACGTGGATCAGTAGCCTCTGGCTGGCCTAACACTTCAGAAGAGGAAATCGTTCCAATCGTCATGCTGTTGGTTGTACCAGAAATTTCCACCGCTCCTGCCCCATACCATGAGTTAGGAGCATCTGTAGTGTCCCAGCCTGAGTCTGGCTGAGCATTCTTATACATGGTAAAGCGAGATCCGCCAACTCCTTTTTTGAAGTTTTCAGACTCAGTCGCATAGATTTGGCCGTTCTTTTCACCAATAGATGAACCCGAAATCTTGTTGAAAGTTCCGGTATAATCTTTGGCCATTTCGATAGAGTTAGCTTCACGGTTGAGGGAAGCCACGGACATCAAGGCCTGATCAAAATTAATCGGTTGGCCTTTATCATCATAAAAGACAAATTCCGTCTTCACAAAGAGAGAGGTTGCATCTTCAAAATTTCCTGTATAAGCTGAAGCAAAAACTCCCATGGTTGGATCTTTAAAAATACCTAACCAGGCCTTATCATTGCGGAATCGGGAGCTTGGATCAAGAGTATAAGTATAGACGATTTTAGAAACTTTTTTCCCTCGATAATAAGTTCCCTGAAGATTTGTATAGGTTGCTGTTGCAGACTGACCGCGGCTCAGCAAAACAGAAGACCATTCAGTCGGACCTTTACCACTTGTTACGTTAGAACTATAGTCTGCATACTTGCCAACTGTACCAAAACTTTCCTGCTGGTTGGTCTGATAGTTGGCATTTTGAATGTCTGTTACTTTGAAGTTATCCAACTGGAAGAGTTTCTTAGAAAACTCTGCAGTATTCTTCACAGCGGCTTCCATGCCAGCATAGCTGACGAACTCACCAGTTGTAGTCAGTGACAGATCAGCATTAGGTTCTGATTTGAAAACCAGACTTTGCGCAATTGGACGGCTCAGATGCCCGTCTTCAGTCTTCTTTGCTTCTGCGATAGCCAGTCCAGCCTTAATCTTGGCCTGTTCGGCATCATACTTAGCCTTATCTTGCTGATACTTGGCTAATTTTGTATTATAGACAGCCAAATCAGCATTATACTGGGCCAACTGAGCTTGATAATTTGCTTGGGCTTGAGCATTACGCTTCTTGATTTCTTCATTTTCAGCTGCTATAGTGGCATTCTTAGCTTGGTTCTCTGCCAGCTTTTGCTCATATTCTTTTTGAGCTGCCGCATTTTCAGCTTCAATTTGAGTCTTTTTAGCTTCATAAGCTGCTAAATCTGCTTCATATTGAGCTTTTTTATCTTGTTTTTCCTTTTGGATACGGGCCAATTCTGCCTGATAATTCGCCTGAGCAGCTTGATATGCCGCTTCATTATCAGCATTGGTCTTTTGAACCATTGCTAAATCTGTTTTATATTTACTAAGGGCAGCTTCATAAGCTGCCTTCAGCTGAGCATTGTCTGCTGTGATCCGAGCTACTTCTGCTTGATGAGCAGCCAAATCTTTAGCGTATTGCTCCGCTGTAGCTTTGTTTTCTGCTGTAACCCGAGCCACTTCCGCCTCGTAGACTGATACTTTTTCTTTGTACTCCTTGACCTTGGCATCAATTTCGGTTACTTGTGCTTGATAATCTGCTGCAATCTCCGATTTTTTGTCTGCTATTTCTTGAGCAGTCTGGACTGCTCCTTTGTCAACAGCTGGATCTTTGACCACTGTCAGCCCAGCTTCTTGAGCTTTTTTGGCGCTTTCATCTAAACCAGCTGTTGGAACAGTCACTGTCACACCGCCATCTGCCTGACCTGCTCGCGCCTGACTCTCTTTAGATGCCTGACTGGCTGATCCTTGAGCCTGAGGCAGATTGGTCGCTGCATTTCCAGTACCCACCATTTCAGTATTGACAGGACTATTGGTATCAGTTACTACTTCATCTGCTCTTACTTGCATCGTTGACGTTAAAAAAGCCGCACCCAGAACAGCACCGCATAACGTTTTAACAGCCTTATTTTTCCGAAAACCAAAAACTTCTTTTTTCTTCATTTTTCTCCTCCCTCTGCTAACTTCTAAAGTCAGCAGTTTTCCCATGCCCTCAGAACATCAAAAAGTAATGGAAACCTCCAATCGGAAGTTTCTTTCTCATTTTGATCCTCTTTAAGCATCAGAATATATATGTATCTTAATCCTAACAAGTTTTGCCTCGTTTTGCAAGCATTTTTTGCTCCTTTTATTTACCTCGAAACAAAAATAGACACGTATCTATAAATTGTCTATTTTGTTCTTCTTTGCTCTGTCTTCCTTCAAATGAACAATGAAAATACAAGAAAAAGACCAGCTTTCGCTAGTCTTTCCTTATTACAGTTTTGTACTTGTTCTCTACAAGATCAAAGTTTCCAAACTTACTGCTTATTTTTCAGTCAATGCTGCAAGTCCTGGCAATACTTTACCTTCAAGGAGTTCCATTGATGCACCACCACCAGTAGAAATCCATGAGAACTTGTCTGCACGGCCAAGGTTGATGGCTGCGGCAGCTGAGTCACCACCACCGATGATTGATTTCACGCCTGGTTGTTTCACGATAGCGTCCATAACACCGATTGTACCAGCTTGGAAGTCTGGGTTTTCAAAGACACCCATAGGGCCATTCCAGACAACAGTTTTCGCGCCAGTCAAAGCTTCATCAAATTTAGCGATAGATTTAGGACCGATATCCAAACCAAGGAAGCCTGGATCCACTGCTTCACCTTCAGTGTCTTTCACTTCAGTGTAATCCGCAAATGCATTTGCTTCTTTTGAGTCAACTGGCAAGATCAATTTACCGTTTGCTTTTTCAAGAAGAGCTTTGGCAACATCCAATTTGTCTTCTTCTACAAGTGAGTTACCGATTTCGATACCTTGTGCTTTGTAGAATGTGTAAGTCATACCACCACCGATAAGGACTTTATCAGCTTTTTCAAGCAAGTTTTCGATAACACCGATCTTGTCAGATACTTTTGAACCACCAAGGATTGCTACGAATGGACGTTCTGGAGTTTCAACTGCTTCTTGGATGTAGGCAATTTCGTTTTCAAGAAGGAAACCAGCAACTGCTTTTTCAACGTTTGCTGAGATACCGACGTTAGATGCGTGTGCGCGGTGAGCTGTACCAAATGCATCATTTACGAAGATACCATCTCCAAGAGATGCCCAATATTTACCAAGTTCAGGATCGTTTTTAGATTCTTTCTTGCCGTCAACATCTTCAAAACGAGTGTTTTCAACTAAAAGAACTTGCCCATCTTCAAGAGCATTGATAGCTGCTTCCAATTCAGCACCACGAGTGACACCTGGGAAAACAACGTCCTGACCCAATTTAGCAGCCAAGTCTGCAGCTACTGGCGCAAGAGATTTACCTTCTTTGTCCGCTTCTTCTTTGACACGTCCAAGGTGAGAGAAGAGAATTGCGCGACCGCCTTGCTCGATGATGTATTTAATAGTTGGAAGAGCTGCAGTGATACGGTTGTCATTCGTAATCACTCCGTCTTTCAATGGTACGTTAAAGTCTACACGAACGAGGACTTTTTTACCTTTCAAATCAACGTCTTTAACAGTAAGTTTTGCCATGTTACAAAAACTCCTTTTCATATTTTATACGCAACTATTATATCATATTTTCCAAAAGTTTTCTTGATATAAAGAAAATTTTCACAAAAAAGAAGTGCCACGCACTTCTTTCTCTCGAACTTTGGAATTAGAGAATGAGAAAAGGGTTCTGAACTCATTCAGACAATCGTTAAAGCTGGATTTTTCTCTAAGTTTGACAAGTCAAAAAGCCAGTAAAACTAATGACTTTAACTCTTCTCATTACTAAATTGCAAAAGCCTGCCCTACTGCATAGGTGACCGCCATGGTTAAAAGTCCGATCACGAGGTTGCGAATCATAGCATTTTTGAGTGGTGCTTTGCCTAGCTTAGCACTAGTATAGCCGGTTCCCAAAAGAGCCAAGGCCACGATTAGAACGGTTGCCCAGATACGGACGATGGCAGGAAGCAGGATAATGGTAATCATAGGAAAAAGTGCACCAACAGCAAAGGCTAAAAAGCTTGATACGGCAGCATGCCAAGGATTAGTGAACTCCTCAATCTCGATTCCATATTTTTCCTGTACCAAAGCCTCCAACGGCTCCTGGAGAAAAGCCCGATTGGTCATGAGCTGGGCAGAAGTCTCACACTCGCCATTTTGAACATAGGCAGCATAGAGCGACTGCCTAGCGATATCTGGATTTTTCTCTAAAAGCTCTCGCTCTCTGGCAACAGCAGCTTCCTCTGTATCCTTTTGAGTAGAAACTGATACATATTCTCCTCCAGCCATAGAAAAGGCACCCGCAAAGACTGCCGCCAAACCAGACAGAAAGATAATCCAGACATCGTCCGTCGCACTAGCTACCCCAATAACCACACCTGCTATGGAAATAATGCCGTCATTAGCTCCTAAAACCCCTGCCCGCAATATATTCAGCCGTCCACTAAAGTTCGTATCAATTTTATGTTCTTCCACTATTTAATTTTCTCTTTCTTTTTTATTTATAATGATTATAAATAAAATCCAGAACGAATACAAGAAAAAATCGAAAAATAAGAAAAGTTCTACTATTTAAGAGAAGAAAGGCACCAGATTTCTACTATCTGATACCTTTCAAGTTAAATTTATATTTTAGGATTGCTTCTGAATCTCTTCTCGATACTCCGATATCGTCTTTCCTGTCCACTTTTTAAAGGCTCGTGAGAAGGAAGATACTTCCGAATAACCAAGCAAATAGGCTACATCATCCGTTGTCATGTCAGGATTTTTGAAGTAACCAAAGGCTAGAATCTTCTGCACATTTTGCAATTCTTGGTTAAACTTAGTCCCTTCTGTCGTCAGGTTTCGTTGCAAGGTTCGGCTACTGATACCGAGATTCGCTGCGATATCCTCAATACCAAAGGCACCACTTGGGATGGCCTGGTAGAGTTTTTGCTGGACAATTCCTGTGAAACTTTCACTCGTCGTAGCTTCTGCCAAGCGCTCTTTGAGTTTAGGCTCCAGGTAATCCAACATGACATTATTTGCTGTCAGGAATGGCTTCTCCAAATCTGACTTTTTAAAGACAACTTCATTTCCTTCCATTTCTTCCACATGACAGCCAAATACCGTAAGGCTCGCTTCTTCATAAGTATAAGGAGCGCCCACATGTACTGGAATGATATTTTCTCCTGTACCTGTCCGAATCAAATCGACCAATAAAAGCTGTTCATTGAGAAGGGCGAAACGAGGCAAGTCAAGTCCTGAATAATCATAGCGGTAGCTAACACGTACAAGATCATCAAAAGTTTCGATGTTGACAACAATGGGACCTGTAATTTTCTTGTATTTGGCAAAATGTTCAATAGCTGCGAGACCATTTTTTGACGAAAGTGCCGCAAAGAAAGGAGGCATGAACATTTGAATATCCTTGATGCGGCTCATAGCGATAATCTGCTCATCATTGGCTAGCTTGTCAAAAGTCGTCAAAAGATGGTAATAGTCCAGAGTTGAGAGGTTCATCTCTTCCTTCCAGGTGGTATCTGGAAGATTGGCTAGTTCCAGAATCATATTCAGATCTAGGCCAATCAATTTCAAATTGTCAATATACTGCTGACTGAGATTCAGACGCATAGCATTTCTCCTTTTTATCTTAAGAAGCACGCTTCATGATAGCATCAAACCAACGGTCTGGTAAGATAGCATGCAAGAATACCAATGGTTTAGCTCCCATACCTACTAAGTAGCGCGTTTTAGGACGACGGCTGTTGACTGCTTTTGAAATGGCATTTGAAATAACTTTAGGATTTGACATCATATTGCCAGAGTATTGCTTCCGCATCCCTTCTGCTGCCTTGGTGGCTGCTACTTCATAAGCACCACCTTTAGCTGATTCGGCCAGTTTGTCAGCAGCGATGAAGCCCCAGTCCGTTTTAATACCGCCTGGTTCGATGATAGAGATATCAATGCCATAATCAGATACTTCCATACGAAGACCATCTGAAAAAGCTTCAAGAGCATATTTGGTCGCATGATACCAAGCACCAAAGTAGGATGTCAAACGACCACCCATTGAGCCCACATTAATAATGCGACCTGATTTTTGGTTACGCATATAAGGGAGAACGAGTTGGGTCAAGCGAGCTAGACCAAAGATATTGACTTCGAACTGCATCTTAGCTTCCTCAATCGTTACATCTTCAACTGCACCATATGAACCGTAACCAGCATTATTGACTAAGACATCAATACGATTTTCTTTCTTGATGATGAGATTAAGAGCTTCTTTAATGCTAACTTCGTCTGTAATATCCAAACGAACTGGTGTCACGCCAAAGACTTCAAGTGGTTTCATGGCATCCACACGGCGGGCAGCGCCATAGACAATATGACCTTCTTTAGCAAGTTGTTCAGCAGTTTGGTAGCCGATACCTGATGAAGCGCCTGTGACTAAGATAACTTTTTTGTTTGACATGTTTATTTCCTCTTTTGTTTCATTTGATTGATGAGATTATTATACGATACAGAATCCGACAAGTAAATGATAATAACTGACAGGGCGATGACAATTTACGACATAAGCAAGCGTATTTCTTCTACTATATCATTTTTAACCGGTCAAATACTCGAATTGCAATATCTTGTAAAATTTTTAAAAAAATCATTGACATGGAACGCGTTCCACAGGATATACTTTAGAAAAACACCAAACGGAGGCTCATAATATGACAATCAAACGTATTTTTTGCGATATGGATGGAACGCTATTGAATAGCCAAGGCAGACTGACTGACAGTAATGCTAAACTTATTTCTCAGGCCAATCTTCCCTTCACCTTGGTTTCCGCACGTGCACCTATGGAAATGAAAGAGGCCATTAATAAATTAGAACTGACTGGTCCCCAGATTGGTTTCAATGGTGGATTGATTTATACCTACAAGCAAAATCAAATCAAGATCCTGCATCAGCAAGCTTTAGAAAGAAATGATTCCACTTATTTAGTCAACTTTATCAACCAGCATTTTCCTCACTTAAGTCAATCTTACTACGACTTAGAAAACTGGTATACATATAAAATGGACAATGGAATCGACTATGAGCAACAATTGACCAGACTAGAGGCAACTATTATCGGGGAGGAGAAATACCTAAAAGTTCAAACAAGTATTTTTAAAATTATGCTCATCACTTTTGATGGAAACGAAATGAGAGCATTAAAAGCTAAACTCGAAGAATTAGATCTTCCAAATGTTTCTATACAGCAAGCTGGTGACTTCTATCTAGAAATTACACACAAAAAAGCTAAAAAATCAGTTGGCATTGACTATATAATCAAAGAAGAAAAGCTACATAAAAAAGAACTAGTCGCCTTCGGTGATGGTCACAACGATCTCCCTATGTTTGAACGGGTTGGACTGAGTATTGCAATGGAAAATGCTAGTCAAGCAATCAAAGACAAAGTCAGTCTCATTACCAAAACTAACGATGAAGACGGTGTTGGCTATGGTATCCATCACTTTCTTCTGTAAATCCAAGCTTGCCAACAACTCCTATCATTTGGTATAGTGTATAAAGAAAGGGGGCACTATGGTTTCCATACGCGACATCGCCAAACAATCTGGCTATTCTATCTCAACTGTTTCTCGCTACATCAACAAATCAGGTTATGTCTCAAAAGAAGCTGCCGAAACAATTTCAGCTATTATAAATGAACTAGATTATAGCCCTAGTCAGATTGCTAGAGACTTAAGTGCTGGCCATACTCGAAAAATCGGTGTTGTAGTGCCTCATGTTCGACATACCTACTTTACTGAATTGATAAAGGGGTTGCTAGACGCAGCCCTAGAGAGTCATTACCAGCTCCTATTTTTACCATCGGATTACAGTATTGAAGCTGAGAAAGCCTATCTGGAACAGCTACGGAGCAATGCTTTTGATGCACTAATCTTTACTTCTCGGGCTATTGATATACAGACCATAGCTAGCTACCGAAAATATGGCTCCATTGTCTGTCTGGAAGAAACAGACTTACCTGAGTTAATTTCTATCTCAGTGGATCGAAAAACCTGGATATCAAGCTCTCTTTAAATGGATCCAGAAGCATAACCCCCAGAAAGTAGCCTTGTTATTCTCTCGAAACAGTCCAATCAGCCCCACTTTTCGTGAAACCCTATCAGTCTTTGAGGAAATTTTCAAGGGCTTGGAGTATGTAACTTTTGGGGGATTGATGCGATACGAGGATGCAGGATGGATTTTTGAAAAGCTGTGTATGCAAAAAGGTTTAGACTGCATTGTTTCCAATAGCGATGACTTAGCAGTCGGACTACTAGAATTCTATAAAAAAGCTGGTATAGAACCGCCACTCATTGTCAGTCAAACCAGTCAGTTGTCTGGGAAACTGCTCAATATCCCCAGCATTGACAACTATTCTTACCAACTTGGCACACTTGCTTTTAAGGCGGCTATTGCAAAAAATCACCAGTCAATCTGCTTGCCATCAAAATTTCTAATCAAAAGATAATAAAAGTGGTTTAGGCCACTTTTTTAGTTTTGCTAGTTTACTTGTATCTCTTGATACCCATTTTCTGTTATAATAAATTGTTAGAAATTACCGCGAAAGGTCTTACAATGACAAATCTCATCAAACACAAACGGGTGGAATTTAGCGAGCTTTTTTATGACTTGGTTTTTGTCTATGCGATTTCCAAAACAACTGCCCTCATTCATCACCTTCACCACGGAGTCTTATCATTAGATGCTATCTTTGGTTTTCTCATGACACTTCTGGTTCTGGTCAATTCTTGGATGATTCAGACCGTCTACACTAATCGTTATGGAAAGAATTCTCTTTTCAATATGGTCGTTATGTTCGTCAATATGGCCATGCTGCTCTTGATATCAAACATGATTACTAATGACTGGCAGTCCTATTTCCATACCTTCTGCTGGACGATTGGGACACTGACCCTGACCTTATTTTTCCAATACTTGGTTGAATATCTTCGAAAATCTACAAGCTCTGCCAATCGTAAAAGTATCAAAGGATTTCTTTGGATGACCGGTCTCAGAACCGTCCTAGTCTATCTGGCTGCTCTCTTACCAATTCATCTTGGGATTCATGTCTACATGACTGGGATTCTCCTGACCTTTATCATGCCCGTCCTATTGACTCGAAAAGTTTCTCATTTTCAAATCAACCTGCCCCATCTCATCGAACGCATTTCACTGCTGGTCATTATTACCTTTGGTGAGATGATTATGGGTCTAGCAGATTTCTTTACACTGGAACATTTTTCCATTCATTCTATCCTATACTTTATCATCATGGTCAACCTCTTTATGAATTACTTTGGTCAGTTTGACCATGCTATTGATGAGAATGGGGAGAATAAAGGAATCTTCCTAATTTATAGCCACTATCCGATTTTTATCGGCTTAATTATGGTCACTGTTTCCATGAGCTTTCTGGTTAATCCAGAAGCCAATCGTTTCTTTGCGACTAGCTTCTTCTATGCTGGTATCGGACTCTTCCAAGCTGCGGTCTTGTCAAATGGTCGCTTCAACAAGAGTTATCTCCGCTATAACAAGACATTTTACGGACTCCAAGCTGGAATGTTTCTTCTCGGATTGACCTTTTCACTCCTTTTCTCAGCCAACTCAACTATTGTCATTGCTATCGCAACCCTGATGACCTTAGCAATGGAAATTCATTTTACTCATTTTTATATGACACAGACCAAGAAATTCTCAACACCTAATTGGGAATTGTTCTAACAAAAGACCTTGAGAAAATTTTCTCAAGGTCTTCTTTGTATTTGATAACAATAGCATTTGTTGTCTAATGAGGACTTGATTGAAATCTCCTGTAAATGCAATAAGCAAACTAATTATTTCACTACAATATTAACCAGTTTATTCGGCACGCTAATCACTTTTACAACTTCTTTGCCAGCAATTTCAGATTTAATTTTCTCATCTGCCAGAGCGATTTCCTGCAGTTCCTCACGGCTCAGGTCCTTAGCTACGACTAGCTTAGCACGAACTTTACCCTTGATTTGAACTACGATTTCGACCTCTGCTTCGACCAGTTTGCTTTCGTCATAAGTTGGCCAAGCTACATAGGAAATGCTCTCGCCAGTTTGAGCGACTGCCTGCCAGAGTTCTTCAGCCAAGTGCGGTGCAAAAGGTGCCAGCAATTGGATAAAGCCTTTGGCATATTCGACATAGAGCTTCTCTTCCTTGTTAGCTGCATTGACAAAGATCATGAGCTGGGCAATGGCTGTGTTAAACTTGAGCTCCTCAATCTGCTCTGTGACAGACTTGACCGTTTCATGGTAGACCTTGTCCAAAGCTCCGCTATTTTCAGTGACCAGCTCCTTAGAGTTAAGGAGACGATAAACCCGATCAAGGAACTTACGGCTGCCTTCTAACCCTTCTTCGCTCCAAGCGATAGATGCATCCAGCGGCCCCATGAACATTTCATAGACACGAAGCGTATCGGCACCATATTGCTCCACTACATCGTCTGGGTTGACTACATTCTTCAGAGACTTAGACATCTTAGCAGGCGCTTGCTCCAGTTCTTCTCCAGTTTCGATATTGAAGAAAGAACCATCGCGTTTTTCCACCTTGTCTGTCGCCACTAGAGCACCGCGACTATCACGGTAGCTAGTCCCCAGAATCATCCCTTGGTTAAAGAGTTTTTGGAAAGGCTCTTTGGTCGGAACCACTCCGATATCATAAAGGAACTTGTGCCAGAAGCGAGCGTAGAGAAGATGGAGCACGGCGTGCTCCGCACCTCCGATGTAAATGTCAACTGGGAGCCAAGCCTTGAGCAAGTCTTCGTCTGCTAATTTCTCATTGTTGTGCGGGTCAATGTAACGCAGGTAATACCAGCTGGAACCAGCCCATTGAGGCATGGTGTTGGTTTCGCGGCGTCCTTTGACACCATCTTCCCGAGTCACTTCCAGCCAATCAGTCAGATTGGCCAGAGGGCTTTCACCGGTACCAGAAGGGCGGATATCCTTGGTTACAGGCAGAACAAGTGGCAATTCATTTTCAGGAACAGCTGTTGAGGTGCCATCCTCCCAATGAATGATTGGAATCGGCTCACCCCAGTAGCGCTGACGGCTAAAGAGCCAGTCGCGCAGACGATAGGTGACTTTTTCATTTCCGACACCTTCTGCTTCCAGCCAAGCAACCATCTTTTCGATAGCGGCAGCCTTGTCTAAGCCATCTAGGAAGCCGGAGTTAATATGCGGACCGTCTTCTGTGTAAGCAGCGTCAGCAACATTGCCACCCTCTAGAACCGGAATAATCTCTAAATCAAACTGCTTAGCAAACTCCCAGTCGCGCTCGTCGTGGGCAGGAACAGCCATGATAGCCCCTGTTCCGTAGCTTGCAAGCACATAGTCGGCAATCCAGATTGGGATTTCCTTGCCGTTGACAGGGTTGATGGCATAAGCTCCTGTCCATACCCCAGTCTTCTCCTTAGCCAAATCAGTCCGAGCTAGGTCAGATTTGAGACTGGCTGCATGTTTGTAGTCTGCAACTGCTTGGGCTTGTTCTGCACTCGTAATAGCATCAACGAGAGCATGCTCTGGAGCCAAAACAGCATAGGTCGCACCAAAAAGGGTGTCCGGACGAGTCGTAAAGACAGTAAAATCCTTGTCTGTATCCTTAATTTTGAAGGTTACATTGGCACCGGTTGACTTACCAATCCAGTTGCGCTGCATATCCTTGATAGACTCCGGCCAGTCCAGCTCTTCTAAATCATTGAGTAAACGTTCTGCATAGGCTGTGATTTTCAGCATCCACTGACGCATGGGTTTTCGGACAACTGGATAGCCACCGCGCTCAGATGTGCCATCTGGCAGAACTTCCTCATTGGCAATAGCCGTTCCCAGCTCTTCAACCCAGTTTACTGGCACTTCAGCTTCATAGGCCAAACCTTCTTCGTAAAGCTTGGTGAAAATCCACTGGGTCCACTTATAGTAGTTAGGGTCAGTTGTATTGATTTCTCGGTCCCAGTCATAGGAGAAGCCAAGAGCGTTGATTTGACGCTTAAAGTTGGCAATGTTTTCCGCTGTAAAGTCAGCTGGGTCATTGCCTGTATCCATGGCGTATTGTTCAGCCGGCAGACCAAAGGCATCCCAGCCCATAGGATGCAGGACATTATAGCCCTGAGCCCGCTTGTAGCGGCTAAGGATATCTGTCGCCGTGTAGCCCTCTGGATGCCCTACATGGAGCCCCGCTCCTGATGGGTAAGGAAACATGTCCAGCGCATAAAAGTTAGGCTTGTCCTTGTCCGTACCTGTCTTAAATGTATGGTGCTCTGCCCAATATTTCTGCCACTTGGGTTCGATTTCTTTGTGATTATAATAAGCCATTCTTTTCTCCATTTTTTGTACTGTTTCTATTATACCATTTTCAAGGGATTTTGAAAGACGGAATCCAGTTTTCACTGACAAAAACTATAACTCATCTCTAAAGCGTTAGTCTCTGATTGACCTCTAAAATTAAAAGTTGTATAATTCTGACCGGAGGAATAATCATGAATTTACAAACTATTTTCACTTATGTTTTCTTTGTTGTTTTTATTAGCACAGAAATGTGGATTAAAAATAAAACTAAGTCAAACAATGTAAACGACTCTGCAGATAAAGGGAGCCGCTACATCATTATTGGCAGTGTTATCTGTTGCTTATTTTTGATAAACGGACAATTTCTCGACTTTGTCCTCCACTTACCCAGCCTCACTATCTATCTTGGAATCCTCATCTCCCTAGCAGGGTTCGTATTGCGGGTCTATGCAGTCAATTATCTCGGAAAAAACTTTACACTGGCCGTTCAAACAACTGATAATCAACAATTAGTAGACCATGGTCCTTATGCTATTGTGAGAAATCCTGCCTATACTGGCAGTATCTTGTCTATCCTTGGTCTATCTATCACATCACTAAATCCTCTGACAATCATTATCAGTCTTATTTTACTCGTGGTAGGATATAGCATTCGACTTAGAGTAGAAGAAAAAGCTTTAGGCAATCACTTTGGGAAAAATTACGAAGCTTATTGCCAAAAGGTTAGATACCGAGTTTTCCCTTATATCTGGTAATCTCATTAAAAAACAAGCCGCCTCATCAGCCTTATGGTTGAAAAGTGGCTTGTTTTGTATTTTGCTTTTATTTATCCAAATCCCTAACATATTGGTCAACTGCTAGGATGGCACCTGCAATGTCAGAAGCTGAAATCTCAAATGGCATCTGATGGATGGTTTCGCCCTCAATCGTCGCTTGCTTACCAACTTTGAGCAAATCTTCATAGCTAGCATTTTCCAAATGCATTTCTTTCAGAGTGGTCGGCATACCAATCTTTTGATAGAAGCGAATATACTTTTCCAATTCTTCTTTAGGTCGGTTTTCTAAGAAGAGCTGGGTCAAAGTTCCATAGGCAACTTTTTCGCCGTGGGTCAAGTGATGAATATCGCCTGTGAGAGCTGTAAAGCCATTGTGGATAGCATGGGCTGCTGCTAAACCGCCGCTCTCAAAGCCGACGCCACTGAGAAGGGTATTAGCTTCAATGATATTTTCCAGAGCTGGGGTCACGACTTTCGCTTCACAGGCTGCGATAGCCTGCAGGCCATCTGCAAACAGTGTTTCTTCACACTTTTTCGCAATTGCTGCACCAGCTAGACTCTGTCTTTGTCCCAACATGGTAGTGCCATTTTTTTGCTGGACAGCACGCGCCTCTACCCAAGTCGCTAAACCATCTGCAATCCCAGAAGCCAAAAGCCGTTTTGGCGCTCCAGCAATTACTTTCGTATCCACCAAGACGAGTTCAGGGTTTTTACTATAGAAAATGTATTTTTCAAAGGCGCCATCTTCTGTATAGATAACAGAAAGTGCTGAAGTTGGGGCATCTGTAGAGGCAATGGTTGGCGCAATGACCACAGGACGTCCTAGTATGTCTGCAATCGCCTTCGCACTGTCAATCGTTTTCCCACCGCCTAGACCAATAACTAAGTCTGCTCCGTCTTTTTCAGCCAGAGCAACGACCCGTTCTATTTCAGCGTCAGAAGCTTCTCCGTTAAAAGCGACATGCAGCACATGAAAACCATAACGAGTAAGATAGTCATGGAACTTCTCCCCAACAATCTGGTAAACCACATCATCACAAAGCAAGACTGGATGGCTTCCTAACTGAAGAATCTGTTTTGCATTTTCAAACAGGGCATTTTCTCCCTGAATATAACGAGACGGGCTTGCAAAAATTCTCATAGAACACCTCTTTCTTTTTTATAGATAGAGCATTATATATACCTTTTAAATGTATTCCTGATTGTGAATTGCTGACCAGTCAGTAGCAAAGTCATCTACTGCCTTAGCGATAGACGGCATGGCAAAGGCTGCTGCAAAGATATCTGGTCCAGCTGTAATGGCTTGAGCCCCATCAGCAAAAGCACGATTGATTTGTCCAACATTCTTAAAGGAAGCTGCCAATATTTTGCTGGCGGAATGATCCCGCTCAATCGCCTGAGCCAGCTGGCTGATGACAGCATCTGAATCAATATTGAGATTTTCCATGCGGTTATAGTAAGGAGCAAGATAGTCAGCCCCCGCTTCAATAGCTAATAGACCTTGAAAGGTTGTATAAATGGCTGTCGCTGTAATCTTGTAGCCCTCTGCTTTGAGAGTTTTGATAGCTGCTAGCCCAGCCGGTGTGACCGGAACTTTAATGTAGACAGCATCGCCGCATTTTTTTCGAATTTCAGCAGCATCTTTCAAGATTCCCTCATAATCCTTGGCAACAACCTGCACATGGATAGATGGACCTTCTCCTATGATTTCCCGAACAGCGCGAATCCGTTCAAAGAAATCTATTTTTCCTTCTTTTTTTGCGATGGTCGGATTGGAAGTCACTCCCGCCAAAGGGAGGACTTCCGACCATTTTTTTATCTCCTCTAAATTTAAGGTATCAAGCATGAATTCCATAAATTGGACCTCTTTTACAATGTGTGCTCCGTACGTCCAATAATATCATCTTGCGTCGCCTTGGAAAGCACATTGAAGAAAGCAGAGTACCCTGCAACACGAACAATCAAATCGCGGTGTTTTTCAGGATGCTTCTGAGCATCAATCAATGTTTCCCGAGAAACGACATTGTATTGGATATGATAGCCATGCAGACGGTTAAAGAATGTACGAAGCAAAGCAATAAGTTTCACTTTATCTTCTTCCTTAGACAGGGTCTGAGGATTGACTTTTTGATTGAGCAGAACGCCACCAACGATTTCGTCTGTCGGTAATTTAGAAACAGATTTCAATACAGAGGTCGGGCCGTTCTTGTCCATATTGTGGGATGGAGAGCAACCTTCAGCGAGTGGTGTTCCGGCATTGCGGCCATCTGGTGTCGCCAAAGTACCGCGACCTTGACCTACATTGGCTGAAATAGAAGATGTTCCAGAGTATCGGATACCGCCAATTGGACCACGGCCATAACGGGTATTTGGATATTTAGCGATTTCATCAACATAAATATCATAAGCATCTGTCACTAGCTTATCTGCGTAATCATCATCATTACCATATTTCGGTGCATCATGAATCAGCATTTCTTGAATTTCTTTACCACGCTCACCTGCATAGTCCGTTTCAAGTGCATGCCAGAGTTCAGCTGGAGCCAGCCTGCCTTCCTCAAAGACCAGCTTCTTGATAGCCGCCAGTGAGTCTGATAGATTGGCAATACCGACTTGAAGACCGGAAATATAGTCATAGACAGCTCCGCCCTCTTTCAAATGCTTGCCGCGTCCGATACAGTCATCTGTCAAAGCTGAGCAGAGGATATCCGGCACTTCTCTTTCAAGAGATAGGTCGATAGAATTTTCCACGATGACACTCATGCGGGTCAAGTGGCGCAAGGTCTTGTCCCAAGCCGTTTGCAGCTCAGCAAAGCTCTTCATATCTTTAAAGTGACCGAAGCTTGGCGCAAAGCGCTTGCCAGATGCTGGATCAATCCCATCGTTCATAGTGATAAGGAGCACCTTAGGGAAGTTCATGTAGCTCATACCTGTACAACGGTAGCCCCATTTACCAGGCACAGCAGTTTCCACACAGCCGATAGCACTGTAGTCGTATGCGTCTTCTTCCAAAACTCCTTTGGCGATAAAGGACGGAATGATGATTTCATCATTATTGAAGGCTGGCATACCGAAACCAAGCTTCATGACCTCAATACACTCATTCATAAAGCGAGCATCTAAGCCTGCATGATAGCGAACAGTTAGATTAGGCTGAGGAAGATGAGTTTGAGCTACAGATTTCAACACAAGGTAGGAAAGCGGGTTGACTGCATCTCTCTTATCTCTCGTTTGGCCACCGATTGTCACATTTTGATAAAGGGGACTGCCCGCAGATGAGAATGTGTGGGCCTGGCTGCGCACTTTATTAATGGTAATCGTCTTAATCCAAAGATTGGTTAAGCGTTCCACAATACTAGCCTCTGTCTCACGTCCAGCTTCCAAATCTGCCTTGACATAAGGATACATGTACTGGTCAAAGCGGCCATAAGAGAGCGAGTGTCCGTTGGACTCAATCTGAAGGATACACTGGATAAACCAAACAGACTGAACAGCTTCAGCAAAGGTTGATGCTGGCTCGTACGGCACTTTAGAACAAATTCTAGCAATTTCTAAGAGTTCTTGACGGCGCTTAGGCTCTGCTTTTTCAGCCAGCTGATTGGCCAAGGCCACAAAACGCTCCGCATAAGCTTTCACAGCATCCACAACGATGAAAATGGAATCATAGAAGTGGTATTTGTCAATACTAGCCGGATCGGTCAAATCCAAAGCTTCCTTAGCTGCACGAGCTTTTTCTTCAAAACCTTTCAGCCCATAGGCCAAGAGTTTTTGATAGTTGACCGCCAAGTGGGCGTCCCCAGAGTTCATCTTTCCTTCCATACCAAAGAAGCCAGTTTCCATATAAACCTGAACTTCTTCTGGAAGTAGAGCACCTGCTCGAGCACGGAGGTTATTGTTTTCCCAGAAAGGAGCGATGCTGCGGAGCTGCTCTTTGGTCTCCTCTGTGATGTAGAAGACGTCTCCGTCCCGCTTCTCAAAAAGATCTAGTTCATTGAGTACAAACTCTAAAGTATACTCTGGGAAAATAGGCGCGTCTTTATTAGATGAAGCCTGATTACCGACAATCATCGTTTCATCTTCGATATAAAGCGTCATATTTTCCAAAATCTCTTTGAGCATGTAAGCACGTTTCAACACATTCGGTTTTTCCTTATGCTTATCATAAGCCTTGGTAGCTAGGACAGCACGCTCTGCGTCAATATAGGGCTTTTTATTCAAAACATCTTCCCGATATTTATTCATCCGCTCTGTTAAGCTGCCAAAATAGTCTGTTTTTATTGTTGTTCTTTCTACTTCTTTTACTTGAATCATTTGGTCACGACCTTTCTTATGAAATTTAATTTATTTCTTTCGTAACTATTGTAACACGCAAAATCCTAGAATTCAATCATTTATAGGCGATTACTGAATTAAAGATTTTTTGCACATTTGTGCCATCTGAGCCAAGAAACTTTTGTGTTTTTATCCAACAAAATCAGATTATTCTTCATTTTTTAATTCGTTATTGTAGGCAATCTTATCCTGAAACTTCACAAATGGGAAATAGACAAAGGCAGACATAGCTAGGATGACAATTTGAATGACTGCCCCTTGCCAGCCAGCGACCATAAAGCCAGAAATGATAGCCGGTGTACTCCAAGGCAAAGTCACACCTGCGAATGGTTGCATAAAGCCGACCGCAATCGCCATGTAGACAATCAAAGCAGCCAAAACCGGAACCAAAACAAAGGGCAGGAACATGACCGGATTCATCACAATCGGAAAACCAAAGACAACTGGCTCATTGACATTAAAGATTGCTGGGAAAGCAGCAACTTTTCCTAGAGCCTTATACTGCTTGGACTTGGCGGCAAAGAGCATGGCCACGACCACTCCAAAAGTGATACCTGAGCCCGATAAGATAAGAAAGCTATCTAAAAATTGCTGGGTCACAATATGAGCACCTTGACTGACAGACAGCTTATCTGCAGCAAGCAGGGCTTTATTAGCATCCAGATTTGACAGCAGCAAGGCTGTTACGACACCATTGACAACGGACTGGCCGTGGACGCCAAACCACCATAAGAAAGAAATGAAGAAAGCAATACCGATAGCTCCATACAGAGAGCCTGTCAGACCTTGCAGAGGCACCTGAATGACATCGTAAATCATCTCAATAAAGGTACCGCCACCAGTCGCTATCTTGGCAATAATGTAAACAACCATTGACAGCAAGAAAATAACGAAAGCTGGAATCATGGCTTCAAACTGCTTGGCAATCGCTTGAGGAACTTGCTCTGGCATTTTGATGACAATATGCTTTTGAATGAAAATCGTATAGATACTGCCAACTGCCAGACCAATGAGAATGGCCCCAATGATTCCTTGTCCGCCAAACCAGACCTTGGCAATCGCATCTGCAATCGCCTCACCCTTTTCTGGTATGTAGGAGGATTTCAAAAGGATAAAGAAAGAAGAAAGAGACAACACCCCTGCCGGCAGAGGCTCTACACCGCTGTTCTTGGCATAAGAATAACCAATTGAAAAACAGGAAATCAGCCCCATAATGGCAAAGGTACCTGAATAAACCTGCATAAACGGTTCTGTCCAGTCTGCCCCAAACACACCAGCAATGGCTTGATTTAGACCTTCAAACGGCAATTGCCCTACAATCAAGAATAGACTTCCCACAACTGTAAGAGGCAAAATTGCCAACATACCGTCTTTTAAGGCGATAATCCCGCGCATATTGACAAACTTCATAATCGGCGCAATGATTTTTTGAGTATCCACTTTAGACATAACGAAGCTCCTTGATTTTAATGTTTATCCAACAAACTCAAAGCGAGGTTTAACACTTTTTCGCCATCTAGCATACCGTAATCAGCCATCGGAATAACTGCAATCGGAGTATGGCAGCTGTCGCAAATAGCTGTAGATTTGTCCAGAGTATAAGCTACCTGCGGGCCCAATAAAGCGACATCCAGATCCGCTGCATAATCAGCCAACTTAGCCTGAGAGTAGGCTTCAATCTCAGCTTCCATCCCTTTTTCAGCTGCAGCTATTTTCATATTGTTGACCAACATTCCTGTTGAAAAACCTGCCGCGCAAAACAAACCAATCTTAACCATCTTTTCATCCTCCTGATGATTTATTTTTCCCCTTGTAATTCTCTTCTCAAGTCGATGATTTCTTTGATGAGGTTAATCTCTGTAATGCTAGTCATCAAATGATCTTGAGAATGAACAAACAGTGCTGTAATCTCTGTTTTCGTTCCTCCAGCTTCCTGAGCTAGGAACTTGGTCTGCAAGTTATGGGCCTCTAACAGCGCCTTATCTGCCAGCTCAATCTGCTCATCGCATTCTGAAAACTTACCATCTTTAGCTAGTGATAAAGCTTGATAAATATGCTGCTTGGCATCACCAGCGTCTAAGATAAGACCCATGATAATTTGATCTGCTACAATCATTTCCATATGTTACAATCGCTCCTATCTTTATGATTAACAAAAACTTGTTCTTTTGTTTGAAAGTGATTTATTTTTGTTTGTAACTAGAATGTATCACCTTTATCTCAGTCCGTCAATACATTATAGAACAAATTAGCTTATTTAAATTATTTTGCACATTTGTGCAGAATAAAAACTCCCCCCATAAAGGACAGTTCTGTACAGCTGTATTCATCTGCGATTCAAAGGCACTCTATTAGATAAGAACGATAAGCAGATTCGGCACAAAAAAGAAGCAGCGGCTATTTGCTTCTACTTCCTCATATATGCTATTTTAAGAAACCGAAACTTATCTTTTTATACGGCCTTCTCAATTTCCTTTGCTATTTTACTTTTCCGCAATTTCCTCTGGAGGTTGTATTTCAATAAAACAGCAGGATTCAGACTGTAGGATAATTGCCATTTAAAATAATTAATCCACTCGATGACAGCAAAAAACCAAATTGCTAAAAAGATTATGGATGTGGGAAATTCACTGTAATTTAAAATAATTATCAGGGCTCCCACACCCAGTAAAATAAGGTCTAAGAGCTTTAGTATCTTGTAAATTTTGCCTGTATATCTTTCCGCAAATCCTGGATTGGAAATCCTTTTTATCAAAATCCACCAGAAAACAGAGCCCTGTATCAGAATAAAACTAAGTACAAACAAGGAGAAAGAAATAGAAATCAAAGCTCCAGTAGTAAGAATCCATTTTTTGAGCAGGAAAAAATTCATCCAAAATACTAGCACAGCGACTAGCTCTCCTGTGGCTAAACTAGTCAATTTTTGTTTCATAAGCTTTTTCAAATCAACAATCCACCTCCATACATAGCTGCTAATTCACTATTAAAAAATAGGATTCCTGAATTTAGTTTTGGAAATCTTATTTCACCTGAGATTCTACTGCCATCAAGAAGTGAGGAAACTCCTATCTCCATCCAGTTCTAGCAGCTTTAAAATAGTCGCTTCATCTGTGACCAAGTGATTGACATAGCCAGCTCGCAACACAGCTAATATAGCAGCAGACTTTTGACTGCCATAAGCAAAGGCTAGACTAAGCGGCACTTTTTTCAAATTTTCCAAAGAGATGGCAATCGTTCGATTTTGCAAATGCTGGTAGACCATGTCCCCTTTTTTATTGAAGAAGCGACAGCAGATTTCTCCGACAGCGGCCTGGCTCTCTAGAGCAAAAAAATCCTCTGAGGTTAGCATGTCCAGCCATTGACGATTTCTCGTGTCAACCTGCCCGCCAATACCAATCACAGCCACATCCAGCTCCTGCCAGCTGCTTTTTAGATCTTCAAAATATTTAGAAGCTAAAATTCCATTTGTCAGCTGCTCATTTTCCTGAATAATCGTGGAATTTATAAAACTGCAGGCCCCATGGTATTTCCCAGCCATGCTATAGATGAGGGTGTTCACATGATAGCGTGCATGGATATGACTGGGGCCGCCCGCCAAAGGAAAGAAATGGACATTTGTCAAATGCTTGCTGCTGGAGTGCTCTGCCAAAAGGCTCAAACTCTTCCCCCAAGAAAATCCCACTTTATCATTGTCTTTAATCAGGCCGCGCAGCATACCCGCAGCAGCTTGAGCCAGCCTTTCTTCTAGGTCTGCTGGAGATTCATCCACTAAATTACTGACAATCTCGATTCCCTTGAGCCCGTATTTTTCTTTTACATAATTTTCCAAGTGGAACAAGCGGGTATCAAAGTCTTCAATCTCAATCTTTACAATGCCCTCTTTTTTAGCTTCTGCCAGCATTCGGCTGATGGTGGTGCGATAAATCCCTGTCTCAGCCGCAATGTCAGACTGGCTTCTTTCTTCGATATAGTAGAGATAAGCAATTTTTGCCAATAGTTTTTTTCTTTCATTTTTCATCTTATCTCCTTCTCTCTGCTAGATTAGAGTCAGCTTGATATCCGCAGCTTTCAAGCGCTCAACAGCCTCTTTAGGAATCGCTTTGTCAGTCACCACTTGGGCAATCTGCTTGAAGCCGAATCTCTTAACCGTACCTTTTTTGGTGAACTTGCTTGAATCCGTCAAAACAATCATCTGGTCAGATGCCTCTGACATATACTGTACAACCTCACTCCGCATCAGGTCCTTGCCTGTAAAGCCTAGATTTTCATCATAGCCATCTGTTCCGACAAAAGCATGTTCTACGTGGAAAAAGCGAATCATTTCCTTGAGAAGAGGCCCTACTGTCACCTGCGAATCTTTCTGAAATTCTCCACCCAGCAAGATAATTTTACAAGAATCAGCTTGCTTTATATAATCCGCAATAAAATAAGAATTGGTAATAATCTTGACATTCTTCTTCGTTCGGCAGATTTCCTCAGCTAGTAAGGCACAGGTAGATCCAGATTCAATCATAATGGTTTCATTATCCTGAACGATTTTTGCTGCTTCCTGGGCAATCCGGCGTTTTGTATCATAATGAAAGGAAAGTCTGACATTCAGATCATCGCCGCTATTTAAAACAGCATAGCCATGCTCTCTGCGCAGCAGACCTTTGGTTTCCAGCTTATCCAAGTCCTTGCGAATCGTTACTTTGGACACTTTTAAGCGGTCAGATAAAGTATTGACATCGATTCGTTCAAATTCAGATACTAATTTAACAATTTCATCTAAACGTTCCATTCTATCACCTCTGCTATTATTGTAACAAAAGACGCCTTAAAAATAAAATAAAAATAACTTTCATTCGTAATTGTTTTTCTTTCTAAAATAAGTTATAATGATTGTATCCAAAGGAGGTCTGAGTATGGAAACAACAAAAGGAATTATTTTCAACATCCAACATTTCAGTATTCATGATGGACCAGGGATTCGTACAACGGTTTTCCTCAAGGGCTGTCCTCTACGCTGCCCTTGGTGCTCTAATCCAGAATCACAGCAACTCAGGCCCGAGCCTATGCTGGATGCGACTACCAAAAAAAGCATCACTATGGGGGAAGAAAGAAGCGTTGAGGAGATTATCGACGAAGTCCTAAAGGACAGAGATTTTTATGAAGAATCTGGCGGTGGCCTAACCTTATCTGGCGGAGAGATTTTCGCTCAGTTTGAATTTGCCAAGGCCATTCTCAAAGCCGCTAAGGACAAAGGGATTCATACCGCTATCGAAACAACTGCCTTTGTAGAACACGAAAAATTCGTGGATCTCATCCAATACGTTGATTTTATCTATACAGACCTGAAGCATTATAACTCTGTCAACCACCGCAAGGTGACTGGAGTAAAAAACGAATTGATTGTTCAGAATATCCACTACGCCTTTACTCATCAAAAAACAATTGTTCTGCGTATCCCTGTCATTCCAGATTTTAACGACTCTTTGGAGGATGCGGAGCAGTTTGCGACTCTCTTCAATGACCTATCCATCGATCAAGTCCAGCTGCTGCCTTTCCATCAATTTGGCGAAAATAAATACAAATTACTCGGCCGAAAGTATGCCATGGAAGATGTCAAGGCCTTACACCCTGAAGACTTATTTGAATACCAAGGTGTCTTTTTGAAGCATGACATTAATTGTTATTTTTAGTCTTCAATTTTTAAAACACTAAAAAACAAGCCACGCTTTCAGCCCTATGGTTGAAAGGTAGCTTGTTTTATTTATTCTCCAAATAGTTTGAGTTTGCTTTCAATTTCCTGATAGACCAGACTGGACTGCATACCGACGGCTGCAGCGCTGTCGCGACAATACTGGAGCAGGAAGGTGTAGTACTTGTAGTAGAAGCTCAGGTCATAGCCCAGCTTACCTAGAATGGCTAGCTGCTCCTCAAAACCTACAATCAAGTCTCGGAACCACTGCTCATTCCAAGTCATGGAGATGCTATTTGGACGTAAGCGATAGTAATAGAGCGGTTCATTGAGGTAGATAATCTTCTCTGACTGAAGGTAAAGCTTATAAGTCGTGGAGGCATCTTCAGCCACTCGGCCGACTGGATAGCGCACTGTATCAAAGAGCTTACGCTTATAGAGCTTGGCCCAGGCACAGAGAAAGACACCGTCTAGCATGCGCCGTCTAGGATACTCCTCAATTATCTCTTCTCGCGTATAGAGGGTTTCAAAATGCTCTGTCGAATAGTAGAGGAAGGCTGAATCCTCTGCACGAAAGCTACAGTGGTGACCAATGACAATATCCGCATCGTACTCCTTGAGCTTTTCATAAAGGCGGGTAACATGCTGCTCAGGCAGCCAGTCATCCGAATCCACAAAAATCAAATAGTCTGCACTAGAGTGCTCAATCCCTGTGTTGCGGGCACCGGACAAGCCTTGATTTTCCTGATGAATAAGACGAATCCTCGCATCCTGATCAGCCAGCTCTTGGCAAATCTGGCCAGAAGCATCTGTTGAACCATCATTGACTAGAATAATTTCCAGATTTTGATAGGTCTGACGACAGACGCTATTCACACATTCTGCTAAATACTGCTCAACATTGTAAACAGGGATGATAACACTGATTAATTCCTGAGACATGATAACTCCTATTCTTTTCCTGTCTTTTTATTATACATGATTTTTTAGGTTTGTGAGGTGTTTTTGGAAAATAAGTTTTTAAAGGATAGCTTTCTATTTTTAGACATATTTTAATCTATTGTTCAATTGCTGTGTTTTTACACTTATAAAAATCTTCCGTCCATTATTTTGTGCTATACTCAAAATAGGGATTTTAAGGGAGATTAGGAAATGTTTGGATTCTTTTTCGTTGCATTTGTGGCTGTCTTTGGCATCGTCTTTTTTATCAGTTATAAGCTACTCGAAGACAGGGAAGATACGGACTCGGATTGGTCGTCCAGCCAAAGCCCAGAGCCTGACTATTTCCAGCAAACCCAGACTGCCCCTTGGGAACTCAAATATAACAAGGGAAAACAGGGAGAGTACCAGCTTGGTCAGGTCTTGAATCAACTCTATGGCTATAAAAAGATTTTGTACAATCTCTACATCTTCAAAGAAGATGGCACTACCACTGAGATTGATGCTTTGCTGATTCATCCATCTGGGATTTACATTTTTGAGTCCAAAAACTACAAGGGCTGGATCTTCGGCTCAGAAAACCAGCAATACTGGACTCAGGTTCTTTCCGGTGGCCGCGGAAAATCCTACAAACATTCTTTTTTCAATCCCATTATTCAAAATAAGGTTCATCTCAAATGGCTCAGCTACTATCTCAACCAATACACGCCAAATCTATATTCCTATATCGTCTTTGGCAATGACTGTCAGCTTAAGGAAATCCATCTAAACAGTGACAGACATAAGGTTATTCAGACCTGGCAAGTGATTGGGGCAATTGACCGACAGGCCTGCCAAAGTCAAGTCTACCTGTCGCCTGAGCAGATTGACGACCTCTATCGTATGCTCCTGCCCTTGACCAAGCGAAAGCAGGTCGTCAAAGAGCGCCATATTAACAGCATTGCTCAGAATAAACAACGTAGAGAAGCAGAAAAGATCTGCCCCCGCTGCCAGCATAAATTGGTGCTCCGTACAGCAGCCAAAGGATCTAATGCCGGTCAGCAATTTTGGGGCTGCTCCAACTTTCCAAGATGCAGCTTTACTCAAAAATACCAAGAACCTGTCTGCAGTCCACTTGCAGATCAGGTTGTGCAAGTACCTAATTTCGAACAGCCTGTCGTGCAAAACCTAAACCAAACACAAAGCAACAGCTAGAAACTGCTGTTGCTTTTTTGTAGATTATCTTTCCTCTAGCTCGCAAAACTAAGATTTTTTCTTCAAGCCAAGGAAGCCAGCTCCCAGCCCTAAGAGTCCGAGTCCAAGCAGATTGGTCAATAGACTGCTTTGGCTGCCGGTCTTAGGTAGTTGTTTGGAAGAAGCTTGTTGAAGAATTGGCTCTTGAGACGATGCTTGAGGGTCCGTCTGGCCGTTTGCTTTGTAGGTTAGATTTTCCACCTGGCTACTCTTTGAATCAGGACTTGCAGGAGTTTGCTGCTGGGCTTGATTTTGAGAGGCCTGCTCCATATCGGCCAACGGTACGATACTCTTCATAAACTCATCTTGTGAAATGGCCCTTTCTTCAACTGCATCTTGAATACCAGTGAGGCTGACAAAATAGTAACGAGCCCAATCCTTGGTCAGTCGCTGAATACCAGCCAGACCAGCTCCTGGATACCAGAGCGGCTTACTCACTTCTTCAGCAAACTTCCAGTCACCGCCAACTTGAATACCAAGCTTGGCATCTGGATCAGATTTTTCAGAAATACGAGCTTCTACGGAAACTAAAACAGCCCGAATGGTTTGAGGATTTGGAATATCACGGGCTTGATCAGAGCCCCAGTGGGCAACCCGATCCTGCTTAGGTAATACCTCAATAGCTGTACCCCCGCCAGCCAAGGCTTCCTGCCGGGCATCTCCTACGTTGCTGGACATATTCCCCTTGAATTGAGAAACCCATTGAACTCCTTGAGGGTGATCCACAATTTTCTCCCAGACATTGGAATCTTTCCGGAGCACGAAAGCCTGCATGTTACGAATATCCGCCCAAGCATTGCTGACCTTATTGTCCGTCATTTCCATCACAACGCCCCAAGGATCAAATTCATTCATCCATTTGCCACGTTCCTTGTCAAAGACAGCCTGTGCTTCTTCGTCGGTCATCCCTTCGCCTTTATAAGCTAGGTAGTACCAATCAGCTGCTGGGTCATAAGTCGGACGGCCGCCTAACACGACGGCTCCGCCATTAAATTGGCCAGGACCGCCATTAGGACCGCGCTTTTGACGCTCCCCATTTTCTTCAACGACATTTTCCTCCGACCAAACCCAGACATCCCCTTGATTGGCTCCCATCTGAACAATGGCGCGTTGCTTCTGCTCATCAGACATGACCTGACTGGCTGGCAACTCGCTGGCAGCTGATTCGGTCTGATTTGCAGGAACTGCTTGGGGTTCAGTTGAAGCTGGATTTTCAGCCTCAGGACTTGCTTGCGCTGCTGGAGATGCCGGCGTTTCAGCTACTGCGGCAGGGGCAGGCGCAACATCTTCTGCTTCCACTCTTGAGATACTCGTCAAAGCTGCTAAGGACAAGAGGGAAGCACATAGCAGCAAGCTGCTCCCATACTTGGCAGCAGAAGCAGATTTTGCTAGGCCTTGCCAAGAAAACTTATTATTCATATCATTCTCCTTTCATAAGACACAGAGTCACGCTTAATCAATGAAGTATGCAGACTGATTCGCTGCTCTTAACCTTCATTGATTCTGAATAACAAATAATCTCCCTGCAAAAACAAGCTTAGGGCAGAGGATTCCCCGCGCTCTTGTATATCTTATACCAGTCAGCCCGAGAGAGCTCAATATCAAAAGCAGCCACCATTGAGTGAATTCGCTGTGGATTCATGGAGCCAACAATCGGCTGCATTTGTGCTGGATGACGCAAAATCCAGGCGAGAACTAAGGCTTCAAAAGCAACTTGATAGTCTGACGCAAAGGCATGCAGAGTTTCTGTAAGCTGAGCATATTTAGGATGCTCCATAAAGAGTCCCTGGTTCAAGTCGACCTGAAATGGTGACCAAGGCTGAATCGTGATATGATGCAATCGACAATAGTCCAGCACACTACCATCCCGAACGATTGCTAAAGGATTGAGCATATTGGCATTGAGCCCAGCATCCAGCATCGGAGTATGGGCTGGACCAAACTGCAGTTGGTTGGCAATCAAGGGCTGCTCCACACTCTTCTGAAGCAGCTCCATTTGATAAGGATTTTGATTGCTGACTCCGAAATAACGGACCTTCCCAGCTTGGTGTAGCTGTGAGAAAGCTTCAGCTACCTCTTCTGGCTCCACAAGAGCATCTGGCCGGTGCAGGAGGAGCACATCCAGATAGTCTGTCTGCAAACGCTCCAAGCTGTCTTCAACCGAGCTGATGATGTAATCCTTAGAAAAGTCAAAATGGTAGTTAGAGTGAACATCCCGCAGTCCGCACTTGGACTGGATGAGAACTCGGTCCCGGGGAATCTTAGCCGAGCGAAGAGCCTGCGCAAACTTGGCTTCAGATTGGCCACCAGCATAAACATCTGAGTGGTCAAATAAATTAATTCCCATTTCTACCGCTGTTTCAAGAACGGAAACGACCTTTTCGGGAGCATGCTCTGCCAGACGCATGCAACCCAAAACCAGCTGACTGGCTCCTTCCAGTTCATTCCCGACTGTCATATATTTCATCGCAGCACCTCATTTCTTATAGACTGGATGGTCAAGCAAGGTCAACTCTTCAATCTTGACATTTTCTGTTTCAAAGACGATAAACTCATTCTTTTCCTTGAGCAAGCCAGACGGCACATAGAGATAGTGAATCGGCCCTTCATTCCAGTAGCGGCCAAGGTTGAAGCCATTGACCGAAATACAGCCCTTCCCATACTTAGAGCAGTCAATGAAGGTGTCAGCGATATCATCCAACTCCGCTTCAAAGCGATAGAAGGTCGGTGCTTTGACACTTTCAGGTGGAGCTGAGTAGCAGTCTAGCTTGGCCAGCATTTCCTGGTCAAACTTGAGCGCATAATGCTTCCAGCCCTTGCGGAACTGGTGGTTAATCATGATACCGCCCTTGACTCCCTTGGATTGACTGGGTGCGCCTAGCTTGTAACCATAGTTGACCCGCCCCATATTTTCCACCAGCACATCAATCTGAATTCGCTCGGTGTCAGCTGAGAAGAGCATCTCATCACCGATTTCTTCCCGATACTGGGTAGCTAGGTGCTCCTGATTGACATAGAAATGGCAGCGGTCATGAGTCTCCAATGCCTTGAGCCTTTCCTCATGGTATTGATTTTTGATATCGGAACGATAGAGGATATAGCCGTGATTCTGCCCAATCTGCTCCATAGGCTGCGGATAATCCAGCAGAATTTCCTCTGTGATGTCCGCTGCAACATCCAGCAGATTTGCAGTCCCAAGCAGCGGAAAACTGCCATAGGCCTTAGCCTGTCGGCTAATAGGCTCCATCTGCTCAAGCTCTGGAAAGACCTCGTGGGTCACCCGCTGAACAGCGTAGTATTTCTCGGTCGGCTGCCCCCACTCAGTAATAGGAGCGTCAAAATCATAGGAAGTAATCTGCGGCAAATCCTTGGTCTTGCGTGCCGAACAGCCGCTGATAAAACCAAAATTGGTCCCACCTCTCAATAGGAAGAGGTTCATACTGCCCAGCTGCAGCATTTCTTTGACATCCTGGGCCAAATCTTCGGCTTCTCGCCGAACGATTTCCTCGCTCCAGCGGCTAAACCAGCCGTCCCAAAACTCAGTACACATAAGAGGCCATTTCTTGCCATAGCGCTCCATGAAAGCTCGTAGATTGTCTGTATTTTCTTTGGGTTGGGAGCCAAAATTCCCCGTCACAAAAATATCATCCTCAATCAAAGTTCCAGACTCCAAAGCCTCTATCCATGTCCCGTCAGAGGTAAAGAGGGGAACCGTAACGCCACGTACCTTCATCATCTGCGCAATGCTGCGCATGTAGGCCTTGTCCTCGGCGTAAGAACCGTATTCATTTTCCACCTGCATCATGAGGATAGGGCCGCCCTGATCACTTTGATAGGGCAGAAGCTTGGGAAAGAGCCAGTCATAAAAATGACTGACCTTTTCCAGAAACAGCGGATGATTGACCCGCAGGCGCATCGAAGGATATCTCAAGAGCCAGGCCGGCAGACCGCCAAAGTCAAACTCTGCACAGATATAAGGCGTCGGACGGACAATGAGATAAAGCCCCATCTCCTCAACCAACTTGAAGTATGCTTCAAAATCCAGCATGCCCTCTGCCTGAAACTGACCTTCTTGAGGCTCATGCAACGCCCAAGGAATATAGGTTTCTACCGTATTAAAGCCTAAAGCTTTAAGATTGTAAAGGGTATCTCGCCACTGGTCTGGATGAAGCCGAAAATACTGAATAGCTCCCGATAAAATCTTAAAAGGCTTGCCATCCAAGTAAAATTCTTCTTTAATTTCAAATTTTGCCATCTATCCAAGCTCCTCCTGTTTATCTGCCATCTTGACAAAGGGCAGATATATAGCGGTTGAAATAGCGATATTAACCAGCGAAAGAATAATTGCCCGCCAGTCGAAGGCTGTCGCAAAGAAACCGTAGAGAATCGGTGGCATGACCCAGGTGACGTTTTGAGTAACCGGCGCAACCAAGCCCATAGAGGTTGCAAAGTAGGCTACTGTCACCATGACCATTGGCGTCAGGACGTATGGAATAAACATAATTGGATTCAAAACGATTGGCAGACCGTACATGACCGGCTCACCGATGTTAAAGACCATTGGGAAAATTCCCAACTTGGCCACTTCGCGATAGTGCTTGTTACGAGATTGCCAGAGAATGGCAATGGCAACCCCAATCGCATCAAACCAGACAAAAGCACCGAAAGAATTATCCGTCCACATGTAAGGAATCGCATGCCCAGCCTGATAAGCTTCCAGATTGGCCAGCATGGTCACACCAAAGAGACTGGCCATAACCGGCGCCAGCACATTACCACCGTGCAGTCCGAAGAACCAGAAAATCTTATTGAGAAAGACAATGAGCAGTACAGCCCAGAAGCTTTGAGACAAGCTGAGAAGCGGTGCCTGCAAAATCTTGTAAATCCAGTCAATCAACAGCTCGCCTGTCACCAGATTAAAGAGGTAGGTCGCAATCCCCACGACATACATGGCAATCGCAGCCGGAATGATAGACAGGAATGGCTTCATGATAGCTGGCGGAACAGAATCTGGCAGTTTAATCGTCCAGTTACGATTCATGACCTTACAAAAGATGATGACAGATACAAAACCAATTAGAATAGCAGTAAAGTAGCCACGCGCACTAATCTGGTCACCTGGAATGACACTGTTAATCGTCACAGACAGGTTACTGCCGTCAAGTTTTAGCTCTGGAAGTTTTGAAATCGCCTTGCTCAGCCCTGGTGTTTTGCCAGCTAACTCAAAGGTTTTAGTAACTGAGCCACCAATGGTAATGATGTAGGAAGCCACAGCTACCAGACCAGCAGACACCTTATCAGTATTGTAAATCTTAGCGATATTGACACCGAAGGTAAAGAGGAACAAGAGGGTAACGATAGGAATACTGCCCTTAAATACCAGCCAGTTAATATCAATCAGCCACTGGAAGGTAGAGGAAATCCAAGTCCAGCCGAACTGTCCTGGCAAGTCAGATAGAAAGGCATTTACCATGAGGGCGAAAGAGCCCGTCATAATCACAGGCATGGTCCCAATAAAGGAATCCCGCAGGGCAACCAGAAATTTTTGGTTGCCGATTTTATTGGCAATAGGCATGAGACGCGCTTGCCATTTATCAACCAAACTACTCATCTGCATTTCTCCTATTCATCAAATTTTTTATGCAAATCAACAATCTCCTTTGCCAAATCAACAAAGGCGATACTGGTCATGAGATGATCCTGCCCATGCACCATAAATAAACTAAGTTCTGTCTTCTCTCCTTGTGCCTCCTTGCTCAGCATTTCAGCTTGAGCGTGATGGGCTTGCAGCAGGGCCTTCTGAGCCTGACTCAGCCTCTCCTGAGCTCGGTCAAAGTCCTGCTTTTTAGCTGCTGCAATGGCTTCGATAGCACAAGACTTGGCCTCTCCGCCATACATAATGAGGGTCATAGCGACCTCTAAGGAATCTTTATTTTCCATAAAAGCACCTACTTCATGAGCGACTCTGCCAAATCCAGAACCTTATCCCCCTTCATCATTCCGTAGTCCGTCATAGGAATGACATCGACCGGAATGCCTTTTGAAGCTAATTTTTCCTGTAAATCCTCCAACAGATAGCGGACCTGAGGTCCCAGCAACAGGACATCAACCTTTTTCTCGCTTAGATAGTCTTCTGCTTCTGACACTGGCACCGCAAATATCGTCGCAGCCAAGCCGCGCTCCTCTGCAGCTTTCTGCATTTTATTGACCATGAGACTGGTGCTCATCCCAGCCGCACAGACTAACATAATTTGTTTTGTTTCCATCAGCATCCTCCTTTATGAATCTGACCTAGCCTGCAACGACGCTTGCTATTTATTTTCAATATATAAACAAAAATCCAAAAACAGAATATTTTTCACTATGTTATTAATATTCTATAAACATTATAACTATTTTTCTGTACTATGTCAACGCTTACATTTGAGATTTTAAGCTTTTTTTGATAGTATAGCAGCAGAGGAAACAAGATGACACGAACTAGAAAACAAAACGAGCTAAGGGCAACTGTTCTGGATCAGCTCTACGCCAAACGACCGATTTCTCGGATTGACATTTCAAAAGAAACTCAAATCACACCAGCCACGACCGGCAGTATCATCAATGAACTGATCAAGGAAGGCTTGGTACTGGAGCTGGGTGAGCTCAATGATGAGAGCGTAGGCCGCAAGAAAACCCTGCTGGATATTGCGCCTCGTAGCCGCTACTATCTAGGCTTTGAGATTTCTGAAAAGCAGCTGGCCATAGTCATCGCTGACAATACCGGTGAGATTGCAGAAAGCAGCATTCGGATTTATCAGGTCGAGGTGACAGGCGGTCCGTCTGACCAGGAAATTATCCGGCTGATTCAAGATTTTCTGAAAAAGAATAGCCAATACTCCATCTCAGCGATTGCCCTCGGACTACCGGGACATGTGAATCTCTCTGAAAGTGATTTTATCATTTCTAAAAATCCCCACTGGGGACAGATTAACCTGCAGACTATTCAAGAAGCCTTTGACCTTCCTGTCTACTTTGCCAATAAGTCCCACTGTTTGACAATGGCTGAACGCCTCTTTAGCTATCATCCTACAGACAGTAATTTTATCGTCTATCATGTCGCTAGAGGTATTCATTGCTCCTACATGTACAAGGGCAGTATTTACAGTCAGGAAAATTATCTTATCGGGGAGGTGGGGCATACCGTCATCAATCCTGAAGGCGAGCGCTGTCCTTGCGGCAAGCACGGCTGCCTGCAGGTTTATGCCAGCGAGAGTGCTCTGATTGATAAAGCAGCTATCCTGTATCGGGCTTCCCAGACCTCGCTCTTAAAGACCCTTGTAGAGGATGCTAATGACATTGATTTGACAAGTTTGATGACTGCCTATCGCTTAGGAGACTTAGGCAGCATTGAGTTGATTCATACTGCCTGTCGCTACCTGGCCATTTCCATTTCCAACCTCTGCCAGCTTATTGATAGCGAAAGGATTTATCTGGACGGCCAGCTCTTTTCCTATCCGGTGATTGCCGAGCAGGTCCTGGCTCAGTTAGAGCAGGAAGTGCCTCTCTTTCCAAAGCAAAAACAAGCAGAGATTGTCATTATCCCCTATTCTAAATACAGCATTGCCCGCTCTGCAGTCAGCCTCTGTGTCTATCATGAATTTTTAGATAAAAAAGGAAACCTATAAAGGCCGAGACAAGAATCTCGGTCTTTTTTTTACAAAAAAAGAGACAGGCTTTCTAGGAGCTTCCCCCTAAAAAGTCTATCTCATTTTACTATCTATTAATCGAACGTGAAATCATGGAAATGGTGTGGCGCTGCCCTCTGAGAGCCTTGCTCATGGCAAAGATATTTTCCACCGGAGCCAGACAGCCGTAACCAGAATCCCCGATATGCTGGATATCTACACCGCAGATTTTGTTGCGGATAGCCATTTGCTTGACAATATCCTCATCAGCACTCTCCTGGCTGGTACCGATTGCACTCATAACCAGAGCCCCCTTTTGATGGGCCAGTCGGACAATCTGCTTCAAGTCCTGCTCATCAAAGCCCGGCACACTGCCGACTGCCGGTGCTAGGACAATATCAACACCAGCTTCGATAAATTGAGCGATTGCTTCCAGGTCTGCTACTGGCTCATCCACACCTGAAGCATGCATTTTGCCTGCAATCAGGAGGCCTGAAAAATTCTCCTTGACCACTCGAATGGTGTCAATAATGGCTTGATTGGTGACACCAGTTCCCGGATTACCCGTCAGGCAGATAAAGTCAACGCCCAACTCTTCTGCTCGCTGAATGGTCGCTAGACTAGCCTGACGCCCCTCATCGATGATTAGGCGTTCTCCTGCCATCTGGGCCTGACTGTCCACCGGCTCTAGATTGATACCGATAGGACGGCCCACTAAGCGGTGCAACTCCTCAACAAAATCTTCCTTGGCATCCAGACCAGCCACAAAAGGCTGGAAGATATCAATCCCATTCAGCAAAATCAAGTCAGCACCAAAAGACCGAGCAATCTCTGCATTGGTCACATCACCGATATAAGATTCTTTAAAAGCTACGTTTTCAGACAGGATAACACGGCCCTCACTGGCCTTGATGCTCTGTTTCAGCTCCGGCGCAGTCATACTTAAAATTTCTGAAGCATTTGAACTAATGAATCGTTTTACCATAAGAACATCTCTTTTCTTTATTATTCATTAATAAACACTTTGAAATCTATTCTATTTGGATATTTTGTTTGTTTTTTGTTATCAACTACAGTATAGCACAAGGTCATAGAAATGTAAACGCTTTATATATTCTTTGACAAAATAGCCTGCTTTCACAAACAAAAGCAGACTATTGAAATGCACTCGATTATTTTTGAACTGAGCAGGATGCGATAAGCGTTTTATCTCTGCATCACCAGATGACCACCCGCTCTTCTGGGCTCCGCCACATGCCGTCTCCTTCTTGCACATCAAAGGTCGTAAAGAAGTCGTCAAAGTTTGGCAGCTGAACATTCGTCCGAAGCTTGGCTGGTGCATGGACATCGACGCTTGCCAGGAGCTTCATATACTCTTCGCGTCCCTTCATTCGCCAGATGCGGGCAAAGTTGGTAAAGAATTCCTCAGCAGAGAAATCCGCTTCTTTCTTGGCTGCTTCTAGGGCTGCTGCAATGCCGCCCAGATCTGCCACGTTTTCTGAAACGGTCAGCTTGCCATTGACCTTAGCACCATAGGAATCCTGTCCTTCGAACTGATCAATGACCTTTTGAGTCCGCTCGGTAAAGGCTTGATAGTCGTGCTCCGTCCACCAATTATTAAGGCTGCCATTTTCATCAAAGGAAGCGCCGTTGGTATCAAAAGCATGAGAAATCTCATGGGCGATGACCGCTCCGATACCACCGTAATTGGCTGATGAGGATTGGTGCAGGTCATAGAAAGGCGCCTGCAGGATAGCCGCTGGAAAGACGATCAGATTCTTCTGTGGATTATAGTAGGCATTGACCATATGGGCTGGCATTCCCCATTCCTTGTAATCTACTGGTTGATTCCACTTGCTCCAGCTGTAAGCAATATCAATCTGGCTCAGCTTCTGAGCATTTTCAAAGAGAGTCAGATTTTCATCCACAACCTTGCGGGAATAGCGTTCAGGCAGCTCGTCAGGATAGCCAATATAAGGCTTGATGACATTGAGTTTGACAATAGCCTTGTCCCGAGTTTCTGGTGTCAGCCAGTCATTCTGGGCCAGGCGATTTTTGTAAACTTCAATCATCGTCGCCACTTTTTGCTCCACATCAGCCTTGGCTTCTGGCGAGAACTTCTGACCGGCATACCAGAGACCGACAGCTTGATTAAAGGGACCTTGGGCTAGGTAAAAGGCTGCTTTTTTCTTGTCCTGAGCCTGAGGAGTCCCTGATAGAGCACGATGATAAGCTCCTGCCAAGACACGGATGTCATCCGTTAGATAAGGTGTCGTATTGCGGACCGCAGAGAGAATCAGCAGAGCATGGAGTTTGTCCCAGTTAGCGGCTGTATAGATATCCTTAGCTGCCTGCCAAAAACGCTCTTCTGGCACAATGACTTGGTCGGGTTCTTGACCGATTAACTTGGTGAAAATATCCGCCAGAGGCAACTCTGGTACCAAGGCTTTGAAATCATCCCACTTATAAGGATGATAGAGCTTAGCATACTCAGAGCTTTCTTCACTAGACAGAACATACTGAGCAAAAACAGAATCCAGCTCCAATACCTTATCCAAAAGATCCTTGATTTCCTCTTCAGCAAAGTCAAATTTTGCTAGCAAATCTTCCTGAGCCTTGCGCCATTTTGCAAGAAGATCCGCCTTCTGCGGATGGTCCTCAGCATAGTAGGTCGTATCTGGCAAAATTGTTCCCGGTCCGTCTGCCCAGAGGACATTGATACGAGCGTCCATAAAGTCAGGTGCCACACCAAAGGGGAAATAAGTCGGCTTGCCAGCCAGTTCAAAATCAGCAATCTTAGAAGCATAGTCTTCAAAAGACGCTAGATTGCGAATTTCATCAATGTAAGCACGCGCAGGCTCAATCCCTGCCGCTTCCCTTTTGTCATAATCCGCTGCTAGGCGATGGTAAGCAACAAAGTTCTGCAAAATAGCATCTTCTGGCACTCCATCGCCAGCCAGCCATTTGTCTGTCGTGGCAAGCATAAGATCTTCAATCTCATCAGCCAGATCCATGAAGCCGCCCGTCACTGGCTTATCATCAGGAATAGCCGCCGTCTTAGCCCACTCGCCATTAACCGCATCATAGAAATCATCTTGTAGTCGTGTCATCTTCTTCTCACTTTCATGCTTTTGATATAACCTTATCAAAATCCACTTCTTTTTTCAAACATTTCTTATATTAATTTTAAAAATTTACTAAAAATTAACTTGACTTAATTTTTGTTTTAATGTATATTAAGATCATAGAGGTGTATGAGATGATTACGATTAAAGATTTGACTGTCAGCTATCAGGATACGCTGGCTCTTGAGCCCCTTTCATTAACCATTAAGGAGCCAACCATTACCGGGATTATTGGTCCTAACGGAGCCGGAAAATCCACCCTGCTCAAGGGTATGCTAGGGATTATTGACCACCAAGGCCAGACTCTGCTGGAGCAAAAGCCACTGCAGAACTCTCTCCAACGGGTTGCCTATGTGGAGCAAAAGATCAATATTGATTATCATTTTCCTATCAAAGTCAAAGAGTGTGTCTCTTTGGGGCTTTACCCTCAGCTCAAGCTTTTTCAGGGGCTAAAGAGTTCCCATTGGAACAAGGTGGCTGAGGCATTGAAAATTGTCGGTTTAGAAGACTTGGCAGAGCGTCAGATTAGCCAGCTGTCCGGCGGCCAATTCCAGCGAGTCTTGATTGCTCGCTGCTTGGTTCAAGAGGCGGATTGCATCTTTTTGGACGAGCCCTTCGTCGGAATTGACTCTGTCAGCGAAGAGATTATCATGGCTACGCTGCGGAGTCTCAAAGCTGCAGGCAAGATCATCCTGATTGTCCATCATGACCTGAGCAAAGTTGTTGATTATTTCGATCAGGTCATCCTGCTCAATCGTAAGCTGATTGCCTTCGGTCCTACTGAGACCAGCTTTACCAAGAACAATATGAAAAAGACTTACGGCTCCCAGCTCTTTATGAATGGAGGTGCCTAGAATGATTTTAGAATTTTTCCAAGGGCTGCGGGACTTTCACTTTCTGCAAAACGCCCTCATTACAGCCATCGTCATTGGGATTGTTGCTGGAGCTGTCGGCTGCTTTATCATTCTGCGCGGCATGTCGCTCATGGGGGACGCTATCTCTCATGCGGTTCTGCCCGGTGTGGCCCTGTCCTACATTTTAGGGATTAATTTCTTTATCGGAGCCATCACCTTCGGACTTTTGGCCTCGATTATTATCACCTACATCAAGGGCAATTCCATTATCAAAAGCGATACGGCCATTGGGATTACCTTTTCTTCCTTTCTAGCTCTGGGTGTGATCCTAATCGGCGTTGCCAATAGCTCCACTGACCTCTTTCATATTCTCTTTGGGAATATTTTGGCCGTACAGGACATTGATATGTGGATCAGTATTGGAGTCGGAATAGCTGTGCTCTTAATCATCATCCTCTTTTTCAAACAGCTTTTGATTACTTCCTTTGACCCCCTGCTGGCTCAGGCCATGGGCATGCCAGTCAGCTTCTATCACTATCTGCTGATGATTCTCTTGACCTTGGTCTCTGTGACAGCCATGCAGAGCGTGGGAACCATTCTGATTGTCGCTCTCTTGATTACGCCAGCAGCAACGGCCTACCTCTATGCCAACAGTCTGAAAACCATGATTCTGCTGTCCTCAGGACTGGGCGCTCTAGCTTCTGTACTAGGACTCTTTATCGGCTACAGCTTTAATGTCGCTGCAGGATCCAGCATTGTCCTGACCTCGGCCCTCATCTTTCTCATCTCTTTCTTTATTGCACCTAAGCAACGCTATTTAAAACTTAAAAACCGACCTAAACTAAAATAAAATTTGATGGAGGAATCCCATGAAAAAATTAGGTTTTTTATCCCTGCTTTTGCTAGCAGTCTGCACTCTCTTTGCCTGCTCCGGTCAGAAGAAGGCATCCAGTGACTCGTCCAAGCTCAAGGTTGTTGCGACCAACTCAATTATCGCTGATATTACCAAAAATATAGCTGGCGATAAGATTGACCTGCACAGCATTGTACCAGTCGGCAAAGACCCCCACGAATACGAGCCCCTGCCTGAGGATGTCAAAAAGACTTCTCAAGCAGACCTCATCTTCTACAACGGTATCAACCTAGAAACCGGCGGCAATGCTTGGTTCACCAAGTTGGTCAAAAATGCCAATAAGGAAGAAAACAAGGACTACTATGCTGTCAGCGATGGCGTTGACGTCATTTACCTTGAAGGGCAAAGTGAAAAGGGCAAAGAAGACCCTCATGCTTGGCTCAACTTGGAAAACGGTATTATCTATGCGCAAAACATTGCCAAGCGTTTGATTGAAAAAGACCCTAACAATAAGGCTACTTACGAGAAAAATCTCAAAGCCTATGTGGAAAAACTGACCGCTTTGGATAAGGAAGCCAAGGAGAAATTCAACAATATCCCAGAAGAAAAGAAAATGATTGTGACTAGCGAAGGCTGCTTCAAGTACTTCTCTAAAGCCTACAATGTACCATCAGCCTACATTTGGGAAATCAATACCGAAGAAGAAGGAACTCCAGACCAAATCAAAAGCTTGGTTGAAAAACTACGCAAGACCAAAGTGCCATCTCTCTTTGTCGAATCAAGTGTGGACGACCGTCCAATGAAGACTGTTTCTAAAGACACCAACATCCCAATCCACGCTAAAATCTTCACTGATTCAATCGCTGATCAAGGCGAAGAAGGAGATAGCTACTACAGCATGATGAAATACAATCTGGATAAAATTTCTGAAGGATTGGCCAAATAACGATAAAAGGTTAGGAAGACAAAATCCTAACCTCTTTATTTTTGGAGAAGGAGCTTCACATGGAGTCGCTATCAAATTTCCAGTCAAATTATTCGAAAAAAATCACTATTCGCTGTACAATGAAGCTATCAAACAAGAATGGAGACTTCCTATGACAACTTTTCTCGGAAATCCTGTAACCTTTACTGGAAAGCAACTGCAAGTCGGCGAAACAGCCCACGATTTTAGCTTGACAGCCACTGATCTTTCAAAGAAAACTCTGGCTGACTTTGCTGGCAAAAAGAAAGTCCTGAGTATCATCCC
The DNA here is from genome assembly GCF_019929145.1 of Streptococcus sanguinis. Classification (GTDB taxonomy): domain Bacteria; phylum Bacillota; class Bacilli; order Lactobacillales; family Streptococcaceae; genus Streptococcus; species Streptococcus sanguinis_U. The sequence goes on along the minus strand of NZ_JAHZOW010000002.1, from coordinate 93,549 downwards.
ATCTATCGATACTGGTGTCTGTTCAACTCAGACTCGTCGTTTTAACCAAGAACTCTCTGACTTGGACAATACCGTTGTTATCACGGTTTCAGTTGATTTGCCTTTTGCTCAAGGCAAGTGGTGTGCTGCTGAAGGCATTGAGAATGCTGTCATGCTCTCTGACTACTTCGATCATTCTTTCGGCCGTGACTATGCTGTCCTCATCAATGAATGGCACCTTTTGGCTCGCGCAGTTCTAGTTCTGGATGAAAATAACACTGTGACCTACGCTGAATATGTCGACAATATCAATACCGAGCCTGACTTCGAAGCAGCTATCGCCGCAGTTAAGAGCTTGTAAGAGATAAAAATACGGATTTGCTAGTCCGTATTTTTTTGTACAAAAAACTTCTGCCAAAACTGACGGAACCAAGCCCAAGAACGCAAGAGAAAGGATGGTCGATTCAGTAATTTCTTGAACCGAGCAATCTCTGCCTTTACCTGTTTATAAGCACTCCGCCCCTTTCGAGCATAAGGGCTCTTAGCCGAACGATAGCCCAGCGGACCACGATTATTCTGAGGTGATTTGAACTTGCGGCCACCATTTTCAATGCCAAGCCTGCGAAAGCGAGGATCCCAAACTGCAGGCGTTTTGACATCATAGCGAGTATGAGAAGCCTGATTGCCCGGCCGGTTATGCTCACCATAGTTAAAGCTGGCGCCATTCACAATACCATTTTGGCTAGCCCTCTCTGGATCGATAATATTGAGAAAACGACCTGTCTGATCCAAAATAAACTCTGTATGAAAATCAATCAGGATTTTTATATTAGCCTGACTTGCTTGACCATCCGGATAGATAGCTTGCTCTGACCTCTTATCAATATGGGCTTTATTGTGCAAGCGAGAGGATTCTTGAAAGCTATAAGGCAGCGCAGACCAATCCTTTAGATAGGAGGCCAAGGCTTCTGCATCTGTCATACCAGTCTGACGGTAGTGATCTCTGACCCACTGGGCCTGCTGGCAGGAAATGACATAGCGAAACTGATGTAGCTGTCTTTTAAGCTTTTGATTGCCATCCCTTTGGCTGAAATCATCTGCTGGAAAAGCCTGGCGCAAGGTCCTTGAGAAAATTTTCCAAAAGCCATCATGAGGTGTTAGGTTTGGAGCAATCCGAGCCAGTAAAAGATCCGTCTCTGCCTTATCTCCACTCAGCTCCTCAGGCATATTAACAAGATTCATAGCCAGAACCAGCAGCTCCTGAGCTCCTAACCTGCTGTTCTGAGCATCCTCAGCCAGCCAAAGATCTTGAAAAAAGGGACTGCCAAAAAGCTGAGCCTCCTGCAGGTAATATCCTTCTTCTGGCACTGTTTTCCCTTGCACACTAATCTCTGCAAAAACTTGTTCCAGTGCTACCTGAGACCAGCCGATTGATTGCAATTGCTGAAAGAGATGTTCTTTCCCTTCTTTCGGATACATGGCTTCCCTCCTTTCTGTTAGCTCTAATAGTTCAAAACTGTAGGGATTATAATAAAAAATCTAATCTACATAGAACAATTAGATTTTATCACAAACTCACATGATAGCAAAGAACAAAATATGAACCCTTGGAGTGCTAACAATAAAGATGTTCTTAACAAATTACTCAATAAATAAAGAGAAGACCAAACCGGTCCTCTCTCAGTATGAGTTTTGTTTAAATGAGCTGTTCCAACTTTGATTTTGCTACAATTCATCTAGAATTCGATTTTATCAATAAATGCTCTTAAGCTTTACGACGTTTTGCAAAAGCCAGTCCCAGCATAGAGAGCAATCCCAATCCTGCAAGCGCTAGAGAAGATTCAGCAGATCCTGTTTTTGGAAGAGCTGCTGGAGCCTGATAGGTCTGAACTGGTTTCTTTCCGTTCTTCACTCCTGTTGTAGTGACTTTCAGAACCTTTCGCTCATTCTTAGAAACGAGGTTGGTTGGGTCGTCTGTCTCAAGGGCTGCAAGAGCTGCTTTCAAAGCTTCAAGTTTGGCATTTTCGACTCTATAGGTTTCTTCCTTACTTGCCAAGTTTGCTTTAGCATCATTGAGAGACGCTTCTGCTTCTTTTAGAAGAGCAGGGGCGTTTTGCAAGCGAGTAACATAGTCTTTAGCAGCTTGAACAGCGCGTTGAGCCTCTTCCAGAGCTGTAGCCGCAGCAGTTGCCTTTTCTTGAGCGGTCGCTGTAGCTGCTTTCAATTCAGCAAGCTTGGCATTAGCTTCCTCAGCTGTTTTTTGCGCAGTTGCTTGGGCTGCTTCTTTTTCTTTCAAGCTTGCTTGAGCTTTAGCTAAAACTGCAAGCTTAGCCTTGGTTTCTTCAGAAGCCGAATTCTTGCTATTTTCGAGTTCAGCTTGGTAAGTACGTTCCGCCTTGGCCAACTTGTCCTTAGCAGTTTTCACAACCTCACGCAGTAATGGTGCTGTCTCCTGCTTATTCTGAGCATTTGTCAACGTACGTTGAGCAGCGTCCAACTTAGCTTGTGAAGCCGCCAAATCTTTACGAGCAGCGTCTGCCTCTTGATTATTGGGATTTGGATTGATCAAAGCTGGCGTAATTTTGGAAGGGTCGACGATATCCCAAGTCCCAAAAACAACAAATTGAATTCGGTTAAATTTACCATTGTTGCTAAAACCAACTCCCATATATGCAACTTTATCATGTCCTATTTTGTATCCAACTACTTTTTGAGCCCAATCTAGCATTGTACCAAATCCATATCTAGTACTTTCCTTTATATCAAACAACTGAAATTTAACATTCTCATAAACTACTTTTTTCAAGTAATCAACAGATACATTCTCTTGATTATCTAGAACAGGATAATAATCAAACTGAGGAAATCTATGGTTTGTGTATCCAAACTGATCGAGTCCAAATTTAGCAACTGCATCAGTAGATTCAATTACACCAAGAGTTAAATCCCGTCCATTATTTTCATGCGAAACCAATGCATCTTCACGGCCAGCTCGGCTTAGAGCTGCTGCATAATCAATAGTATTTTGCGTTAGTTTGACTGGCCCTGTACCAGCCTGCTTACGAATTTGATTTAGCAAATCTTGTGCATAGTAGTTAATTTCCATCAGAACATCATTTGGAATGGCATTGATATTGACCATGCGTTGTGTATCTTTTGGATTACTAATGTAATTATTAATTAATTTTAATTTTGTAACTTCTTCTTTAAAAATTCTTTGTGCTTCAGGTGATCGTTTAATAGAATCGCTTTTAAGTGCATTTATATATGCTTGCGATAGGGTAAAGGTATTGTGTACTTGGTCCTGGGAAGAAAGTTTCGCTTCTTTTTCTTTGATTTCTGCTTGAGCTGCTTTAATGTCTGCTTGGGCTTGATCAATCGACGATTGTCGTTTCGCATCTTCGGATTCAGCTGTCTTCAACTGATCTTGGTAAGAAACCAGGTTCTTTTGTTCCTTGTCAAGCTCCTCCTTTGCCTTCGTTACCTTTTCGCTTACCAGTTTGTTGTCCACATCTTTTTGAGCTGTATTCACAGCATCTTGGGCTGCTTGGGTTTCAGTTTGTGCCTTAGCTGCTTGAGCTTGAGCATCCTGAGCTACAGCCGCCTGTGTGTTTTCTACTTTTTTAGCTGTATCAAGAGCTGCTTGGGCTTGCTTGGCCGCGTTTTCTGCTGGAGCAACTTTCTTCTCAGCTTCTGTCACAGCTGCTTGAGCTTCCGCAATTTTTTGTACACTTGTATCAGCATTATCTTTCTTGGCTGTTTCAACCTTAGTCTCAGCAGTCGCAACCTGTTCTTTGGCTTGGTCAACAGCCGCTTTCACTTGATTAACCTGCTCAGTTTGCTGTTTAAGAGCTTCTGGACTTGCAGATAGAGCCTTATCTTGGTTTGCAGGTGCATTTGCATCCACTGGAGTTGTATCTGCAGCAACAGTTTGAGCAAAGCCAGCACTAGCAAGAACTGCTGCACCTAGAATGACATGTTTTTGGATTTTTTTCATGGGTTTCCTCCTGATATGTTAACAGTATAATGAGAAAAACTTTGTTTGTCAAACTATTTACATGTTTTTTTGAGAACATTCATCGCAAATGTGTCCAAAAAACCTATGTGTCTGTCCAAAATCATAAAATGATTTTTACTCTTACTGACCTTGCCAATGATAAAGTCCTAACTGATTACAAACATACTAGTCATAGAAAGCAGAAAACCGCCCGTCAAGCAACGAGCGGTCTTCTTATTCACGAATTTCTTATCCTTTGATGGCAATAAAGGGTGAGCCTTCTGTATTATCCGTCGGATCGACACTCTTGACTCCAAAGAGATAGTCTACTGGATACCAGCCATTATTAGCTGCATTATAAGGGTCACGGACATAGGTTTTTCCATTGTCATAGCCCTTGAGAACCAGCTCATGAGTGACTGGATAATGGGCAAAGATGCTAGTACCAACGGCACCTAGGACATGATGCCCCTGCGAAAGCACTTCTTTAACCGCAGAAGCTGTAAACAGGGTCTCCGTCGTCAGATCCCAGTGCTGGGCAGCGCGAACAATACCACGGCTGCTGGTGCCAAATCCATCTTTATTAAATTCACTGGTATTATTATATAGGTAATCCGCAACAGTTGTCGGAAGCACTTCTGTCCCAGTAATCCCTGAAATAACCATAGCTAGCGTTGTCGGCACGCATCCTGTCGCATCCATGCTGTAAGGACCATACTTCCTGCCACCCCAGCGACCATCACGCTGTGAGTAGTACGGAGTATTGTAAACTGCTTTGGAGACCTGGGTCGTAGTAGCATCAACAGCGATGAGCTGACCATTGTCCTGCTTATAGTAAAGATGAATCTTGTACTCGCCAGTAGAAAGCTTATGGTCGCTAGCTCGGACTGTGATCTTATAGGTGCCATTCGCCTGCTTTTGAGCTAAATACCACTTGACATCATCCTGATCCTTATCTGTTGACCAAGTTGGCAGATAGACTGCTTGAATCCCTCCAGGATTGGATACATTTGTCACAACCACATCAAAAGTTCCTGTTCGCGCATTATTGTTTTGGATATTGATTTTTCCGGTCGCACGGATATTCTCAGGTGCTACAGAAACCATCAGCTTCTCGCCACCTGCACCTTGCATCTGGCCATCCTCATTCAGATAGTAAAGATGAACCTTGTACTCACCTACTGAAAACTTATGATCCTGAGCTCGGACATGTTTTTTATAGGTACCGTCAGCTTGGCGCTCAGCGATATACCACTGCACATCGTCTTGGTCATCCTTGCTGGACCAAGTCGGCAGGTAGACCGCCTTCAGACCATCCGGGGCGACAATATCTGACACGACTATATCAAATTCACCTGTCTGCGGATTGTTGTTCTGAATGGTGATCTTACCTTGAGGCTGCGCGCGAGTAACCTCTGTCTTAGCCGAACCTGCACCCTGCAGCTGGCCTGCATCATTCACGAAATAGAGGTGAACATTATACTCGCCCAAGGAGTTCTTATGATTGCGGTAGCTGACATGTTTGAAATAGGTCCCATCAGCTCGTCTTTCAGCAGTGTACCACTGCACGTCGTCTTGGTCGTTAGCGGTGGACCAGGTTGGAAGACTAACAGACTTCAGACCATCTGGGGCAACAATGTCAGAAACGACTATATCAAATTCGCCTGTCTGCGGATTATTATTCTGAATGGTGATTTTACCATGAGGCTGGGCGCGAGTAACTACCGTCTTAGCCGAGCCTGCACCCTGCAGCTGGCCTGCATCATTTACAAAATAGAGGTGCACATTATACTCACCTAGAGAGTTCTTGTGGTTGCGGTAGCTGACATGTTTGAAATAGGTCCCATCGGCTCGTCTTTCAGCGGTATACCACTGCACATCGTCTTGGTCGTTAGCGGTGGACCAGGTTGGAAGACTAACAGACTTCAGACCATCTGGGGCGACAATATCTGACACGACAATATCAAATTCGCCTGTCTGCGGATTGTTGTTCTGAATGGTGATTTTTCCCTGTGGCTGGGCGCGAGTAACTACCGTCTTAGCCGAACCTGCACCCTGCAGCTGTCCTGCATCATTCACAAAATAGAGGTGAACATTATACTCACCCAAGGAGTTCTTGTGGTTGCGGTAGCTGACATGTTTGAAATAGGTCCCATCAGCTCGTCTTTCAGCAGTGTACCACTGCACGTCGTCTTGGTCGTTAGCAGCTGACCAAGTCGGCAGATAGACCGCCTTCAGGCCATCTGGGGCGACAATATCGGATACGACAATATCAAATTCGCCTGTCTGCGGATTGTTGTTCTGAATGGTGATCTTGCCTTGAGGCTGCGCGCGAGTAACCACTGTCTTAGCCGAACCTGCTCCCTGTAGCTGACCTGCATCATTCACGAAATAAAGGTGAACATTGTAATCGCCCAAGGAGTTCTTATGATTGCGGTAACTGACATGTTTGAAATAGGTCCCATCAGCGCGTCTTTCAGCAGTGTACCACTGCACATCGTCTTGGTCGTTAGCAGCTGACCATGTCGGCAAGTAAACGGACTTCAGACCATCTGGGGCAATAATATCAGAAACGACAATATCAAATTCACCTGTCTGCGGATTGTTGTTCTGAATGGTAATCTTACCTTGAGGCTTTTTGACTTCTGCTGCTGCCAATGGACGCTCTGTAGCAGAAACTGCTTGCGCTAGCTGATTAGAAGCATCACTTTTTTCTGAGTTCTCAGCCACAGCAGGTTGATTTTCTGTCGAAGCTACAGTATCACTTTTCGGATGGGCATTTTCTACAGGATCTGATGAAGTAGGCCGATCACTGGTATCGGAAGACGTAGGTATCTGACTAGCGTCAGGAGTAGCAGCCTCCGGTGCTGGTGCAGCCTTATCCATACTTGACGGACTGGTTTCTGTTACAATCGGAGTTGTAGCTGTGCTAGCTTGGTTCTCCACAGCCTGGCTGACAGCGACACTATCAGCTGTCTGACTAGGTGCCAGCTGATCTGCCTGAGCCGCTCCACTTCCAAGAAAGGCCAGACCAGTCGCAATCGCTACCGAGACTGCTCCCAGACTGCATTTGCGAATGCCAAAACGAGTAAACTTCTCTGCTCGTGACGCCATCATTCGTCTTTTTTTCATAATAGGATTCTCCTTTTGAAAAAAAGTAAAAAGCAAGCCAATTTTCTGCAAACCAGCTAAAGAATTTTTACTTTTTATTTTTTAAATTGTACGCTTTGATTATATAATAATCGCAAAACGATTACAAGCGAATAAAGAAAAACTAAACATCAAAGAAAGGCTTAGACACTGTATTCTTACAGTGATTTTTGTTATACTAGTGATAGAAAGTTCAGCGAGGATGCAAGATGACCCCAAATAAAGAAGACTATCTCAAGTGTATCTATGAGATTGGCAGCCGCCACAAAAAAATCACCAATAAAGAAATCGCCCAGCTCATGCAGGTTTCACCTCCGGCTGTGACGGAAATGATGAAAAAAATGCTGGCGGAAGAACTTCTGGTCAAGGATAAAAAAGCCGGCTACCTGCTGACTGATTTGGGGCTAAGGCTAGTTTCTGACCTCTACCGCAAGCACCGGCTGATTGAAGTCTTTCTGGTCAACCATCTCGGCTACTCGACTGATGAAATCCATGAGGAAGCCGAAGTCCTAGAGCACACTGTTTCTGAGCGTTTCGTTGAGCGTCTGGATGCCATGCTCCAGTACCCCAAGACTTGTCCTCACGGAGGCACCATCCCAGCTAAGGGAGAGCTTCTGGACGAAGAAAACCAACTGACTCTGGAAGAGGCTTCTGTCCCTGGCGACTATATCATCAAACGCGTACACGACGACTTTGACTTGCTCAAATACTTGGAAAAATATAACCTGCAAATCGGCCAAACCATCACCTTCATCCAATACGATTCTTTCGCTCAGGCTTATCTCCTCAAGACAGAAACCCAAGAAATCCAAATCAATCCTATGATTGCCCAGCAGATTTATGTAGAAAAACTATAAACAGAACCCAGTTCGGACTTTTTAGTCTAAACTGGGTTTTTATTGACAAAAATAAGATGTCGGATTATAATAAGTGCACTTACAAAATATCTAGAAGGAAAGCTAATGGAAAAATCGCAGTTTAACTCCATCTACAAGGATGAATATCAAAACTCAACCCGTCTGCTCTTTATCCGTGCCTACCACAAGTGGCATGGGCTGATAAAAAACAAACTGAGAACGATTGATTTGACCCATCCTCAGTTTGTCGTTCTGACCACTCTTGCTGCACTCCTGCGCCAGCAAGAATGGGTTAGTCAAACCGATATTGCCCAATTTTCTGACATGGATGTTATGACCGTATCCCAAATCATCCGCCTCTTGGTCAAGAAAGGTTTGATCATGCGGGAAGTCCATCCCAAGGACAGCCGCGCCAACATCATACTTCTAACGGATACGGGGCTGCAAAAGGTCAACCAAGCCCTCCCTCTAGTAGAAGGCATTGATCAGGCTTTCTTTGGAAAATTAGGAAATAATACAGAAATATTGAATCAACTCTTAATGGAACTGGAGGCAGAAAATGACTAGATTTTGGATTGGTGTCGTATCAAAAGAACATGTACTAAGAGGTGTAGAAGGTGGATTTTGCCAAGTTTGCCATGGAAAGAAAGCACCATTGAACCGAATGAAAAAGGGGGACTATCTTCTGTACTACAGTCCCAAGTATCAGCTGAATGGTCAGGAAAAGCTGCAGGCCTTTACAGCAGTTGGCAAGATTCTAGATGACACTGCCTACCAAGTAGAGATGTTTGAAGGTTTTGTCCCATTTCGGCGAGATGTCAGCTACTACCAGCCTGTCAAAGACTGTCCCATTGAGCAAGTTCGGCAGCATCCTCAGTGGCGCCAATATACTTCTCAGATAAGATACGGACATTTCGAAGTTTCGAAAGACTTCTTCCTTTATGTTTTTGAGCAAATGAAACTGGACAGCCCTGCAAATCAGTAGAAGCAGCTTCGTTTGACTTACACCTAAACCTTTGCTCACCTGTCATTAAATCTAAAGTTCCGATTCTCAAGGAAAATCGGAACTTTTTGATTTGAAGTGAAATTATCGATTTATCAAATCAGCATAAAAGCAAATAAACTACCCGTAATCACATTTACTAAAGCATGTATAATCCAGCTAGCTAAAATGGAGCCATCAGATTTCTTTTCATTGACAAAGCCCATATAAGCCGCGATGCCACCCGTACACAAAATGATGAGCAGGGTTTGCTGCCAAGAGAGCACTGTTATAGACATTAAGCCATGGAGCAGACCAAAAAGAGCAGCTTGTATGGTGTTGGCTACCACAAAGGATAAGCGACTAGCCAATCTCTTTAAAAGAAAACCTCTGAATAGCAGTTCTTCCGACAGAGCAGTTTGAAACAGACCATAAATCAGAATAGCTGGCAAGGCTTGGAAGCCTAGGCCTGAGAAATTCGAAGTCGCTGTATCCAGATTTTTTACAGCAGGATATACTAGCAAAAACGAAAGAAGCAAGAAAGATAGCGAACCCAACAAAATCCACAGCCAGATCTTCCGGCTGCCAGCATCTTTTAGTGGTTTTAAGCCAAGCCATTCTAAAAATGGACTTTTTCTTCTAGCACTTATCAACCACCAAACAAAAGGAAGAAAAGCAAACAAAACAATTTGAATCAGAGCATTCAGCATCTGTTGAACTAGATTTTCCATGATAAGAGACTCCTTTCTTTTCTTTAATATGATTATACAAGACAAACTTCAAGAATTTATAAAGTAATTCTAAAATATTTCTAAAGAATAAAAGAAATCATAAACATAAACAAATCAAGGATTATCGCCACTTCAACTTGTTTGCTATGCTCATCATTTTTGGACTAAATGATGTCAAAAAAATCTTTAAAGACCTATCTCAAAAATCTAAGAAAAGTTGCAGATAAAAATAAGGCGATGAGTTTAAAAAATAGAAAACTAACAATGAATTAAAGAAAGAAAAAAGTCCTAAAATTTTAGCACACAAAGTTAAATTTTCAGCCTATCTATCCTAGATGATTTTCTTTTTAGTCAAATTCTCCCAACTCCTGCTTATCCACTTCCTACCCCTAGGGGTCTCAATTTTGCAGGCTTAGTACCATGCCAAAAGCTGTTTTTCCCTTCTTGCCAACCCGCTTACATTTTGCTACAATGATGTCAAAAATCAGTAAGGAAAAATTATGCCACAACAACTCTTTAAAGAATTTGCCCAGCTAGATCAAGTGGAAGCTATTGTTCTCGGTGGCTCTCGTGCTGGACAGCATTTTGACAAAGACTCAGACTATGATGTTTATATCTACTTGACAGATTCTATCGCTCCCATGACCCGACGCGATATCCTCAGCAAGTACTGCTCCTACATGGAAATCGGCAATCAGTTTTGGGAACTAGAGGATGACTGTGTACTGAAGAGCAAGATCGAAATTGAGCTCATTTACCGTACACTGGACAGCTTCGATAAAGACCTGCAGACTGTCGTCCTAGACCACCAAGCCCAGAATGCCTATACTACCTGTATGTGGCACAATCTGCTCCACAGCAAAATCATCTACGACCGAAATGGTCGCTACGAGGCACTTCAGAACAAGTACAGACTACCTTATCCAGCTGAACTGAAAAAGAATATTATCAAGAAGCAGCTCCTCTTACTCGATCAAGCCATGCCAGCTTTCTCCAAACAAATAGAAAAAGCGCTCAAGCGTCAGGACCTGCTCAGCATCAATCACCGCAGCAGTGAATTTTTTGCTTCCTATTTTGACTTGCTCTTCGCCCTAAACGAACAGACGCACCCTGGAGAAAAGAGAATGCTGGAGTTTGCAAAAACCAACTGCTCGCTATTGCCTCGACACTTCGAAGAAAATATACAGACCTATTTTCAAAAACTCTACACAGATCCCGCTGAAGCCATAATCCTTATCAATCAGCTAGTGACGACCATCAAAGAAATCATTCCTCAAGAAATGATTGATGATTTTTAGTAATGTTGTAGAAAACTATACATTCATTGCTGCGGAAGCAAAAAAATTAGGAGTTTGAACACTAGTGTTCAAACTCCTTTTCATGCTTCTTATCAGCGATTCTTCGTATCCAAGATAATGGTTACTGGCCCATCATTGACTAGTTCTACCTGCATGTCTGCTCCAAAAATCCCCGTCCGAGTCGGCACCTCCTGCTGCAAGGCAAGATTGAAGGCATCATAAAAATTGCTGGCCATCTCTGGCGGAGCAGCCTTGACAAAGGCTGGCCGATTACCCTTTTTGGTATCTGCATGCAGAGTGAACTGGGAAATCGACAAAATTTCTCCGGCAATGTCCTTGATAGACAGGTTCATCTTACCCTCAGCATCGGAAAAAATCCGCATATTGACAATCTTTCTGACTGCATAATCCATATCCTCCTGACTATCGTCAAGGCCTACGCCGACTAAGAGCAGAAGACCTTGTCCAATACTGCTGTGCAGTTGCTGGTCAATGCTGACCTGAGCACGTTTCACGCGTTGAATCACTATTTTCATATCTTTTCCTTTGATTTAAGCAAGTCACCAAGGGTAACTTACAGCTCGATAATGATTTCCGAAAAGAATCAGCCATTGGTCCGCTTGACCGAGTAGACCTCTGGCACGCTTTTGATTTTATCCACCACCGTCGTCAGCATAGACAGATTAGCAATACCAAAAGAAACGTGGATATTAGCAAATTTCATATCCTTGGTCGGCTGGGCATTGACTGTTGAAATATTTTTGGTGGTATTGGACAGAACCTGCAACACATCGTTGAGGAGACCAGAGCGGTTGAGACCGTAAATATCAATATGTGCCGTGTACTCTTTGGTCGTGTTGTTGTCTTCCCATTCCACATCAATCAGTCGCTGCTCGTAATTTTCCTGGGCCTTGAGATTCATGCAGTCCTGCCGGTGAATGGCTACACCTCGTCCTTTGGTAATATAGCCAACAATATCATCACCCGGTACAGGGTTACAGCATTTGGCAATCCGGATAAGGAGACCAGAAGCCCCCTGAATGACTACACCGCCTTCATGCTTAACCTTGAGAGTGTCTTTTTTGTTTTCGACCTTGACTTCGCCGCCCTTGACCAATTCCTCCGCTTCTGCTCTGGCCTTGGCCCGTTCTTCCTCACGGCGCTCTTTTTCTGTCAAACGATTGAAAATACTAATGGCACCAATCTCACCGAAGCCAATCGCAGCAAAAAGCGCCTCTTCGGTCTTATAGCTAGTCTTTTGCAGCACTTCTTCCATGTGCTTCTTGTCCATGTACTTATTAGCTACATAGCCATGCTCCTGAAATTGAGCCTGCAAGAGTTCCCGCCCTTTGGAGATAGATAGCTCCTTGTCTTGATTTTTAAAGAACTGACGGATTTTATTTCTGGCCTTGCTGGTCTTGACAATATTGAGCCAGTCGCGGCTCGGTCCGAAGGAGTTAGCGTTGGTGATGATTTCCACCTGATCACCTGTCCTAAGCTTGGTTGTCAGGGGCACCATGCGGCCATTGACCTTGGCTCCCGTGGCTTTCTCTCCAACCTTAGTGTGGATCTCATAGGCAAAGTCAATGGGACCCGAGTCCTTAGGCAGAGAGCGCACTGCTCCATCCGGTGTGAAGACGTAGATTTCCTCAGCCAGATAGCTTTCCTTGACCGAGTCAACGAAATCCTTGGCATTGTTAGACTGGTCTTGCAGCTCCATCAGCTCCTTGATCCAGTTCATCCCGATAGCTGATTCTTTGCTGTCTACCTGTCCCTTGACCCCTTTCTTGTAAGCCCAGTGAGCCGCAACCCCATACTCAGCGACCTCATGCATTTCCTTGGTCCGAATCTGAAATTCAATCGGACCTTTGGGTCCATAAACGGTCGTATGGATAGACTGGTAACCATTGGCCTTGCGATTGGCAATATAATCCTTGAACCGTCCGGGCATAGGCCGCCAAAGTTCATGAATGTAGCCCAGCATGGCATAAACATCACTCTGAGTATCCAAGATACAGCGAATAGCAATCAGATCATAAATCTCATCAAAACGCTTCTTCTTGTCCTGCATCTTGCGATAGATCGAGTAGATATGCTTGGGCCGACCATAAATCTTACCATGCAGATTGCGCTCGCCAGCATAGGTCTCAATCTTCTGAACCACCCCTTCTACCAGTTCTTCACGCTCCCGACGCTTCTCCTTCATCATGTGGGAAATTTTGTAAAATTCCACTTCATTGAGATAACGGAAGGACAAATCTTCCAGCTCCCACTTGACACTGGAAATTCCCAGGCGATGAGCCAAGGGTGCGTAGATTTCCATTGTTTCTCGGGAAATCCGCTCCTGCTTATCCTTGCGCAGATGCTTCAGCGTCCGCATATTGTGGAGACGGTCTGCCAATTTGACCAAAATAACCCGAATATCCTCCGACATGGCCATCAGCATCTTACGGTGATTTTCTGCCAGCTGCTCCTCGTGGGATTTGTACTTGACCTTACCCAGCTTGGTAACTCCATCCACAATCACGCGCACATCAGTCCCAAACTCTCTTTCCAAATCATCCAGCGTCGCACGGGTATCCTCGACCACATCATGTAGAAAGCCGCAAGCAACCGTTACCGCGTCCAGCTTGAGCGTGGCCAAAATCCCTGCCACCTGAATAGGATGCACGATATAAGGCTCACCTGACCTGCGAAACTGCCCGCTGTGACAGTCAATCGCATAGATCAAAGCCTTCTGTATAAAGGCCACATCCTCCGCAGCCAGATATTTTCTAGTAAGGGCCAATACCTGATCGCCCGTCAAATTCACTTCTTTTGGCATCTCGTCTCTCCAATTCCTGCCTACTATTTTATCACTTTTAGCCCGATATGAAAACCTAGAAGACGGTTCATATAAAAACCCGCCTTAAACGGGCGGGCTGTGGTGAAATGTAACACTATCAGATGATATCTTTCTGTTAAAAAACGAAGAGGCTAATCTTTCTGTTTCAGTGATTCCTTATATCTCTGAGAATCATTACCGTACCATTCTTCAACAGAGTACCCTGATAGTTGTCGGTAATCTTCTAAGTATTTTTGAAGATAGTAACCTTGGAAATTGTCAACTGCTAAAGCATACCCAAAATAAATAAAGGGAAGAAAAAATAGTGGAATAATGGCCTTCCCGATTGAATTAATAATTCCATCTTGTTGGATAATATCAGAAATTGGAAAAACAATACGTAAAATAATTGATATTAAAATAATGAGTCCACCGTACTTTTTAGCAAACGAAACAAAGCGATTGATGAAATCAGCCGTTGGATTTGAATAATTTCGCTGTTTATACAAAATTTCAAGTGTATTTCTCTGGAAGCTTTGAAATAATCCAATAAAAAAGATGATGAAAAAGGAAGTATACAACACACTAGATAAAATTCCACCTAATATCATTCCTGCACCTGATATTCCTATTACTAAAAATTGCGTATAGAGGATTGTAATCATAAGATACATCCACTTATTGAAATAGTAGTAAGATAAAACTGACTGATTCTTTATTTTCCTCACATCATTTAAGTAGGAAAAAAGAATGATAAATCCTAAACCAAATACAATACCGTTTATTAAGCCTATATTCAATGAGAAAAACTGCAATTTTTTAGAACCAAGAGAAATACTTAGAAGAAAGAATAAAAATAGAAAAAATTGCATTGTAAAAAATCCCAAAATCTTTTTCCCATAACCTTTTTCATTAAAATCCTCTAGTGAAGTTTTGATATACTTGTCTGTTACTAGGTTCATACTTTCTTCTAGTGAAGCATTAAAAATCGTTTGTTTCAAAATTGTAAGTCTCCTTTTAATAAAATCATCTCAAATTTACTTTTTGAGGTGAAGAGCATTCTCATGGTCAAAGTTAATATTTAGTGTGAACTCGTGTTTCAGCCAATTAAGCATTTAACTATTTATGAATCATTCCCCTACCAAAGCTTGCAAACCTGCTGATTCATCCATACCTACTGAACTTAGTTGCTTACTTCCGCCATCTTTTTGAATTCCCATTTTCCCAACCATACTTATACTATCATTGATGATAATATCAAACATAATGCCTCCCATCGGATTATAACGAATGGTTGTATCATCTATTTTATAAGAGCGAATCTTCCCCTTATCCGTTAAAGCATTAGGATCGATTGCTTTTAATTCTTCCACAATCAATTTCTTTACTTCCTCACTGTGGACAATTCTTATCATCTCATTCTGGAATTCTTGATTTTTGTGCGCCATATACATTCCTCCTCCCAGACAAAGAGCTAAAAACAAACTGACAACCGATAAGATAATTTTATGCTTTTGCTTCATGAGATACTCCTACGACTATTATAATTTAGTATGTGGTATAGGTTTTGCAATTCCAATTAAAGCAAGAAATTGTCGCTATAACTAGAATAGTGAATCACTTGTCGTCACTTTCCAACAACGCCCGCAAACCCGCTGATTCACTCATACCAACCGTACGAATTTTCCCATTCTCACCATCCATTCGAAGACCAGTCTTCCCAACCATACTTATACTATCATTAATGATAATATGAAACATAATTCCTCCCATCGGATTATGCTTAATGGAGCTATCATCTATTTTATAAGAGTGAATCTTCCCTTTGTCTGTTAACGCATTTGGATCTTTTCTTTTTAAATCTTCTTCAATCAACTCCCTCACTTCCTCACTATGGACAATTCTGAACATTTCATTCTGGAATTCTTGGTTTTTGTGAGCTAGGTAGAGACCTACTCCTATGCAAGCAGCCACAAACAAGCTGATAACTGATAAGATAATTTTATGTTTTTTCTTCATGTATTCACCTCTAAAAAAAGAAATCTCTTTATGACTCTTTGGCCATCACTCCCCTAGCAACTTCTGAAGACCTTTTGACCTATCCATACCAACAGTTCGTATGTCCTCATTCTCTCCATATTTTCTAAGGCCTGTTGACCCAACAATATCAGGGTCATCATTAATGATAATATCAAACATAATGCCTCCCATTGGATTGTAACGAATGCTCTTATCATCTATTTTATAAGAACGAATTTTCCCCTTATCCGTTAAAGCATGAGAATCTAATTTTTTTAATTTCTTTTCTATTAGATTCTTCACTCCCTTACTATGAACAATTCTGAACATTTCATTTTGAAATTCTTGATTTTTATGAGCTAGGTAGAGGCCTCCTCCCAGCAATATCAATACACTTAGGCCAATAAGCCCCTTAATCCTATTTCTTCTCTTAGACATATAAACACTCCTCAATCTTTGTCAGTTTCATTATATAATATAAACTATTTTACCAAAAGCAAAAACCCGCCTTAAACGAGCGGGTTGTGGTGAAGAAAGTGATGAACTTCTTCCTTGATAAATTGACAATAAGCGTAGACAAGGTAGCAAGTAGATGCCACACCTAAAAGGGCGACAAATAACTCAAATAAGGCAGACATAGTCATGGCGAACCTCCTCTCCTTATCAGGCAAAGAATGCAGATACGCTTCTCAGCTTAGGCAGTCTGATTTTTTCCGTTTTATTTTCCTTTCCGACTTACCTAAGCGAGCTCACCACTATTATACCAAAATACAAAAACGGATACAATAGTGGTAAATCTTGGAGCATTCTGTTTTAGTTTATATTCTCATATTTGCAACTTATGAAGCTTCCAGTCAATTTTATTAAGTTTTAATTTATGATCTTCTCTTGATGAGAGCGCTTTAATATAGTATAATATAAGTCTGAAATTCATTTTAACAAAGGAGATATTATGTCCAAATCATCCCTTCAAAAAACGGTTGTGCTTTTAAGTACAGCAGCTCTTGCGGCAGCTGTAAATGCTGTTCAGGCTGATGAGAATACTCCAGCAGTAACTGCTAATCCTGCTGCAGTAGAAAGCAGCGCAGCAGAAGCAAAACCAACGGCTGCTGCAAGTCCTACTGAAGCTACTGCGACACCAGAGAGCACGGAGCCTAGCTCTGCTATTTCCCCAGAAAATGCCAGTGGAAATACTGATGCTTTGATGGCTATGGCTCGCAATGTAGCAGCTACTGAGGATACTAAGCCAGTGGAGGGACAGACTGTCGATCTTCGTATCTTGGCAACGACCGACCTCCATACCAACTTGGTCAACTACGACTACTATCAGGACAAGCCAGTTGAGACTCTGGGACTGGCTAAAACAGCCGTGCTGATCGAGAAGGCCAAGAAAGAAAATCCAAACGTCCTTTTGGTAGACAATGGCGATACCATTCAAGGAACGCCGCTTGGAACCTATAAGGCCATTGTTGATCCTGTGGAGAAGGGCGAACAGCATCCTATGTACGCTGCTCTGCAGGCTCTGGGCTTTGAAGCTGGTACGCTAGGGAACCATGAGTTCAACTACGGTCTGGACTATCTGAATCGCGTGATTGAGACAGCTGGCCTGCCTATTGTCAATGCCAATGTGCTGGATCCAGCGACTGGTAAATTCATCTATCAGCCTTACAAAATCATCGAAAAGACCTTTACGGATACTCAGGGACGCTTGACGACCGTCAAGATTGGTGTGACAGGGATTGTACCGCCACAGATCCTCAACTGGGATAAGGCGAACCTAGAAGGAAAAGTGGTCGTTCGCGATTCTGTTGAGGCTATTCGAGACATCATTCCTGAGATGCGTAAGGCAGGTGCAGACATCACTTTGGTGCTTTCTCACTCTGGTATCGGAGATGACAAGTATGAAAAAGGAGAGGAAAATGAAGGCTATCAAATCGCCAGCCTGCCAGGTGTGGATGCTGTCGTAACGGGCCACTCCCACGCAGAATTTCCAAGCGGTAATGGAACTGGCTTCTACGAAAAATATCCTGGCGTAGACGGTGTCAACGGTAAAATCAACGGTACTCCAGTAACCATGGCTGGAAAATACGGCGACCATCTGGGCGTCATTGACCTCAAGCTAAACTATACCGACGGCAAATGGAAAGTCACTGACAGCAAAGGCTCCATCCGCAAGGTAGATACCAAGTCTAATGTAGCCGATCAGCGCGTCATTGACATTGCCAAAGAATCCCACCAAGGGACTATCAACTATGTCCGCCAGCAAGTCGGTACTACGACTGCACCGATTACAAGCTACTTCTCTCTGGTCAAAGACGATCCATCTGTGCAAATCGTCAATAATGCTCAGCTTTGGTATGCTAAGCAAGAGCTGGCTGGCACGCCTGAAGCCAATCTTCCTATCCTGTCTGCAGCAGCTCCTTTCAAGGCAGGAACTCGTGGGGACGCAACGGCTTACACAGACATTCCAGCTGGTCCTATTGCCATCAAGAACGTAGCAGACCTCTATCTCTACGACAATGTGACTGCTATCCTCAAGGTCAACGGTTCCCAACTCAAAGAATGGTTGGAAATGTCAGCTGGACAATTCAATACCATTGACCCAAATAATAACCAACCGCAAAATCTGGTCAATACTGACTACCGGACTTATAACTTTGATGTTATCGACGGTGTTACCTATGAGTTTGACATTACCCAGCCTAATAAATACGACCGCGAAGGCAAACTGGCAAACCCAACTGCCAGTCGGGTCCGCAACCTGAAATACCAAGGTAAGGAGATTGACCCAAATCAGGAATTTATCGTCGTGACCAACAACTACCGGTCTAACGGTAACTTCCCTGGTGTTCGAGAAGCCAGCCTCAATCGTCTCCTCAATCTGGAAAACCGTCAAGCTATCATCAACTATATCTTGGCTGTCAAAAATATCAATCCAAGTGCAGATCAGAACTGGCATTTCGCTGATACCATCAAGGGACTGGACCTGCGCTTCCTGACAGCTGATAAGGCCAAGAACTTGATTGGTACTGACGGAGACATCGTCTATCTAGCGGCATCTGCCCAAGAAGGATTCGGCGAATACAAATTCGTCTACGTCGCACCGAAAACTGAACCGGTTCCTATTGAGCAACCAAGCTCTCCGACTATCGCAGTCGAAGCAGCCAACCTGCAGCATAGTAGAGTAGACTTCCCTGTCTTGACTGCTGTTGACCCTAGCACAAACAAGCAAGCGTCCCATAGACAGGCAGGAGCAGAAAGCCTCCCAGCAACCGGAGAAAAGACATCCTCGCTCGGACTCTTGGGACTTGTCATGACCGGACTTGCAGGAATCTTCGCCTTTAAAAAACGTGAAAGACAATAATGATTAAAAAATCAGCAGCCAAAATGGCTGCTGATTTTGCTTTTTAAAGACTGTCCTTGCTCAATTCCGACAAAACACTGACTGCTGTCAAGGCATAAAGCGGAGCGGTTTCAGCCCGCAGGATACGTGGACCTAGACCAGCGGAGACTGCCCCTGCTTGGCCAAAGGCTACTATTTCCTCTGGCGATAAACCGCCCTCCGGTCCGAAGATAAAGAGAACTTTTGCGCCGGCTGCTAAGTCTGACAGAGCACGAACTAGAGCTGCAGATTCTCCTTCTTTTGCCGATTCTTCATAGGCCACGACGATGGTATCAAAGTCTGCCAAGGTCGCCAGAAAGTCTGCCTTTTTATCAAAGAGCCGAACTTCTGGTATCAGATTGCGTTTGCTCTGCTCTGCTGCTCCCTGAGCAATTTTCTCTAGTTTTTCACTCTTTTTAGCCAGCTTTTTACCATCCCACTTGGCCACCGACCAGTCCGCTGGGAAAGCCCAGATAGCACTGGCTCCTAGCTCCGTTGCTTTTTGAGTGATAAATTCCAACTTATCGCCCTTTGGAAAGCCCGAAGCAATGGTCACTTGGACTGGCAGTTCGGTATTGTCCGCTAACTCCTCCACGATTTCCAAGCTCTGCTGACTGGGGTCCAACACCCGAGCCAGTCGTTTCACGCCATCATCAAAGACCAGTGTGACTTGATCGCCCTCTTTGAGCCGCATGACCGAAAACATATGTCTGGCCGTGTCCTTATCCGTGACAACCAGAGGAGACTGAGGATTTCCTTTTATAAAATACTGCTGCATCTAACCACCTATCACGCCTGAAATATCCTGCGTTTTCTTAAAGACACAGGCATTCCATTCGCCCTGAATCATATGCGTTTCCAGGAAAAAACCTGCTGCTTCTGCTGACTCGCGCACCATTTCCCACTTCTCAGAAATGATTCCACTCATAATCAGATAACCCTCGTCCTTGACCAAACGATAGGCATCCTCTGTCAGATGGATGAGAATATCGGCCAAGATATTGGCAACTATGACATCCGCCTTGATTTCTACACCTCGGAGAAGATCCCCCGGCGCCACATGGATGTTCTCCATACCAGGGTTGAGCTCAATATTTTCCTGCGCCACGCGCACAGCCACCTCGTCTAAATCATAGGCGTAGATGTCCTTGGCCCCCAAGAGTGAGCTAGCAATAGAGAGAACTCCGCTGCCTGTACCCACATCCAACACCGTTTCTCCACCCCGCAGGACCTGCTCCAGCGCAAAGAGGCTCATCTTGGTCGTCGGGTGAGTGCCCGTACCAAAGGCCATGCCAGGATCCAGCTTGATAATCTTCTCACCAGCTGTTGCCTCATACTTCGTCCAGGACGGTACAATTGTCAAGTCATGGGTGATCCGAGCCGGCTCAAAGTACTTCTTCCAGTTGTGCGCCCAATCTTCCTCAGCCAGTTCCTGCCGAGTCAGCTGAATATCTCCCGTCTCCAATCCGAAGCCATCCAGCTCAGCCAGGCGCTCATTGGCCTGGGCCGCAACAGCCTCTATATCCACAGAATCCGGATAGTAGCCCGTAACCCTGACCCATTCGCTCTGCTCAACTTCTGGAAAAAGCTCACCATATTGGTCAACCTGCCCCAGATAATCTGCGCTGTCATCGATAGCCACACCCTGACTGCCCAGCTCAATCAGAATATTCGAGGCCGCTTCCTCCGCCTCACGCTTCACTTCAATCGTTAATTCCTGCCAAGTGTCCATTTAAAATCTCCTTATTCATCAATTAGTTCTTCTAATTCTTTTAATGTTCTACCATTTTTATCTCTCCAGTCAGTCCGTCCATTTGTATTCATTCCTAGAACAAAAGCCGCTGCATAAGAGGGACTAGAAAAAAGTTGTTTTTCTTGTAAAATACCATCTCTAATTATATTTGCTTCGATTAACTCCTTACGCAGTTCTTGAAGACTAGCTGGTATCGCGGATGAGTCAATCACCTCCACATGACTTCCTTCCAAAACAACAAACCCTTCCGAAGTACGTTCACAGATTGCCTCAATAATTCTATTTGATTTCTTAGTTTTTCGCTTTAAGTACAAATAAGTTGAATGATCATTAGATAAATCCTGCACTGCTTTCTTTACCATAGGAACAAAAACTCGATATCCCAAAGTACCAACTATCATCAAGGTATTCTCTACAACTTCATCTAACTCAGACTGTTTTTCTTCAGTTACATTTCCAGAATTTGGTTCATTACTATTTTTTACAATAAAGCGGCCAGATTCTTTAGCTAGTTGAGTAAATTTATTTTCCAAATAACTAATTTCTGTAGGTCCAAAAGAGTTATTTTGTGTAGTTAAAATAATGACATCGTTAAAATAATCTGCATGAGTATCACGAGTATGTTCTTGAACTCGTAATAATACTCCTTCACCATTTTTTCGCGTAGTTGCTTGTCCAATGTATGTTGCATCTTTTTGCTTATCTTCATCGCGTCCAAATAAGAAATAAATTCCACTCTGCTTCATCTCATCACGTGACTTTAAGTCTGCTAATTGAATACGGGGAATTTTGTAAATCACTCCTGTCCAGTTTGACAAAGTACACTTGATTTTCCCAGTTACTTCTCCATCCATGAGAAACATATTGATATTTTTACTACGACCCACCATACACTTCCTCCAAATAATCGCTCAACCTATCCTGTAACTGCGGAATGACCTTGTCATCTACTAAAAACCGGCTCACATCCATCATCTGATAAGCCTGTCCCTCATCGCCAAAGGCGATACTGGCACATTCTTCCTGAGTGATGGTTCCCACCATAAAAATAGAGGTTTTGTCAGGATCAAGCATTCCTTGATATTCCTTAGCCCAGACAATATCCACTTCTTCGAGCTTCAAACCAAGTTCTTCAAAAACCTCTCTTTGGACGCATTCAAAAGGCGTCTCCTCACCCTCGCGGCCACCGCCCGGCAACTCCCACATATTGGGCCAAGGAATGGTTGAAATATCGTCTCGCAAGATAGTCAGTAGCTTATCATCACAGAGCAAGGCAATCTTGCAGCCAGAAAACTCCATCTGTTTGTGCAGCAAATCTAGTCCTTCTTCATCTGTCATCAGCGCCTCCTAATACCTCGGATAAGGATAAAAGTCTGTCTCAGTCAAATCTGCTCTGCCATTTTCAAAAGCCTCAGCATTCCAAGCTATCTCAAACTCTACTGCCTCTGGATTTGCTAAAAAGTCCATGAGTGCATCAAGGCCAGACTCAGCCGTTTGGGTTAGGAAATCCACGAAATAAGCTAGAAACTCCCGTGACAGCCCTTTCTTCGGCTCATAGGGTAGGGCTGCCAGATAGTCCTTTGCCTCAAAACGAGACTTGGTTGGATTATAGAAAAGCACGGCTTCCTCAAAGTAAATATCCTCAGCCGAGGCATTTCCCTCAGCATCAACCGTCTCAATCCCACCTGGATTTTGCACCTCAAGGAGAAAGGAAACCTCAACTGCGTGATTCTTCTTGTCCCAGTTTATCTCATAGTCAAAAGGAAAGCTCTTCCCCATTTCCTCGTCCAATATCTCCAAAAAACCGTACTTAGCCATGATTTCCTCTTTTCATTGTGATAAAATATTACTATCTACAATAGTAACACAAAAAGCCAAGAAAAACACTTGCAGAAAGGAAATCTTATGCCAGAAAACCTAGCCCTGCGCATGCGGCCTACTGACATTGATCAGATCATTGGCCAGCAGCATCTGGTCGGCCCCGGGAAAATCATCCGTCGCATGGTTGAAGCCAACCGCCTGTCCTCGATGATTCTCTACGGACCACCTGGTATCGGCAAAACCTCTATCGCCTCAGCTATTGCCGGAACAACAAAGTTCGCCTTTCGGACCTTTAACGCTACCGTAGATAGCAAGAAGCGTCTGCAAGAAGTCGCTGAAGAGGCTAAATTTTCCGGCGGACTGGTGCTCCTACTGGACGAGATTCACCGTTTGGATAAAACAAAACAAGACTTTCTACTGCCACTATTAGAAAGCGGTCTGGTCATCATGATTGGAGCGACGACGGAAAATCCTTTCTTTTCTGTCACCCCTGCCATCCGAAGCCGAGTTCAGATATTTGAGCTTGAGCCCCTCAGCAACGAAGACATCCGGACAGCCATTCAGCTAGCCTTGACGGATAAGGAACGAGGATTTGATTTCCCAGTGGAGCTAGACGATGAAGCTTTGGATTTCATTGCCATCTCTACCAACGGAGACCTGCGCTCCGCCTATAACTCGCTGGACCTAGCCGTACTCTCTACCCCAGAAGATGACAAGGGCATCCGCCACATTACGCTTGATGTCATGGAAAACAGCCTGCAAAAGAGCTACATCACCATGGATAAGGATGGAGACGGCCATTACGATGTCCTCTCTGCCCTACAGAAGTCCATCCGTGGCTCCGATGTCAATGCCAGTCTCCACTACGCAGCTCGCCTCGTTGAGGCAGGAGACTTGCCTAGCCTAGCTCGACGCTTGACCGTTATCGCTTATGAGGATATTGGTCTGGCAAATCCTGACGCTCAAGTCCATACCGTTACTGCTCTGGAAGCGGCACAACGGATCGGTTTTCCTGAAGCCCGTATCCTTATTGCCAATATTGTCATCGATCTGGCTCTATCGCCCAAGTCCAACTCAGCCTATCTGGCCATGGACAAGGCCTTAGCTGACTTACGAAAGAATGGAAATCTTCCCATTCCCCGCCACTTACGCGACGGACACTATGCCGGCAGCAAGGAATTGGGCAACGCACAGGACTATCTCTACCCTCACTCCTATCCTGGCAATTGGGTCAAGCAGGACTATCTGCCCGACAAGATAAAAGATGCCAATTACTTCACACCTAATGAGAATGGCAAATACGAGCGAGCCCTTGGGATGACTAAGGATAAGATTGATGACTTAAAAAAATGATGACATCGTTTGCAAAAAATCACATTTTTCTCTTGAATTTTTCAAAATTTATGGTATTATAATTATAGAAACGCTGTGGTGTACGACTTCACACTTAAGTGTTGACCGACTATTTTTTGTATTATTAGGGAAACAAAAGACTTCTAACAGCGTGCAAGCCGTGTCACGCGGAAGCAGCTTCAGTTAGAGCGAGTTGCCCACCTGCTTAATTGCGCGGGTTCAATACAAATCGTGAAGGTCCGGCACCAATACAGCTTTTTCTATTGCCTCCTTAGCTCAGCTGGCAGAGCAGCGGACTCTTAATCCGTGGGTCGCAGGTTCGATCCCTGCAGGGGGCATAGAAATAGATAAGAAAAAGCCTTGGTTTCAGGGCTTTTTTGTTTGTACTTTTATTGGTTATTCGAATCTTTCTCAATTTTAAAACGTATATCACAGCTTCCCTTCCTCTATCTCTTTTAAAAATCTTGTCATATAGTTCAAGTGTCCTTTATTTGTATGTACATTAGCATCTAGGTATTCCAAGCATTTCCTAGCTCTAGGAGTGACTGAATATAGAGCCTTTACCTTTTCCCTCATTTCTAATGCCTCTAATACCAGCTCTTCATCTTTCTTTGCTTCTTCTTGGGATTGCTTCAATTCTGATTGTTTTAGATCCTTTAATACCTTTACTTTTTCAGCAAGATCTGTTAAATTACTCAGCTTTTCTTCATATTCGCTTCTTATATTGTTTCCTTGTTGTTGTAGCCATTTTTTAATTCTTCATAGCTCTCATAAAGGTTCTTCCGTTTTAGCAGCTTCATTTCCTCTTCTCTTTGGAGCCGCTCCTCCTCTAATTTCCTTTCCTCTTCTAACTTATTTTTCCGTTCAATTTCCTCTTGTTCCCGCAACCGAGCAAGCCTATCCTCTTCTTTTTGTTTAGCAATTCTATTCCTCTTCTCAGCCTCCTGCTCCTCTTGCTTCGCCTCCTCTCTCCACTGTTTCAATTTTTCTTTGTAGCTTTCAATATCAAATATTTCATTGAGTTCTGGATGAAGATAATCATTTATGACATAAATGATACGCTCAATCTTATTATACGCCAACTGACGTTCCTCATTTTTTCTGCTTAAAGCCATTTTAAAAAGAATATAATCGTTCCATGGATTAAACTCATTTTCTTTATCCTCTTTAAAATAACCCTTACTATAAAAATCTTCCAGCATCTCTTCATCCATCACTTCACGAAGATCTTCAAACTTTAGATTCTTTTTTAATTTATAAGTTTTTTCTGCTCTCTTTATACTTTTAGTTAGTTCTTCATTTTCAAACTTCTCAATACAGGAAGAACCGATTGGAGAAAGCTCTATACCAGAGCCATCATTCCTAGTAATAGCAAATACTTTCTTGAGGCTTTTATGACCACATAAACAACTTTGTTTTCTATCAGCATCAATTTTTACAAGTTCTGCTTTTGTCCACTCCATTTTTGCCTCTTCCCAATTATCCGCAATACTCAGTTCAACAACTGTCTCTTTCAATAGTTCCTCTGACATTTTTATATCTCCTTATTCCAAATGTTGGTTCCTCAAATTGAGTGAATCTTTTCCTCAGATTTCTAGTACAAGTATAACAGAAAAGAAGATAATTGAAAACGCATACATATAATCCTCTAGATAATTTCCACAAAAAAATCCCCTTCCTTTAGATAAAAAGAAAGAAGGGGCATCGCATAGAAAAAACTACGAGAGAAGACTGAAGCAAAATATGTTTGACGAAAACCTGATAAAGATGGTTACACACCGAGCATATTCCTAAGGATGTCTTATAATTTTATTGATTTAGGAATTAAGAAAGATTATATATATCAAGTTTTGATGTACTTCACGATTGCACATCAAAGCGGCCTTCCCCGTAGTTCTGAGCAACTAATTTGTTCTAGGAAACATCTTAGTTGCTTTTTATTTTAAAACAACTATATTACGGAACATCACAGTCTTGATTAACAAAAGGATACAAGATAGTGACTGATTGTAAAAAAGCATTTTTTGCTTTCTAAAAAATGGCTATAGCTAATCCGAGTTTGGAGTAAAAAATCTCTGTCCCTTAAGGGAACAGAGATAAAATTTATTTCTTCTTCGCACGGAAGACAATGAAGCCTACCAAGCCTACTAGAGCTACTCCAGCAGCAATCATGATCCAGCTAGCATTCTCACCCGCTTTAGGGAGAACTTTCTTGGTTCCAACATTAGAGGCATTTCCTCCGCCAGTACCATTGTCTGATTCGATGATCACAACAGTGCTTCCTGTAGTGCTGCTTGAGCTAGAAGTCGTGCTACTGCTACTTGAGCTAGAGCTAGAACTACTACTGCTGCTCTTAGAGCTATTGTCCGAGCTAGGTTTCGGCGGTTGCGGAACTCCCGGAACTGGTGTATTGGTAATGTTCATACCATCAACAGTAGCTGTATAACCATAAACACGGTCTTCAGTAACTGAGTAGACAATATCTTTTCCATCTTCACCAGTCGCTGGCAAGTCAGTGAACTCATACTTCCACTCACCCTTATCATTCGGACCAACTTCTTTATGATCGACTTCAACGCCATTTGCATAGAGACGAACGGTAATCTTGTCTGGGCGTTTACCATCTTTATCGTTATCATCATTCCAAGTCTTGGTACCTGAAGCAGTAATCAATGCCTTACGGTTGGTAAAGTCTTTGTAAATAATACCAGAGCCATAATTCTTGAGCTGAGCGGCATTGACCTGAATCTCTTCATCTGACAGTTGGTAACCTTCTGGTGCCTTGGTTTCCTTAATCAGATAATGCTCCTTAATCAAGTTGCTGAAAGAAGCAATTCCATTAGCATCACTAGTTGCTTTTTGAACAATTGTCACACCATCTTCATCGTACAATGTGAATTCAGCACCTGCCAAGGCTTTACCAGCTTCGTCTTTTTTAGTCACCTGCACACCGTAGACATCCCCATGTGCATAGCCGTTTGCACGTTGGTAGCGGACAGCAACTGATGATTTTTGCTCTTCAATATTATCTGCTCGCATGATTGCTTCGTTCGGGAAGAGTGTTCCATCAGTCGGAACTGTAGGGAAGTTAACACGGTAGCGAACATAGAATCCTTCGTTGGCACCGATATGCCCCATGTTAATGGTAAAGGAACGCTTGTCAGCAGCAAGATTAATCGTATAATTTGCTGTCACATCCTCGCGTTGCTGGCTTAGTCGGTAAGAGTTATCAGCCGGGTCAACAACCCATGAGCCTTTAAGAATTTGGAAGCTGTTGAGATCAATTTCTCCGGTATTAAAGCCCAGAGTATCTGAAATAACAACATTATCCAGTTCTTGATTTTGTTGGTTGATATTCAGGCTGTAAGTAATGCTCTTGATATTATCCGCATTATTCCAGCCGTATTTTATGAAAGTATAAGGAGTTGCTTGGCCAGGAAGACCTTTGTAGTCAATTTTCCCATATTCAACAATCTTCTTGCCAACGATAAGTTTCAGAGGAATAGAGCCTTTATCTCTTGCTACTGTATGATCAACGCGAGCTAAGAGATGAACTTTCCCTTCAATATGAGAGCGAGTCAGGACATAGTCTGTATAAGTCAGTGTAAGCTGTTTAGAGCTTGCATCAACCACAGCTGTCGCTACGAGATTGCCGTCATCATCTTTGACTTCAAAATCAGCTCCCTCCAAGGCAAATTCAGCAGGAAGTCCAATGGTCGTAGTATCTCCTGGCTGAACCTTGCCATAATTAAAGGCAAAGTTTGCGTCAATTTGGAATTTTTCCCAAGGGGAAAGGCCGTCAGTCAGTTCTTCACCCTTTTGATTGTAAACATTTACTGAGGTGATAACATCGTCTACCGTGTTGGCTCTGGCAGATTGACTGCTAGAAAACAAGCTAAAGAGGAGCACAAAGGCTACTGAGAAAAAGCGCGCAATAGTCTGAGATATTCTTTTCATAAATAATCCCTCCGTTTTTTTCCTTTTTTCCTTTTTATTGAACATGTAAAAATATTAAAATTCCTTTACATTTCCAATATACTACATATATTAGACTAGCATACGATTGACTATAAGTCAACTATTTACCTTTACCAGTTCAGCTTTTGTCGACAATGTGTAAACCAGTTTATTTCTCCAAAAACCTTGTCATATAAGAATTGAAAACCATTTCCTCCGTCATCTCCTTGTATTTTCTTGAAACAAAAATGTAATATTTGGCCGCATAATAAATGAACAAATATGAATTATATGACCATAAATATTCATATATATAAATTTGTTTTTAAAAGCAAGCATAATTATTAATGCTTGCTACATAACTAGTCACAATAAAAAAACTGAACAAAGCTGCTCAGTTTTCTAATTGATAAATGTAAGACAAAGATTATACCTAATTTATACGAATATATAATCCCGTTATTTTTCTACATCATTCCGCCCATCATGCCTGGATCCATAGCTGGAGCTGGGCTTGCTGGTTCTGGTTGATTAGCCACAACTGCTTCGGTTGTCAAGATAAGACTGGCAACAGAAGCGGCATTTTGCAAGGCTGAACGAGTCACCTTAACTGGGTCAATGATTCCAGCCTCAATCATGTTAACCCATTCGCCAGTCGCGGCATTAAAACCTGTACCAACTTCAGAGTTTTTCAGACGGTCAATGACGATTGAACCTTCAAAGCCTGCATTCAGAGCGATTTGACGGACAGGCTCTTCCAAGGCGCGAAGAACGATGTTACGTCCAGTCCCTTCATCCCCTGCCAACTCAAGACCTGCGACAGCGTCCAGTACGTTGATATAGGCCGTACCACCACCTGAGACGATTCCTTCTTCTACCGCTGCACGGGTTGCGTTAAGGGCATCTTCGATGCGGAGTTTCATTTCTTTGAGTTCTGTTTCTGTGGCAGCTCCAACCTTAATCACAGCTACACCACCGGACAATTTAGCCAGACGTTCTTGCAGTTTTTCACGGTCAAATTCAGAAGTGCTGCTTTCAATTTGCGACTTAATGACTGCCACACGGTTAGCAATGGCTTCAGGATTGCCTGAACCTTCTACAATCACAGTGCTGTCCTTATCAACAGTGACTTTAGAAGCTTGTCCAAGCGCTTCAATTGTAGCATCTTTGAGCTCTAGACCAAGATCATCTGTAATCACTGTACCGCCTGTCAAAATAGCGATATCTTCCAACATAGCCTTACGACGATCACCAAAGCCTGGTGCCTTGACAGCTACGACATTAAAGGTTCCGCGAATCTTGTTAAGAACCAATGTTGGCAGAGCTTCACCATCCACATCATCCGCAACAATCAAAAGCGGACGATTGGTTTTCAAGATATTTTCCAATAAAGGAAGAATCTCTTGAATGTTAGAAATTTTCTTGTCAGTAATCAAGATGTAAGGATTGTCCAGTTCGGCTACCATTTTTTCATTGTCGGTTACCATATATTGAGACAAGTAGCCACGGTCAAACTGCATTCCCTCAACTACATCCAGCTCAGTTTCCATTCCTTTGGACTCTTCAATGGTAATAACGCCATCATTGCCAACTTTTTCCATAGCTTCAGAGATGTACTCGCCGACTTTCTCGCTGCGAGAAGAAACGGCAGCAACCTGAGCAATAGCTTCCTTGTTGGAAACTGGTACTGAGTTAGATTTCAGAGCTTCAACAGCTGTCGCAACGGCTGCTTCAATCCCACGGCGGATACCAATTGGATTAGCACCAGCTGTAACATTTTTAATCCCTTCGCGGACGATAGCCTGTGTCAAAACAGTTGCTGTTGTTGTTCCGTCACC
The DNA here is from genome assembly GCF_019929145.1 of Streptococcus sanguinis. GTDB lineage: Bacteria > Bacillota > Bacilli > Lactobacillales > Streptococcaceae > Streptococcus > Streptococcus sanguinis_U. Next base: position 63,608 of record NZ_JAHZOW010000002.1, on the reverse strand, counting down.
AGCGATATCGTTGGTCTTTGAAGCAACTTCTGACACCAGCTTAGCGCCCATATTTTCAAAATGGTCTTCTAATTCGATTTCCTTGGCAATGGTCACACCGTCATTGGTGATCAGAGGTGAGCCAAAGGATTTTTCCAAAACGACATTGCGGCCTTTAGGACCCAAAGTCACCTTGACAGTATTTGCCAAGATGTCAACTCCACGAACCATGCTGCTTCTTGCATCTGCTGAAAATTTAATATCTTTTGCCATTTTATTATTCCTCTCTTCTAATCTTACTCGACAACTGCTAGAATATTGGCTTCACTGACTAAGAGATAAGCTTCATCTCCGTCCTTGACTTCCACGCCTGCGTGATTTTCTACGAGAACCTTGTCCCCTTCCTTAACGCTCAGGGCTACCAGCTCACCGTTCAAAGTACGAATACCTTGTCCGACTGCTACAACTTCAGCTGTCTTAGTCGCTGCTTGGCCGTTGCCTGCAATAACAAATCCGCCAACTTTCTGCTCTTTTTCTTCTACTTTCAAGACCACACGGTCTCCTAATGGTTTTAACATAGTTTTCCTCCAAAGATTGAATTTTTAGCACTCTAAACTATCGAGTGCTAATCTATAGTTATTATTTTATCACTTGGTCAGAAATAGTCAAGAAAAAAACCGGCTAGATGAAAGAAAAATTTTATTTTTTTGATTTACTTGCTCCCAAAGTCAAAGAAAAACAAGTCCGAGCTAAAATTCTCTCAGACTTGTCTTTAGGGGGAATGTTTATCTTGCAAGTTTTAGTTTTGCTTCAAAATCATCAATCACTTTTTGCAGATTTAGGCGTCCTCTATAGATACCATAGCCAAACAAAAGCATGGCTAAGATTCCTAGTAGAGCTAGGACGATTCCTGCAATCAGTGCTAGGAGATTGGTCTCATGAAAGAGATAAATCAGAACAAGACCGATGCTGGCAATGGCAAAGAAGAGACTGAACCAGCGTCCTAGATTTTCAATCATATGCTTCTGGTAGTGAATTTCTGTTTCATAGCCTTGAATCAATTCTTGTTCTGTCATAATTTTCTCCTTTTAATATTTCAATCCTGGGTTGAAGAAACCAACTAATACACCAACAAAAGCAACTACAACGAGGATGAGCATAACTTTGATTGGAGAAAAGTTTTTCTTCGCCATCAGCCACCAACAGAAGACGATAAAGAGTGCTGTCAAGAGACCAGGGTATACACCATCTAACTGATCTTGCATGACCAAAAATGCTTTACCAGATGAATCTTTCAATTGGAAAGCCGTTTTTACTGGAACCCAAGTAGCAGCAACTGCTCCGATAACCATACCACCAACAATAGATACTGATTTACGGATAGCCTGTCCTTGAGGACCTACCAAAAATTCAACAGCCTTATCACCTAATTCATAACCTTTGAAATAGGCGAATTTCATACCTGCATAGGCAAGTAAATTCCATACTACAATGTAGAAGATTGCACCTAGAGGTGAACCGCCATTAGAGAGTCCTAGGGCAATCCCTAGAATAATCGGAATCAAGGTACCAACAATAAGGGAATCCCCAATACCTGCAACCGGTCCCATAAGACCAGCCCGCAGTCCATTTATAGTTTCATCATCAACTCCATCAGCACCATTGGCACGTGCTTCTTCAAGACCAGCTGTAATCCCAACAATCAAAGCTCCCAGCTGAGGTTCTGTATTAAAGAAAGCAGTATATGTTTGCATAGCCTTTGCCTGCTCTTCTTTATCCTTATAAAGCTCCTCCACCACTGGCAACATAGAAGCTAAATAACCAAAGGTCTGCATGTGTTCTTGTGAAAAACAGGTTAGATTCCCATAGTACCAATGATGGAAAGATTTGCCTAAAGTTTTTCTTGTTAATTTCACCATTTTAAATATCCTCCTCATCATCGTCTTCAACAAAATCTGCATTTGTTACCGCAGTAGCTTGCGCTCTTATATTTTTAGCCATTTGAATTTCATAAAACAGAACAGCGAAAATCAGAGAAACAACAGCACAGGAAACAAGATTCAGACCCAGAGAAGCTGCCAATGTAAAACCGACAAAGAAAGGAATGAAATCAACAGCTTTTTCAACAATTTGTTTTAAAAGGATAGCGATTCCGACACATGGAAGCAATGAACCAACTGTAAAGAGAGTTTTCATAGGAATTCCATCCAACGGTAGGGCTGATTTCAAAGTTGTTACAGCCTCAGCACCTAGTTTACACATGATGAGTGTAGGCAGGAATGAAAAAACCAAGTGTGAAATCCAAGGGAAACCCCAATCGACTACATATAGCTTTTTAAAATCCTTTTTTTCTACTGCTTTCCAACCAATATGCTGCCAAAGCAGATTCATAGTTGCTGTACCATAGAAGAGTACTGTCCCAACTGTTCCTACCAGAGTTCCCATTGATTTTGCAAGGTTTGCTGCATCAGCAGAATCTAAAGTTAAACCTTGTGTCTTAATGGCAACCATAGCGAGTGGAATCCCGATGTAAGAAACAGCTCGCACATCAGCAGAGACAGTACCACCAGGAGTGACCAAAGCGATGTAAACCAATTGCATAGCAACTCCACAAACAATACCGAGCTTAATATCACCTAAGATAAGACCAGATATTAAACCTCCAACTAAGGGACGTCCTAATGTATAGTTACCAATAGATGTACCACCCAAACCAGGCATAGATGACAGACATGCAAATAATCCCAGTAAAGCGGCTTGCAGCCAAGAAATTGTCATAATAGACTCTCCTTTTCATTATTGTAATTAAAAACCAAATTTAGACTTGAAATCGCTCCAGTAACCGATGGAAACATCTGGTAAGAGCTGGAATTTGACTTTGTAGCCAGCTTTTTCGATCGCCTCAATCGCTTCTGCTTCTTCCTGAGTGATGGACTGGTTGTTGCCCAGTTTAACAGCTCCCGGACGGTCATTAGCAGGACCGATGATGATTTCCTTAACATCCCCAGGTACAAAACCTTGGTCCACTAGGATTTCCTTCATGTCTACAGGATTTTTCGTAATGAGGAAATAGCGGCTGTCTGACTCTGTAACCTTGCCTGATTTTTCCTTGAAGGCTTCCTTGGTCCAAACAAAAGTCTTCTTGTCAGAAGCTCCCTTGTAGGCCTGAATCAAAACCTTGTTTCCTGCTGCAGCATTATTAACTGCAATCAAGCCATCACAAGGGTATTCCTTAGCCCAGCGAGTGACTGTTTGACCGTGGATCATGCGGTCGTCAATCCGTACAAATGATACTGTCATCTTTAAAATCTCCTTTTATCTTTTATAATGTATGGCTGAAGCACTAAATGTCGTCTTCATCTTCGTCAGCTGCATCACTTACGACTTCAAATTCCTGCAAAGCAGCTGTAGCCTCGGAAAGGATAGCCTGAGCCAGCTCTTTTCCGTCTAAGATGTCTTTCATAACCAAGCCAGTCAGTCCCATGGTCAGGTTCAAACCGCCCAAGATAACTGCTGAGTCGAGCTTATCCATGTCAGCTAAGACGCTAGCTGCTGTCGTCAGAGGACTGCCTCCTACAATATCAGCCAGAACTAAGACACTGTCATCAGAGCTTAAGCCAGCCAAGGCCTGAGTAAAATCAACTGCAAAATCATCAACTGACTTGCCTTCCTGAAGACCGACCGCAATCACCTGATCCGTCTTGTCTCCGGCAAACATCTTCAAGGAACTCTGCACGCCTGCAGCCAGTCCCCCATGGCTGACCAGTACAAGGTATTTCATCTTTCCTGCCTCCTTTATCCTTCAACTTCTTAGCCAAGTCAGGCTTTAGATGACGAAGGATTTATTGATGATTTTATTGTACAGAATATGGAACCGGTTTCATATTGTCAAATGTCATTTTGCCCAGATGACATTTGTTAGGAAAAATATGACAATTGTCATATTGGTCTAGGCAGCTGTACTTTTTTCTGACTTAATTAGCAATAAAAAAGAAAGCAGATTATTTTCCGCTTTCTATTTCTCTTTGAATGCTCGGCAAGGCACTGTCAATCTCTTGATTCTGCATAGCATTTTGAATCAGATAGTCCATCCGGTCCATTGTATGACGGTCTACTTCAAGACTGATGTCAATGATGGAGCGATTCATCATATGGTCTAACCTCTCAGAAGTCAAGGAATCCAAGCCAAAATCATCGGCCTGTAAGATTTCTCTAGCCTGTTGACTTTTCACCACAGATGGCAAGACTGAGGTCCCCTGCGATTTTTCAAACAAGGCCTGCTGGCTTTCTTTGTCCTGTGACAGCAAGAGCATAAATTCCCAAGCCAGCTTCTCTTGCTTGGTATTGGAAGACATGGCAAAGAGCGAAGTCTTAACCTGTGTTCCCATCACCTGGCTATTGGCTGTCGGCATCGGGATACAGGTCCAAGAAAAGCTAGAATACTTGGCAACATGGTATGGGTAGGGCTTGTAGGTCCGATACTGAGCCAGACTCATAGGATAGAAGGCCACCCGCCCCTCATCAAAGTCATTAGAAGTCACCTTATAATGCTGGCTGAGCATGTCTAGCTTGCTCATAAAGGCCAAGGCTTGGTGCATCTCTGAACTGTCTACATTGATACCGGATTTATCGATAAGGTGGCCGCCATAAGCTACCAGAGCCTGCTGCCAAGTGTAATCCGTAATACCGTACTGATCCACCACACCATCGCCATTGGTATCCTTGGTTACTTTCTTGCAAATCGCATAGAAATCCGCCAGGGTCCAACCTGACTCAGGAATGCTAATCCCTTCTTTTTCAAGCAGGTCTTTATTGACACACATCATGATAGGATTGCTCTCAACTGGAAGAGCATAGCTGACTCCCTGATATCGCCCAGCTTCATAAGCCACCGGATAAAAAGCCTTTCGTTCATCATCCGTTAGGAGGGTATCCAAGGATTTAAGCGCGCCAGTCGAAGCCAACATGCTAAAGTCGTTTTCCGGTACCATAAAGAGATCCGGCTGCTCGCCTTTCAAGACTTGCTCTGCCAGCCAGTCAGCGTAATCATCCTTGGGAATACCGCTTTCATAGACGACCTTGACATGAGGATGCGTCTTTTCAAATTTTTTAATCAGGCTGTCCAAGACCTTGTTTTCCCGGCTGTTAGGCACATCCCAGCTAGAGCCAGCATAGACCCCGATACGCAGGACTTTTTCCTGAGCTGAGGCCCAAAAGACAAAAGCCAAAGCAACAGATATAATCAGGACAACCAGTAGGGCCAAATGTCTCAGTCTCCACTTCATTTGTCGCTTTCCTTACTAAAATCTCTCTGGGTGACTCCGGTCTGCACAGCCCAGATAGCCAGCTGGGTTCGATCGCGCAAGTTGAGCTTAGCTAGGATGCCTGACAGGTAATTTCGGACTGTCCCTTCTGATAGAAAGAGCTTGGCTGCAATTTCTTTATTAGAAATCCCGAAGCCAATCTGCTGGATAATCTTCCACTCCGTCCGGCTCATGTCCTCTATATTTTCCTCCGTCACTGTAATAGCAAAATTGGACTGGGCCATCTGTGAAAAGATTTTGAAGACCTTGGTGGCAATATTGGGATTGATCATAGCTCCGCCTCGATAGACTGTCTGAATGGCTTCGTGAAGTTCTTCTGTCGAAACCCCTTTGAGAATATAACCAGATGCACCGTATTTGAGAGCGGAGAAGATAAATTCATCGTCATCAAAGGTCGTCAGAATGATAATCTTAACATCCGGATACTGCTCTTTGACAGCCTTAGTACAGAGAACACCGTCCATGACTGGCATGCGAATATCCATCAGAATCACATCTGGGCGTACCCGATGAAGCTTTTCCAGCACTTCCTTGCCGTCTCCGACCGTCCCGACCACCTCAATATCTGCGTGGGCTGACAGGATGATTTGCAGAGACTCGCGAATCAAGGCCTGATCGTCTGCTATTAAAACCTTAATCATGTCTTCCTCCTATTTTTGGGATTTCGATATGCGTGTAGAAACCGTCCCGATTTTCAAATCGGACGCTTCCGCCAATAATCATTAGACGCTCCTGCATCTGCTTGAGGCCATAGCCATAGTGGAGTTCATCAAAGCCAATACCATCATCCTGAATGGTCATTACATAAGCTTCTTCTTCCTCTAGTAGCTCAATCCAGATAGTCTTGGCATGCCCATGGCGGACAGAGTTGGTAATAGACTCTTGAATCACCCGAAATACAATGTCTTCCTTGGCAATATCCAAGTCAATATTATCCCATTCGTAGCGGAGATGAATCTCCAAATTAGAGATGGCTTCATACTCACTGATAATCTTAATCAGAGCTTCCTTCAAAGTGTTATTTTCCAGAGCTCCCGGTCGCATCTTATTGAGCGAGCCGCGAACATCACGGATACCATCTCGAACGACGACTGAAACATTATTGAGCTGCTCCTTAGCCCGATTGGTATCAATATCAACCAAGACCTTGACCGCATCAATACCCGCCGAAATTCCCGTCAGGGCATGGCCCAATGTATCGTGAATCTCTCTGGCAATCCGCTTTCGCTCTCGATCTTCTGCTATTTTCTCAGACAAGGCCAGATAAGAATTCAACTCGCGATTGGCCTGAGAAGCCATGCGCAGCTCTTCCTCAATCCGATGACGCTCTGTAATAGCCGACAAGATATAGAAGAGCAAGGAAATCATAAAGACAACGATATTGAGGGAGTAGAGGAAGTTCTTGCCAAAAAGCAGCAACAACCGGACGGACTCTGGGTAAAACCGAATATAGGTATCTAGAGAAGGCAACTTGATAAAGAGCGACATGAGGTCATAGTTGGACAAGAGCAGCATGCCAAAGCTCAAAATAATGAAAGAAAACCAATACTTCTTGTCCTTGGAAGAATTGAACTCCTTAGAGCCATAGAAAATATCCGCAAACACCAAGAGAATCAAGCCATTGTAGGACGAATGCAAGACGGAAAAGATGACCAGCATGAGCAGGATTTCAATAATGGTCGCTTTGTCATAGACGGACAGCTGATTGGGGTGGCGCTCCCGATAGTACATGACCAAAAGCAGACAGGCATACAGACTAATTGATACCCAGAAAATCAAGCTAGGAGAGCCGGGAATAGCATCCAAACGCTCCAAAAGCGAGTGACTGAAGTCCTTAGCTGCTACATAGTTGGTCGCAAAGAGATAGATGGACGCATTATAGACAATGGCAACCAAATTGATGACCATCAAGGCTATTTTGCTGTAAAATATACTTTTTTGAGGTCTCATTATTGCCACCCTGTAACTGTGTATTGACTGATATTATCCCTATTAACCAGATGAACTGGAATCAGGTATTGGCTGTCGTAGGATTTCCCCTCCTGCATCAGCTCAATTACCTGTGCCACCTTGCGTCCCATCTGAATGGGCGATTGGGCCACAGTTCCCTCTATATCGCTAGTCGTAGCCAGAAAGTTTTTGATATCTGGTGAACCATCCACGCCATAGATTGAGATTTTCTTATCAAGACCTTGATTTTTAATAGCAGCCAAGGCCCCGATGGCTGCTCGGTCATTAAGCGCCATGACCACATTGAAGTCCAAACCTTCGTCTAGAGCCCCTTTGACCTGTGGCATGGTTTCCTCAGTCTGGCCTAGTGTTTCTTTCTGGGAAATAATCTTGTAGCTAGGCTGTTTTTCAATCGTATCAATAAATCCCTGAATCCGGTCCATGGCAGAGACGGCATTGCGGTGCTCTAGAAGGAGAATATTGGCAGAAGGCCGACGCTTCATCATGTCCTGGGCAATCAGGACGCCTGCTTGGTAGTTATCAGACACAATGGTCGTATCCACTTTTACATCCTGACTGATAGGCGCATCCACTACGATAATTTTAATCCCAGCTTTCTTGGCCTTTTGAAGAGAGGAAATAATACTTGGACTATTGCTTTTTACCGGATTGATGACAATGACATCAACCTTTTCTCGGACAAAAAAGTCAATCTGCTGGCTCTGCTTGCCCTCATCCAGCTCAGGATCCCGAACGTAGAGCCTGCTGCCCTGCTGGTTGGTTTTCTTCTCCAGCTCCGCATTTAAGGTCTTGTAAAAGTCATTGTTCATGGTCATATAGGTCACCCCGATCTTGACCTGCTTCTCATCTGGCAGAACGCCCTTGAAATAAACAAAAAGCAAACTCAAGATAAGCAGAATGAAAAGCGGCCAGAGAGCCTTTTTCTGATAATGCTGTATCCGTTTTTTGACCTTAGCTGATACCATTTTTCACCCCCTATGCCGTAAGCGCCTTTATGAAACATATAGGATTATTATATTACAAAGCCGCCAAAAAGCAAAATCTTTCCAGAAATGACTATAATAAAAGAGGCGAGACAGAATCTAAAAAATCCATGATTTTTGATTCTTGGTCCCACCTCGGTAATCATAATTAAACTTTTAAAAGCTTGATAGAAATAGACTTTCAGTCAAACAGATCTTGCATCCTGCAAAACTGAATGATGATTTTTGGGCGCAAGGTCATTTCCCAGTCTTTACTTCTTGCTTAAAAGGGAAGTTCCTCTTCTTCCAATACTAAATCTGCCAAATCAGCTCCGCTATTATTTTCACGCAGAGCGCGCTGAGCCCGACTTTCCAGAAGCTGGAAGCTATGACAGAGTACCTCTGTCACATAATGAGTCGCCCCCTCCTTCTCATAGCGACGAGTCCGTAGCTCACCATCCAGAGAAATCAAGCTGCCCTTACTTGCATAGCTGGCTAAAGTCTCAGCTAGACGCCCCCAGACAATCACATTTACAAAATCCGCCTCACGCTCACCACTCTGAGATTTATAACGACGATTAACCGCGACTGTTGCACGAGCCACAGATTTTTCATTCGCAGTCTTGTGCAGTTCAGGCGTAGCCGTCAGCCGGCCGATTACAATTACTTTATTATACATTTTATATCCTCCTAACTTATCATTCGTAATAGGAGGCAAAAAGTGAAAAAAATATGGTATAGTATAGATAAAAAGGAAAATTGCAGCTTTTTGTCCCTTTCTGACTAGACTTGTATAATGGAGGCTCCGATGACCATTAAACATTCCCCTGTGAAAAATCTTCTTTTTATCCTGATTTCTCTGTGGTTCGGTAAGCTTTTTCTATGACAGAAAAATGAGTAAGAAGCAGATTCATTATACTCATCATTGTGTTAGATTGATTTTTCATCTGTTAATTATTTATTTTCTCTACCATTAGCATGAGATAGATTTATAACGCTAAATTTATTACTATAAAAAAGAGCGAAACGACTACACAAATCGATTCGCTCTATTTTATATTTCGATTGCTATAGGATACCTCGCCTATTTCTGAGCTTTTTATGATGTTGAATCCTTATTTTTATCCCTGCCAATGTTTGGCTGGGTCAAAGGCAGTTCCAACTAGTTCACTATCGGCTAATTCAATGATGCCGCGTTTTTGAGGCGCATTAGGCAGCTGAAGTTCCCGTGGGCTGCACATCATACCAAAACTCCTTTCGCCTCGAAGTTCTCCCGGAAAAATCAAATTCCCTTTAGGCATCATAGCACCTGGCAGAGCCACAATCGTTTTGAGGCCGACTTTGGCATTAGGAGCGCCAGCCACGATTTGAACGGTCTTATCAGCAGCTACCTGCACTTGGCAGATATTCAGGTGATCACTATCTGGATGAGCTACCATATCAACAATTTCTCCAACCACAAACTTCGGCTGGCTGTCATTAACCAAGTCCGCTGGGAAGCCTTCCTTGCTCAGCTCCTGATTGAGAATAGCCACTTGCTCATCTGTCAAAAAGACCTGTCCGCACTCTGCAATTTCAAAAAGGTCTGACTGCTCAAAAATATTCCAACCAACAGTCTGGCCATTATCTTCGCGGTAAACACGCGCTACCCGTCCCTTGCGCTCAGCTGCCAGTTTAGCTCCTTGATTGTCCGCAGCAATAATCATCAGCACGTCGCCGACATGTTCTTTATTATAGGTAAAAATCATTTTACGCTCCCTTTTTCTCTCATACTCGCTAAAAATTCATTGATTTGGCCCTTGGTCTTGCGGTCACGATTGACCAGACGGCCAATCTCCTGTCCCTTTTCCAGCACTACTAAACTGGGAATCCCGTATACGTCCCACTCTTTGGCCAGATCCAGATAGGCATCACGGTCCACTTGGATAAAGCGATAGTCAGGATTTTCCGCTTCTATCTCTGGCAGAAAAGGTTTGATAAATCGGCAATCTCCGCACCAGTCAGCCGTGAAAAAGAAGACAGTCTTCTCCCCATCATTTACATAAGAAGCCAATTCCTCTAAATTCACAGGAAAAATCATGCTTCTTCCTCGTAGCTTAGCTGACCATTTTCATAGACAAAGGCAAAATGACGGTCGTCCTCTAGGACCAGACCACCAACCAAGCGTTCATCTGTGGACTCGTAGAGCTTGACATAAAGGCAGGAAATAGTACCCTGACTGGAAAAGAAATCTCGCACAAGCTCGACGATTTCCTCCCGATTACGCAGTCGTTTCTGCTCCTGTACGACTTTGGCTGCTCCAAAAGCCAGCGCTCCAGCCCCCAAAAGGGCGGTTGTGGTTAAAATGATTTTTTTAGCTTTCATGTAGAATATTTTAACACAAAAGAGCAGAGGCGACAAACAATATTCCAGATTTTCCTGAGAGAAGCTGGATTCCTAAGCGGGCAGTCCTCTTGATTCATACAAGCTATAAGATTTCCCTACTCATTTACCGTAAAAAGTGATAAAATAGGGGGCAGAAAGAAGGTAAGTTTATGACAACATTATTTTCAAAAATCAAGGAAGTAACCGAGCTTTCTGCTATTTCAGGTCACGAGACGCCTGTTCGCAGCTACCTGCGGGAAAAAATCACTCCCCATGTCGATGAGGTCGTCACCGACGGTCTGGGCGGTATCTTTGGGGTACGCCATGCAGAAGCTGAAAATGCTCCCCGTGTATTGGTAGCGGCCCACATGGACGAGGTTGGCTTCATGGTCAGCGAGATCAAAACTGACGGGACCTTCCGCGTAGTGGAAATCGGCGGCTGGAACCCGCTGGTCGTGAGCAGTCAACGCTTCAAACTCTTTACCCGTGAAGATCGGGAAATCCCTCTTATCTCAGGCTCTGTCCCTCCTCATCTGACGCGCGGATCTGGCGGACCAGTTATGCCACAGATTGCAGATATTGTCTTTGACGGCGGCTTTGCGGATAAGGCGGAAGCTGAAAGCTACGGCATCCGTCCAGGAGACACGATTGTGCCAGACAGCTCTGCCATTCTCACAGCTAACGGGAAAAATATCATCTCCAAAGCCTGGGACAATCGCTACGGTGTCCTTATGGTCAGCGAATTGACTCAAGCCTTGTCTGGTCAACCACTAGGCAACCAACTCTATGTCGGCGCCAATGTTCAAGAAGAGGTGGGCCTGCGTGGTGCCCATGCTTCAACAACAAAATTTGCCCCTGAGGTCTTTCTGGCTGTGGACTGCTCCCCAGCAGGCGACATCTATGGCGGTCAAGGTGCCATCGGCGACGGAACCTTGATTCGCTTCTTCGACCCTGGTCATCTCATGCTGCCAGCTATGAAAGACTTCCTCTTGACAACTGCTGAGGAAGCTGGCATCAAGTATCAATACTACTGCGGCAAGGGCGGAACGGATGCTGGTGCTGCCCATCTCCAAAGCGGCGGCGTACCATCTACTACCATTGGTGTCTGCGCCCGCTACATCCATTCTCACCAAACTCTCTATGCCATGGACGATTTCCTGCAAGCCCAAGCTTTCCTGCAAGCTTTGGTCAAAAAGCTGGATCGCTCAACAGTGGACACGATTACCAACTATTAATTGAAAAGGCAGCCCGTTCTTCATTCGGGCTGCTATCTCTTTTGTCTGATACTTCCCCTTTCAACTTTCCAATTTGAAGAAAATTTTGTTATAATGCTTAGCAGAGGTGAAAATATACATGAAAAAAATTGCTTTTGATTCTGACAAATACTTAAACCTGCAGCGCGACCATATCTTGGAGCGCATTAATCAATTTGAGGGCAAATTGTACATGGAATTCGGCGGTAAAATGCTGGAAGACTTCCATGCTGCCCGCGTCCTGCCAGGCTATGAGCCAGACAATAAAATCAGACTGCTCAAAGAACTCAAAGACCAAGTAGAAATTGTCATTGCTATCAATGCCAACAACATTGAGCACTCTAAGGCGCGTGGTGATTTGGGCATTTCCTATGATCAGGAAGTGCTGCGACTAATTGATACTTTTAACGAGCTGGATATTTATGTAGGCTCAGTGGTCATCACCCAGTATTCCGGTCAGCCGGCAGCTGATCTCTTCCGCAGCCAGCTGGAAAAGAATGGTATCGCCTCCTACATCCACTACCCGATTAAGGGCTACCCGACTGACATGGACCATATCATCTCACCTGAAGGTATGGGGAAAAACGACTACATCAAAACCAGCCGTAATTTAGTCGTTGTGACCGCACCTGGTCCTGGTTCTGGTAAATTGGCTACTTGCTTGTCCAACATGTATCATGACCAAATCAATGGCATCAAATCAGGCTACGCCAAGTTTGAAACCTTCCCAGTTTGGAATCTGCCCCTGCACCATCCGGTCAATTTAGCTTATGAGGCAGCGACGGCAGACCTGGACGATGTCAACATGATTGATCCATTCCACCTGCAAACCTATGGTAAGACTACAGTCAACTACAATCGTGATATTGAAATTTTCCCAGTCCTCAAGCGTATGCTGGAGCGCATCCTAGGCAAATCACCTTATGCTTCTCCAACGGATATGGGCGTCAACATGGTCGGCTTTGCCATTGTAGACAATGATGCAGCTATCGAGGCATCCCAACAGGAAATCATCCGTCGCTACTACCAGACGATTCTGGACTTCAAGGCAGAGCGCGTTTCTGAATCTGCTGTCAAGAAAATCGAACTCTTGATGAATGACCTGGGCATCACACCCCTGGACCGTAAGGTAACAGTTGCTGCGCGTGCCAAGGCTGAAAGCACTGGTGAGCCAGCTCTGGCCTTGGAATTACCAAACGGTGAAATCGTAACTGGTAAAACCTCTGAACTCTTTGGTCCTACGGCAGCTGTCTTGATTAATGCCATTAAGAAATTAGCCAATATTGCCAAAGAGACCAAACTGATTGAGCCTGAGTATGTCAAGCCAATCCAAGGCCTGAAAATCAATCATCTGGGCAGCCGCAATCCTCGCCTCCACTCAAACGAAATCTTGATGGCTCTGGCAATCACAGCCATGGAAAATCAAGATGCGGCAAATGCCATGCAGCAACTCGGCAATCTCAAGGGCAGCGAGGCCCACTCCACTGTCACTCTGACAGACGAAGACAAAAACGTCCTGCGTAAGTTGGGCATCCATGTAACCATGGACCCCGTTTACCAGTATGATCGACTCTATAGAAAATAAAAACAAGCTCTGTTAAAAGCTTGTTTAGAAAGCTGGCGTCGCCAGCTTTTTTCTTAATAACGCTTAGATAGGAGAAAACGCAAGAGATAGTAAAGTCCCAAAACCAGGATAATGGTCAAGGTCAGAAACTGATTGAGACTTAAAATGATTGGGAAAACCATAGACAAAACGCTCAAGCATGCTGCCAGCAGCAAAAGGATATTAAAAAGCAAAGTACGAGTCTTTTCGTCAATCATGCGATTGCGCTCATCAGTCACCTGAATGTAGAGCTTTTCAAAATTTTCCTCCCGTCTTAGGGCCAGATTATACCGAATGGTCATCAAAGTAAGCCCCAGCAGGATGCCGACCATGACTCCTTCCTGCTGATCATCCAGAGAATGAAAGTGGCTCCAGGCCAGTCCTACCAAGATGATAAAAGTTAAGATTCGCCCCACGATAACTTTCCTTTGAAGTTTTTTCCGAAATTCTTGTTTAGTTAATGTTTCCATGTCAGCCTCCTATTTTTCATAAGCTTGAAAAATTTTTAACATCACCACAATCAGGAATATTCCCACAAAAGGCAGGATTTCCTTAGGGATAAAATCGGCTTGCAAATGGAGATAAAACAAACCAACAACCACCAAAATAGCCAATATCCATTTACACAAATAAGTCCATTTCATGATTCATCCTCCTCAAAGAGAAACACTTCTTCAATCCTTAAATTGAAAAAGGATGCAATTTTATGAGCCAAAAGCAGTGAGGCATTGTAGCGGCCTTTTTCCAAAGAAATAATCGTTTGTCTCGTGACCTCTAGCTTCTCAGCCAGCTCCTCCTGGCTGAGCTTTTTTCTTTTTCGTAATTCTTGAATTCGATTTTCCAAGGCTGCCTCCTTTCCATAATGTAAAACAACCTTTACTCTTTAAATACAGTATAGCTCGCTTTACATCTCTTGTCAAGAAGAATGCGGCAAAAAAGAGGCTGGGACAAAAGTCCTAGCCTCTCAATTGTCTTTGGATTGTCGAGCAAGACGCAGTGGTTGAGTGGGCTCTACTACGCTGATTTCATCAGCTTTTACAGCCCTACTCAACTGTGCGGAGGTGGGACGACGAAATCGAATTCTAACGAATTACCGATTTCTGTCCCACTCTCTTTTATCATCTTTATTGATTTCCTTTGTTATTTGCCTTTTAAAGCTACAGTCAACTCGACACAGGCTCCTCCTTGGTCTGGATTGAGCAGGGTCAGACGACCACCATGCAAGAGAGCCACCTGCTTAGAAAAGGCTAAGCCGATACCATGATGTGGATTAGCTGAATTGCGGCTTTGGTCACTCTGGTAAAAGAGCTGTTCCGCTCCCAGCAGCATCTCCTCTGAAAATGCATGGCCATTGTTCCAGATAGCAAAAACTAACTGGTCCTGCTGCACTGATACCGTTAGCTTGACTTCCTTTTGGTCCTGGTCAGCATGTTCAAGCGCATTCAGTAAAATATTGAGCAAAGCTCGTTTGAGATAGTCCAAATGAATTGACAAAATCAGACTAAGATCACAATCTTCTTGGAGATAAAAACGATAGCTTTCCTGTTTGCTGAACAGTGCCCAATCGTCCTGGAGATAAGCCAAAAAGTCCCCTAAGGAAAGCTGACTGAACTGATTAGAATCAATCTGAAAAGTCTTAGCATAATCAATCAAAGAGCCACAATACTCTTCCATCTTGTGACTAGCCTGCAAAATCTCAGCAGCATAGTCTGCCTGTGGCTGGCCCAACTGCGCCAACTCCAAGAGCTCAGCATTCCCCTTAATCACAGTTAGGGGCGTCTTCAAATCGTGCGATGTCGCTGATAGCTGTAAAATCAACTCCTGATTATGCTTCTGCTCTTTTTCTAGAAGACGAGCATTTTCTTGGTGGCTGCTCCGTAAATCACTATAGACTTCTAGCATTTCCTCAATCCGAAAAAGCTGGCTTTGATTTTCTTCTAAAAGCTTCTCGCTCGTTAGCATTTTTATTTCCCTGTCGATTTTTCGGAGCAATTTCAAAATATGATAAAAAGTAATCAGCAGCAAGCTCCCTGCCCAAAAGAACAAGGTGAAAAGAACGTGATTACTTCCTTGCGTAAATTCATAGCCTATAAGTACAAAAATCAAAACATGAAAGAAGACGATTTTTAAACTGGTTGTCCAGACTAGGCTTTTGAAATTTCGGGTTCTAATTGCCATCTATAGCCTACTCCTCTCACTGTTGCGATTGCTTGCAGCCCTTCTTGTTTGCATTTTTGGCGAATCTGATATACGTATTCTGAAATAGAGCGAAGCTGTGTTTCTGAGCTTTCTGGGTAAAGCAAGGTATGCAGGCGTTCAGCTGAAAAGGTCTGCTTGGGATTGCTAGCTAGTAAATGTAGCAACTTAAACTCTCGCTCTGAAAATTTCAAGACTTTACCAAAACAGGCAACTTCATAGCGCTCTGGATAAAATTGACAAGAAGCAATTGCAGAATATCGCTCCTCACGTCTTTCCTCCCGACGAAGATGAGCTCTGACACGCGCCAGCAATTCTTTGGTCCCAAAAGGTTTGACAATATAGTCATCTGCCCCACGAAAGAGCCCTTCCACCTTGTCCGCCTCCAACTCCTTAGCCGTCAGAAAGATGATGGGACACGAAAGATGAGGACGAATGTAGGAGCACAGCTCAAAACCATTAACAGGCTCCATCATCACATCTAGCAAAATCAAGTCATATCCGACAAAATTCGTCAGCTCTAGCTCTTCTATCCGATCAAGCGTCGTCACATCATAAGCATCGAGCTCTAGGACGTTTTTCACCAGCTTCAAAATGCTCCGGTCGTCATCAACCACCAAAATACGATACTGTCTCATAATTTCCATTATAGCATACCTCTAGCGAACATCTCGTTTCAAGCTTAAGAATATAGCAGAGCTCCAAACCAAAGCTAGCCAGAACAGCTGTATCCCCAGACCTGATAAATCTATTGAATGCTGAAGCCCTTCATACTCAAAGAGATTTAGGGTAGCCAGATCGGGCAGGTATTTTGCTTCCTTGATGAACGTTGCCAACAAACGACTGAGACCAATCAAGAGAGGAAAGAGCACTGACACCGGCACAACCCAAGATTGAAATAGCAAAGCGAGGCCGGCAGTTAAAAAAGCCAGAAAAAGATTGCTGAGAAGACCAAAAGAGCTGTAATAAAGGAATTTCCCCAGTAAGGACCAGCTAAAGTCTAGGTCAAAACGAGCCAGCATAACAAGGAAACAGCTGCCTATCATGATACTATAGAGGATCAAGAGCAGCAAGAACAGAAAAAGGAATTTCCCAGCCAACCAAGTCTTTCTATTTGATACGGTTAGAAAATTCGTTCGCATCCCAGACTTGACAAACTCCTGGGCAAAATAGAGGGAAGTAAAGATGACAATGACAGGCTGCGCCAGATAGAGGGCATGCAAAACCTCGCTCAGAGCCTTCGTTTGGCCAACTGCTGTCTGACTGTAGTCAAGATTCATTAGAAAAAATGGAACAGCTACCAGAGCCACCAAGGCTGCACCAAGAGCGAGATAGTAAGAACGGAACTTAATCCATTCACTTTTAAGCAGAGCTATTATCATCAGTATCGCCCTCCTAAATCCGTCTTCAAAAAGCGCAGAGAGGCCATGCCGCCGATGACTAGCAACCATGCACCAAGTATCAACAGTCCTTGCAAGGGATTGTTGGCATATTGGGAAGTTGGCGTTGCAGCAAACAACTCTCCTGCTGGCTGTGGCAAATAAGCCCCCCAACTCGTGTGAGCAGCTAGGTAGTTTCCCAGATTATAGATCTGTGGTACGAGAAAAAGCAGAGGAACCAGCATGGTCCTAGCCAATAAACCTAACAAAAATGAAAGGATTCCTAATAAGGTTAGAGATAAGGTTTTCCACAAAATCAAACTCCAAGCTGCCTGATTGAGCAGAATCGGATCAAGCCCTTCTTTTCCTAAAGCCAAGTGCATGACAATATAGCTCAAATAAATGGATAACAAGCTAATGATGAGTGAAAACAAACCAAAGGTCAATATTTCCCCCACAAGCAACTTCAGGCGGTTATTACAGGTCAAAAGACTGGTTCTCAAGCTATGAGACTGAAATTCCATAGCGCCCAAAATTCCAGCTAAGATGACCAAAACCATGCCTGCCATAGAGGCACCATTGAGGCCTAGATATTCCAGCGGGTCAATGGCTTCTGCCAGACTGGGAACCGTCTCAGGTGTGGCATCCAAGCCGACAGATAAATACTGTCGGCCCTCCAGCCAGGATACGGCAGGCACCAATAGCAGCATGAAAGCCATACTCACTTTGAAAGCCTTGGTTGAGCAAATTTTCAACCATTCTGAATGCAATAAGGACATCGTTTCTTTCATCTTAAACCTCCTCTGTCAAATCAAAGAAGAGATCTTCTAGACTGTCTGAATCTTGCAGCACCTCTTCCAATTGTCCCTGCTCAATAATTCGCCCATGATGAATCAAGACTACATCATCTGTCACCATTTGCACCTCTGATAGGATATGAGAAGATAGAAGTACCGTTTTCCCTAAATCAGCCTGCTGACGGATGAACTTTCTAAACCACTTAATCCCACTTGGATCTAGTCCATTAGTCGGCTCATCTAATATAAGAAACTGAGGATCACCCAGCAAAGCTGCTGCCAAACCCAAGCGTTGACCTTCCCCCAGAGACAGGCTTGACAAGAGGTCCTTTCTCTTATGAGCGATTCCAGTCATCTCTAAAACCTCATTGATCCGAGACTTGGGAATAGCATTACTCGCCGCAATAATCCTCAGGTGGTCATAGACCTTTCGATTTGGCAAACCGCCAATGCCGTCAAAGGCTGCACCTACCGTTCTGAGCGGATAGGTCATTGACTGATAGGTTTGCCCATCAAAAGTCGCAGTACCAGACGTTGCTCGATCTAACCCCAAGAGAATCCTCAAGGTCGAACTTTTCCCTGCACCATTTGGACCCAGAAAAGCTGTAATCCGCCCGCTTCTAGCTGTAAAAGAAATATCTTCTAAAATCTGCTTGCTGCCATGCTTTTTGCAGACTCCTTCTATTTTCACTATATGTTCCATATTGAACTCCTTTTGATTTTTCTTTAGTATACAGGGGCAAGTTCAGAGAAAGTTCAGACAATGAAAAAACTTGCCTTGCGACAAGCTTCTTTTCTCATTTTTCAACCGCATCCCAGAGCTGGCGGATGCTTTTTTTCTGCACGGGGTCGACAAAGTGTGGGGCGATTTCCACCAGAGATTGCAAGACAAAAGCTCGCTCAGCCACATAAGGATGAGGAACAATCAAGTCCGGACTGTATAGCTCTTCCTGTCCTATGTAAAGAATATCCAGATCAATCACACGAGGTCCCCATTTGATCTCCCGCACGCGCCCTAGATCCGCTTCGATAGCCAAGAGCGTCTGCATTAACTCCTCAGGATTGAGCCAAGTCTCAATTTCAACAACTTGATTGAGAAACGGATCCTGCTCAACGCCACCCCAAGGCTCTGTCTGGATACGGCTTGATGCCTGCAACATTCTTATATTTTGCTCGGCCATTTTTTCCAGAGCCGCATCCAGATTGGCAGCTGGGCTGCCTTGATTGCTTCCCAGAGCGATAAAGGCTTTCCGCTTTTGACGCACTAGCTTGACTGAGCAGGTCTCTAAAGGCAGCGGCACCGGTGCCCAAGGCTTCTTGACCTCCAAGCTAACCTTTTGCACCAAAGGATGAGTCAGAAAAATCCGATCAATCAGCTTGTAAGCCAGCGTCTCAATCAAGTCTTCCTTGCTTTCCTGACACCAGTGGGTCAAATCCTGAGCCAATTCTCCATAGTGGATAGAAGCTGTCAGGTCGCCTGTTTTGGCAGCCCGAGTCATATCATAGTCCAAAATCAGATCCAGCACAAAACGCTGGCCCAATTCCTTCTCCGCTCCAAACAGACCGTGATAAGCATACACTTCCAAATCCTTAATGCGCAGCTGATCCATTCTCTTATCCTTTCTGATTCAAGTTTCTGCATTTTATCCTTGATAAAACTATCTAGCCTTTCCTGACATGCTCCACCACTGATAAGATCAATGCCCCATCAGTTTGTAAGCTTCATTTTTTAGATCCTTGTCCGTCGCTAAAATGCCACGCGCCGCTGTAGTAACCGTTGCAGTGCCGGGCTTTCTGACTCCTCGCATATTCATACACATATGCTCAGCTTCCACCCAGACCAGGGCCCCTTGAGCACCCAGATAGTCCATCAAGGCCTCAGCAATCTCTACGGTCAATCGCTCTTGAATCTGCGGTTTCTTGGCATAGACCTCTACCGTTCGGGCCAGCTTGGACAGGCCTGCTACCCGACCATTAGGCACATAGGCGATATGAACTTTTCCGTAAAATGGCAGGAAGTGATGCTCACACATGGAATGAAAGAAAATATCCTTCTCCACTACCATATTATTGTCAATGATTTCAAAAGACTTGGCCAGATGCTCCTCAGCAGTCTCACCCAGCCCAGCAAAGATTTCCTGATACATTTTAGCAATGCGCTGTGGCGTCTCCTGCAAACCTTCGCGGCTTCCGTCTTCTCCAACCGCCTCAATAATCTGGGCAACAGCTGCTTCAATTTTCTTCGTGTCCATATATGCTCCTATGTTCATTTTTATTTTTGGATAACTGACTTGACTGAGAAGGACGCTCAGCAAAGTCTAACTCGCGATTCTCAAGGATTGATTTTCTAACCTGAGCCAGAAAATAAAGAGAACCCGTAATCAGCAAAAGCTCATCCGGCTCATGCTCTACTGCTAAATAATCTGATAAATAATCCGGCCATTCTTTGTAAGACAGACCTTGCTGCTCAGCCAAGGCTTGCATGCTCTCTTTAGAAAAACTCCGCGGATCAGCAAAGGCTGTCAAGCTTATAGCTGCTTTGGGAATCTTTTGCAGCAGCTCCACCATATCATCCAAGGCTTTGGTTTGGATACAAGCAAATAAAATGTGCTTTCTATACGTCGGATAATGCTGATCCAATGTCGCTGCTAGCGACCGCAGGGCATGAGGATTATGGGCTCCATCCAGAAGGATGAGCGGCTGCTCCAATATTCTTTCCAAACGCCCAGGCCACTCAGCAGCAAGCAAGGCCCTCTCAACCTCTGCTTTTGTCAATAAGGTCAGCGACTGTAGCTGACAGTATAGGTCGCACAAGTGCAGGGCTAGTCCAGCATTATCTGCCTGATGCAGTCCCATCAGAGCTGTTTGATACGAGTCTTTGGCCCGATAGGCATTCGAAAAGGAAAAGCACTCCCCCTCCTCTGACTCTTGAGGTTCCACTTGATAAGCTTGAGACCAAGAAAAGAGCGGAGCATCTTTTTCAGCAGCCTTTTGCTCGACTACTGCCAGAGCCTCTGGCTCCAACCTACCGTTCACAATGGGAACTCCATGCTTGATAATGCCAGCTTTCTGCTGGGCAATAGCCTCTAGACTGTCACCCAGCAAGGCCACATGATCCAAACCAACTGTCGTGATAGCAGTCAGTAAGGGCTGACAGACATTGGTACTATCCAAAAGCCCACCCATGCCGACCTCGACAATAGCCACATCAACTTGCCGCTGGGCAAAATAATCATAAGCTAGAGCAGTTACAATCTCAAACTCAGTCACCCCCTGCAAGCCAGAGCCAGTCGCATGCTGGGCTAAGAGGTCTTGATAAAGGCTCAGCAATCGCTGAAGGTCTTGGTCGGAAATCGCATTGCCATTGATAGCAATCTGCTCATTGTAGCTGACTAGATAAGGAGAGGTGAAGGTGCCAACCCGCAAGCCTCGCACTTCCAAGAGTTGGCGCAGATGGGCAATGGTCGAGCCCTTGCCATTAGTCCCTGCAATATGAATGACTGGCAGCCGCAAATGCGGATTCCCACGCAACTCCAGCAAACGCTCCATCCGCTCCAAGCCAAAATTGGGGCTGGCCGTCCGATAAGCTTCCAGCCAACTTAAATCAGGTAATTCTTGTTTTTTCATCTTACTTATACTGACCTAGATTGAGATCTTCTGTCTGCTGCGCTAGACGAATCGCATCGCCAACAGCAGCAGCCATCCGGTGCTTAGCCACTTCGTGCACTCTGACAACTTCAACACCTCTGCTAGCCGCAAGGCTAGTCAGATGGGCTGAAGCTGTATCACGGTTTTCAAAGCCTTCCTGAGTCTCAGGATTGACCTCAAAGCCGTTTTCTTCTAAGATACTAACGAGAAACCGCTTACGAGAAACCCCAAGAAAAATAGGAAAACCAGCCTGATGGAGACTATCCAGCTCCTGCAAAAGGAGCAGATTCTCCCGCTTGGTTAAACCGAAACCAATCCCTGGATCCAGCATGATATTATCACGCGAAAGACCAGCATGTTCCGCCACCTTCAAAGATTTCTCAAAACACTTCCACATCAGTTCTGCAATCGGCAGCTCTGCAAAAAGAGATAACTCTTCCTTGCTAAAAGCAGGAGTAAAGCCAAATTCTGGGAAAATCCGTGAGCTGGCATGTTGAGGACGAGCCATCACTGGATTAAACATGACAATGACTGGCGCGCCATATTTCGCAGCCGTCTCCGCCATCTTTTCATCACCCAAGAGACCAGTAATATCGTTGATAATATCTGCACCCGCAGCCAGAGCTGCTGCAGCCACTTCCGACTTCCAAGTGTCCACAGAAATCACAATATCACTTTCCCGACGAATAGCTTCAATGACCGGCACCACCCGCTCTATCTCTTCTTGAATAGCCACAAAATGACTGCCTGGCCGAGTAGACTCACCACCAATATCCAGCATGTGAGCTCCCTCAGCAATCAGCTTTCTAGCCTGAGCCAATGCCGTCTCAACCGTATTGTAGCGCCCACCATCTGAAAAGGAATCCGGCGTCGCATTGATAATACCACAGAGGCCTGTTCGGCCATCTGGAGCAATTGCTTTTAGATTCACCATTTGACTTTCATCTCATTTCTATCGACTGCCCTGCTCTTCAACAAAAAAGGCACACTCATCTAGTGTACCGCAAAGCTCTCAGCAGATGCAGCATCCAGTCCTATGAACTGCACTCGACTTCACAAGAAGACCTTATCTAGTCCCTTGTTTCATTTACCATTTTACCATAATTCTTCTATTTGACAAAACACTTTCTAAAAGCAAAAGGGTAAAAGGCTGAGAATAATCATATTTCTGAGAATATGGGCCAGCATAGACAGCTCCAAACGCTGAAAATAAGGCCTGAGGAGATGGGCAAAGACTAGTCCCAAAACCAGATAAGACAGAAAACACAGAGTTTCCTGAGGATTTTTCGCAAGGGAAAAGCAGAGCAAACCTAGTGCAATCCCCCAGCTCTTCCGATAGCGAAGGGAGAAGGCCCTGTCAATAAATTTCGGTGCTGCAGGGGATAAAACAGCGATGTCAATCCCCAGAAGCAAAAGAGAAGATGACAGAAAACTCTCCGTCAGCATCTGCTCCACCGCCTGTCCTGACTGCACCTCCTTGCCACACAGCAGAAGAACCCCCGCAGCATTGACCAAAATCATCAAAAAATACAAGAAAAGCAAGTGTCGATAGTTGCTTGACTGACGCAGAGAACCTTTGATTTCCTGAAGTTCTCTGGAAAAATAAAAGGCGCAACAAAAAAGCAATCCCAGCAAGCCCACCATAAAAAGCAGATTAGCCTGACTAAAGACCAAGCGATGAGGCATTGGATGAAGCATGAGCAGCAGTCCCGTCTGAGTCAACATAGCCAGTAGTAACAATTGAATGATTTTCTCTAGTTTCAGCATATTCTCTCCATTCTTCTCTTATCATTATAGAAGAAGTAAGAGCAAGCTGGTAGAAATCCCCTCAAATGTCCTAATTTGTGCCTCAAATGACAAAAAAAGCAGATATTCTCTGCTTTCTTACTTGTTCACCAAACCTGTCAGTATCATAATGAGTACTGCAACTCCATTTCTCAGCATGTGTGCCAAAATAGACATTTCTAAACGCTTAAATATGTAAGCAACCGCAGCTAAAACAGCACCCATACCTGCATATATAACAAAACTGCCGATATTGGTCGGACCATGGAAAAGACCGAAAAGAATGACTCCTACAACCAATCCCCAAACATAATGCTTGGTAAAAATCTTCTGAGGAATCAAGCCGCGAAAGACTACTTCCTCCAAGATAGGAGCCTGAATCACAGCACCTACCACTAATAAAATCTTGGGTACATGCTGAAATAAAGCATTCAAGGCATCCTGATTAGCAGTAGAAATGGCCTGACCTTCCAGCAGCATGATAATTGCTCCCAGCATGTTGACGCCAATCATGGCAACATTAGAAACAGCTAACCAGCCAAACGAAGACCATTTAAAAAAGCTAAAGTCAAGGCTCAGCAGTTCTTCTTGCTTAGCCATTCTCAGAACAAAAAAGATAATCAAAAGATATACAACCAGCACAAAGATAGTCTGTCCAGCTGAAAAATTCTTTTCAGAAGCAGTCATCTGCCGGATAAATATAAATGGTATCTGGCTGAGAAATAAGACAAACAGAGTCAGTAGGATGTACTCTAATTTTTTTAGAATTGCTTTCATATCTTCCTCCTTTTCCTTCCTAGTATAGCTCAATTTTCTCTTTTTGTATAGACAACTCTTAATTGCAAGCATTTTGTATATCAAGTATTGAGAACAAGTGCTGATAGTGACTATGAGATCGAATCGCTCAGTTTATTCCAAAGTCAAAGACCAAGAATTTTTTTCTTAAAGCATACAAAAAGCCCAGTCAAACTGAGCTTTTGAATTTTTTGATTTATTGATTTTTGAAGCGTTCAACATCACGCGCAATGACCAACTCTTCGTCAGTTGGGATAACCAAGACTTTGACCTTGGCATCAGGACTGGAAATCACGCCTTCTGCACCATGTACATTCTTTTCTGGGTCTACGTTACAGCCAAACCAAGAAATGCCATTAATAACCAGTTCACGAATGGTCACAGAATTTTCACCGATTCCTGCGGTAAAGATGATAGCATCAGCTCCATTTAAAACAGCAAGATACTGACCAATGTATTTCTGAATCCGATCGACAAAAATATCGTTGGCTAATTGAGCCTTGGCATCACCTGCCCGCATTGCCTCATGAATATCGCGCATATCACTAGACTTCTCAGAAACTCCCAGCAGGCCAGACTCACGGTTCAAGACACGACTAATATCTTCTGGAGTATTAAAGTCGTCTGTGTATTGCATCAGGTAAGGAATGATGGCAGGGTCGATATCCCCTGTACGCGTTCCCATCATGACGCCGCCAAGTGGTGTGAATCCCATAGAGGTATCTACAGAAACGCCCTTGTCTACTGCTGTGATAGAAGCTCCGTTACCAATGTGGCAAGTGATAAGTTTGAGTTCTTCAATCGGACGTCCCAAAATTTTAGCAGCTTCCTTGGCTACATACTCATGGCTGGTACCGTGAGCTCCGTACTTGCGGACCTTGTTTTCAGTGTAATATTTAGTCGGAATCGGATAGCGATAAGCTTTTTCCGGCATAGTTGTATGGAAAGAGGTGTCAAAGACTACCACGCTGGTAATGTCTGGCAGAATTTCTCTAAAAGCACGGATGCCTGCAGCATTGGCTGGATTATGCAATGGAGCTAGAAGAGACAACTCCTCTACCTTTTGAATCACTTCTTCATCAACGAGGGCTGAATCCTTAAAGTGTTCACCGCCAGCCACAACACGATGGCCCACACCGGTAATTTCATCATAAGATTCGATGATATTAAAACGTTTCAAATCATCCAGCAAAATTTTTACGGCCTGCGTGTGATCTGCAATATCAAGAACCTGCTTTTCTGAACGACCATCAAATTTCACTGTTGAAATAGAATCCTTGAGACCAATCCGTTCCAGCAAGCCCTTAGCCAATACTTTTTCTTCCGGCATCAGATAGAGCTGCCATTTTAAGCTTGAGCTTCCTGCATTAATAGAAATTGTTTTCGACATTTCTTCACCTCTTTAAGCGTTTTCAAAATTATTATATCAAAATTTTGTTTGAATTTCACTATCTTTGTACCAGTTTTGAAAACTTTGACGGAATTTAAACATTTCATCATGATCCTGCAAATCCCGCAGAGGATAGATAAAAGGCTGAATGTTATTCGCTTCTTGCTTCCTCAAGACAAAAAGAGTTTTAGCATGCTTGCTGCTTGAGAAAATAGATTCTGGTAAGGTTATCATCGCAATAAACTGAGCCTTGGCGAGGAGCCATTTTTTCAGCAGAGGAGCTTGAGCGCTGGTCAAGAGATCATTTGGCGCCAGAAATATAGCATAACCACCTGGCTTCAGATATTTGAGCGATTGCTCCATCAGAAGATGATGGGCATAAGTGTGCTCATCCGGACTAGCCACTTCATATCGGGAGGCGATACTGTCGTCTGGATAATAACCAACCGGTAAATCACTGATAATGATATCACTCTCTTTCAGAACCTGAGGTCGAACTGCATCCCCCTGAGCAAAGTGAGCCTTAGAATTCATAACCTCTGCAATACTGGCAGAAAGGTCAATTAATAAATCATCTAGCTCCAGACCTAAGTAGTCAATCCTCTTTTGGGTATGATTGAGAACAGTCTCCGCCAAATTTCCAGTCCCACTGCCGATTTCTAATACATCAGCTTCCTCTCCGTGAGCCAGCTGATCCAATAAGAAAGTAATCAGAAAACCAATTGTATCAGGAGTGAATTGATGATTGACCTGCATGGGCTCCGTCTGGGCAGCCTTCATCAGGATAAACTGATAGACTCTCCGCCACTCTTCCTTGGTCAAATGCAGAGCGCGGATTTTTTCATCATTGGTCAGAACCTCTTGTAAGTCTGTATCTCCATCTAGGTAAATGCCGTTCTGCTCAATCAGAGCATCGTAAAAATTGGTCGCCAGAGTGTTTTGGATATTCTGGACGTTTTCGAGAATCAGAGTATAAGCTTGTTCTATCTTTTCAAAATTCATGGAATCCTCCGTTCATCCTATCATACCAAAAATAAGGCCCCTTTCCAAGATATATAAAATTACAAAGATTTTACAGTTATATTAGTCCGACTTACCAGCTTTGTCCGAAACCGCTCTCTCCTTTTTGTCAGTTGCTTTCTTGTCTTCCTTAGCTTTCTCCTCCTCCTTCTTAGAAATAGTAAAAGTAAAGGAATAGGAATGACCGCTGCTGAGCCGACTGCTGATTTCCAGTTCATTCCCTTCCTTACGGTAGGCCGCCTTGCCTTGCTCAAACTCCATCTCACCGCTATCATCCTTGGCTGTAGCTTTTGTCAGAACTGCCGTTGCATAGGCTTCCGTCCTTTCCCTGTTGAAAAGCTGCAAACGCTGACTGCTGACTTGACGGTTGAGATAAAACTGCAGGAGCAGGCTAAAGACAGCGGCCATCAATAGCGCATACAGTAAAATACCAGCCTCAACTTTCTTCTTCCACACAATAGACGAACTCCCTCTCTAAGCCTTTTTCAAAGCGAAAATGAAGATGGATAAGCTTACCGTCCTGACGGACGTCAGCTGCTTCTAAACCATAAATCATGGGCTGGTAGCCGCGACCGCTCTTATCTGTTTTACGGAAATCATCGCCCTTAGATTTACCCAAGGCCAAGTCCCTGCCATCTTGTCTGATGTAGATTTTATTGTCTTCTACCTTGTCAAATTGACTTCGCGAAAGCTCCGTCTCCAGTTGGTCGGCAAACAAAAGCCACTCTTGCTGCTGATTATTCTCCTGCTGATGCAGTTCTGAAGATAAGAGCTGGGTCATAGCCTGAAAGACCAGTATTCCACCACTGAGAACCAACAAGGCAACTAAAGTCTCCAAGAGAGTAAAGGCCTTGACTTTAAGGTTTTTGGACACGGATGACTACCTCCCCTTCGTGATAGACTAGCAGCTGCTTATCTGTCTTAAGCTGACGTACAGCAATTCCATTGATATGAAGCTCTTCTTGTCCTGTTTGTAGGGCCATGTGGGCTACTCGAAGCACCTCTTCCTGCTGCAGAAGGAGTCGTTGCTCTTTACGAGACCGGCTAATCTGTCCCAGAAGCAGACTGGCAATAGCCGCAAAAATTGCCATGGCTACCAGAGCTTCCAGCAGAATGCTAGCTTGAAGCTGTCGTCTTTTTAAACTTGCCATTGCCCATATAAAGCTGGTAAACAACTGTCCTGTCCTCCGTCCGAAAAGTAATCTTGCTGAGTGATGAATTCCCGCCAGCCCGGTCAAACAGAATGACCTGCTGCTCATGTTCCTGCAAAGTTTGCGGAAAATCCAGTTCTTGATAGCCATTGGAAATCTGCCGTCCCGAAATCTTCAGAGAAAGCTTCTCATGCCCAGCTAAGCTCAGCCTCTGCGTCTCCTGGTAGATCCTCTCAAACTCTAAAAAGAAGAGTTGCTCTTGAACCTGATTGAAGCCAGCCCTCACCGAGCCAGATAAGCCCAGTAAGAGAAAACTAACAACAAAAAGAACAAGTAGACTTTCCAGCAGTGTAAAAGCCTTAATTGGCAACTGCTTGAGTTTCGCCACTGTGTTTTCCATAGTAAGCCTTATATGAATCTGCCTGCTTCTGGCTGATATTTCCTGCGCTGACTAGCTTGCTCAGGCTAGCCTTTTCATTGGTATTCTTTAGTTCATACAGCTCCGCCTGGCTTTCTACCACCTTGACCACCGCTGCCGTTCCTGTATCTGAAACAGCATCTTTTTGCTTGGTCAGATTAGGCACAAAGAGCAGCAAGAGAACGCTGATAACCAGCAAGACAATCAGCATTTCCACAAGGGTGAATGCTTGAACTTTTAAGGTATTAAGTTTTTTCATTACAAATGAACCTCCATATTCTGATAAATGGGCAAGAGCATTGCCGCATAAAGTAAAACAATCACTAAGGCAACAAAAATAAATACTAGGGGCTGAATGAAATTCATGGCTCGATTGATACGTAGGAAAAACTCCTCCCAAGTCTTTTCAGCATAGACTTCCAGCTCACTGCCTAGCTTGGACTTGACCTCACCATACTCGATCATCAAGGACAATTCTTTCTTAAAGAAAGGATAGCTTGCCACCTTGTCCGCATAGCCTTGACCGCCTTGCAAAGCAGCAGCCATATCTTCTCCGATTTCTTTAAAGAGCTGGGAAGGCTGCTCCTGCATAATCGCAAAAATCTGACTCAGTTCCAGGCCCTGACCAATCATATTTCCCCATTCACGAGCATAATAAGCGGTCAAGTAAGCCTGTACCAAATGTCCAAAAAAGGGCAGAGCTGCTAGTTTGCTGAAAAAACGAATCTTGGAAGACTTTCGATAGTAAAAGACAGCCACTGAAACCAAGGCGGCCCAAGCAAGGCTGCTCCACAAAAAAATCTGAGGCAGGTGATTAATCAGCTGAGTAGCTAGATTCTGGCTGTCTAATTGAGGCAGAAGATAGTTGCGCAATCCCAGCATGATAAGAACCAAAAAACCCAGCAGCATGAGAGGATAGGTTCCTACCTCTATCAATTTTTTCTTAACCTTGGACAGATTTTCCAGATAGGCCTCAATTTTGCCCAGACTAAGTGTCAGATTGCCATGCAGCTCAGATAAGGAAAGCTGGGTTACAACGCTGTCGGAAAATCCCAGTCGACTGACAATCTCTGAAAAGGACTGACCAGCTGACAAGCCTGCCCGCATTTCAGTGACATATACTTCCTCCAACAAGGCACTTCGTCTCAGAAAGTCTACAATCTCTGCTAAGTGAAAACCGCTGCTGAAGAGATTATGAAAGAGCTCAATAATCTTTTTCTGCTTAGGCGTAGACAATTTTTTCGGTCTGCCTTTGCTCTGCACTGATATGTCCTTCTGCAAAAAGCTGATCAATCTGCTGATTCCAGACTGCGGCTTCGTGCTCTTGATAGTTTTGACTGACAAAATCAACGACACCTCCTCCCCCAATTAAACGCTGGTAACAAACACCTTGCAGCACCATTCTTAGCTCATCCTCACTAACGCCCAATTCCAAAAGCCGCTCATAGACACCGCGAACACTCTTGGCATGAATCGTTGAAAAGACCGTAGCTCCAGTCAAACTTGCCCGAACCACTGCTCTAGCTGTCTCTCGATCACGGATTTCCCCGATAATCAAGAGATCCGGCCGATGTCGCAGAGACAGCTTAATTAGACTGTCATAAGTCATGCCAATGGTTTCGTTCAGCTGCAGCTGCAGCATAGCCTCTTGCTTAATCTCAACCGGATCTTCAATCGACATAACCTGCTGACCAGAAAATTTGAGCTGAGCCAAATGGTACATTAAGGTCGTCTTGCCGCTGCCGACCGGACCCGAGAAAAGATAGAGACCGCGAGCCTGAATTTTCTTTCGCAGCTCCGGCAATTGCTCAAACCAAAAGCGCAGCTCCCTGTCTTCGTCATGAAGGAGTCGGATAACCAGACTTTCAAAACCACGGTAATCCCCAACTGTCGACAGCCGGATTGAAACCTTGGCTTCCTCGCAGTCATAATCGCAAGACCCCAGCTGACTGCGGCGCTTCTCTCCAACATTCATACCTGCGACAAACTTAAAGTGGCTGATAACAGCTGACAGAAGCTCGAAATCATAAGTTTTTATAAAGCGACGTTCATCACCGATTCTCATATAAAGCTCATAGCAAGTAGTCTTAGGAATGAGGTAAATATCCTGCGCCCCCTCTTGCCGAGCCTGCCTAATCATTTCTTTTGCAATTTCTTGAACCATACATCCTCCTCACCTTACTATTCGCAAAAAATCCAGAAAAAGAAAAAACAGCAGAAGAAACTTAACTTCTAACAAGTTAGGTCTCTTCTGCTGCTCTATTATCAGATTTGCAAAATATATTCTTTCGATTTAAAGAGGCTTAGCGGATTTTAGTTTGACTGAGCAAGCTCGGTGCTTTTCAAGGCCGTTCTGCTTAGTATAGCCTGGCCGATACTTGCTCTTAGGAATCTTGCACTCATTCTCCAGCAAAAACAGCGAATGATACTGCTGAACATTCTCATCGCACTCCTCGCACCAGCGCTGATCCTCTGGATCCCAAAAAATTGTCATTAAATCACTGCGGCTCTTATACAAAGGTGACTGGTCTGCCATTTGCAGCCAGCGGTTTTTATAATACTTAAGGGCTTCATAATAATCATCGAACTGCTTTTTTGCAACGATATCCTCTTCCCAGCCATCCAGGAACCACCACGGTTCATAGTCCCCGTACATCTCAATTACACAATACATACTCGTCCTCTCTTTGTACCGTATATTATATATGAATTCTTTGACGAACAAAACTATTTTGCTCAAAATCAGAAAACAATATAAAAACCCCTTTTAACCAAAGATTAAAAGGGATAGGTAAAAGACAACTTAAGAATTTTATTGGACTGGAGAGAGGTCATTTTCTATAATAACCTTAATGGCATGATGGTTCGCAGCTTGGCCGAAAACCTTGAAAGCTTCTTCAATTTCACTCAACTTAAAGTAATGAGTCACTAGCTTTTCTGGCTCAATCTTATGACTTTCCAGAGCCTTTAGCAGCTGTGGAGTAGTATTGGTAGATACCAGCCCGGTCGTCACATTGATATTTCGAATCCAGAGCCGATCTAACTCAAACTCTACAGGTTTGCCATGAACTCCACAGTTAGCAATGGTTCCATCAACGGCAATGACTTTCTGACAAAGATCAAAACTGTCTGGAATCCCTACTGCTTCAATGGCTACATCAACTCCACGTCCATCTGTCAAGTCAAAGATAGCCTGCACAGCTTTTTCAGCATTCGCTGAATTTACCTTATCTGTTGCCCCAAAGGCCATGGCCGTATCTAAACGATTCTCATCGATGTCAACCATGATAATCTTTGACGGAGAATAAAACTGAGCTGTCAGCAGAGATGCGAGACCGATTGGTCCAGAGCCAACGATAGCTACTGTACATCCAGGCTCTACTTTACCTTTTAAAACTCCTATTTCATAAGCTGTTGGCAGGAT
This sequence comes from Streptococcus sanguinis, assembly GCF_019929145.1. Classification (GTDB taxonomy): domain Bacteria; phylum Bacillota; class Bacilli; order Lactobacillales; family Streptococcaceae; genus Streptococcus; species Streptococcus sanguinis_U. The sequence goes on along the minus strand of NZ_JAHZOW010000002.1, from coordinate 32,149 downwards.
GTCTGACAGCATGACTAAGGCTTCATCTGATAAATCAGATGGTGTGTGATAGAGAGTATTATCCGCATGGGGCACACGCAGATACTCAGCTTGAGTTCCGTCAATCAAATGCCCGAAAATCCATCCACCTTCATCTTCACAATGGGCGTAGATACCTTTCTTGCAATAGTAGCACTTGCCACAGGCACAAACACAGGAAATCAGAACCTTATCGCCCTTCTTGAAATTGGTTACACTGTCACCAACTTCTTCAACAATACCGATGCCTTCATGTCCCAGAATAGTACCGCTCTTGCAGGCAGGTACGTCTCCTTTAATAATATGAAGATCAGTCCCGCAGATAGTGGTCTTTACCATACGGACAATAGCGTCTGTTGGTTTACGTACGACAGGTTTATCAACATCTATAAACTGGGCAAATCCCGGTTTAACATAAGTATAGGCTTTCATAGGATATCCTTTCTATTGTTATGTTATGATGAATGTTTTCCATTTTATTTTAACAGTTTGTGAAAAAAATCTCAAGGTTTTTCTCCAAAAAAGTGGGACAAAAACCGTTTTGTCCCACCCTATTGTCTGCATGATTTTAAGCAAAATTTTCATCTTGCTTGTTTCTGCATTATAAAGTTTCTAAAGCAATCATCGTTGTCACAGCTGCGTCATAGTAATTATCTGACGGCAAACCTTGCATGAAGAGATATTTATTCTGCTGCACCAATTTGCGGAATTCCATATTGTTATTAGCCGCATAGAATACTGGAGCAGTAAAGCTGCCAGCCTGATTACTATTGAGAGCCTTCCCTTTCAGAGTGTAGCCCGCATAAATCTTTTCTTGACTGAGGAAGAAGTTTAACATCTTCTTCAGCATTTTTTGACTTTTTTCATCCTTGCTTTGAGCCAGGTTGTAAGGAAGTCGGCAGGCATTATAAGAATAATAGCCATCATTTGCAGATTCAACCGTATCAGCATCAGCTGCCCGAACTTTGTCGCCTTCAACCCAGATAAAGTCTGGTATCAAACCAGTCTTATTATCAGCGCTGATTGCTTCAAGTTTGCTGAGCATGTTATCTCGGATTGTCAGCCACTGCTTATCCTTTGTCAGCTCATAGAAAGCTTGGAACTGCTGCGGCAATGTATCAGAAGTCCGCATGAGATTATAAAATTTCGATTCTGCATTTGCCCAGTTCCCAACCGTCAAAACGCCGTTGCTTTCATTATAGTTATATGCCAAGACATCTTTCAGAATAGCCTGAGCCTGATCTTGGTATTCTTTAGCCTTGTCCGGCCACTGCTTAGCAGCCTGAATCAAAGCATAAGCAATGTAGAGATCGCCGTCTGTAGCATTGTTTTCGTCTTCATGGTTGCTCTTACCATCCTTAATCGTCTGTTTCCAAGACATGAGCTGGGTATCTTTCAGACGATGAGCTAGATAATATTGGTAGAGCTTTTCAAAATCAGCCGAACTGGCATCGCCTTGCTTAGCTGCATCCACAGCAATCACCATGCCATAACCCTGTGCCTCAGACAGCACAACATCTTCAGTCTTACTGTTTGTCGTCCTGATATAAGACAATTTGTCCTTGGTTACGACATATTCTTTAGACCATTGGCTGTATATCTTCTTTTTGATATTAGGAGTACTGCCCATGCGGGTGTACAACAGGATAGCAGCCAAAACAGCCAGAATTGTCACAAACCAAATAAATCTTAATCTTGTTCTTTTCACACTTTCTCCTAACCTGCAAATCGTTTTGTTTTAACCCACTTGGTTTCTTTCCGCTTCAAAATCTTGTCCAAGATAACAGATCCTACTGCATCTAAAGAAACAACGATAAAGAGCTGAGAGTAAGTCAAATAGGACACAAGAGCCAGCCAAATCTGTTTGGTGGTCGCCTGTCCAAACTGAGAAGCCAGGGCGATATTGATCTGCAAAAGATAAAGCAAAATCATCAGAAGCCAGTTAAAGAGCATCAGCTGGACGATATAGATATTCTGAGCATCAAAAGCGAAAGGAATCCGCACATCTGGTACAAAGAGCTGGGTAATCATCGCCGCTACATTGGCAAAGAAAACCAAGTCAGATAAGACAATCGCCAGATTGAACCAGAAGAAGATACAAGAATAATTGAACACTTCCAGTTTCACGCGCCAGTTACCGCCACTAAAAAGATGTTTGAAGTTGGCAAGAACTACCTCGTAATTCCCCTTAGCCCAGCGCTTACGCTGCATGTAGTAGGACTTGAGGGTTTCTGGCTCTTGTTGGAAGGCCTCTGAGTTATAAGCCAAGGCAATCAGCTTGCCGCTCTGCATAATCTTAAAGGAAATTTCCGTGTCCTCTGTCAAGGCACCATTTTTCCAACCACCAATACTCTTAACAAACTCAGTGTTAATCAAGAAGTTCGTACCTGGAATCCGTCCAATCTTAAAGAGATGCCACATACCTACGTGGTAAACACGCTGAGTTACAACGATTTCTTGGTTGATACAACGTGTCAGGAAGTTCTGGTTGGCATTGCGGGTCTTGTTGCGTCCGAAAGAAGCAACGTGGCGTTCTGGATCTTCCAAAACTTTCTTGACTAGGAAGTAAAGAGCATTCTTTTCTGGCATGGCATCCGCATCATAGACACAGATATATTCACCCTTGGCCATCTTCAGGGCGTCATTCAGCACCCCTGCCTTACCTCCCGTACCAGTACGGTCTGTAATTGTAATATTGCGTCCAGCATACTCAGGCATAGCCTGAACTTTCAGCATTTCTTGATAAGTGTCATCCGAGCAGTTGTCCGCAAAGAGCAGAACTTCCACTCGGTCATGAGGATAGTCCAAGTCCAGAATGGCCTTAGTTGTCTGAGCGATAACCACATCTTCATTGTGAGCTGGGACAACGACAGTAACCATAGGATAATGTTCCAATGGGCTGGTATCCACGTTGAAGTCACTGCGTTTCATCCAGAAATGCACGGAAGAGCATAGAATAACCAAAGCCCAAGCCAGAGACATCCAGATGGAGAACAGAGTGACAATCATAATAAGTTGACTAATCATGACGAGTCACCGCCCTAAAATTTTTATTGACCCGATTGTAAATAACCAGATAATAAATGAAGAGGACCAAAAAGCTAATAGCAAAAAAGATACTTAGCACCATAGAGATGATAAAAAATACTTCTGTTAAAGACATGTGTTTACCTCCTAGTATTCTACGATAATGTCGGTTTCAAGCTGACGCTCCAGATTGCTCAAAGCGTCATCAAAATTATGGAATTTGTCAATGTTTTGAGCGTTCAATTTTAAACTGCCGGACTGAAACTGAATTTTTTGGTCAGTTTTCTTATTCTCAAAGTGCATCATCGTTAAATCTTCACGCACTTTCTCTTGGAAATATTCCTTGACTTCCTGATCCAGATCTTCTACCAGAACGAGAAAGTTACCATTGGATACATAGTAAACTGTTTCTACATTCTGGAAGTCCCAGTTAAGCAGTCGTAAAATTCTCTTGAGCATCCGCTTGTACTCCCGAGAGTGAATTTGATAAAAATGATGATTGTGTGCCCAATGGACCAACAAGGCCTGAAAGGCTGGAGCTTGTTTCTGATTTACTTTCTGAACCATTTCTTCATAGGCCTCAGCAGCATCTTCACTGTCATCCTGCACTAATCCCAAGCGCTGATGAAGATAGAAATTCACTCGGCTGGTCAGCCAAGCACTGACAGGGAAGACATAAAGCAAGAAGAGAACTTGATTGTCCGGTAGGTAGGTTACATCAAAGAGCAAGATCAGAGTTGCGATAACCACACCCAAAATCATGGCCCATGTCACCAAAAGATCAGATAGGACAAAGACACTAAAAATACCTAATAAAATCAGCGCGATTCCGATATAAAATATGTTAGCTGCAAAATTCCAACTGTAGAAAAGAATTAGTCCAATTGCCAGTACAAAGACTGCTAATGATTTTTCTAGTCCTTTTTTCCTAAACATTTTTTACTCCTGTCTTAAATTCTTCCGGCCTAGCCGTCTGCTTAAAATAGTGGGAAATAGCTTGAGCAATCCGCTCAGAAGCCTTACCGTCACCATACGGATTGCTTGCTTGGGCCATTTCCTGATAGAGTGACTCATCTGTCAGCAGGGCTTCCATTGCCTCTGCTACTGCTTGAGTTTCTGTACCGACCAGCTTCAAGGTGCCGGCTTCAACTCCTTCTGGTCTCTCTGTTGTATCACGAAGTACCAGTACAGGCTTACCTAAGGAAGGTGCTTCCTCTTGTACTCCGCCTGAGTCTGACATGATGAAGTAGCTTTTAGCTGCGATATTATGGAAATCCAACACATCTAAAGGCTCAATCAGATGAATTTTCTCATTGTCACTCAGAATTTCTCTAGCCGCTTCCTGAACCGCTGGGCTCAGGTGAACGGGATAGACAATTTCCACATCATCATGGGCATCTACAATCTGCCGTAGAGTTCGAAAGACCCTTCTCATCGGCTCGCCTTGATTTTCCCGGCGATGCATGGTCACCAAAATCATCTTACGAGCTGAATCAATACGGTCAAGCACCTCGTGCTGATAATCAGCCTGGACAGTCAGCTTGAGAGCGTCAATAGCTGTATTTCCTGTCACAAAAACTGTTTCTGCTGGATGGTTTTCCTTGAGCAAGTTAGCCTTACTCTGATCCGTTGGCGCAAAATACAAGTCCGTCAAAGAGTCGGTCATCTGACGATTCATCTCTTCTGGGAAAGGAGAATATTTATTCCAAGTTCGCAAACCAGCTTCCACGTGGCCGATACGAACTTGATTATAAAACGCTGCAAGACTAGCCGCAAAAGTCGTTGTCGTATCACCGTGCACCAGCATAATATCTGGCTTGTTTTCCTTTAAGATATCATCTAGCTTATGCAGGATCTTGACAGTAATATCTGTCAGGGTTTGATTCTTCCCCATAATATCCAAATCATAATCAGGCTTAAGCTTAAAAGTTTCAAGTACCTGATCCAGCATCTGACGATGCTGAGCAGTCACAACTGTTGTTGTCTCAAACAAGTCTGCCTGCTTCTTCAGTTCAATAACCAGTGGAGCCATCTTAATTGCTTCTGGACGAGTTCCAAAAACAACCATTACCTTAATTTTCTTCATTTTTCCTCACCAAAAATCAACATTGTTATATTAACTTTTTACTAAAAAATGTTTGTTTTAAGTAACCTTAGTTATTTTACCATCAAGCGTTTCAATAATCAAAGCATGAACTATTATTTTATACTTTCTTAATAGTAATTTACATGTTGGTAACTTATTTAAGATTATTTTAATTTTCTTAACTTAACTGTAACTTAAAATTACTGAAATTTTTCGGTTTTCTCAAAAAAATAAATAAAAAGGAAAGAACTTATAGGCTTAAAGTCCTATTTTATGCAGAATTTTGTGGTTTTTGCCTATATTTTTTAATATTTATTCATTGTAATAAAATATTATTCTATTTGTAATCTAATTGTTTTCTATTCTTTATCTTTCAAAATCCTCCCCTCATGAATGAGCTAGCTAGATAAATGCCAGCTACTGTTCTCTACAAGCTTCAACCACTACCATTAAAACCAACCTCCTCTTTTTTTAAATTTCAAACCTGCCTCTCCTATTATTTTAGGATTTTTAAAACAGTATAACCTAGCGCTATCATACTACAAAAAACCAGCTACTTCCCTGATTAAAAATAAATATGCCATCTCGCATCATAGAAAAACTGAAACAGGAAATCTTGAGTGTTTCTTCTATAGTTGTTTATCCATAACGGAGAACTTAAAAACAACTTTATAAGTATATTATAGGATAATATTTAGTGGTAGGCAAGAAATTATCGGCTGCAACAAAAAATCCCTCCCGAAAATCGGGAGGGAAAGTTCTTTATTTAAGAACAATATTTTCTTCAGTTTCAAATCCACCTGGCAGTTCTGTCACTTCGTCGATAATTTCAACTTCATTAACAGCCTGAGGCTCCAAATTGCGATAGCGGGCCATACCAGTACCAGCTGGGATAATCTTACCGATGATAACATTTTCCTTGAGTCCGAGCAGGTGGTCTTTCTTACCACGGATAGCAGCATCTGTCAGGACACGAGTTGTTTCCTGGAAGGAAGCTGCAGACAGGAAGCTGTTTGTCTCAAGGGAAGCCTTGGTGATTCCCATGAGGACTGGACGAGCTGTCGCAGGCACACCGCCTGAGATAACCACATCACGGTTAGCATCTGTAAAGTCTGTGATATCCATGAGAGTTCCCATAAGAAGATCTGTATCTCCTGGATCCATGACGCGCACCTTGCGAATCATTTGACGAACCATTACCTCAATGTGTTTGTCGCCGATTTCTACCCCTTGGCTGCGGTAAACTTTCTGTACTTCAGCAAGCAGGTAAGTTTCAACAGACAAGACATCGCGGACAGCCAGCAAGTGCTTAGGCTGGATAGAACCTTCAGTCAAGGCAGCACCACGAGAAACTTGGTCGCCCACTTCTACCTTCATGCGAGCTGTAAATGGTACCACATATTCACCTTCGCCAGTTTGGCCTTTAACAAAGACCTTCTTGGTACGAGTAGATGCATCTTCTTCGATAGCAGTAACTTCACCCTTGACTTCAGTGATGACCGCTTCCCCTTTCGGATTGCGGGCTTCAAAGATTTCTTGGACACGAGGAAGACCTTGCGTGATATCGGTATTAGAGGCAACACCACCCGTGTGGAAGGTCCGCATGGTCAGCTGTGTACCAGGCTCCCCGATAGACTGGGCAGCGATGGTTCCGACTGCTTCACCGACTTCAACCGCATCACCCGTTGCCAAGTTGATACCGTAACAGTGACGGCAGACACCGTGGCGGGTGTTACATGTAAAGACGGAGCGGATTGTCACTTCTTCAACACCAGCATTAACGATTTCACGCGCCTTGTCTTCGGTGATCAATTCATTTGGACCAATAATGACCGCACCAGTTTCTGGATGTTTAACTGTTTTCTTAGTGTAACGACCATTGAGACGCTCTTCCAGAGACTCGATCATTTCCTTGCCTTCTGTGATAGAAGTGATAAGAAGTCCACGATCTGTACCACAGTCATCTTCACGGATAATCACATCTTGGGCAACGTCAACCAGACGACGAGTCAGGTAACCTGAGTCGGCAGTCTTAAGGGCCGTATCGGTCATACCCTTACGAGCACCGTGGGTTGAGAAGAACATTTCCAGAACAGACAGACCTTCACGGAAGTTAGACAAGATTGGCAATTCCATGATACGTCCGTTTGGCGCAGCCATCAAACCACGCATACCGGCCAACTGGGAGAAGTTAGAGATGTTACCCCGGGCTCCAGAGTCCATCATCATAACGATAGGGTTCTTCGGATCTTGGTTGGCAACCAAACGTTTTTCCAATTTCTCACGAGCTGCCCGCCACTCAGCAGTAACTGCATTGTAGCGTTCGTCATCAGTAATCATACCGCGGCGGAATTGTTTAGTAATTTGTTCAACACGCTTATGGGATTCTTCAATAATCTCAGCCTTGTCTTCGACAACTGGGATATCAGCGATACCCACTGTCAGACCAGCCAAGGTAGAATGGTGATAACCCAAGTTCTTCAAGCGGTCAAGAAGAGCAGATGTTTCTGTTGTACGGAAGCGTTTAAAGATTTCCGCAATGATATTACCAAGATTTTTCTTCTTAAACGGAACATTGATCTCAAGCTGTTCAATGACTTCCTTGATGTCTTGTCCTGACTCCAAGAAGTACTTAGCTGGCACACCTTCTGTCAAGTTAGCATTAGTCGGCTCTTGCAAGTAAGGCAATTCCTCTGGCATGATTGCGTTAAAGAGAATTTTACCAACAGTTGTGATCAAAATTTTATGCTTCTGGTCTTCTGTCCAAGGCTTATTAAGACTGTCTGTTGCGATACCAACACGAGTATGCAAGTGAACATAACCGTTGCGGAGGGCCATAACCGCCTCATCCATATCCTTGAAAATCATGCCTTCGCCTTCGCGGCCAGCCTCTTCCATGGTCAGGTAGTAGTTACCCAAGACCATATCCTGAGATGGTGTTACAACTGGTTTACCATCTTTTGGATTCAAGATGTGCTCAGCAGCCAGCATGAGGATACGAGCTTCAGCTTGCGCTTCCTCTGACAATGGTACGTGGATGGCCATTTGGTCACCGTCAAAGTCGGCATTGTAGGCTTCACAGACCAGCGGATGCAAACGAAGAGCTTTACCGTCAATTAGCACTGGCTCAAAAGCCTGAATTCCCAAACGGTGAAGAGTCGGTGCGCGGTTAAGAAGCACTGGGTGTTCCTTGATCACTTCTTCCAGAATATCCCAGATACGCTCATCTCCACGCTCTACCAAGCGTTTGGCAGCTTTAACGTTCTGCACAATATCGCGAGCAACGATTTCCCGCATCACAAACGGCTTGAAGAGCTCAATCGCCATTTCACGCGGCACACCACATTGATACATTTTCAACGTAGGACCAACGGCGATAACGGAACGACCTGAGAAGTCAACCCGTTTACCCAGCAAGTTTTGACGGAAACGACCTTGTTTCCCTTTGAGCATGTGGCTCAGAGACTTAAGCGGACGGCTACCTGGTCCAGTAATTGGACGGCCGCGGCGACCGTTATCAATCAAAGCATCAACTGCTTCTTGAAGCATCCGCTTCTCATTTTGAACGATGATACCAGGGGCGTTGAGTTCCAGCAAACGAGCCAAACGGTTGTTCCGGTTGATAACACGGCGATAGAGATCATTGAGGTCAGAAGCCGCAAAACGACCACCATCCAGCTGAACCATCGGACGCAAATCTGGCGGAATAACCGGAAGGATATTAAGAACCATCCATTCTGGCTTATTGCCAGACTTGTAGAAGGCATCCAAGACATCCAAACGACGGACAGCCTTGATCCGTTTTTGACCTGAAGCAGTTTTCAATTCTTCTTTGAGGACAGCAATTTCAGCTTCCAAGTCCACTTGTTTTAAGAGGTCTTGAATAGCTTCTGCTCCCATTTTGGCTACAAATGAGCCTGCACCGTACTCGCGTAAACGCTCGCGGTACTCACGCTCCGTCATGATGGACTTGTGCTCTAGCGGTGTGTCCTTAGGATCAATCACCACATAAGCCGCAAAATAAATGACTTCTTCCAAGGCACGTGGGCTCATATCCAAAGTGAGCCCCATGCGGCTTGGAATTCCTTTAAAGTACCAAATATGTGAAACAGGAGCCTTCAATTCGATGTGGCCCATACGCTCACGGCGAACCTTGGCACGGGTTACTTCAACACCACAGCGGTCACAGACGATTCCTTTGTAACGAATCCGTTTGTACTTACCACAGGCACATTCCCAGTCCTTGGTTGGACCGAAGATCACTTCGTCAAAAAGGCCTTCGCGTTCTGGTTTCAGGGTTCGGTAATTGATTGTTTCAGGTTTCTTCACTTCCCCATAAGACCATGAACGGACCTTGTTAGGAGAAGCTAGGGTGATTTGCATACTTTTAAAACGATTTACATCAACCACTATTTCTTACCTTTCTTCATTTTCTAATCAGTGTCTATTCTTATTCTTTTCCTTCAGCCTCAAAAGCTGCTTTCGCTTCTTGAGCTGCTTTTTCACGCGCTTTTTCAAGATCGTCAACGTGAATCACATCATCATCTTCACCTTCGTCTAGGTCACGCAGTTCTACTTCATTGTCGTCTTCATCGAGAACGCGCATGTCCAGACCAAGAGATTGCAATTCTTTGACAAGAACGCGGAAGGATTCTGGCACACCTGGTTTTGGAATTGGTTTCCCTTTGGTAATAGCTTCATAAGCCTTCAAACGTCCATTGACATCATCTGACTTGTAAGTCAGGATTTCTTGCAGAACGTTAGAAGCACCGTAAGCTTCCAAGGCCCAAACTTCCATCTCACCAAAACGTTGTCCACCAAACTGAGCTTTACCTCCGAGCGGCTGTTGGGTAACCATTGAGTAAGGACCCACTGAGCGGGCATGGAGTTTGTCATCTACCATGTGGTGGAGCTTGATCATGTACATGACACCGACAGATACACGGTTGTCAAATGGCTCACCGGTACGTCCATCGTAGAGAATGGTTTTAGCATCACTATCCATACCAGCTTCGCGCACTGTATCCCAGAGATCTTCTGAGCTTGCTCCATCAAAGACTGGTGTCGCAATATGGATGCCCAAGTTACGTGCTGCCATACCAAGGTGAAGCTCCATAACCTGACCGATATTCATACGAGATGGTACCCCGAGTGGGTTCAGCATGATATCAACTGGTGTTCCATCTGGCAAGTAAGGCATGTCTTCCACAGGAACGATACGGGATACAACCCCTTTGTTTCCGTGACGACCGGCCATCTTATCTCCGACCTTGATCTTACGTTTTTGAGCGATGTAGACGCGAACCAGCATATTAACGCCAGATTGCAGTTCATCACCATTAGCACGGGTAAAGATCTTCACGTCACGAACCACTCCATCAGCACCGTGAGGTACACGAAGAGAAGTGTCACGAACTTCACGAGACTTGTCACCAAAGATGGCATGAAGCAGGCGCTCTTCAGCAGAAAGGTCTTTTTCACCCTTAGGGGTCACTTTACCTACAAGAATATCGCCTTCTTTGACTTCCGCCCCGATGCGGATAATACCCATTTCGTCCAGATTGCGTAGGGCATCTTCCCCTACGTTTGGAATTTCGCGGGTAATTTCTTCTGGGCCAAGCTTGGTGTCACGAGTTTCTGATTCGTATTCTTCCAAGTGAACAGAGGTGTAGACGTCGTCTTTCACCAGACGCTCACTCATGATAACCGCATCCTCGAAGTTGTAACCTTCCCATGTCATGTAGGCAACGATTGGGTTTTGTCCCAGGGCCATTTCTCCATTTTCCATAGAAGGTCCGTCAGCGATAAAGTCGCCTTTTTCAACGACATCGCCAACTTTTACCAAGGTACGTTGGTTGTAAGCAGTTCCCGAGTTAGAACGACGGAATTTTTGAATTTGGTAAACATCAAGAGAACCATCTTCACGGCGGACTTCAACCTTGTCTGCATCCGCATAGGTAACCTTACCATCATGCTGGGCAATGACCGCTGCACCAGAGTCGTGGGCAGCTTGGTATTCCATACCAGTACCGACATAAGGCGCTTTTGGATCAATCAAAGGCACAGCCTGACGCTGCATGTTGGCACCCATGAGAGCACGGTTGGAGTCGTCATTTTCTAAGAAAGGAATACATGCTGTCGCTACGGCAACTACCTGCTTAGGCGATACATCCATGTAGTCTACTTGGTCTGATGGGAATTCTTGGTTATTACCTTGGTGGCGTCCCATAACGATAGGCTCAGCAAAGCCACCTTTTTCGTTCAGCTTAGAGTTGGCCTGCGCTACGATAAATTCATCTTCCTCATCAGCTGTCAGCCAAACGATTTCGTTGGTTACTACGCCAGCTTCACGGTCTACTTTACGGTAAGGCGTTTGAATAAATCCGTATTTGTTAAGGTGTCCATAAGAAGACAAGTTATTAATCAAACCAATGTTTGGTCCTTCAGGCGTTTCAATCGGACACATACGACCGTAGTGAGTATAGTGCACGTCCCGCACTTCATAGCCAGCGCGGTCACGTGTCAAACCACCAGGTCCTAAGGCAGAAAGACGGCGCTTGTGAGAAAGCTCAGACAGCGGATTGTGTTGGTCCATGAACTGAGACAATTGTGAAGAGCCAAAGAATTCTTTAATGGCTGCAGTCACTGGACGGATGTTGATGATTTGCTGTGGAGTTAGTACTTCGTTATCCTGAACAGACATCCGTTCACGAACATTACGCTCCATCCGAGAAAGTCCAAGACGGACTTGGTTAGCCAAAAGCTCACCAACAGCACGAATACGACGGTTCCCCAAGTGGTCAATATCATCTACACGACCGATACCTTCAGCCAAGTTGAGGAAGTAGCTCATCTCAGCCAAGATATCAGCTGGTGTCACGATCCGAACCTTGTCAGACGGATTTGCATTACCAATGATGGTCACAACGCGGTCTGGATCAGTCGGTGCCACTACCTTGAACTTCTGCAATTCTACAGGGTCTGTCAAGACAGCTGAGTCGTTTGGAATATAAGTGATTTTGTTCAAACCATTATCCAGCTGCTCTGCAATGCTGTCAATCACACTGCGGGTCATAACTGTACCAGCTTCAACTAAGATTTCTCCAGTTTCAGCATCTACCAATGGCTCTGCAATGGTTTGGTTCAGCAAGCGTGTCTTGACGCTGAGTTTCTTATTAATCTTGTACCGACCAACTGCTGCCAAGTCATAGCGATGCGGATCAAAGAAACGCGCTTCAAGAAGGGAACGAGAACTTTCAGCCGTCTTAGGCTCGCCTGGACGAAGACGCTCATAGATTTCTTTCAGGGCTTCATCTGTACGAGAGTCCATTGGGTTCTTGTGGATATCTTTTTCAATGGTATTGCGCACCAAGTCGCTGTCACCAAAGATGTCCAAGATCTCATCATCACCTGAGAAACCAAGCGCACGCACCAAAGTGGTAAATGGAATCTTCCGTGTCCGGTCAATACGAGTGTAGGCAATGTCTTTTGAGTCTGTTTCCAACTCTAACCAAGCTCCGCGGTTAGGAATAACCGTTGAACCGTAGCCAACTTTTCCATTTTTGTCAACTTTATCGTTAAAGTAAACCCCTGGAGAACGCACCAACTGGGATACGATAATCCGCTCACCACCATTGATGATGAAGGTTCCCATTTCAGTCATGATTGGGAAATCACCAAAGAAGACTTCCTGAGTCTTGATTTCACCAGTTTCCTTGTTAATCAGACGGAAAGTCACAAAGATTGGTGCTGAGTAGCTGGCATCGTGGATACGGGCTTCTTCCAGCGTATATTTAGGCTCACGGATTTCATAGCCAACAAATTCCAATTCCATGGTGTCGGTAAAGTTTGAAATAGGAAGTACATCTTCAAAGACTTCCTTCAGACCATGATCCAAGAAATCTTGGAACGAATCCGTTTGGATTTCAATCAAATTTGGTAAATCAAGAACTTCCTTAATTCTTGAAAAACTACGACGGGTACGGTGTTTCCCGTATCGAACTTCATGTCCTGCCAAGTTTTTACTCCTTTATGATAAGATACTAAGCCCTTGATAAAGCGAGAAAAGACGTATCTTTTTCTCAACGCTTTGAGGGCGAGTTCTGTGAAATGTTTTCAGAGGAAAATCCTCTGTCATTTACAATGCTGCAAAACAGCCACAATCAGTCCCTTTTGTTTAATTTTCAGAAAAATTAAATTACGGTTACATAATCCGTTTTTCCTAAAAATAGGCACAAAAAGAGCAGCTAAATCTGACTTATTCAAGTTTGATTTAACTGCTGTAAGCTTCTATTTGGACAATATTTCAAATAAAGCACACGACAAATTATTGTTATCATTATACCTTATTTAGCTAGAAATTGCAAGGATTTCATCCGCTTTCTGAAAAGTTAAAACTGTTCTTGATGCGCTAGTTCCCCTGCCGGTTATTGTTAGAATTGGAACTTGAATTAGAATTAGAGGTAGAACCGCCCAGAATAGCTGACCAAGCCTTCTGATAATCCGCATCTGATGCCCCAATACCAAAGCGATAGGTCGTGGTCGGAGCACCATTTTTAGCCCAATAGCTAGGCACTGTCGGACCACTGAGATTAACAGAGCGGCCGTTTACCGTTACTGTACCTGGCTTTTCCCCTGTGGACTTGAGCACATCAGACTTAATCACACTTGGATCAAGAGTGAACTTATCACCAACACCCCAGGCATTTGGATCTGCCTGATAGATAGCATCTGCCATATAGGCCATGTAGGAAGCATTATTGTTATAACCAGTCAACGCCGCCATAGAACTATTATCATCATGACCAATCCAGCCTCCCAAAGTCATCTTAGGAGTAGAAAGCATCAGCCACATATCACCGTTGGTGTTGGTCGTTCCAGTCTTACCAATCCAGTCGGCTCCAGCCAAGGTTCCATTGACCTGACTGATTCTGGATTTATAGGTTGTAGTAGCCCCAGAATTGATAACGCCCCGCATGAGCTCCTGCATAATCGTAGCAGCTGCTGGACTGTAAATCTGAACAGGATTGGCCTTATGCTGGTAGATCACCTTGCCATCTCGGTCTGTGATTTTTTCAACCATGTATTTTTTCTGGTAGGTTCCATTATTAGCCAAGGTTTGGAAACCATTGGTATGCTGAGCTACAGATACTTCAATTCCCCCGCCCATTGGGAGACTCTCAATGCTGTAGTCATCGATGTAATAGCCCATTTTTTCCATATAGCCACGGACATTGACACCTTTTTCGCGTAATCCGCGGTAAGTCCAATAAGCCGGAATATTCCAAGAAGTATTGAGCGCTTCTTGCAGGTCCATCATGGCTGTACCACGGCTGTCCACGTGCATGATTGGGTCGCCGCTTGAAAAGTTGGTCGGATAGTTAGAAAGAACGCTGGCGCTCCCCATCAGACCTTGGTCAATAGCAATCCCATAAGCCAAAATTGGCTTAATGGTCGAACCCGGTGAGCGTTCCGTATCAAAGGCGTGATTGTTCTGATTGGAAGCGTAGTCTCTGCCGCCGACAAAGCCAATCACAGCACCGGTTTTATTATCCAAGAGGACATTTCCCACTTCAACTGCACCAGTTCCGTCATCCAAGACACCGCCATAGTTGGCTACTGCATTTTGCATAGCGGTGTGGATGTTCTTATTAATCGTAGTCGTGACAGTATAGCCGCCATCGCTCAGTTCCTTAGCGGCCAATTCTTTGTATGCCTTGACAGTGTCGTTGTTTTTCAGCTCTTGCTGAGAAACATTGTCCCGCTGAATCAAGTATTCGTACATGGTCTGCTGGGCTTCTTCGACCGCTGTGTAATAAAGGTAGCCATGCGAAGATTTTTCCGAACTTTCAGAAGGCTTGAAATCCTTAGTCAAGTCGTAGTCCTTGTACTCCTTGTACTCTTTTTCGCTTAGATGGCCCGTCCGATACATATTATAGAGCACATCCTTGGCACGCTCCAAGCCCAGAGCCATATCCCCTTCACTCTTGAGACTGCCATCCGCTGCATAAGGCGAATAAACAATCGGACTCTGTGGCAAGCCAGCAATAAAAGCAGATTGGGGCACTGTCAAATCCTTGGCAGAAACACCAAAAATCCCTTGAGCAGCTTCTTCCACACCGGCGATATTCTGCCCCTTATTGTTGCGCCCAAAAGGCGAAACGTTCAAGTAGGTCGTCAAAATATCATCCTTGGACATGTAGCGTTCCAAAGCCAGCGCATCAACAATCTCCGCCGCTTTCCGCTTGAAGGTCGGCGCATCGCCCACTACCTGCTGCTTGATCAACTGCTGGGTAATGGTTGACCCCCCGCTAGAAGAGCCAACTCCGACAACAGAGCCGAGCGTAGCCCGAAGCACAGCCTTAGGCACCACTCCGTTATGCGTTTCAAAATTCTCATCCTCTGTAGCGATAACGGCTTTTTTTACATTTTCAGAGATGGCGTCACTCTTAACTGGGATGCGGAGCAAATCATTGTCCACTTCTGCAATCAAGCTGCCATCAGCATAGGTAAGCTTAGAAATACCAGAGATATTATTCACCTGCTTGACCAGCTCTTCCTGCTTGGGCACTTCCACCTTACTGAAAAGACTAGCAGCATAGCCTATCCCAATCCCAGCACCGATTACGCCACCGAAGAAGATAAACACAAAAGCCATATTCATCAGAAGTTTAAAAGTCCGTAAGAAAACAGCAAAAACATCACTGATAGACCAGCCGTTGTTACCACTGCCGATTTTCTTGCTCCATTCTGGAAGATGTATTTTTTTGATAAACTGCTGGGCTTTTCCCCAGAACTCTTTTAATTTCTCTATTAATTGTTCCAAGTTTGATTCTCCTTGTTATCTTCCCATTATACCAAATATCTATGATTTATTTCAAGGAAACATTGCTATTTAAAAGCTTTATGATACAATAGAGTAACATAAATTTAAAATATAGATAAGCCAACTTCTTGGCTTTTAGAATAGGAGAGACATGATGCACATTTTTGATGAGCTAAAAGAACGTGGCTTGGTATTCCAAACTACTGATGAAGCAGCTTTACGCAAGGCCTTAGAAGAAGGACAAGTCTCTTATTATAGTGGATACGATCCGACCGCTGACAGCCTGCACCTAGGCCACTTAGTAGCCATTCTGACTAGCCGCCGCCTGCAACTAGCTGGCCATAAACCCTACGCTCTGGTCGGAGGAGCGACTGGATTGATTGGCGATCCATCCTTTAGGGATGCAGAGCGCAGTCTCCAAACCAAGGAAACCGTAGAAGGCTGGGTGAAATCCATCCAAGATCAGCTTTCTCGTTTTCTGGACTTTGAAAAGGGCGATAATAAGGCCGAAATGGTCAACAATTATGACTGGTTCAGCAGCATCAGCTTTATCGACTTCCTGCGTGACGTCGGCAAATACTTCACTGTCAACTACATGATGAGTAAAGATTCTGTCAAGAGCCGGATTGAGACAGGGATTTCCTATACAGAATTCGCCTACCAGATCATGCAAGGATATGACTTCTATATCCTCAATCAAAACCACGACGTAACCCTGCAAATCGGTGGTTCTGACCAATGGGGCAATATGACAGCAGGTACAGAACTCCTGCGCCGCAAAGCTGACAAGACTGGCCATGTGATAACCGTTCCGCTCATTACCGACGCTACTGGCAAAAAATTCGGCAAGTCAGAAGGCAATGCTGTCTGGCTCAATCCTGACAAGACTTCTCCTTATGAAATGTATCAATTCTGGATGAATGTCATGGACGCAGATGCTATCCGCTTCCTGAAAATCTTCACCTTCCTGTCCTTGGATGAGATTGAAGAAATTCGTCAGCAGTTTGAAGCAGCACCACACGAACGCTTGGCTCAGAAAGTCCTAGCTCGCGAAGTGGTCAGTCTGGTTCACGGTCAAGAAGCTTACCAGGAAGCCCTCAACATCACTGAGCAGCTCTTTGCTGGAAATATTAAAAACCTATCTGTCAAGGAACTCAAACAAGGTCTGCGCGGCGTGCCTAACTATCAGGTCCAGGTAGAAGACAACCTCAATATTGTAGAACTGCTTGTGACAGCCGGCGTGGTAAACTCAAAACGTCAAGCCCGCGAAGACGTCCAAAACGGCGCTATCTACCTCAATGGTGAGCGTATCCAAGATTTAGACTATGTCCTCAGCGACTCAGATAAACTGGAAGACGAGCTGACAGTTATCCGCCGCGGTAAAAAGAAATACTTTGTCCTGACCTACTAAAGATAAAAAATCCGATTACCTGAATCGGATTTTTCTATGTCTTACCAAAAAGAAGTCATTCAGCTATAAAAAACAATAGAAAGAGAGCGACTATGAAACCAAAACTTGCCCGCTTTGCTCAAGCTCCAGCTCTGGCCTGTCCACTCTGCCAGCAAAGCTTGGCTATGGAAGAAAACAGCCTCAAGTGCGCCAATCGCCATTCCTACGACATCTCCAAATTCGGTTATGTCAATCTAGCTCCTCAGGCCAAACAAGCTAAAAACTATGACAAAATGAGCTTTCAAAATAGGCAAGTCATCTTGGAAGCCGGCTTTTATCAGCATGTCCTAGACGAGTTGCAGGATCTGCTGCAGGCCCTGCCTGAAGAACAGACCATTCTAGACGTCGCTTGCGGAGAGGGGTATTATGCTCGAAAAATTCAGGAAACATTCCCCAACAAAGAAATTTATGCTTTTGATTTATCCAAAGATTCTATCCAGTTAGCTGCAAAAAGTGATCAGAGTCTGGCTGTAAAATGGTTTGTTGGTGATTTGGCACACTTGCCTGTTCAGGATCAAAGCATGGATGTCTTGCTGGACATCTTCTCACCAGCTAACTATCATGAATTTCAACGAGTATTGAAAAAAGAGGGGCTTATCATTAAAGTCATCCCAACAGAAAATCATCTGAAAGAAATTCGCCAAAAAGTTGCTCAATATCTGGACAAGAAAGATTATTCTAATCAAGATATCATCCAGCACTTCCAGAAGCACTTTACGATTCTATCTAGAAAAACCGTAGAATCAACCCATGCTCTGCATTCTGAGGAGAAAACTGCCCTGCTGCAGATGACTCCTTTACTCTTTCATGTTGAAAAAAATCTAATCAATTGGGAGCAGCTTACACATGCCACCATTTCAGCTGAGATTCTTATCGGAAAACTAAAACAAGAAAAAATCTGATCACCTTTCAGTAAAAAATGATGTTATAACAGCCATTTTAAAAACGCAGACAGTCCTGTCTGCGTTATTTATTTATCTACTGATTAATAGACCGTCTTCTCTGTCTCTGGATCAAAGAAGTGCGCTTTATTGAGGTCAAAACCTAGGTCAATTCCTGCACCAGTTTCTAGGTAATCCCGTGAATCCACACGCGCTACAAACTCACTAGAACCCACTTGGCAGTAGAGGTGAGACTCTGCTCCCAGCAATTCTGAAACAGAAATCTTGGCATGCACAACTGAATTCGGGAAAGTTTCCAAGAAAGCAGCTTCTGCATTGACATCCTCTGGACGAATACCGAAGATCAGCTCCTTGCCCTCGTAACCTTTCTCCCGCAGAACCTTGAGAGCTCCTTCTGGCACAGTCAAACGCAGACCTTCTGCGACAATCTCATTCCCTTCAAGCTTAACTGGGATGAAGTTCATAGCTGGGCTGCCAATGAAGCCGGCAACAAACTTATTAACTGGGTTGTTGTAGACTTCTTGAGGTGTACCAATCTGCTCTACTCGACCAATCGTTCCAGTTCCAGCAGGGTTCTTGGTCGCTGACATGATAACGATACGATCCGCCAGAGTCATAGCTTCAGTCTGGTCGTGAGTAACATAAATAGTTGTTGCCCCGATACGGCGGTGAATCTTGGCAATCTCCGCCCGCATAGAAACACGCAACTTCGCATCCAAGTTAGACAAAGGCTCATCCATAAGGAAAACCTTTGCATCCCGAACAATAGCGCGTCCCATTGCTACCCGCTGACGCTGACCACCAGATAAATCAGCTGGCTTACGCTGCAAGAATTCCTTCAAACCTAGGATTTCTGCTGCTTCATTAACCCGTTTGTCAATATCTTCCTTGCTGTACTTGCGCAGCTTGAGACCAAAGGCCATGTTGTCGTAGACAGTCATGTGCGGATAAAGGGCATAGTTCTGGAAGACCATGGCGATGTCACGGTCTTTTGGTGCCACATCGTTGACCACTGTACCGTCAATAGAGGCAGTTCCTTCTGTGATGTCTTCAAGGCCTGCAATCATACGCAGAGTAGTTGATTTTCCGCAACCGGACGGACCGACAAAGACGATAAATTCCTTGTCCTTAATATCAAGATTGAAGTCTTCCACTGAGTAGTGGTCGCTGTTGGGATATTTTTTATAGATATTTTTCAGATTTAATTCGACCATAATAAGCCCCTTCTTTTGAATAAAAATATTTTCTTTCAAGCTCTCGTTTGCAAAGCGCTTTCACATTGTCCATTATATCGTTTTTTTTTGACTTTTTCAAGCACTTTTAGTAAAACGTTTGCATAATTTTTAAAAATTTTCTCCATCAAAAAAGAGACCAAGTGGCCTCTTCAAAACTTATCCTTCTTTTTTTCTACTACGGAGTGACAATCCAGCTGCGCCTAAAGCGCTGATAACTCCTGCAACTGTGAGAAGAGCATTAGAAGCTTGACCCGTATGCGGCAAGACTGACGCACCACTCTTACTTCCCTTGTTTTTAAGCTGATCTAGCTGGGTGACCTTAGCTAATGAAGACTGCTCTTGTACTGATTTGGCCCCATCAACTGCTGGCAAAATACCGCTAGTTACTTGGTAAGCAGGTAAAGCATCAGCTACTGCCGCGTCAGCAGCATTGACACCGCCGGTAAATTCCGGAAGAGCCGCCATCTGAGGAGCGCTGTCTGGATGTGCACTCCTGACTGATGGCTGAACGCCAGCATCATAGGCGTTGTTTTCTGTTATAGTTGGATCAGAATCATTGACGCCTCCTGTAAATTCAGGCCGTGTTACTGTTGCCGCTTCTGAATCACTAACATTGCCACTGAATTCTGCTTGTGCAGTTGCCTGGGGAGCTGTATCGGGATGAGTTCCAACCCCATGGCTAGATAAATCATACTCTGACTCTGTCGCTGTTATCGGCTCAGAATCATTGACGCCCCCTGTAAATTCAGGCCGTGTTACTGTTGCTGCTTCTGAATCATTAACATTGCCACTGAATTCTGCTTGTGCAGACGCCTGCGGAGCTGTATCGGGATGAGTTCCAACTTCATGGCTAGACAAATCATATTCCGACGCCGTTGCTGTTGCTGGCTCAGAGTCGCTGACTCCTCCACTAAATTCTTGCCTATCTTCCTGTGGTGAATCACTTGGAATAGAAGAAGCTGTCTCAGCTTTAGCAGTATTCTTGACAATCGCTTCTAGATTTTCAAGAGCTTTTGTCTGCTCAGCAGCAATCTGTTCCTGCAGCTTCTCTGCTTTTTCAGCACTGTCTACACTATCATCTAGCTGCGCAATCGCATCTGTCACCGTCTTTAATACTGCTCGAATCTTTTCTTTAGCTTGCTTTTTATCTAGTTCTGAAAGTGTTTGGTGATGTTCAATTGCTTCAATCTGCTTGTCGACTTCTTCTTCAAGCTCATCTAAAACCAAATCTTTGCCAACTGGATGAATCGTGTCCAAGCTAGCAATTCCAGCTTCCTCAATTCTCTCTAGTTCCTCTTCAGTATCAGCCTTTTCAAGCGCTCTTTTCGCATCTGCTAGAGTTGCTTCCGCTTCAGCTTTAGCTGTAGCCCGTTCTGCATCTGACAGATTCGGGTTGCTCCGTAAGTCTGCTAGCTTATCAGACAGAGCAAGATCTAGTTTCAGCCCAGTCGTAACTTTCAGCAAACCTTGCTTCTCTGCCGCTACCTGTTCTTGAATTTTTTCGGCATCATCAGGACTTTCAACCCAAGCATTATAAGCTGCAATTGCTTTTTGAGCTATGGCTGCTGCATCTTCAATTTTCTTTTTAGCTGCAGTTTTTTCCTCAGCAGAAAGACTTTGACTCTTCTCAACAGCCTCGATAGTAGCTGTTTTTTCTTCCTGAATTTCTTTTAAGAACTGCTCTTTGCCAATGGGGTGAATCTTAGCTAAGTGGGCTATGGCTGTTTCTTTTGCCCGGTCATAGACTTCCTGAGAATCTGCTCCTTCAATAGCCTTCTTGGCCGCTTCCACCACCTGCTCTATCTCGCCTCTAACTGCTTTCTTTTCTGCTTCTGAAAGATTAGGATTTGCTTCCAAGTCAGCTAATTTGGCAGCCAGAGTGAAATCTACGGTTGAACTTGCTATAAATTTGAAAAACTTATCTTCCTCGGTTACTGCCTGCTCTTGAATCACTTCCGCCTGCTCTGCTGTTGCTGCATTAACATCTAATTTCTGAATTGCATCCTCTGCTTCTGCAGCCTTCTTCCTTACAGACTCTTGGAAGCTTTTCTTTTGCTCCTCAGGCAGTAAATCGCTACTATCTACAAGTTTGTCAAACTCTGCTTTTCCATTTTGGATTTCATCTAGAAGCAAATCTTTGCCGACTGGATTGATAGAGTTGATGTCTGCCAATCCATCTTCCTTAGCTTGATCAATCCTTTCTTTATCCTCAGCTGCAGCAATTTCATTCTGAGCCTTTGCAGCTGTTTGATTGACTTCCTCCTTAGCTGCTGCAAGCTCCTCAGCTGACAAATTTGGATTATTCCCAAGATCTGTCACTTTCTCAGCCAGAAACGTGCCTACTTCTGTATTAGCAGCCTCCCTGACCGTTGTCAAATCCTGATTTACTGGCGATGCAGCGACCGGAGTCTCTACTGCATTTGCCACTGGCCGCTCCTCAGCTGCCGCCACCATACTGTGACCTAAAAACAGAGCACAAATAAGGACTGAACCAACACCTAAAACTGACTTCCGAATAGAATATCGCAAAACTTTTTCTGTTCTTTTCATTTTATTCTCCTCTGAACATAGTTTATTATCCTGATCAGTAACCCTTAATAAAAAGTCCAGTAAAACCTCCCATAAATCTTTCAGATTAGGTAATCTTTAAACTACACTTTCTATTTGACTTCTGATAAGATTTTTTATTATTTTATCATATTAACTTGTTAAAATAAAAGAATTATCGGCTTGATTTATGTACATTTTTGTGAAATCGTCCAGTTTTTAAACAGACATGATGTCCAGAAATTAAACTAAAAATTTTTCCATTTAACAATGTGTAAACTTTTTTAGTAAAAATTCCGGGCTATTTTCTAGCTTATTTCAGACAGAAAAAGTAAAATGGTATAGGAGGGATAAAATTATGGCTCTTAATACACGAGATAGGATTTTAGATGCATTTTTTGAATTAGCAGATAAACAGCCAGACAGGTCGCGTTTTACCTTTACAGAAATCGCTAAAGAAGCCGGCTTGTCCAGACAGGCTATTTACAAACGACACTTTAATAACACTACTGAAATTATCGAATACATTCGCCAAGATATGGTAAAGCAAGCCTTTGCTCCCAACTGGAATAGCAACAATGCTGAAGCGGACTTAGATCCTTTCACTTTTTTGGCTCAAACGATTCTTCCCGCTATTTATGAGCAACGCCAACGCATTAAAATATTATATACTAGTTCTGTCGATCCCTTGTGGAGCGATTTTATTACTGCCAGTTACAAGGACTGGATCGAGCAGAATTTAAATCTTGACCACCAAAAATTAGGTATTCCTGAAGACCTGGCCAATCAACTGCTGGCCGGCTGGATTAGTTCTCTTATCGAGAATTGGATCACTCAGGATGACCCCGTTCCTTGCAAGCAGTTCTCTAAGACATTTCTCAATCTTGTATCTTCACCCCTAACCAGCTTTGCTGCTTATGATAGTCCAGCTGGTCCTTCAAATAAAATTGTTATCGCATAACCAACCTGAAGAAAAACAGAGAAATGACAGAACCGGTCCTTGTAAGGGAAGACTGGTTTTTTAATATTTTTATATTAAATTTTAAAAATAATTGGACATTTCCTCTATAAAGTGTTATCATTTTAGTTGACAAGCGGTAAACTATTTTGTTGGAATTTGCGCTGTTTTTAGACAAACCAGCAAGAACTTAATAAAAAAGAAGGAAGGTACTTATGCCCCAAGATACTCGAGACAAAGTCGTTAATGCCTTAATTGAGCTGGCAGAGCAAAATCCTGAAAAGTCTTATTTTACTTTTTCAGAGATTGCAAAACAAGCTGGTCTATCGCGCCAGGCTATCTATAAAAAGCATTTTAGTAATGTTGAAGACATTATCCAATACATCCGCCAGACAATTATGACTCCGTTTTTGCCCCTGTATGAAAGCTACGAAGAAGGAAATGGAGAAAATCCGTTCTGCTTCTTTGCCCAACATATGATTCCTACCCTTTATGAACATAGGAAATGGATGAAGGTGCTCTATACTACGGCTATCGATCCTTTCTGGAGTGACTATCTATCTACCTTCTTCACTCAGTGGGTCGTGCAAAATTTAGAAATTGACTCTAAAAAATTGGGAATTCCAAAAGAAATGGCTACGGAAATTGTTGTTAGATGGATTAACTCCCTCATTGAAATTTGGATTATCAAAGAAGATCCTATGCCAGCAGAGGATTTCGCCAAGCTCTTCCTGAATGTGATTTCAACCCCTATGGATCAGTTTATAACACCTCACAGTGAATCCTAATTCAACTCAAAATTATGAAGCCCGCCTAATTTAGGCAGGCTTTTTTTGTCTGTAAAATTTCTTACTCTCCCAAAGAAAAGAGAGCAGATAGTCTTCTGCTCTCATCAATATATAAGCTATAAAATTAAACACCAAGCTTCATTTAATCTACTCGATAATAGAAGCTACCTTGTTCGTCAAAGCTATTCAGGCCAACCCCTGTCCAGATTCTATCTTGACCAGCATCGGAGTTGTCTGTAAAGTTTTCCTTGTCTGCGACCTTAACTCCCTTTGGAAGAAACTCAATCAGAAAACCTCCGCTTTCTCCGCCGTAGACACCACCAGCAGCAGTGCCATAGTCTGTCAGAGAAGCTCCGTACAATTCATAAACACTTGAAACCAAGCCCTTGTCATCAAAAACAAGCTGGCTGCCAGAAGCATCCTGCCAGGTTCCTTTAACGCTGGCATAATTGCCATTTGCAAGTGCTGAAATGTCCATCGCTTCCTTCTTTTCCTTGGTTTTTTCTGTGCTCGCACTCTCTGAGCTAGCGCTGCTAGCTGCTGAAGATGCTGCTGCAGTTGATTGACTGGATGCCTGCTCCACAGAACTTGTTACCGAGCCAGTACTGCTAGTAGACGTTTCTGATTGATTCGTAGCACTGCCCTTTGAGCAAGCTGTCATAGCTAATAAAGCAGCTCCTGCTAGTAAAAAAGGTAAAGCTTTTTTCTTCATTTTTCTCCTCTTTCTCACGGTAAGATAAATCATGTGATTAGTAACATTATAGATTATTTTATCGCTTTTTACAAGAAGAATTCTAGCAGCTGGGCGGGCGCAAAGCTACTGACTTTATTCATTCAGCTTCTGCCACATCCAGAACCCTGTAGATTGTTTTTGCCAGAGCTGCTTCATAATCAGATGCACCGCAAGGCTTATCAGTCGTGACTTGGGCTGTCTGCTGTTCTAAGTCCACAACCACATCTGACACTCCCTCCATAGACAGGAAGTGCTGGGTGACGTGTTTGACACAATTTTGACAAGATAAATTTTCTAACTGAACTGTTTGTTTCATAGATTCATTCCTCCGTATATTCCTTCATTTTAAAGCGTCCTAGACGCAGTGCATTGACGACAACTGATACTGAACTCAAGCTCATGGCCAGACCAGCCAGCATAGGATTGAGCAAGGGACCGCCGAAAAGATGCAATAGCCCCATAGCAATCGGGATGCCCAGTGTATTGTAGGCAAAAGCCCAGAAAAGATTTTCCTTGATATTGCGGATAGTCGCCTGGCTGAGCTTGATAGCCTTGACCACATCCTGCAAATCACTATGCATGAGCACTACATCTGCCGACTCAATAGCTACATCAGCGCCTGATCCGATGGCAATTCCCACATCTGCCTGAACCAGAGCCGGTGCGTCATTGATACCGTCTCCGACCATAGCCAGTTTTTTCCCAGCTTCCTGTAAGTTCTTGATAGCAGTGGCCTTACCATCTGGCAATACACCTGCGATGACTTTTTGGATTCCAGCTTTCTGGGCAATAGCTGTCGCTGTTTCCTCACGATCCCCTGTCAGCATGGTAACTTCCAGCCCCATAGACTGGAGCTCCTGCACCGCCTTCAGACTGCTAGACTTCATCTCATCTGCTACCGCTAAAATACCTGTCAGCTGTCCATCTATTGCGACAAACATGGCTGTCTTCCCTTCCTTGGACAGCTCTAACAACTGTTCTTGAAAGGCACTGCTGTCAATGCTCTTTTCTTTCATCAAGCTTTCATTTCCCACCAGAAGCTGTCTGCCCTCAACCTGAGCTGATAAGCCTCGTCCAATTACGGCCTTAAAATGACTTACAGGCAGTAGGTCAAGCCCCTCCTCTTCAGCAGCTTCTAAGATAGCCTGAGCCAAAGGATGCTCAGAATGCTGCTCAGCACTGGCTATTAGCTGCAACAAGTCAGACCGATTAAAATCACTCAAAGATAACAAATCTGTCAGACTAGGCCTACCAACCGTAATCGTCCCAGTCTTATCAAGAACAATAGTATCCAGCTGATAAGCTGCTTCCAAAGCTTGCCCAGACTTAATCAGAATTCCATTTTCAGCCCCTTTACCAGTCCCAACCATAATAGCTGTTGGAGTGGCTAATCCCAGCGCACAAGGGCAGGCAATGACCAGAACTGCGATAAAGATTGACAGGGAAAAGCTAAGACTCTCACCAGCTAGAAAATACCAGCCAAGCGCGGACAAAGTAGCCAAGCTTAGCACGATTGGGACAAAATAGAGCGAAATCTTATCGGCCAAAGCCGCTATCGGAGCCTTAGACCCCTGCGCTTCCTCCACCAATCTAACAATCTGAGCTAAGGTTGTATCCGAACCCACCCTAGTTGCTTGATAGTCAATACTACCATTTTGATTGATCGTTGCACTAGTAATAGTGTCACCAACTTTCTTTTCAATCGGGACACTTTCTCCAGTCATCATGGACTCATCCACAAAGGTCTGCCCCTCCGTCA
This sequence comes from Streptococcus sanguinis, assembly GCF_019929145.1. Taxonomy (GTDB): domain Bacteria; phylum Bacillota; class Bacilli; order Lactobacillales; family Streptococcaceae; genus Streptococcus; species Streptococcus sanguinis_U. The sequence goes on along the minus strand of NZ_JAHZOW010000002.1, from coordinate 5,821 downwards.
CAAGGCCATCTACTGGCATACGCTCCCCTGGCTTGATACGGATAATGTCTCCAACTCGGATATCCTCTGTATCAATGGTCACAGCCTCACCATAGCGAATCACTGTCGCCTGACTAGGTACCAGCTCAAGCAGAGATTGAATCGCTTGAGACGTCTTCCCCTTAGCTGAACTTTCCAGATATTTACCCAGAAGAACTAAGGCAATAATCACTGCAACAGACTCAAAATAAAGCTGATGAACAAAGGGATGATGACCTAGAAAAACCTGACTGACTGAGTAGAGGCTGTAGAAAAATGCTGCGCTGGTCCCCACCGCAATCAAACTATCCATATTGGGATGTTGCTTGATAAGATTGCGAAATCCTCTCTGATAGAAGCCACGACCAATCCACACAGCAGGCAGAGTTAAAAGTAGTTGTGACAGAACGAAGACCAAGGGATGCGCCATATGGTCCAAGAAGCTAGGCAGAGGAAGACCGACCATACTGCCCATAGAGATATAAAGCAAGGGCAGAGCCGTAAGCAAAAGAATTAGTAATTGTTGTTTCTTTTTCCGCAATTCCTGAGCTTTAATCTCAGCTTCTTCGCTTACATCAGACGGTCGGTCTTTTCCTTTTTCTTCTGCCTGATAACCAGCCTCAGCTACAGCATCCAGCACTTGCTGGCTATCAAATCCCGCCTTAGGAAGCAAACTGAGACGTTCTGTCGCCAGATTGACACTGACATCCTCGACCGTTTCCAAGTCCTTGACCGCCATCTCCACCGTCATAGCACAGGCAGCGCAGGTCATACCAGAGAGTTTGTATTCTTTCTTCTCGCTCATCAATGCGCCTCCTTTCCGTGCCCGCAACGACACTGACCTTGCGGACAGTGGCATTTGATTTCCAGCGGAGCCGAAGCTCTTTTTTTGTCTATAACCTGACTGAGCCGCTCCAAATCCCCCTGACTAAACTGATTGCCCTCAATCATTGAAATCAAAAGATCTCCATGTTTAGTATTACAGATATTGTCAAAAAGAGCCTGCCAAGTACTTTCCAGATGGTCCGCTTCTAAAATCCGAGCATCGTAGTAAAACTTGCCCTCGATTTTTTCCATAGCGATAAATTCTTTGGTTTTCAGACGATTCAAAAGGGTCTTGATTGTCGCCGGTTTCCAGGAAAAATCGGCTTCCAACCGCGCTATAATTTCTGTACTGCGACTGTGTGGATAGGCCCACAACACACGCATCACTTGCCATTCTGCTTGGCTAATATTTTGCTGTTCCATTGTTTAACACTCCCTTATCATTTACATTTGTAATCTAACACTATATTAGTTTACATTTGTAATCGTAATTTGTCAAGTGTTTTTATCGTCATTTCCTGATATGCAAAAAAAAAGAAGGCGGGATAGTCCCGTCTTCTTACTTTATTTATATTAGTGCGCCAACATCTCTTGGGCAATTTCTTGACCGGTCAACTTACTTGGATAGTAGGTTGGCCAGTTTTCCAGCTCGTCAAAGAGTGCCTCCTGGCTTTCGCCACCATAGAAGATATGGAAGTGAGCCGCCTTGGTCGGTGCAATGTTGTGGTCGCTAAACTGAACATACTTGTACTCCCCAGCATCCTCGTCTGTCGCTTCAAACATGAAGCGAACTCCACGATTTCCCTTAGAGTAAGTCAGAGTGTGCTTGCCAACGTATTTATAAGTATACTTCTTGGATTTTCCATCTACCACAAATTCCATAGTCTTGTCTGTGATATTGATATTGGAAACATCTGTCTTGTAGCCCTTGTCATAGTAGTCCTTGTATTCAGCTGCTGTCATTTTCCCAGTCAGCTTAGCCTTGTAGTCAAAGACTTGGTCCAAGGTCCCGTCTTTCAGATAAGGGTAAACAGACTGCCACTCGCCAGCATAGTCAGACAAGGTCCGATCCTTGACGGCACTGTCTTCAAAGTAGCCGTTTTGCACTGTCTTATCGTCTTCTTCTTTCTCGGCTGCAATCTCCGCTCCCTCTTGGTCAGTTGTCTTCTTGAGAGCCTTTAGATTGGCCTGCATGATAGAAACATAGTCTGCCCCATCCTTGGTCTGCTCTTCAGTCAAGCTTTCCAGCGGATTCAAGACATCAAGTTCTACCCCTGTTTCCTTAGCCAATGTAGAAGCCAGAGCCTGAGAAGCATTCTCTTCAAAGTAGATATACTTGATATTATTTTTCTTGATATACTCGGTCAATTCAGCCAAGCGTGAAGCGGATGGCTCACTGTCTGGTGAAAGGCCAGAAATTGGAACTTGCTTCAAGCCATAGTCCAATGCCAGATAGTTAAAGGCTGCGTGCTGAGTAACAAAGCTCTTTTGCTTGGCATTGGCCAACCCATCCTCATATTCCTTATCCAAGGCTTCCAGCTTCTTGATATAAGCCGCTGCATTTTTCTCAAAAGCAGCTTTCTTGTCAGGATAAGACTTGCTCAGGCTATCACGGATGTGCTCCACCATTTTAATAGCCCGCTTCGGAGATAACCAAACATGGGGATCATAGGCATGATGATGTCCCTCTTCCCCATGGTCGTGGTCTTCTTCCTCTTCACCGCCAGGCAGCAAGAGCATGTCTCCTGTCGCCTTGATAACCGTTTCTTCCTTATTTTTCAAAGTTTTTAACAGATCAGGAACCCAAGTCTCCATGTTTTCATTTTCATAGACAAAGGCATCTGCATCCTGAATCGTCGCAACTGCCTTAGCTGAAGGCTCATAATCATGCGGCTCTGTACCTGCCCCGATTAGAAGTTCAACATTGGCCTCATCTCCAGCCACCTGCTTGGTAAACTCATAAACAGGATAAAAAGTCGTGACAATATTGAGCTTGCCATCTGCATTTTTTTGATTGGAACAAGCTACTAAGAAAATACTCAGTAAACCTGCTAATAGTAAGCTAATTTTTTTCATTTTCTGCTCCTATTTCATAAATTTTTTGACCAGATTGACCAGCAAGAACAAGCCGACGAAGATAATCGTAATGCTGGCACTAGCTGGCGTCTCTGCATAGTAAGAAATATAAAGTCCGGCAATCATACCAAAGAAACCAATGGCATTTGCCAGCAAAATGACCGATTTGAAATTTTTCCCAATCCGCAGGGCAATACTGGCCGGCAAGACCATAATGGTCGAAACTAGCAAGGCTCCCGCAGCTGGAATCATGAGGGCAATCGCAACACCCGTCACGATATTAAAGAGAATGGACATGGTCTGCACAGGCAGCCCATCGACAAAGGCCGTATCCTCATCAAAGGTCAAGATGTACATGGGGCGAATAAAGAGGAAGGTCAAGACAAGCACCACAGCAGCAATAACAAAGAGAGAAATCACCTGCTCCCTACTGATAGTCACAATGGAGCCAAACAGATACTGATCCAGACTCATCGAGCTAGAACTCTTACCCTTACTCATAACAATCAAGGAAATAGCTAAGCCGGTTGACATAAGAATGGCTGTCCCGATTTCCATGAAATTCTTATAGATAGTTCTCAGGTACTCTAAAAAGACTGCTGCGACAATGACGACAAGCACAGTTGTGAGAGTGGGCGATAGTCCAAGAACCAAACCAAAAGCTACACCTGCCAATGAAACGTGACTGAGCGTGTCACTCATAAGACTCTGCCGCCGTAAAATCAGGAAGGTCCCTAGAATCGGTGAGAAGAGGCTCATGGCAATAACGGCCAAAAAGGCTCGTTGCATAAAATCATAGGAAAATAGATTAAGCATGGCTCACCTCCTGTCCATTGTCGCTTTCATGCACATTGAAACAGCGCCAAGGTGAGTCCTGATTACGGACCAGATGAATGTTGCGGTCAGCATATTTACGAACTTCTTCCGGATCGTGTGTAATCATCAAGACAGCCTTCCCATGCTTGTGAGCACTATGGTGCATGAGCTTGTAAAATTCATCCTTGCTGCCTGCATCCATCCCTGTTGTCGGCTCATCAAGGACAAAAATATCCGGATCCGAAGCAAACATCCGAGCAATTACAGCCCTCTGCTTTTGCCCGCCAGAAAGAGAACCAATCCTCTTATCCCGATGTTCCCACATTCCAACCGACTCCAGACTTGCCTTGATATGCTCCTCATCATGCTCATTCAAACGACGAAACCAACCCTTACGTGGAAAACGTCCCGACTTGACAAACTCATATACCGTACTAGGAAAACCTGCATTAAAACTAGCAATCTGCTGAGGTAGATATGCAATCCGCAGTTTCTTGCCTCGCGCATTGGTCTTGGAAATCTTAACTTCCCCATGCTTAGGCTGCAAAATACCCAAACTAGCCTTGATAAGCGTCGTCTTAGCAGCTCCATTTTCCCCCGTCAAAGTTACAAACTCACCACTGTCTAGAAAATAATGAATATGCTCTAGCACAGGCTCCTTGTCATAGTAAAAGGAAAGATTATCAACTGTGATATATCTCATTTGCCGATCTCTCCCACTAAGGCTTCCAAAAACTTCGCAATTGTCGCCTGTTCACTAGCAGAAAACTGCTCAGCCAATTTTTGATACGTCTCCAAAGTATGCGCGTGATGATGCTGGTGTTCCTTTGCAATCGGCTGCGCTAAGTCAGTCAAACGGTAAAAGGTAACCCGTGCATCTCTTTTATCTTTAAAGGCTTGCAGCATCTCTTGCCGAACCAAAGATTTCACAGCCTTGGTCACAGCAGCTTGACTCACATTCAGTTTTTTTGCCAAATCAGAATTTGTCAAGGATTCCTCAGACAAAAGCATCAAAATATGCTCTTGCGTATTGGTTAAAGGAACATCACTCGTGCAAGAACCAATCAGAATCTCATGCTGATTTTCTGCTTTCAAAATAACTTCATTTAAAAATTGATCGATCTTCTGCGCTAAATGAGTCATTTCTTCCCTCCTTCTCTTAACCAGTTAAAGCTTTACTGGTTAATTATACCACAAAAAAGAAAAGAGTCAAGAATTTTCAGTAAAAGTAAGATGCTTTTCACTAAAAATATTTAATCATACAATTAGATACTTAAGCTCTAAATAAAACTCAATCAGAGAATAAAAAAGAACAAAGCGAGCTGATTCATATTAGCATTCTAGATTCTATAAAAAATTTGATAGTGAATCCATTACATTAGTTGAGTGTGGATTTACAAGTAAAATCATGAGTCAATCTTCCGCATTACCTTACAAATAATTACTAAAGAGAAAACAAAAAAACGAAGTAAAAATACTCCGCTAAACTTAAGCTATACCGGCGGCCGGGGTCGAACCGGCACGTCCGTGAGGACACTGGATTTTGAGTCCAGCGCGTCTGCCAATTCCGCCACGCCGGCTCAAGTTTTTAACTGGGGTAGCTGGATTCGAACCAACGCATGAGGGAGTCAAAGTCCCTTGCCTTACCGCTTGGCGATACCCCAATAATATTAAATAGGCGAGTGATGGGGATCGAACCCACGCATGCCAGAGCCACAATCTGGTGTGTTAACCACTTCACCACACCCGCCATACTTAAACACGGGCAGTAGGAATTGAACCCACACTGAAGGTTTTGGAGACCTTAGTTCTACCTTTAAACTATGCCCGTAAAGGTTATGGAAGGGGAGGGATTCGAACCCCCGAACCCGAAGGAGCGGATTTACAGTCCGCCGCGTTTAGCCTCTTCGCTACCCTTCCGATTATAAAATTATGGCGCGAGACGGAATCGAACCGCCGACACATGGAGCTTCAATCCATTGCTCTACCAACTGAGCTACCGAGCCAACTATTGCGGGAGCAGGATTTGAACCTACGACCTTCGGGTTATGAGCCCGACGAGCTACCTAGCTGCTCCATCCCGCGT
>NZ_JAHZOW010000018.1:0-834 GCF_019929145.1 Streptococcus sanguinis | reverse complement strand
CCGATCTAAGCCCCGGACCTCTGCCTCGATGGCATACAGTTCACCGATACGCTGCAGGGCTTCCGTGGTGATGTAGGTGGGCGCTCTTGCATGCACATCGTGGATTTTTCTCCGGGCATGAGCCATACACGCGGCTTCCGTTATTCTGCCGGATTCGTATAACGCCCGGTAACCACCGTAAGCATCGGCCTGAAGCACACCGCTGTAACCGGCCAGGTGATTTTGTGGATGGATACCTTTCCGGTCCGGACTGTACGCGAACCAGACCGCCGGGGGCATCTGTGAACCGGCGTTACGGTCATCACGGACGTAGACCCACAGCCGGGCTGTCCGGGTTTTACCGCTGCCCGGCTCCTGGACCGGGACGGGGATATCATCAGCATGGACTTTACCGGGCATCAGCACATACTGGCGCAGGACGTCATACAGCGGCTCCAGCAGTTCAGCAACAGCACCTGTCCAGCGCCCCAGTGTGGCACGGCTCAGCTCCACTCCCTGACGACGGTATATTTCTGACTGGCGGTATAACGGCAGATGGTCTGCATATTTCCCGGTGACAACATGGGCCAGAAGCCCCGCTCCGGCATAACTGCGTGCAATGGGTTTTGAAGGTACTGGTGCCTGCACGATATGGTCGCACCGGCAACAGGCCTGTTTCGGACGTTGTGTTTCGATAACCTTAAAGGCGCTGCTGATAAGCTCCAGTTGCTCTGACACATCACATCCCAGAGAACTGAGTTCACCACCACAGGCAGGACAGCATTCCTCTTCCGGCCGGATAACCCGGGTTTCACGGGGGAGTGAGGCCGGTAGCGGCTGACGGGCTGAGGAGTG
>NZ_JAHZOW010000017.1:0-942 GCF_019929145.1 Streptococcus sanguinis | reverse complement strand
CGTATGTAGCCATCAGACGAAAATTGGTAACTTAGACGCCCATCTGATATAGACGGACATCTAAGTATGGAATTACAGGACTGGCGAAAAGAACCTCGTAAAAACTATTCGAATGAATTCAAACTTCGTATGGTGGAACTGGCATCACAACCTGGAGCTTGTGTTGCACAGATTGCACGTGAAAATGGCGTCAATGATAATGTTATTTTCAAATGGCTCAGGCTCTGGCAGAACGAAGGGCGTGTTTCGCGGCGTCTTCCGGTAACGACCTCTTCTGACACTGGCGTTGAATTATTACCTGTAGAAATAACGCCGGATGAGCAGAAAGAACCTGTGGCGGCCATTGCGCCGTCTTTATCCACTTCCACTCAGACCAGAGTCAGTGCCAGTTCCTGCAAGGTGGAATTCCGTCACGGTAACATGACGCTGGAAAATCCATCGCCAGAGCTGCTCACAGTGTTGATCCGTGAACTGACCGGGAGGGGAAGATGATCTCACTCCCATCAGGTACCCGTATCTGGCTCGTTGCCGGCGTTACCGATATGCGTAAATCCTTCAACGGACTGGGAGAACAGGTACAACATGTGCTGAATGATAATCCCTTCTCCGGTCACCTGTTTATCTTCCGTGGCCGACGGGGTGACACCGTCAAAATTCTTTGGGCTGATGCTGATGGTCTGTGCCTGTTCACCAAACGCCTGGAGGAAGGCCAGTTTATCTGGCCTGCGGTACGTGACGGCAAGGTATCCATTACCCGCTCGCAACTGGCAATGCAGACAGAAATAACGACGCGGAGCCACTTCCGCGCCCACTTTGCCGTCGATGTCCATAAAGTGAGTAGGACTGATACGCGGCGCGCCAGTGGTGCGATAGCTTTCGACACCGTGGCACTGCAAGCAGCGGTTGGTATTGGTCGTTACCTGATAACCTTCAACGCTATGC
>NZ_JAHZOW010000016.1:0-1112 GCF_019929145.1 Streptococcus sanguinis | reverse complement strand
TCAGATAAGTGTAAGCGTGCAGCAAGAACCGTATTGACGGGGATGTGTTATTCAGTCGGCAGTGCTACGCGCCAGGGGAGCAGTTCGCCGACCCGGTTTATCGGCCAGTCGGCTATGACGGCAAGGACATAGCGGAGGTAGCTTTCTGGCTCCACTCCGGTCAGTTTGCACGTCCCGATCAGGCTGTACAGCAGCGCTCCCCGCTCTCCTCCATGATCCGAACCGAAGAACAGGTAGTTTTTGCGGCCCAGACTGACCATCCGCAACGCATTTTCAGCGATGTTATTGTCCGCCTCAGCCCAGCCATCATCTGCATAGTACGTCAGCGCCGGCCACTGGTTCAGGGCGTATGCGAACGCTTTCGCCAGTTCTGAGTGTCGCGACAGGGTTTTCATCTTTTCACGCAGCCAGCTTTCCAGGGATTTCAGCAGCGGTTTCGTTTTCAACTGACGTTCGGCAAGGCGCTGCTCCGCCGTCATTCCCCTTATCTCTGCCTCGATGGCGTACAGTTCGCCGATCCGTTTCAGCGCTTCCTCCGTCAGGGCTGACGGGGTGCGAACGTGCACATCGTGGATTTTACGGCGGGCGTGAGCCCAACAGGCGGCTTCCGTTATCCGGCCATCCCGGTACAGCTCGTTGAACCCGGCGTATGCATCCGCCTGCAGTACACCACTGAACCCCGCAAGATGGGTCTGCGGATGGATGCCTTTTCTGTCCGGGCTGTAAGCGAACCACACCGCCGGCGCCAGCGTTGACCCGGCGTTACGGTCGTCACGAACGTAGGTCCATAACCGCCCGGTCTTCGTTTTCTTATTGCCTGGCAACAGCACCGGGACAGGCGTGTCATCAGCATGGAGCTTACCGTCAGTCAGCACATAGCCATGAAGCGCCTCTTCCAGCGGAGACAGCAGCCGGCAGCATGCATCCACCCAGCCCGACAGCAGTGAACGGCTCAGCTCCACACCTTGCCGGCCGTATATTTCTGACTGGCGATACAGCGGGGTGTGCTCTGCATACTTCGAGGTCAGCACGCGGGCCAGCAGCCCCGGTCCGGCGATACCCCACTCGATGGGCCGCGAAGGTGCAGGTGCCTGCACGATGGCATCGCACTG
>NZ_JAHZOW010000015.1:0-1114 GCF_019929145.1 Streptococcus sanguinis | reverse complement strand
TGTGAAGATTTTTCATTGTTAAGGAACTTGGTTGCATGCTTGAATTGTGATAGCAAAACCGGGTAATGACTCCAACTTATTGATAGTGTTTTATGTTCAGATAATGCCCGATGACTTTGTCATGCAGCTCCACCGATTTTGAGAACGACAGCGACTTCCGTCCCAGCCGTGCCAGGTGCTGCCTCAGATTCAGGTTATGCCGCTCAATTCGCTGCGTATATCGCTTGCTGATTACGTGCAGCTTTCCCTTCAGGCGGGATTCATACAGCGGCCAGCCATCCGTCATCCATATCACCACGTCAAAGGGTGACAGCAGGCTCATAAGACGCCCCAGCGTCGCCATAGTGCGCTCACCGAATACGTGCGCAACAACCGTCTTCCGGAGCCTGTCATACGCGTAAAACAGCCAGCGCTGGCGCGATTTAGCCCCGACATAGCCCCACTGTTCGTCCATTTCCGCGCAGACGATGACGTCACTGCCCGGCTGTATGCGCGAGGTTACCGACTGCGGCCTGAGTTTTTTAAGTGACGTAAAATCGTGTTGAGGCCAACGCCCATAATGCGGGCAGTTGCCCGGCATCCAACGCCATTCATGGCCATATCAATGATTTTCTGGTGCGTACCGGGTTGAGAAGCGGTGTAAGTGAACTGCAGTTGCCATGTTTTACGGCAGTGAGAGCAGAGATAGCGCTGATGTCCGGCGGTGCTTTTGCCGTTACGCACCACCCCGTCAGTAGCTGAACAGGAGGGACAGCTGATAGAAACAGAAGCCACTGGAGCACCTCAAAAACACCATCATACACTAAATCAGTAAGTTGGCAGCATCACCCAGAATCCCATGTCACACAACCTGGAGCACCAGAAAGTCCACACCAGAATGGTGAAAGAGGTTCTGAAAGCCGTCGCCAGAGCCAATAATCACCCTTATCAGTCCGTATTTACAGACTTTATCGCTGGTCATCCCTCCTGCACGGTCTGTTTCTGGGAAACCTTCCACAAAATGTACCCGGATTCACCGTACGAATACGTCACGTTCTGCCATACCTGCCGTCGTTTTGATTTATACGAAACAGAAGCGGAGATGAAGGCGGATGACCCGAAGTGGTGGTGATTT
>NZ_JAHZOW010000014.1:0-1186 GCF_019929145.1 Streptococcus sanguinis | reverse complement strand
CGTGGAAAGCTTCTTTCATTCGCTGAAAGTGGAATGTATCCATGGAGAACACTTTATCAGCCGGGAAATAATGCGGGCAACGGTGTTTAATTATATCGAATGTGATTACAATCGGTGGCGGCGGCACAGTTGGTGTGGCGGCCTCAGTCCGGAACAATTTGAAAACCAGAACCTCGCTTAGGCCTGTGTCCATATTACGTGGGTAGGATCAAACCACCTCTGGCAGGTGGTTCACCCGCTGCCAGTTTCATATCACGTAGTGCTCATGCATACCGCGTCATTGAGTCGATAAAAAGTACAACTGAGCCTGTACATAGATTTGTGTCATTGCCTGATTTTGATATGTTCAATCCAGCATCAAATGAAGGTTAATTTATGGACGAAAAACAGTTACAGGCTCTGGCTAACGAACTGGCCAAAAACCTCAAAACCCCTGAAGACCTCAGTCAGTTTGATCGGCTGCTGAAAAAGCTCAGCGTTGAAGCCGCTCTCAATGCAGAGATGACACACCATCCTGGGTATGAGAAAAATCAGTCCAGACCAGGAGCTAACTCCCGCAACGGTTTTTCCACAAAGACCGTTATCACAGGCGACGGTCCACTGGAACTGCGTACTCCGCGCGATCGTGACGGTACCTTCGAACCACAACTGGTAAAGAAAAATCAGACCCGTATTACCGGGATGGATAACCAGATCCTCTCGTTGTATGCCAAAGGGATGACCACCCGTGAGATAGCTGCTGCGTTCAAAGAACTGTATGACGCAGATGTTTCACCGGCACTGATATCAAAGGTTACCGATGCCGTGATGGAGCAGGTTGTAGAATGGCAAAACCGACCACTGGATGCTGTTTACCCCATTGTTTATCTTGACTGTATCGTCCTGAAAGTTCGGCAGGACAGTCGCGTCATCAACAAATCGGTGTTCCTGGCACTGGGCATCAATATCGAAGGTCAGAAAGAACTGCTGGGTATGTGGCTGGCCGAAAATGAAGGGGCGAAGTTCTGGCTCAATGTGCTGACTGAACTGAAAAACCGCGGTCTGAACGATATCCTCATCGCCTGTGTGGATGGCCTGAAAGGCTTCCCGGATGCCATCAACACAGTATATCCGAAGGCCCGCATCCAGTTATGCATCGTGCATATGGTGCGCAACAGCCTGCGCTTCGTGTCATGGAAGGACTACA
>NZ_JAHZOW010000013.1:0-1188 GCF_019929145.1 Streptococcus sanguinis | reverse complement strand
ACTTCCTTGATATCCTCGGCTAAGTCAAGTCCTGACAGGTCTTGATTGAGCACTTCGTATTGGCCTAGGTCGTTGATTAGGTAGATGGTATGGTCTTCAATTCCCATCTCATCCTTATCTGGCTGGTAGTCTGCCCCTGACCAGGCTGACTGGAAGAGTTCATAGACTTCATTATTGCCGACCTGCAGATAGGCGCGGCCAGTCTGGGTAATCTCTGCTGCATCTGGCGTCTTAAGCATTTCCATCGAGTCCGTCCGGTCTGCCACTTTGAGCGCTAGCTTAAAGCGGGAGTTGGACCAGATCTGGTCATCCACCACCCCAGAGGGCTTCTGAGTAGCCAGGATCAAGTGGACCCCGAGGGAACGTCCGACCCGAGCGATGGATACCAGCTCCTTGATAAAGTCAGGCTGGTTGACCTTGAGCTCTGCGAACTCATCCGAGATGAGGAAGAGATGAGGCAGGGGTTCGGTTGCTTCCCCGTTCTTAAATTTCTTTTGATATTGGTTGATATGATTAACTTCAAACTCTCTGAAGAGCCGCTCCCGACGGTGAATCTCCGCATTGATGGAAGCCAGCGCCCGCATGGATTGGGCTCCGTCCAAGTTGGTAATGGTTCCCAAGAGATGAGGCAGGTTCTTGAAGAGGTTGGCCATTCCCCCACCCTTGTAGTCGATGAGGAGAAAGGCCACATCATGTGGATGGAAGTTGACAGCCAGACTCAGGATATAGGACTGGATGGTCTCCGACTTACCAGATCCAGTTGTCCCGGCAATGAGCCCATGCGGTCCATGAGCTTTTTCATGCAGGTTGAGGTAGACCAGATCTTCTTTCCCCCGCAGGCCGATAGGCACTGCCAAGCTCTTATAAGGCGCATTCTGTTGCCACTTTTGCAAGACTTGCAGGTCTGAGAAGGTCTCTGCCCCATACATCTCCATAAAGGTCACAGTATCAGGGATTGAGCTCTTGAGATTCTGTAAGTGATTGAGCGGCGCCAAGGTCCGAGCGATTCGCTCCTTGTCATAGCCTTCTGGGAAATGATCCAAGCGGAAGTCAATTTCTCTAAGGATTCCCTCTTCCATGACTAACTGACCAGTGTTGCGGTCCTTGATATTGACAACCGTCTTGATATTCTCAGACAGCGAGCTCATCACATCCTGCACGAAGATCAGTGAGCAGCCCAGGTCAGTC
>NZ_JAHZOW010000012.1:0-1585 GCF_019929145.1 Streptococcus sanguinis | reverse complement strand
GGGGATCATTTCACCGCTGAAGTTCATTACCATTGCTGAAGATATCGGGTTTATCAATGTAAGCGTCAACGGAGCACCGTATTGACGCTTATTTATTGGTGAGTACTACGTTCCATGGCAGGAGTTCATCAACTCGGTTGGAAGGCCATTCCGGCCGTACGCTCAGGCTATGGCGCAGATACGCTTCCGGATCGATACCGTTCAGACGGCAGGTGCCGATCAGCCCGTACAACAGTGCTCCACGCTCGCCGCCGTGATCGCTGCCAAAGAACATAAAGTTTTTCTTTCCGAGACAGACTGCACGAAGCGCTCTTTCCGCAGCATTATTATCCGCCTCCGCCAGACCGTCATCACTGTAATAACAGAGGGCATCCCACTGATTCAGTACATAGCTGAACGCTTCGCCCAGTCTGGATTTTTTCGACAGCGTACCATTCTTCTCCACCATCCATTCATGCAGCGACGTCAGTAACACTTTGCTTCGCTGCTGCCTGACGGCAAGACGCTCTGACTCCGGTAATCCCCGTATTTCATCCTCGATGGCGTACAGTTCACTGATTCGCTTCAGTGCTTCTTCTGCCGTCGCACTTTTGCTGCTGATGTATACATCGTGGATTTTTCGCCGGGCATGGGCCCAGCACGCAACTTCTGTCAGTGCACCACCTTCACGTTCTGCACTGAACAACCTGTCGTAACCTGTGAACGCATCCGCCTGCAGGATACCCCGGAAGGGGCGGAGGTGTTGCTCCGGGTGTTTCCCCTGCCGGTTCGGCGAGTACGCGAACCAGACCGCTGGAGGAGATGACGAACCCACATTGCGATCATCCCGGACATACGTCCAGATACGCCCTGTTTTCGCCTTTTTCTGACCCGGTGCCAGTACCTTTACCGGTGTGTCATCAGTGTGAATCTTGCGGGTGTTCATTACATAACGGTACAGGGCATCATTCACCGGTGTCATTAACTGGCAGCACGCGTCAACCCAGTTGGAGAGTAAGGCCCGGCTCAGTTCGACACCCTGGCGGGCAAAGATTTCACTCTGACGATACAGTGGCAGATGTTCGCAGTATTTTCCCGTTAACACGCGGGCAAGTAATCCGGGGCCCGCGATACCACGCTCTATCGGGCGGGACGGCGCCGGTGCTTCAACAATACAGTCACATTTTGTACAGGCTTTTTTTACCCGTTCTGTGCGGATCACTTTCAGGGCACTGCTCACCAGTTCCAGCTGTTCAGCGCTGACTTCCCCCAGATAATCCAGCTCACCGCCACACTCCGGGCAACAGCTTTCTTCTGGCTCCAGGCGGTGTATTTCACGGGGAAGGTGTGCCGGTAACGGACGACGATGGCGCGACTGTCGCAACTGGCGGGGAACCTGAGGATCGTCTTCCCGCCCACTGTAACGATCGCTGTCCTGTTCACGTTGTTTCAGCAGAGCCTCAGCCAGTTCAACTTCACGACGCAGTTTTTCAGAACGGGTACCGAACAGCATCCGGCGCAGTTTTTCTATCTGAGCCCGCAGATGTTCTATTTCCCGTTCATCTTCTTCGATCTTTTCTTCGGCACGTGTCAGTGCAGAGCGCAG
>NZ_JAHZOW010000011.1:0-2954 GCF_019929145.1 Streptococcus sanguinis | reverse complement strand
ATCCTGTCCGGATGGGTTAGATCCCGCTGCGATTTTCCGCTTCAAAGCGTGTCTGTATGCTGTTCTGAAGTTCTTCCGCGAGTTCGTGCAGCTTCTCACACATGGCGGCCTGTTCGTCAGCATCGAGTGCGTCCAGTTTTTCGAGCAGCGTCAGGCTCTGGCTTTTTATGAATCCTGCCATGTTGAGTACGGCTTGCTGCTGCTTGTTCATCTTTTCGTTTTCTCCGTTCTGTCTGTCATCTGCGTTGTGTGATTATATCGCGTACCACTTTTCGACTGTTTTACCGCCGGTATTCTGCCGTCTGACGCTTTGACGGGTATTTCTGCCTGACAATACTGTCACTGCCAAAAAACTGCCGTGTCTTTGTCGGTAATTCGAACTTGCTGACAGGACAGGATGTGTAATTGTTATACCGCGCATGCATGCACGCTATTACAATTACCCTGGTCAGGGCTTTGCCCCGACACCCATGTCAGATACGGAGCCATGTTTTATGATAAAACGAAGTGGAAGTAATACGCGCAGGCGGGCTATCAGTCGCCCTGTTCGTCTGACGGCAGAAGAAGACCAGGAAATCAGAAAAAGGGCTGCTGAATGCGGCAAGACCGTTTCCGGTTTTTTACGGGCGGCAGCTCTCGGTAAGAAAGTTAACTCACTGACTGATGATCGGGTGCTGGAAGAAGTTATGAGACTGGGGGCGTTACAGAAAAAACTCTTTATCGACGGCAAGCGTGTCGGGGACAGGGAATATGCGGAGGTGCTGATCGCTATTACGGAGTATCACCGTGCCCTGTTATCCAGGCTTATGGCAGATTAGCTTCCCGGAGAGAAAACTGTCGAAAACAGACGGTATGAACACCGTAAGCTCCCAAAGTGATCACCATTCGCTTTCATGCATAGCTATGCAGCGAGCTGAAAACGATCCTGACGCATCCTTCCTGTTTTTCCGGGGTAAAACATCTCTTTTTGCGGTGTCTGCGTCAGAATCGCGTTCAGCGCGTTTCAGTGGTGCGTACAATTAAGGGATTATGTTAAAAGTATTGGAGTGAAGGGGATGTAACTGTTTGTTTTGATGTATAATTGTTCTGTTTTTTATTGATGAGGCAAAGGAGAGTGGGGGGATAAGTGAATTATTCGGTGGTTTTTTTAACATTGATAATAATTATACTTCTTGTGATCTTATTTCTGCTTTTAAAGCATGTTATGCATGGTCTAATTAAGTCAATGTTTTTACATAAACTTCATCGGGTTGTTGTAATGCCTGGGTTTATTGTTTTGGTTTTTTCTGTGTTGGTTATTATTGTTTATAAGATGAGATAATATGAAAATTGAAGCTGAAGTTGATGGAAAAGTGCTGGTATATTCTAGTTCTCTGACTATGAATCCTAATGGAAAATTGGTTTTTAATTTTGATAATGAAGCAAGAATTACAGTTGTTTTTATTTCTGAAGATACAGGTGATAATGGCAATAGGCTTGTTAAATCTACAGTCGATGATGATGGATTGGGGATGACAATCTCTTGTTATAATTTCAAAATGTATAGTCCAAGAGAAGAAGGATTGGCTTCAGAGCCTCAGTTTATCTTTACAAAAAATAATAAAAAGCATTATTTTAATTTTAGAACAAATCTTTTTAATTCTGAGTCGAGATGGATTAGTATTAATTTCTTGAGGGATAAGTAATGAATGACTTTAATCCAATTTCTCAAGGTGGATCTACCTCTGGTAGTTCGGCCTCTTATAATCCAAATCCAAATTATTCTTTAATAAATAATCGGGTGGAGAAATACTCAGATAAGATAGGGACTGGTGATGATGCAAAAAGTAGTGTTGTTTGGTTTGTCATAACATTTACATTGACTATGTATGCATGTTTAATATCTGCACTTGTTATTGTTGATATCTTTAACAATAAAGGTGTCAATATTCTTAATAATATAAAAGAATCATGGGCTGTTTTTACGCCAATAATAACATTATCCCTAGGTTATATGTTTGGTAGGGTTGAGGCATCGCATGCGGCCAACAAAGAAAGTGTAAAACCCATCAACAAGGATTAATTATTTCTTATTTTTTGAGAGAAGGATAGGAATATGTTCATTCATGAACTTGATGGCTTGCTTTATCGTTAGGGGGAGGTAAGACATGCAAGGATCCTCTTGAGATCCTTTTTTTCTGCGCGTAATCTCATTCCCTGTAAACGAAAAAACCGCCTTGGCAGGCGGTTTTTCGAAGGTTAAAAGAGTTGGCGCTCTTTTAACCGAGGTAACTGGCTTGGAGGAGCTCAGTCACCAAAACTTGTTTTTTCAGTTTAGCCTTAACAGGTGCATGACTTCAAGATTTACTCCTCCATGACAGTTACCAATGGCTGCTGCCAGTGGCGTTAAGACGTGTCTTACCGGGTTGGATTCAAGACGATAGTTACCGGATAAGGCGCAGCAGTCGGGCTGAACGGGGGGTTCGTGCATACAGTCCAGCTTGGAGCGAACGACCTACACCGGGCCGAGATACCAACAGCGTGAGCTATGAGAAAGCGCCACGTTTCCCGAAGGGAGAAAGGCGGACAGGTATCCGGTAAGCGGCAGGGTCGGAACAGGAGAGCGCACGAGGGAGCTTCCAGGGGGAAACGCCTGGTATCTTTATAGTCCTGTCGGGTTTCGCCACCTCTGACTTGAGCGTCGATTTTTGTGATGCTCGTCAGGGGGGCGGAGCCTATGGAAAAACGCCATCGGCGCGGCCTTTGTCCCTGGCTTCGGCTTTTTGCTCACATATTCTTTCCGGCGTTATCCCCTGATTCTGTGGATAACCGTATTACCGCCTTTGAGTGAGCTGACACCGCTCGCCGCAGTCGAACGACCGAGCGTAGCGAGTCAGTGAGCGAGGAAGCGGAAGAGCGCCTTATGTGACATTTTCTCCTTACGCTCCGCTATGCCGTTCTGCATCCTGTCCGGG
>NZ_JAHZOW010000010.1:0-5092 GCF_019929145.1 Streptococcus sanguinis | reverse complement strand
GGTGGTATAGGTGATATACTAATATAGTTGTCGCGAAAGACAAAGCCCTTTGAAAACTGAACAAGACGAACCAAGTGCAGGGTGACATAGAGATATGTGACCTGTCAAAAAACGAAAATAAATCTGTCAGTGGACAGTAATGAGTGCGAACTCAAACTTTTTAATGAGAGTTTGATCCTGGCTCAGGACGAACGCTGGCGGCGTGCCTAATACATGCAAGTAGAACGCTGAAGAGAGGAGCTTGCTCTTCTTGGATGAGTTGCGAACGGGTGAGTAACGCGTAGGTAACCTGCCTGGTAGCGGGGGATAACTATTGGAAACGATAGCTAATACCGCATAAAATTGATTATTGCATGATAATTAATTGAAAGATGCAACTGCATCACTACCAGATGGACCTGCGTTGTATTAGCTAGTTGGTGAGGTAACGGCTCACCAAGGCGACGATACATAGCCGACCTGAGAGGGTGATCGGCCACACTGGGACTGAGACACGGCCCAGACTCCTACGGGAGGCAGCAGTAGGGAATCTTCGGCAATGGGGGGAACCCTGACCGAGCAACGCCGCGTGAGTGAAGAAGGTTTTCGGATCGTAAAGCTCTGTTGTAAGAGAAGAACGGGTGTGAGAGTGGAAAGTTCACACTGTGACGGTATCTTACCAGAAAGGGACGGCTAACTACGTGCCAGCAGCCGCGGTAATACGTAGGTCCCGAGCGTTGTCCGGATTTATTGGGCGTAAAGCGAGCGCAGGCGGTTAGATAAGTCTGAAGTTAAAGGCTGTGGCTTAACCATAGTATGCTTTGGAAACTGTTTAACTTGAGTGCAGAAGGGGAGAGTGGAATTCCATGTGTAGCGGTGAAATGCGTAGATATATGGAGGAACACCGGTGGCGAAAGCGGCTCTCTGGTCTGTAACTGACGCTGAGGCTCGAAAGCGTGGGGAGCAAACAGGATTAGATACCCTGGTAGTCCACGCCGTAAACGATGAGTGCTAGGTGTTAGGCCCTTTCCGGGGCTTAGTGCCGCAGCTAACGCATTAAGCACTCCGCCTGGGGAGTACGACCGCAAGGTTGAAACTCAAAGGAATTGACGGGGGCCCGCACAAGCGGTGGAGCATGTGGTTTAATTCGAAGCAACGCGAAGAACCTTACCAGGTCTTGACATCCCTCTGACCGCTCTAGAGATAGAGTTTTCCTTCGGGACAGAGGTGACAGGTGGTGCATGGTTGTCGTCAGCTCGTGTCGTGAGATGTTGGGTTAAGTCCCGCAACGAGCGCAACCCCTATTGTTAGTTGCCATCATTGAGTTGGGCACTCTAGCGAGACTGCCGGTAATAAACCGGAGGAAGGTGGGGATGACGTCAAATCATCATGCCCCTTATGACCTGGGCTACACACGTGCTACAATGGCTGGTACAACGAGTCGCAAGCCGGTGACGGCAAGCTAATCTCTGAAAGCCAGTCTCAGTTCGGATTGTAGGCTGCAACTCGCCTACATGAAGTCGGAATCGCTAGTAATCGCGGATCAGCACGCCGCGGTGAATACGTTCCCGGGCCTTGTACACACCGCCCGTCACACCACGAGAGTTTGTAACACCCGAAGTCGGTGAGGTAACCGTAAGGAGCCAGCCGCCTAAGGTGGGATAGATGATTGGGGTGAAGTCGTAACAAGGTAGCCGTATCGGAAGGTGCGGCTGGATCACCTCCTTTCTAAGGAGTCCGTAAGGACACACGGAATGCACTTGGGTCTTGTTTAGTTTTGAGAGGGCTATGTGGGGCCTTAGCTCAGCTGGGAGAGCGCCTGCTTTGCACGCAGGAGGTCAGCGGTTCGATCCCGCTAGGCTCCATTATCTAGTTTGACTAGATAAAGAACTTGTCCATTGAAAATTGAATACCGATATCAAATAGTAACAAGAAAATAAACCGAAAACGCTGTGAATATTAATGAGTTTAAGACTGAAAGGTCAAAAATAAGGTTAAGTTAGTAAGGGCGCACGGTGGATGCCTTGGCACTAGGAGCCGATGAAGGACGTGACAAACGACGAAATGCCTCGGGGAGCTGTAAGTAAGCACTTGATCCGGGGATGTCCGAATGGGGGAACCCAACAGGTTGATGCCTGTTACCCATTTCTGTTAAGGAAATGAGGAGGAAGACGCAGTGAACTGAAACATCTAAGTAGCTGCAGGAAGAGAAAGCAAAAGCGATTGCCTTAGTAGCGGCGAGCGAAGAGGCAGGAGGGCAAACCGAAGAGTTTACTCTTCGGGGTTGTAGGACTGCAATGTGGACTCAGAATTTATAGAAGAATGACTTGGGAAAGTCAGCCAAAGAGAGTAAGAGCCTCGTATTTTAAATAGATTCTGTACCTAGCAGTATCCTGAGTACGGCGGGACACGTGAAATCCCGTCGGAATCTGGGAGGACCATCTCCCAACCCTAAATACTCCCTAGTGACCGATAGTGAACCAGTACCGTGAGGGAAAGGTGAAAAGCACCCCGGGAGGGGAGTGAAATAGAACCTGAAACCGTGTGCCTACAACAAGTTCGAGCCCGTTCATGGGTGAGAGCGTGCCTTTTGTAGAATGAACCGGCGAGTTACGTTATGATGCGAGGTTAAGTTGAAGAGACGGAGCCGTAGGGAAACCGAGTCTGAATAGGGCGTTTTAGTATCATGATGTAGACCCGAAACCATGTGACCTACCCATGAGCAGGTTGAAGGTGCGGTAAAACGCACTGGAGGACCGAACCAGGGCACGTTGAAAAGTGCTTGGATGACTTGTGGGTAGCGGAGAAATTCCAAACGAACTTGGAGATAGCTGGTTCTCTCCGAAATAGCTTTAGGGCTAGCGTCGACATAAAGATTCTTGGAGGTAGAGCACTGTTTGGGTGAGGGGTCCATCCCGGATTACCAATCTCAGATAAACTCCGAATGCCAATGAATTGTGGTCGGCAGTCAGACTGCGAGTGCTAAGATCCGTAGTCGAAAGGGAAACAGCCCAGACCACCAGCTAAGGTCCCAAAATAATTGTTAAGTGGAAAAGGATGTGGGGTTGCACAGACAACTAGGATGTTAGCTTAGAAGCAGCTATTCATTCAAAGAGTGCGTAATAGCTCACTAGTCGAGTGACCCTGCGCCGAAAATGTACCGGGGCTAAAACAATTTACCGAAGCTGTGGATACCTTTTATAGGTATGGTAGGAGAGCGTTCTATGTGTGGAGAAGGTGTACCGTGAGGAGCGCTGGAACGCATAGAAGTGAGAATGCCGGTATGAGTAGCGCAAGACAGGTGAGAATCCTGTCCACCGTAAGACTAAGGTTTCCAGGGGAAGGCTCGTCCGCCCTGGGTTAGTCGGGACCTAAGGAGAGACCGAAAGGTGTATCCGATGGCCAACAGGTTGAGATTCCTGTACTAGAGTATGAAGTGATGGAGGGACGCAGTAGGCTAACTCGTGCGTACGATTGGATGTACGTCTAAGCAGTGAGGCGTGGTATGAGTCAAATGCTTATACCTGTAACGTTGAGCTGTGATGGGGAGCGAAGTTTAGTAGCGAGTGAGTGATGTCACACTGCCAAGAAAAGCTTCTAGCGTTGTATCATACTCTACCCGTACCGCAAACCGACACAGGTAGTCGAGGCGAGTAGCCTCAGGTGAGCGAGAGAACTCTCGTTAAGGAACTCGGCAAAATGACCCCGTAACTTCGGGAGAAGGGGTGCTGACTTAAGTCAGCCGCAGTGAATAGGCCCAAGCAACTGTTTATCAAAAACACAGCTCTCTGCTAAATCGTAAGATGATGTATAGGGGGTGACGCCTGCCCGGTGCTGGAAGGTTAAGAGGAGTGCTTAGCGGTAACGCGAAGGTATGAATTGAAGCCCCAGTAAACGGCGGCCGTAACTATAACGGTCCTAAGGTAGCGAAATTCCTTGTCGGGTAAGTTCCGACCCGCACGAAAGGCGTAATGATTTGGGCACTGTCTCAACGAGAGACTCGGTGAAATTTTAGTACCTGTGAAGATGCAGGTTACCCGCGACAGGACGGAAAGACCCCATGGAGCTTTACTGCAGTTTGATATTGAGTGTCTGTGCCACATGTACAGGATAGGTAGGAGCCTAAGAGATCGGGACGCCAGTTTCGATGGAGGCGTTGTTGGGATACTACCCTTGTGTTATGGCCACTCTAACCCGGTAGGTTTATCATCTACGGAGACAGTGTCTGACGGGCAGTTTGACTGGGGCGGTCGCCTCCTAAAAGGTAACGGAGGCGCCCAAAGGTTCCCTCAGACTGGTTGGAAATCAGTCGCAGAGTGTAAAGGTATAAGGGAGCTTGACTGCGAGAGCTACAACTCGAGCAGGGACGAAAGTCGGGCTTAGTGATCCGGTGGTTCCGCATGGAAGGGCCATCGCTCAACGGATAAAAGCTACCCTGGGGATAACAGGCTTATCTCCCCCAAGAGTTCACATCGACGGGGAGGTTTGGCACCTCGATGTCGGCTCGTCGCATCCTGGGGCTGTAGTCGGTCCCAAGGGTTGGGCTGTTCGCCCATTAAAGCGGCACGCGAGCTGGGTTCAGAACGTCGTGAGACAGTTCGGTCCCTATCCGTCGCGGGCGTAGGAAATTTGAGAGGATCTGCTCCTAGTACGAGAGGACCAGAGTGGACTTACCGCTGGTGTACCAGTTGTTCTGCCAAGAGCATCGCTGGGTAGCTATGTAGGGAAGGGATAAACGCTGAAAGCATCTAAGTGTGAAACCCACCTCAAGATGAGATTTCCCATAACGCAAGTTAGTAAGAGCCCTGAGAGAAGATCAGGTTGATAGGTTAGGAGTGGAAGTGTGGTGACACATGGAGCGGACTAATACTAATCGCTCGAGGACTTATCCTAGAATAAGAAATTCATCAGAGTGCAGCGAATGGTTTAGAGAAATGTTAGATTTGATATTGTATTCAATTTTGAGTTGACAAGGCTTGTCTGAGAGGACAGGACAGTTAATTCAATAGTTAAGTGACGATAGCCTAGGAGATACACCTGTACCCATGCCGAACACAGCAGTTAAGCCCTAGAACGCCGGAAGTAGTTGGGGGTTGCCCCCTGTGAGATATGG